>JACRKC010000110.1 GCA_016235555.1 Verrucomicrobiota bacterium
GTCCCGCCTCGTGCCTTGGCGGCGCGTCACTGACACGAGGCGGGACGCCTCGTCCACGACTCACTTCCCCCGCGTCCGCAGTCGCGCGGTGAAACTCCAGCGGCCTTTCGCGTTCTGGATTTTCACGAGAAACGCGTTCTTTCCCGCTTTCAGGCGCAGCGGCACGACCTCCTCGTCGAGCTTGCTCGTGCGCTCGATCCATTGGTCGATCGCGAGCTCGCCATTGACCCACACCTTCAATCCGTCGTCGCTGCCGATGCCCAGCCACGCGTCGGTATCGGCGGCCACCTCGACTTCGGTCCACGCGTAGCCGACGCAGTAGTTGAGGCTGTTGTAGTCGCCGCTCCCCAGAAAATCCACGAGGCCGTCCCGCGGTTTCATCCGCTTCCAGGTGACTTTCGATCCGTCGATTTCGAGCCGCTCGCCCTCGGTCGGGCGCACGCTGCCCGGGCCTTTGTCGGCGAACCAATCGGTGTTGAACGCGTTCAGCTGTGTGCGCGTCGAGACCTTGTTCGGGTCGCCCCCGGCCGTGACGGCGCTCATGCGCGTGACGCCGTTTTCGTCGACCCCGAGCACGACCGAGAAGGCCTGCTCGCCGACGCGGATCGGTTTCAACGCGAGCCAGCTGGCCAGCGGGACATCAACGCGCGCCTCGCCGTTGACCCACGCGGCGTCGGCCGCGGCTTTCTTGTCGAGCGCCGGCGGCACCACGAAAACGTAGTCACACACCCCGGAGGCCGGCCAGCCTTGGTCGATCGCCGGCAGCACCACCCCGCTGCGGCTCAAGGCCTCGGCCAGCGGCTTGGCCAGCACCGGCGGAAAGTCCGCGCCCTCCTTCCACGTGACCGCGGTGACGCGGCCCTCGGCATCCACCTCCAGTTGGGCCGCGATGCGTTTGACACCGCGGGCCCGCAGCGCATCGGCGCGGAACGGATCCGCGATCGCGACCGCGGGCGAACTCGCCGCGGCGAACTGCACCGGCCGCACGGCACGCTGATAGTGCAACCGGTCGCGCCACGTGCGCGGGTTCTCGGGATTTAGCTCCCACAGGATGGCGCTCGTCTGATCGACGAACTTCATCACCTCGAAATCGTCGTTCACGGAGCCACCGATCAGCGGCACGCCCTCACGCGTCATCAGCATCACGACGAATCCGCTGCCCGGCACGAAGCGCGACAGCACCTTCATGTCCGCCTGCTTCATCGGATCGGCCATGAACCAAGCGCGGGCGGACGGCAGCCACTGATGGTTGAACGCGCCATCCCATGTGCTCATCAGAACGGTCGCGATGCGCCCGGGATAGACGCGCTCGATGCGTTTCGCGAACGGCGCGAAGTTGTCGAGCAGATGGGAAAGTCCCTCGCTCTTGCGCGAGCCGAAAAACACGAGCAGCAACTCCGGCTCCGGCTGCACGGCCAGATCGACCGGCTTCAGCGCACCTTTCTCCGAGCGCAGCAGGCGACCGATAAACTCGGCGGTGGCGCGCCCCTTCGCCTCGTTCCATTTCGCCGCCCGCGGCGGCCGCGCTGCGATCGTCCGGTAGAATCGCACACAATCCTCCGCGCTCAGCGCCGTCATCGGCACGAACCGACTCGAGGTGGCGCCCGTGCGGAAGAGCGCGAGCGGCCCCATCGCTTCGATCGGCTCGCCCTTGAAGGTCGCGCCCTTGGCATCGCGCCATTCGGTCATCACCGGGTCGGCGGCGCGCACCAGTCCGGCGAGGGCGCAGAGCAACAACATAGGAATCAACATTCGCAGCGGCATGGGGAAATCGGGGCGGCGGAATTCGACGAGCCGGACCGGAAACTTGTCAATGCAGGCGGCGCCGTTCGCGGCCGGCGCACCGACGCACCCGGCACGAAAGCCCAGCCGGCGTCATCGATTGCGCGTGGCCTGATCGACTGACGTCGGATGTGCAGAGTAGGGCGGGTCTGTGACCCGCCCTCGAACATTCCGCTCGCAAATGGGCGGGTCGCAGACCCGCCCTACTTCAGATCGGCCGCTACGTGTTGGCCGGCCGGACTCTTTCCAAAACAGCTCCCGCTCAACCCACCCCTCTCACTCCCGCGGTCGGCTGCGATTCAACTCCGCGATCAAATCGGGAAACGCGTCCTTCGCCGGCGAGTCGGCGAGGTAGGCTTCGGCCGCCGCCTTCTCGCCGCGCGCGCGCAAGCCGGCGTAGACGTGCAACTCGAACTGGCGTTGCAGCGCCTCGTGCGCCGCGACGTGACCGAGGGCCCGCAGCAGAAAGAGCAGCGCTTCCGCCGTTGAAAAAACGGGCGTGCCCCGCGCTGTCCGCAGCCGGTAGCGACTGGCTCCCGCCATGGGCAGATTGACCAGGCGGCCCACCCGTTCGACCCGCCGCACCAGCTGCGTCGCCTCGCGCCAGCTGCTGTCGAGCAGCAAAACCTGCGGCGGCAGTTCCCCTTCGAGGTTCGAAAATGGCTCTCCGAGCGGATGCAGGATCCACAGTTGATGTCCGGGCCGGTGGATCGCCCCCGGATCGAATGGGGCGTCGGGCCGGAACACATGGCCGCGCGCACCGGCCACGACCCGCGTGATGAGCCGCCCGGTGCTCGTCGGCTTGTGCACCTCGTGGATGTGAAACAGCACATCGACCGCGAGCGGGCACACGATCGGGTCCGCCGCGGCGCAAATGCACCAGCGCGGCGGAAGCCGGCAGCGCTCGCAGCGCGGCGCACCGGCGAGCACCACACTACGGGACGGCATCGTGAGAACCGCGGCGACTCATCGGCGCGGCGCCGGCTCCGGCTCCTCCTTGAGCTTGTCCATGCAGTCGACGCACACGCCGTGCGTGAACTTGAGGCGGCTGTGCCGCGCGAAATATTCCTCCACCTGCCGCCAGTAGCCATCGTCGTCGCGCACCTTCTTGCACCAGGCACAGATCGGCAGCAGGCCGGTGAGGGTCTCGACCTCCACCTGGGCGCGCATGAGTTCCTCGTGCCGCAGTTTCAAATGGGCGATGAGCAGCCCGACGAACAGCGCCACCATGAAGAAACTCACCTCCAAGTCACCGAGCACCTGCAGCGAAGCCGAGGCCGTCTTCCAGCCATAGGCCGCGAACACGAGCGCGAGCCCGATACGCACCGCGTGGAACACGGCGTGCGCCAGAAACGCCGTCGCGGGGGAGAACATCGACTGCCAGAAATAGCCGGCGCCGCGCCGCAGGCACAGCGCCGACGCGACCGAGAGCGAGCCCCACACCAGCCCGTTGAACACCATCCGGAAATTCGACGGCGACTCGACGAACAGAAATCCGACCAACCCGGCCGCATGCACCGCGACCACCGCGCCCAACCACCGCCAGCGCGGCGCCATCCCGACCGTCCGCTGCGCCCCGAGCAGCAGCACGGCCTGCCCGATGGTCACGCACAACGTCGGCAGCAAACGGCCGAGCGCGTGCGGCAGCAGCGGCCGCGCGGCAAACAACACGTCGGCCACCGTCAGCACCCACGCCGCCACCGCCCAGCACGCCAGCACACCGGATTGCCGCCGCTCCCGCCAGTAGTGCGTGGCCAGCGACGCCAGGATCGCTCCGATGATGATGCTGGTCAGATAGGTGACGGTCTCCTGATTCATACGCCGGACGCCGGGGACCGTGGGTGGAACCACGGACCCACGCGAGGCGAAACGACCGCCAGTGAGTTACATTTCCACGGCAGCTCCCCCGTGCACGCCGACGGCGTCAGGTGGTCACGAAGTCGAGCACCATCGGGTGCACGAGCTCCTCGAAGTCGGCATAACTCATCTTGATGACTTCCGTGTGCGTGCCGGCGTTGAACGCGATCTCCGGCTCGTCGGCGAGGCACGCCGCGACATACACCGGCATGCCGTAGAGATTGCCGAACGGCGGCATCGCGCCGAGCTCGCAGTCCGGAAACGCATCCTGGAACTCGGCCTCGGACGCGAGCCGCACGTGGTCCGAGCCGAGCAGTTCCCGCAGATCCTGCACGAGGATGCGGCGGCTGGCCGGGAGCACGACCATCGCCATCGCCCCGTCGACTTTCACGATCACCGTCTTCCCGAAGTCGCGGCCCTTCACATGCACGGACTCGGCGACCTCCGCCGCGGTAAACGCCATCGAGTGCTGGATGCTCACATAACGCACTCCCCGGCTGTCCAGAAACGCTTTCAATTTCATGGCTGGCATAACGCCTCCTCTGGTTTCGAATTGTTGGTGCGCCATCCGCCGGGCGCACCGCACTGAGCCGGACGGCGGAGCGCGAGTCACCCGGTGCCGACCATCGGAGTGTAGCGCGTCCCGCCCGAAAGTAAATTCCGCATCCGCCGGACCAGCGCCTCAGGGGCGTAACTCAAACCGATGTCAGCGCGCTGTAGCGGCGGTCTACGACCGCCGTCGAACCGTCACTCGTGCTTCGTCGGCGGTCATAGACCGCCGCTACAACCAAGGTCTTCGTGAGACACATCAGTTTGAGTTACACCGGCGCCTCACTTCGCCGGCTTCAACCAACCGGCGGACTTGAGCCAGTCCCCGACCCGATCGGGCCACGACGTCACATCCAGTTCGGTCCGGCGCAGGCCGTAGCCGTGTCCGCCCTTCGGGTAGAGGTGCATCTCCGCGGCCACGCCGGCCTTCTTCAGCGCGAGGTAGTAGAACAATCCGGTCTCGACGCGCACAGTGTCGTCCTCAGTCATCGCGATGAATGTCGGCGGCGTGTTGCCCTTGCTCACGGGCAGTTCCGGCGCCACGGCCTCGTTCTGCTCCTTGACGGTGAGGTAGGCGGGATAAATCAACACGGTGAAATCCGGCCGGCAACTGACGTCGTCGGCTGCGTCGACCCGCGGATAGCTGCGCGACCCGTGCTGGTTGCTCAGCACCGCGGCGAGGTGCCCGCCCGCGGAGAACCCGAGCACGCCGATGCGTGCCGGGTCGATTCCGAATTCTCCCGCCCGCTGGCGCACCAGCCCGAGCGCCCGCTGTGCGTCCTGCAACGGCGGGCCGTGCTTCTCAGTGCCGGGCCGCTTCGGCACGCGGTATTTCAACAGCACGCCGGTGACGCCGATCGAGTTGAGCCACGCGCACACCTCCGTGCCCTCGAGATCGAGCGCGAGGATGTTGTAGCCGCCGCCGGGACACACCAGCACGGCGGCGCCGGTGTTTCCGGCCGCAGGCGCCGGAAAAAGAGTGATGCTGGGGGCCGCCACGTTGCCGATCCGCTGGACCGACCGGCCCGCGACGGCACGGTCCGTCGGCTTGGTCGTATCACGCTCCGGCGGCAGCGTCGCCGTGTCCCCCGGAGCCGGACCCGGCCACAGCGCCACGGGGCCCGGCGCCGCGTCCGCCACGGTGACGGCGGCGAGCAGGGCGGACCAGAGAACGGAACGGTGGAGCCGGCGCAGTTTCATGCACGATGACATCGGCGGTAACGTCGTCGGTGGCGAGTGCTTTGTGCGCGCGCACCACCGCAAGGGTGTGACTCAAACTGATGTCAGGAAACGGCGAAAAAGTCTGCCCAAGGCACGCCCGCCGCTACAACCGAGGCATTCGAGCACTGACCTCAGTTTGAGTGGCACCCCCATCGCGACGGGGACGCCCAACTCGCCGGGCGGGGCCGGCCGGCGCGCGCGCCATACCAAGCCGCCGATCGCCGATTTTTGAAGTTTTTTTGCAGAACCGAGCCTTGCGGCCCACGGTCCGAAAGCGCATGTTGTTTCATTCGCCATGAGCCTGCCGGCGCCCAAGCCCTCAGTTCGCTCCCCCACTCCCGGACGCAAGTGGCGCATCCTCTACGCCGAGGACGTCCGGGAACTGCGGGAAGTGGCCCGGCTGGCCCTCACCTTGGACGGGCATTCGATCGAGTGCGCCCTGGACGGGAAGCTGGCCCTCGAACGGGTGACCGGCGCGCCGGACGCGTTCGACCTGATCATCACCGATCACCACATGCCGAACATGAACGGCCTCGAATTCGTCGAGCAGCTGCGCGCGATGCGGTGGCCGGGCAAGATCATCGTCTTCAGCTCCGAGCTGAAGTCCGAGGTCGAAAAAGCCTACGTCGCGCACTGCGTCGACCGTGTGCTGCCGAAGCCGATCTTCCCATCGGAGCTCCGCCGCGTGCTCGCGGAGCTCTGAGAGGGCGTCGAAAAAGCCGGTTCGTGGGTAGGGCCGGCTCTCCGAGCCGGCCTGAGTTGGCAGAGGCGCACGCAGGAACTCAGGCCCGCTCGGAGAGCGGGCCCTACCTTTTTCGACGCCCATTTCGGTTCAGGACTTTTTCTGCTGCTTCTTTTTCCCGGCGCCGGGCGGATTGGCGTGCCACATCGCGGGGATCTCGGCCGGCACTTTGAGTTCGGTGCGCAGCCGCGTGAGTTCCTTCTCCAGCGTCGCGCGCGTGTCGCGATACGCGGGATCGTCGATCACGCTCTTGAGTTCACTCGGATCTTTCTGGAGGTCGAAAAGCTCCCAGTAGTCGGTCGTGCCGGTGCCGCCGGTGAAGTGGATCAGCTTGTAACGATCGGTCACCACACCGTAGTGCGGCGCCACGCGATGCGGCGTGGGATACTCGAAATACTGGTAATAAAAACTCTTCCGCCAGTCGGCCGGCGTCTGCCCGCGCAACACCGGCACCAGGCTGCGGCCCTGCATGCGGTCCGGGATCGGGACCCCGGCGATGTCGAGGAACGTCTCGGCAAAGTCGACGTTCGAGACGAGCGCGCGCGTGGCGCTGCCCGGCTTCGTGTTGCCCGGCCAACGCACCAGCAAGGGCGTGCGGATCGATTCCTCGAAGATCCAACGTTTGTCGAACCAGCCGTGCTCACCGAGGTAGAAACCCTGGTCCGACGTGTAGATCACGATCGTGTTTTCGGCGAGGCCCTCGTCGTCGAGGAACTTGAGCACGCGGCCCACGGCCTCGTCGACCGCACGCACGCAGCCGAGGTAGTCGTGCATGTAGCGCTGATAACGCCAGCGCACGAGGTCGTCGCCGGTGAGGTTGGCTTCCTGAAACTTCGCGTTGCGCGGACCGTAGTATTTTTCCCATTCGGCGCGCTGCTCCGCGTTGAGCGACGGGGGCGTGGTCAGTTTGGCATCCAGCTGCGTAAATGTGTTCCGGATGGTCATGTCCTGCCCTTTCTCGGCGGCGCCACGGCCGGCGTAATCATCCATCAACGTGGCGGGCTCGGGATATTTGCGATCCTTGTCGTGATCGAGGTGACGGAGCGCGGGCGACCACTCGCGATGCGGCGCTTTGTGCTGGGTCATCAGCATGAAGGGCTTCGTCTTGTCGCGCTTCTTGAGCCAGTCGAGCGACGCGTCGGCGATGATATCGGTGACGTAGCCGTTGGTCGGCGTGCGCTCGCCCAGGCGATTCATCGGCGGGTTGTAGTAGACGCCCTGGCCGTAGAGGATCTGCCAGAAATCGAAGCCAGTCGGATCGCTCTCGAGGTGCCACTTCCCGATCATCGCCGTCTGGTAGCCGGCCGTCTTCAGCAATTTCGGAAACGTGATCTGGCTGCCGTCGAACCGGGAGTTCGAGTTGTTCACGAAACCGTTCACATGGCTGTAGGCGCCGGTCAACACCACCGCGCGGCAGGGGCCGCAGATGGAATTGGTCACGAGACAGCGGTCGAAGCGCATGCCCTCGCGGCCGATGCGGTCGATGTTCGGCGTCTCGATCAGCTTTCGCGGATCACCATACGCGCTGATCGCCTGATAGGCATGGTCGTCGGCGAAGATGAGGACGATGTTCGGCTGCTTGCGCTCGGCGGCGTGGGCGACGGTCGCGACGAGGAGCGTGGCCAGGGGCAGGAGACGCCGGATCATTTGCCGCCCTTTCCATTCATCGTCTCGAAGAACTTCTTCCCTTCGCTCACCATCTGGTTCGGGTCGGTCTGGAAGGAGCGGTTGTCGGTCTCGATCGCCATCACGCCGGACCACTTGGATTTCTTCAACTCGGCGAAGAGGCCCGCGTAGTTGGCGGCACCGGTGCCGAGTTCGACATCGAGGATCACGTCTTTACCGTCGGCGGCTTTCTCGACCTTCTTGTCCTTGAAGTGGATGTCGTAAACGCGGTCGCCGTATTCGCGGAAGACCTTCGCGGCATCGAAGCCCGCCGCGGTCACCCAGCCCACGTCGAGGCACACGCCGATGCGCTTGTCGCGCTTGGCGAGCACGCCCTGCACGGTCGCGGGATCACCGTAGACGGTGCCTTTGCCGTGGTTGTGGATCGCGAGCTTGAGGTCGTATTCCTTCACGAGCTCCTCGAGGTTGTCCCACTCGGCGAGGTTCTTCGGCTCGACGACGATGATCTTCGCCCCGATGAGCTTCGCGAACTCGAAGAGCTTGCGGTTGTCCTCCTTGTTCATGGAGGTGCCGTTGACGCCGAAGGTGTAGCACGTGAGCCCCTTCGCATCGAGAATCGCCTTCTTGCGCAGCGTTTCCTCCTTGGTGCCCTTCGGATCGAACTGCGCGCCGATCAACTGGAGTTGCTTGATGCCGTGTTTCTCGGCGAAGGCGACGACCTGATCGAAGGTCATCTTGTTGGCGGTCCAGCCTTGGAGGCCGAGTTGGACGGCAGCGCGCACGGGCGAAGCCACGGCGAGCATGAGCGAGCACAACGCGAAGAGGGCGGAGGTTTTTTTCATCGGAAAATCGGAAGACGACGGGCGACTCGGGCGATTACTTCAGCTCGGCGATGCGGATGTTCCGGTAGTCGCAGCGCATCTTCACATTGCCGTGGATCTGCAACCCGAGCGGCGCCGCGCCGGTGAACTTCGCGTCGGTGTAGTGCGACGCCTTGGTGCCGTTGATCCAGCAGGTGAACGTATCACCGCGCGCCTCGATGCGGAACGTGTTCCATTCGCCCTCGGGCTTCATGAGCTTCTTCGCGTCCTTGGCCTGGCCCGCTTCCGGGTAAGCCGGTTTGCCGCCCGTGTAGAACGAGCCGGACATGTCCACGCGCAGGCTACCGGACACGCCGAGCTGGAGCTGGATTTTCGGGCTGCGCATCTCCAGGCCGGTGTCGACGCCACGGTCGGTTTCGGTTTTCCAGCGCACGTCGAACTCGATCACGAAGTCGCGGTAGGACTTCTCGGTCCAGAGGTAGTTGCCGGTGAGCTTCTCGTCGTTCTGCCCGATGAGCACGCCGTTCTCGACGCGCCAGAACTTGTTTCCGACCGCGTCCTTGAAGCCGGTGAGGTCCTTGCCGTTGAACAACGGCTCAAGCTTCGGAGCGGTGGAGGCGCTGGCCGCCACGGCGGGCAGCGCGAGGAGGCACGACAGTGCGAGCAGGGCGGAGGCGAGACGGGGTTTCATCGCGCCCAACTTGGGCGATCCGCGCGCGCGAGGAAAGCGCGTTCTCGCGCCGGTCGGCCACTACTTCGACGCCCGCTCGAGATAGTCGCACAACGCCCGCGCCCGTTGCTCGAACACCATCACGTCGACAAACGGCCCGGCGTTGGTCGGAAGCTTTTTGCCCGAAACCTGGCTGAGCCAGCGCCCCTGGGCATCCAGTTGGGCGATGATCTCGCGCACGCCCCCATCGTTGCGCGAGGGGCGCCCGGTGCGTTCGCGGCTGCTCGCGAGCCGCGCGGGATGTTCGACGAGCCATTTGTCCCGTCCGGCCTTCAAAATGCCCTCGGCGCGCTCGATCGTCGCCGGGATGCCATAGTCGCCCTGCCACGAATAACCGGTGCGGCGCTCCTCGGTAAGTTCCTCGAGCGTGTAATGGATCTTCCCGTCGCGGTCGCCGTAGATCGGTTTGTTGGTCTGAAGTTCGTAGAGCCGCGCCCAGCGATTGGGCGCCACCTGCGAGCGCCGATACCACGCGATGGCCGCCGGCAGGCCTTTGATGAGGCGCTCGTCGCCCCACTCCAAGTAGAGATCGATCAGCAGGCGCACGGCGCCAACGCTCTCGCCCGCGGTCACGCCCGGCGGCTCGAAGGCGCGCGCCCACGCGGGCTGGTTGGCGGCGTTGTATTGCTGCGCCCACACCGGCTGGGGCTCGGGCAGCTGGGCGAGCACGAGGAAATTCGCGCCGCGCTTCGCCGCAGCCAGAAGCTCCGCACGACCGGTGCGTCGGTGCGCATCGATCAGCGTCTGGATGCAGTCGCGCTGGGTGTTGTCGTTGAGGGTGTAGTGGCCGAAGTAGGAGTCCTTCGGCTGCGTGCGCGGATAGTCGGCCGGAAAACTCGCGCGCTGCACGGGATACGCCGCGGGATCGCGCGGCTTGCCATCCCAGCGCTGCGGCCAGGCGCCGATGGGATACTGGGCCTCGAGCAGTTTCTTCAGGCCGTAGTCGCGCGCGTCGCGGATGCGCTCGTCGCGCGGATCGGGCGCGGCTTTCGCGGCGTCGGCGAACGCGAGCAGGAAACGGAGCGCGCTCTGGGTGTTGTCGTCGTCGTAGGTGGAGATGTTGCGCTGGACCGCGCCGGCGGCCGGCGTCCCGCGATCGAACCGGTAATTCCATTTCCCGCGCTGCGCCGGATCGAAATCGATCACGTAATCCCAGCCGCCCGAGTCGAGCTGGCCGCGGGCCAGCGCTTCGGCGGCATCGCGCGCGGCGGCGAGGTAGCGCGCGTCCTTTGTCACCTCATAGGCGCGGAGAAAGACCGCGCCCACCGACGGCGTGCCCGGGGGTTGCACCCAGATTTGCGATGGCGTGGCCACCTCTTCGCCGGCGCGGTGCTTCAAGTCGGCCGAGTAACGCCAGAGGTAGCCGCCGCCCGCGGAGATGGAGCGGAGGTAATCGGTGGCGCGGGCGAGCGCGGCACGCGCGGCGGCCGGCGTGTCGCTGGCCGCGTCGGCGGCGTGGCCGTGCGGCGCGATGAAAGCCAGAACCGCGAGGGGCAAGAAGCGGCGGGGGTTCATGGTCGCAGCCTGCGGCGCGGACCCGGAAACGCAATCACGTGATCGCATCCCTCTCGTGGACGAGGCGTCCCGCCTCGTCGAATCTCCGCTGCGCTGAGCCGGAAGTGTGTCGTCGGCCGCAGCAGCCGACGTGAGGAGGCTGGAGCAAGGTGAGTCGCGGCAACCAGCCTCGTTACCTCGGCTGCTACCACGTTTTGCGAACTTCAACTGCACACTTCCGGCTCAGACGGCGTCGGGCGCATCTCACTTTCTTGCAGCAAGCCGGAAGGTGGGCCGGCCGCTCCGCGGGCGGCCAGGAACGAGCGGGCATCGCCACGCGCTGGCCGTGCGCGGAGCGCCCGGCCCACCCCTGCGGTGCGGACACATTGCAGAAAACTGAGATGCGCCCGGCGGCGTCGAACAGGCCTGTCGCGAACACCCCCTCGCGGGTGCCCGCCGCCACCAGGCAGTGTCACGTCGCGTTTCTTTCGGGCCGCTGCACCAACCGCGGGCACCGCCCTCGCGTCGCACTGTCCGCCGAGCAAACCCGGAGCCGCGCTTGTTTGGCCGGCGTGGCTCTGTTTCAGTCGCGCCCGATGAAAACCCCGCTCGTCCGCGCCGCTCTCGCCGGGCTCGGTCTGGTCTCGTTGCTCACCGCTGCCGAGCCGCCGACCCGCGCGCAGGCGATCGAGGCGATGAAGCGCGCGACGGCGTTCATGACCGGCAAGGTCGCCGTGCACGGCGGCTACGTGTGGTCGTATCTGCCGGACGGCTCGCGCCGCTGGGGCGAGATGGAGGCGCGGCCCTCGATGATCTGGCTCCAGGCGCCGGGCACGGCGAGCATGGGCCACGCCTTTCTCGACGCGTTGCACGCGACGGGCGACGCGTATTTCTACCGTGCCGCCGCGAGCGTGGGCGACGCGCTGATCGCCGCGCAGCACCCCGCGGGCGGCTGGCACTACATCCACGATTTCGCCGGCGAGCAATCGCTGCGCGAGTGGTATGCCACCGTCGGCCGCAACGGCTGGCGCCTCGAGGAATACCAGCACTACTACGGCAACGCGACGTTCGACGACTCGACGACCACCGACTGCGCCGAGTTCATGCTGCGGCTCTACCTCGAGCAGCGCGATCCGCGCTACCGCGACTCGCTCAGCCGCGCGATCGAGTTCGTGCTGAAGAGCCAGTTTCCCACCGGCGGCTGGCCGCAACGCTATCCGCCCGCGGGCGGTTTTTCCAAAGACGGCCTGCCCGACTACACGGGCTGCATCACGTTCAACGACGACGTGATCGGCGGCAACGTGGACTTCCTCCTGAAGGTCCAGCAATCCGGCCTCGGCGGCGACCGCGTGCTCGCCGCGATCCGCCGCGGCATGGACATCTTCACCACCACGCAGCAACCCGCGCCCCAGGCCGGCTGGAGCCTGCAACACACCCTCGACCACGCCCCCGCCGGCGCGCGCACCTACGAGCCGAAGTCCCTCGCCACGCACACCACGGCCTCGTGCGTCAAAAAACTACTCGAGTTCCACCGGCTCACCGGCGACCCGAAATACCTCGCGCGCGTGCCCGAGGCACTCGACTGGCTCGACTCGGTGAAACTCCCGCCCGACACCCCCGGCGCGCGCGGCTCGCATCCGACCTTCGTCGAACTCGGCACCAACCAGCCGCTCTACCTCCACCGCCGCGGCTCGAATGTCGTCAACGGCCGCTACTTCGCCGACCACGATTCGCGCAACACCATCGGCCACTACTCGTCGTTCCGCAGCCCCGACGTGGCCGGTCTGCGCGCGAGCTACGCCGAGGCCCGGGCGCTCGCGCCCGACGAACTCGCGAAAAACTCCCCGCTCAAACCCGGCCGCCCGCCCGGGCCGCTCGCGAAGTATTTCAGCGTGCGCGAGGATGGCTTCGGCGCCCGGTTCGGCGGCCAGAGTGGCACGCCCGCCGAGCGCGCGGCGCGCGTCATTGCGTCGCTCGATGCCGATGGCCGCTGGCTCGCGCCGCTCTTCAACACGAGCCACCCCTACACGCGCGACGGCGCGAAGGAAATCGCGCCCGGCGATTTCCGCAGCACGCAAGTCGGCGACGAAACCGACACATCGCCCTTCCGCGCGCCTCAGCCGGTCAACGGCATCTCGACCGGCACCTTCATCCGCAATCTCGGCGTGTTGATCCGGTTTCTCGACGCCTCTCCGTAGCGGCCGACGTAAGGAGGCCGGCCTCGTCACCTCGGCCGCTACCCCCCCTCACTTCACCAGCGCCTGATACATCAGCACCTTGAACTGCTGGTTCAGCGTGTTGCCGCCCGTCGGCCGGAGCTGCGTCATCAGCAGCGCGACGATGCGCTCCTTCGGATCGACGAGATACTGCGGGAAATACGCGCTCCCCCACCCGAACGCGCCGGGCGTGCCGAGTTCGCCGTAAAACCCCACGTCCTGCATCACCCAGAACCCGAGCCCAAACGCCCCCGTGTCACCCGCGTATTTCGTGCCGGTGTGATTCGAGCGCATCAGCTCGACCGACTTCGGCGACAGCAGCCGCACGCCGTCGAGTTGGCCGCCATCGAGCAGCATTTGGAGCAACCGACCATAGTCGCCCGCCGTGGAAAGCAGTCCCGCTCCGCCCGAGAAACACTTCCGCGGCCCCGTCACGTAGTCGCCCTGGTCGGTCTTCACCAACTTGCCACCCTCGATGCCGTAGACCGGCGCGAGCCGCGCGGCTTTTTCGGGCGCGAGGAAGAAACACGAGTCGACCATCTTCAGCGGCCCGAAAATCCGCTCCGCGAAAAACCGGTCCAGCGGCATCCCCGACACGACTTCGACCAGGTAGCCGAGCACATCCGTCGAGAAGCCATACTGGTATTGTTCGCCCGGCTGGCCGTGCAACGGGAGCTTCGCGAGCCGTTTGATCACGTCGCCGACCGGCTCATCCTTGTTCGCAAAATACCACATATAGACGTTCGCCGCCTTGTAGTCGTCCACCGCGAGCCCGTCGCCGTAGGTGAGCCCGGCGCAATGGGTGAGCAGATCGCGGATCTGGATCGGTCGCTTCGCCGGCACCGTCGCGTATTTCCTGCCCTCCGGCGTCTCTGCGGTGCGCGGCACGGCCACGACCGACTTCGCAAACTCCGGGATGTATTTCGACACATTGTCGTGGAGCAGGAACTTGCCCTCCTCGTAGAGCATCATCACGGCCACGCTCGTGACGGCCTTGCTCATCGAGGCGATGCGGAAAATCGCGTCGGCCGGCATCGCTTTGCCGCTTTCCAAGTCCTGCATGCCGTAGCCACGGTCGCGCACCGGTTTCCCGTCGCGCGCCACATAGAGCACCACGCCCCCGATCTTCTGCTGGTCGACCTGCGCCTGGATCAGCGCATCCAGCCGGCCGAGCCGCGCCGGATCGAAACCAAGCGACGCCGGATCGGCTTCGGCCGCGCGCAGCGACGCGAGCGCAACAAACAGCAGCAATGAGCAAACCGGCAGCAAGCGGGGTGGTTTCATGGCGCGCGATCGGAAGGCGGGCGGCCCGGCGCGTCACGCCCGAAATCGCCGCCCCGCAGACAAACCGGTGCGCCCGCGTCGCTTCATTCGCGAAACTCTCCGCCGCAGCCGCCGTCCTCCAGACTGGCCTCCCATCATTATTTTCCAACACTTGCCACCGCCCGCCCAACCGACGCCGCTTCGATGAAAAACGTCCTGCCGCAACTCGCCGCTCTCGCCCTCGGGGCCGCCTGCGCTGCGTTGCTGCTGGGGATGTGGGTGAGTGACCGCGACAGCGCCCAACGCCTGCGCGAGGCCCGCGCCGCGGCCGCCCCGGCCGAGGAACGCGCCAACCGGTCGCTCGACGCCGCGGCGGCGGCCGGCCCGCTCGATGCACTCGCGCTCTCGCCGGAAATGCTCGCCGCTCTGCAACAGCTGATGACCCGGGCCGATTCGCGGGCCAGGGAGGCCATCCTCACCTTCAAGGATGACGCCGGCTACCGCCGCTTCCTCGCCCGGGCCAATGAAGCCGGCCTCGTCATCCTCGACCGGCTCGACGGCTTGCGCCACGCGCGCGTGGGTTACGACACGCTCTCTGCGCTCGAGCGCGAGTTGCGGCAGCACGCGGGCGACTACGCGACCATCTCCGCCAACTACACGATGGGCATCCCACCCCCGCCCCCCAAGGAGGCGCGCGACACCGCCAACCTCGTTGGCTTTGCCAACCGCGCGCTCGACTATCTCGGCGCCACGGGGGATCGCAGCGCCTGGGGCCGTGGCGTCACCATCGCCGTGATCGACACGGGCATCATGCCCGATCCCACGTTTGGTGACGGCCGGGTGCGCTACTACGATCTCGGGTTCGGTGTCGCCGCCGGTCAGGGCGCGGAGGATGGCCACGGCACCGCGGTCGCCGCGGTCGCCGCCGGCGCGGCGAACGACGCTCCCGGCATCGCCCCCGGCGCCAACCTCCTCAGCCTGCGCGTCACCGATGCCACCGGCACCAGCGATCTCTTCACTGTCTCGCGCGCCATCCTCGCCGCCACCGACTCCGGGGCGAAGGTCATCAACATCAGCCTCGGCGGCTACGCCACCAGCGCCACCCTCGACGCCGCCATCGACTACGCCACTTCGCGCGGCTGCGTGATCGTCGCCGCCGCCGGCAACGATCAAGCCGCGCAACTCGCCTGGCCCGCGGCCGATCCGCGCGTCGTCTCGGTCGGTGCCGTCGACGCCCTCGGCCAGCAGGTCACGTTCTCCAATTCCGGCCCGCAGCTCTCGCTGACCGCCCCGGGCTTCGAGGTGCAGACGGCCTGGCTCGGCGCCCGACGCGCGCTCGTCGATGGCACGTCGGTCAGCGCGCCGTTCGTCAGCGGCGCGGTCGCCGCCGTGCTGTCGCAGGACCCTTCGCTCACTGCGCAGCAGGCGGCCCGTGTGGTCATGCAGACGGCCAGCGAAGCCGGCCTCCCCGGCAGCGATCCGGACTTCGGCCACGGCATCCTCAACGTCGGTCTCGCGCTCAACCGGCGCAACCCGGCCTACGCCGACACCGCCATCGCGAGCCAGTATTACGACCCGGCGACGAAGCAGATGAACATCGTCGTGCAGAACCGCGGCGCGCAACCCGTCGCGGGCCTCTGGCTCGATATCAACACCGCCGGCACCGTGAACTCGCAACTGCTCTCCCCGCTCGCCTCCGGTGAAACCGCCGTGGTGAAAGTCCCGGTTGATCCCGCCATGATTTCCTCCGCCAGCCCGCTGCGCATCGCGACCGAGCTGAGAAACCCGCTCGGCCTCAACGACCGCAACCGCACCAACAACCGCCGCGCCAGCACCCTCACCGCCCCGGGCAAATAGCGGCGGAAGCCACGGAGCCGGCAGCGGCGCCAGTGCGATCCCGAGGCGCGGCCCGCCCGAACTCCACGAGCCGTTCCGCCGAGCGGTCGACTGACACCGTCACCGGTGTGCGTCTGCGTTGGATTGCCGCCGATCCAGACGATGATCGGACCGCCAGCCCGCAACCCTCTCCCGGCCACCCCACGCCCATTTCGCCGCGCGTGCGGTTGCTCCGCCGCGCCTGCCGGTTGCTGCGTTATACCAACGTCACCTTGCTTTCGGACTGCAGGCCCGGCCGGTGGCCGGGCAGCCCGCCCAACGGGCGGGCCTACAACGGAAAGTCGAAAGCTACGGGACGTTGGTATTACACCGTGGAGACCACCGCGTCCCTGGTCGGCAGCCGAACTGTCAGTGCGATTTCCCAACTGACAACCCCACGGCATGCGCGCAGAAGAATTCCCCCCCCCTTATGAACTCCGCCCAACTCCGCCGCGCCCGCGCCGCCCTCGAATCCTTCGCCGTTGAAACGCCCTCGTGGGGCTTCGCCGACACCGGCACGCGCTTCGGCAAATTTTTCCAGGACGCCGCCGCGATCGACCTCGGCGACAAGCTCGCCGACGCCGGGCACGTGCACGCCGTCACCGGTTGCTGCCCGACCGTCGCCGTCCACGTGCTCTGGGATTTCAAGCCCGGCGAAGACCCGAAAGCGGTCGCGCGGCTCGCCCGCAAAGCCGGCGTGAAGATCGGCGCGATCAACCCGAATCTCTTCCAGGTCCAGTGCTACAAATGGGGCTCATTCGGCCACAACGACGCTGCGATCCGCGCCCGCGCGCTCTCGCACTGCATCGATTCCATCGCGATCGGCAAGGCGGTGAACAGCGAGTATCTCTCGCTCTGGTTCGCCGACGGCACCAACTACCCCGGCCAGGGGAGCATCCGCGAGCGCAAGGGTTTCTTCGGGGACAGCCTGCGCGAGTGCCACCGCAAGCTCGCCCCGTGGCAGACGATGCTCGTCGAATACAAACCGTTCGAGCCCGCGTTCTACGCGACCGACATCGCCGACTGGGGCATGGCCCTCCTGCTCGCGAAGAAAGCCGGCCCGCGCGCCAAGGTGCTCGTCGACACCGGCCACCACTACAACGCCCAGAACATCGAACAGATCGTCGCGTGGCTGCTCGACGAGGACATGCTGGGCGGCTTCCATTTCAACGACCGCCGTTACGCCGACGACGACCTCACGCTCGGTTCGATCGATCCCTACCAGGTCTTCCGCATCTTCCACGAAATCCATTCCTTCGCCGCCGACCGCGGCCGGATGCCGAAGATCGCCTACATGATCGACCAGTGCCACAACGAGAAACCCAAGATCGAGGCGACCATCCAGACCGTCGTCATGGCGCAGGAACTCTACGTGAAGGCCGCGATCGTCGATCACGAGGCGCTGCGCCGCGCGCAGGCCCGCAACAACGTCGTCGACGCCGAACTCATTTTGAAAAAAGCGTTCTTCACCGACGTCGCCCCGGCGATCGGATCCTGGCGCAAGGCAAACAAGCTCCCCGCCGACCCGCTCGCCGAACACCGCCGCAGCGGCTACGCGAAAACCGCCGCCACTGATCGCAAACGCCGCCGGAAGGAACTGGGACTTACGCAGGGCGGCAGCTTTGCGTGAAATCAGGCCGGCAGCTGCGTTGCTGCTCGGACGGCGAGAATTTCAGCAACGCGGGGATCGACTCGTGTCGCTCAATTCCCTGTTAGGCCTGTGGGACATTTTGCTTTCGCTCACGCGCTCTTTTCTGGCGCCGAGAGAAACGAAGTAGACTCCACGCCATCCAAACAATCAACGTCAGCAGTCCAGCGGTATGCGCAAAAGCGTAGTAGGAGCGTGTGAAAAAGAACACGACGGACGCAGTGAATAGCAGAGCCACGAACCCCGCTAGGAGGAGAAAGTAATTACGAGCGCGACGGAGATCTTTCTTGCTCATACGACTATCTCGCTCGCGATCGACGCACGGTCAGCGAGCCGTGGCTGAGGCCTGTCTTAATAATCGAAAGGCGGCTGTCCATTTTCTCCCTAACATTGATTGAGCGACAGCCTTAGCGGGATTCGCTGTCGCATAAGATGGTTGGAACCGAGTGCCCGCATGGAGGCCAAATTGTGCGCGGAGGGCGGATTGTCGATTGCAATGCCGGTCGCGTGACGCGGCGATTCCGACTGCACAAGCCGTCCGGGCCCGAAGCGTGCTACCCGACTTCACATGTCGTCGTAGCAGCCGAGGTCACGAGGCTGGTGCCTGCCCCAACGCGTGCCGGCCTCCACACGTCGGCCGCTACGGCGTAGCGGAAGCCGTGAGGCTTTCGCTTCTTCGCGCGAAACGCCTCCGAAGCGGACGAACGTTCACCCGAGGCTGATTTCCCCCGCAGCGAGGCGATGCAGGAACAGCGCCGCGAGCTGTGCGCGTTGCGCGATGGTGGACACCACCACGAATTCGCGCGCGCTGTGCAGTTGGTCGCCGATCGGGCCGAGGCCGTCGAGGTTCGGGAGGCCGGCGGCCGTGAGCAGATTGCCGTCGGATGCGCCGCCGGTGTGCACCCACGAGAAGCGCGGCACCCCCACGTCGGCCGCGGCGCGCTGCCATGCCGCGAACACTTTCTCCTCGAGCGGGAGGCACTCCTTGGGCGGGCGGTTGAAGCCACCGCGCAGTTCGAGCGTGACGCCGTGGCGCGCAGACACCTCGGCGGCCAGCGCGTCGAAGCGTGCGAGCAGTGGCGCGCGCTCGGCCTCGCGTGTCACGCGCAGATCGAGTTCGGCGGTCGCGAAATCGGGGACGACATTCGTCGCCGGGCCGCCGCCGCGGATGTTGCCGACGTTGACGAGCACGCCGGACATCTCCGCCGGCACTTTGGACGCGACGAGGAGAAAGTCGGACAACCCGAGGATCGCGTTGCGGCCGTCGTTGGGAATCTTGGCGGCGTGCGCGGCGCGGCCGCGGCAGGTGGCGACGAGGCTGCCGGTGCCCTTGCGCGAATGCACGACGTCGCCGTTGGGCCGTGCGGGCTCGAACACGAGCGCGAACTGCGCGCGGCGCGGCGCCTCGCGAAACAGGTGCGCGCTGCCATGGGAGCCCGTTTCCTCGTCGGGATTGAGCAGCGCGTCCCAACCGATGTTCGCCGCGTGCGGCGTCTGCTCGAAGGCCTGGAGCGCGGCGAGCATCGTGAGCAGGCCGCCCTTCATGTCGGCGACACCCGGGCCGTTGAGCCGTTCGGCGTCGAGCCACTGGCAGCGCTGGAACGGATCGTCGGCCTCGAACACGGTGTCGAAATGCCCGCTCAGCAACACACGCACCTTCGCCTCCGGCCGCAGGCTCACGCGCAGCGCCGCCGCGGTGCCGGCACACGGCAGTTCCTCCACCGTCGCGCCCGGGATGCGGCCGAACTCCTCGCGCAGCGCCGCCCGCATGCGGTCGAGCCCGGCGACGTGGCCGGAGCCGGAGTTGATCTCGGCCCATTTGACGAGCAGCGCGCCGAATTCGGCGGAGCGCTCGGGCAGGCGGGCGACGGGGGAAGGCAGTGCCATATCCACCGAGGAAACCCGGCTCCGTCCGCCAGTTCAATCTCCGTCAGCACCGCTCGGCCTCGGCCAGGCCAATCAGGATTTGGACGATCACCGCCGTCCTCGTATCGTGAGGATCGGAACGAGCAGAGCCCGGCGCGTCACCGACGATGTGAAAACGTGGCGGTGGTTGCGGAAAACGCGGGCTTTTCTCCCAAACGCGGGCCAAATCTCACGAAAACCTCACGGTTTCCGCTACGGTTCGCGCGATTGCACGAATAACGCCGGGTTTTCACCCACTCTGTTCTCGTTCGGCGGTCGCAGACCGCCGCAACAACCAAGGCTCTGTTGCTGACCTCACTTCCTGTTACACCCCGCGGGAAAACCCGTCCAACTTCCTCGTTGACCGCCCCGGGCGCATTACCCTTGCTAGCCCCCCTTCGCCCGTCGGAAGGGCCGCGCAAGCGACCCGTCCGCAGCACTTGGAGAGGTGACAGAGTGGTCGAATGTGCGTGATTGGAAATCACGTGTAGTCGCAAGGCTACCGGGGGTTCGAATCCCCCCCTCTCCGCCAGTGCTGACCTTTGAGGGATGCCACGGGGTTTGAAAATCAGCGCGATGAGGGCTGACAAGCCCTAACGAGGTCGAAAACCAACGATTTAGGAAAAATCCGCGCGCCGGGCTTGGTTTGAGAAGAAATCCGCGCGCACCGCTGACAATGACAGAGGTTTGATAATCTCCGCGGCCCGGCAAAGGCCGTGCAGCGGCGATTCACAGGAGCCGCGGCTGGGTTGCATCGGCCTTGCGGGCGGCCTCCCGTTCGCGTTGTCGGGCCAGTTTCTCGCGGAGCGTCTCGGCCTTCGCCTTGCCCACTTCGGCGGCCCGTTGGGCTACCAGCTCGGGCAATGACGAGCCGTCGCCGCTGCGGCCTATGCCGAGCGCGCTGATAAGCTGGCCCATCTGCGCGCCGACGGTGCGCGCCTCATACTGGATTTCCTCCGCGTTGGCCCCGACGTAGCGGTCGACGCACGCGCGGAAGTAGGGCCAGAAGTCGGCCACCTTGCCCGCCCGCTGATAGGCGCCGATGTTGTCGAGCACGCCCTCCAAGTGCGCCGCCAGCCGCTTGCCGTCGAGCATCCATCCGCGGCGCCACAGGTCGAGCACGAGCCGCTCCAGGTAAACCCGGCACTGCTCGATCCGCTTTTCCTTCGCCGCGCCGGCCCATGTCCAGTCGAGCCGCGTCGCGAGCTGCCCGCGCACCCACGCATCGAACTTCAACAGCCGCACCTCGGGCGGCGCCCCGCGGTTGAGCCACGCCAGCACGTCGCCGTCGCGCGCCTGCTGCCTCGCCGCGGCCACGCCGGCCGCCCGGCGGTCGTCGAGAAACTGCCCGAGCGTGTTCACAGCAGCGCTCCCTGCTCGGCGGCCGGCGTCGCGATGCGCCGCCGCCCGTGAAACATCCGCCGGTAACGCATCGCGCGCCGGTAGTGGTCGGCGCCCTGGCTCTCGTGCGCGTTGATGGCGTGGTCGATCTCCGGGACCGTCGCGAAATTCCAGTGCTTCAGGCCCGGCGAGCCCGGCCAGCTCACGATCCGCTCGTCCGACTCGGCGAGGTAACGCAGCTTCCGCTCGAAGCCCGGCGTGAACGCCACCCCGAGCAACGTCGCCAGCTCGCGCTTCGTGCGCCAGTCGCCGGCCTCGGCGAGCAACCCCGCGACCTTGTCGGCGAACTCCGCCGGCACGCGCACCGGCGGCGACTTCACGACGAGGCCGATTTCCGTCTTCACGCGCCGCCCTCCGCGCCAGCCGAGGCGATTGCCACCCCGGCCGGCCCCTGCCCGCCACTCCCGCCAACAACGCCGCTGTTCCTGGCCAGCCACGCCTCCACCGCCGACTTCAGCGCCGCCTTGTTGGCCTCGCGTTCGGCCTCTGGCACGGCCGCGACGCGCGCCGAATGCGCCTCATCGGAAATCTCATTGCGGCCCGCGGCCAGCCCGCGATGCCATGCCGCCTTGCGAGGTCCGTTGCGATACGGGCACGAATAGCCGCCGTCGCGCTTTTCCCGGAGAGCGCCGAGCCGGCCTTCGTCGAACGCACTTTGCTCCGCGGGCTTCAAAACGGCACCGCCTCCTTTTTCCGCTCATCGAGCCGCTCCGCGGCCTCGGGGTTGCGCGCGCGCAGCACGCGCACGCGCCGCTGGAGGCAGCCCTTCACCTCGCCGAGTTCGGTCTCGTCGCAGTCGGCCAGCTCTTTCTTGATGACGTTGCGCGCCGCGCCGGCGATGTAGCCGCGCCGCGCCTTATCGTGCTCCAGCCGGCCATCGCCCAGCGCGAACATGTCGGCCACGGCCTCCGCGCACGCGTCGAGCAACGCCTGCCGCCGCTCCGCGGGCTCGTCCAGAGCGTCGAGCTGCGCGTTGAGGTTGCCGCCGTCCCACTCCGCGCGGAACGCCGCCTTCACCTTGTCGAGATCGTCATCGGTGAAATCCTTCGACGACTTGTCCGCGCCCAGCGCCTTGCGGTGCAGCAGATGCCGGCGCTCCTCGATCTGCTTGTCGGTGAACCCGCGCGAACGGAGCACGTCGCGCACCGGCCCGAAGAGCCACCAGTATTTACGCTGCTTCGCGGCGTTCATAGGCGCGACGCAATCGGCACGAGCGCGATGGGCGCATAACGGAAGCCCCGCTCGTCGTTCACCCACGGATCGGCCCGCTTCTCGCGACGCCACGCGTCACCGCATCGCGGGCACTGAAACTCTCCGGCCGGAAGCTCGCCGCAGATCGGGCGCTCGCTCCACGCCAACGCCGGCGAAGGCTGGCCGCACTTCCCGCACGTGATCACGAACAGGGAATCGAGCGAATCGGTCATTGTCGCACTCACCGCTCCCTCCGTTCCGGCGGGATGAAGTCGAGCCCGAGCGCCGCGAAAATGTCGGCCTCCTCGGCGCTCGCGATCACCTCGCGCCCACGCAGCACGCCTTTGTGCGGATTGAAGTGCAGCCCGCGCGCCTGCGCGGTCTGCGCGATCCAGATGTTGTGCATCGCGCTGCCGGTGCGGGCGAGCAGCAGCACGCCGAAGTTGCAGCGCTGCTGCGTGGCCCCGTGGCCGAACATGTCGCCGGGCTCGTCGTGGTCGGGATAGGCGATCCAGAGATCGAGCTGAAAGCCGTTGGCCAGCTCGAAGACGACATACTGCTCGCCGCTCTTCAACGCCTTCGCCGACCGCCCGCAGCGGTGGAGAATCTCCGTGATCGCGGCGGCGTTGCGCGGCAGGCAGACGAGATCGATGTCGCCGCAGAATGGACGGCCGCGCCGGATGGAGCCGGCGATTTCGAGCCGCAGACAATGCGGCGCCAGCTCGCGGGCGATCTTTTCGGCCAGTGCCCGTGCCGGCGCCAGCGCCATCGTTGTGCCGAGCGCGCTCATTTGTAAGCCGCCAACACTGCGGCGCGGGACGAGTGGCCGTTGCAGTCGCAATAGGAGCAGACCTCGCAGCGGACTTCGTATCGCCATTCCGCACTCGCAGTCGCGTCATACCACGGAGCGCGGTGATCCTTCACTTCCAACTCGCCGCCACACCTACAGCGCGGCGCGACCGGCGTGAAGTCGAGGAAGGTTGAATGGCGCGAACGCCGGACCAGTGCAGTCATGACGTCACCTCGGCAGCGGGTAGTTGCCCGGCTTGGCCGGCCGGTGGATTTCCGGGTCGCGTGGATCGGAAGGGGAAGCGGGCCGCGGTGGCGTCGCGCAGCCCGCGAAGTGCAGCACGACCAGGACGACCATCACGCCGAACGCCACGCGCCCGAGCAGGCGCGACTCGTGCAGCCAGTCGAAGGCCAGCGCCACCACGCACACGACCGCGACGAGGACGAAGAACCCCAACGCCACCGCGCCCATCACGAGGTCGCCGAGCGGCTGGAAAACATCGTCCGCGCTCACGCGGCGATTCAGGCGGCGAGTCCGAACCATGCTCCGCTCCTTTCCGTCGTGTTGAGGTTGGAGTAGTCGCCCACGCCCGGCTCGAAGAAACGAACTTCGCGCTCGTGCGTGACAAACCAGTTGATGCAGTGGCCGCCGGACACGCGGAAATTCTCCGCGCGCGCCGGCCCGGCGATGAAGAACAGCACGCCATACGCGAGGCCGCCGCGCGTCTGCCCGCGGCGCACGGCCGCGAGCGCGTTGCCCGTGTCGGCCCACATCATGGTCGCGAGCGCGAGGTTGTCGCAGTCGCCGGCCTCGGCGATCCACTTCGGCACGCGGTCGGTTTTGCCGCCGCCCAGGTCGCGCACGGCGAGCAGCTCGCCCGGCCGCGCCTCGATCCAGGCGCGCCAGTTGTCGAGCACCCAGTCGGCGCTCGCCGTCTCGTAGGTTTCGTCGGGCAACTGCCACAGCAGCGCGGGCAGGCCGGCGGCCGTGAGCAGGCCGCGGAGGTCTGGCTGAGTGAGGCTCATTCGTCGGCCTCCGTTCCCGCCATCAGCGCGGGCAACTCGAAACGCTGCACCGGCGGCTCGGCCGCGCGCACCTTCGCGAGCGCGAACGCGGCCTTCTTGTCGATCAGGTTGATCGCATAGATCGCCTTCGGATTGACGAGCTTCGTGAACGCGACCTTGCCCTTGGCGTCGAGCACGTCGCAGCGCACGAAGTCGCCGATCTCGGATTTCGTCACGCGCGCGACGAGCACCTGATGGCCGAAGAGTTCCACTTTCGCGAACTCCTCGAATGGCTCGGCAGCGGCGGCGCTCATTCGTCGCCCTCCTCTTCGCGGATGCAGTCGAGCCGGCTCTCGCAATCGCTCGTGACGGTTTCGAGGAACTCCTTGTATTCCGCTCGCGGCACGCGCCCGTCATCGAGCAGACGGAGAATCTTTTGCTGCACCTCGCGGGCGGCCGGGCTCACGACGCCACCTCCTCGACCGCGCCTTCGCGCAGGATTTTCGCGACCAGCTTGTCGACCTCGCTGTCGGTCGCCTTCACGACCACGAAGTCGCCGGCGTCGGTGATCGTCACGCCGAGTTTCCGCAGATCGGCGGCGGGCAGTTGCGCGAGCGCATCCTTCGCGGGCGTGCGCGTCGTGATGATGAGCGTCTCGGCCACCGGCGCCGGGTAGTTGCGCGCGATGGCGGCCAGCACCTTCTCGTCGTCGTCCCACTCGATCTTCCCTTTGCCCTTCTGGAAGCCGAGCTTGATGCCATGCAGCGTGAGCGTGCGCGGCTTCGCGAACAGCTCGGGGTGCTTCTCGATGGCGGCGACGAGGCGCGCCTGCGCGGCGGCGGCCTGCGCGGCGGCCGTCTTGATGCCGGGCACGAAGCGGCGCTGCGTGGCGCGCACCTGGTCTTCGTAGGTCTGCACGCGCGTGGCGACCGTGGAGCGCTCGTCGGCATATTGCTTGGCGAGCGTTTCGATTTCGTTGAGGGCGACGGAAGTCGCGTTCGGATTGGCGATGGTGTTCATGTTTTTATCCGTGTTATCTGTGTGATCCGTGGTGAAAAATTCAGGCGGCTTTCGCGCGAGCACGCGCGAGTTCGAGTTCGGGCAGCGTGAGGCGCTCGCGGTTCGGCTTCGCGCGGCAGCAGTGCGTGCGCAGGCCGCGCTCCGAAAAATTCGGGATGCCGCACACCGGGCACGTGAGGAGAACCTCGGCGGCCGCGGCTTGCCCTGGATAGTTTTTGCGCGGTGGCACGCGATAGAGGTGCATGGAGAGGCTCATGAGAGTGGCGTGGCGAAAAGCAGGATGCCCCAAATCGCCAGCGTCGCGCCGACGACGAGGCCGGTGACAAACGCGAGGCCGGGCCGGGCTGGCGCGCGGCTGTGCTCGATGCCGGCCGGCGCGCAGTGGTGGCGATGAGCGGGATAGTGTCTCATTGGGGCGGTTGGTTTTCCTTCAGTGCGACGAGGCCGCCGCCGGGCGTGACGAAGCTCACGATGTCGAGCGGGTGCTCGCGGCCGTCTTCGCGCCACTCGCCCTGCTCCTGCCACATTTCGAGCGTGCCGCTGTTGCGGCGGCCGAGCAGGGCAAACGGCGCGACGTTGATGCGGCCCGTGACGGTCGCGGCCTCGCCGTTGCGGAGGAAGACGGGCGTGTGCGTCACCGGCGGCCTTTCTTGGAGCGGCGCGCGATGGCGAGCGCGGTGCGGAAGAGGATGTTCTTCGATCGGCAGCGCACGCCCGCGCGCTCGCGCACCGTCGCCACCGGCGGATTCTCGCCGCACACGGTGCATCCGGCCGCGCCGACCACGCGCGTGCCCTCGGGCGTGACTTCAAACAGCGGCGGAAACGCGAGCGCCTGCATCAGCTCGTGATGGCCCTTCGCGTCGAGCACGATGGCGCTGTGCATGAGCATGAGCGAGACGGTGCCGCCGGCCGGGTTGCGAAACACCGCGAGCTTCGACGGCTCCTGGCCGAAGCGGCCCGCAATCTCCGTCGCGAGCACGGCCGGCGTCCGTCCTCTGTCCCCTGTCCTCTGTCTCCGGTCTCCCGTTTTCATAGCACCCTCCCTGCCGCCGTGCAGGCGGCGAAATAGGCGAGCCACACCAGCGAGAGCGGAAACGCCGCCACGATGGCGACGGCCGGCCAGAGCCGATACGCCGGCTCGACCTGCTCGCGGATTTCCTTCGCGACGAAGAGCGCGAAGCACACCAGCACGAACAGCGTGATGCCCGAGGGCAGTGCCCACCAAGAGACGGCGTTCATGCGGCACGCCCCTTTCTGCCCGCCGTAGCCTTGGCGAAGGCGGGTCGCGGCACGAGCGCCGTGGCGTCGCTGTAGGGCGCGGGCTGGGCGGCCTCGCGTTCAAGATGCAGGATGCGGAAGCGCAGCGTCTGAAGCTCGCCTTCGATCCGGGAGATTTTGGCGTCCTTGTCCCACGTGGCGTGCCGCACGATGTTCGCGAGGGTCACGAGCGCCTCGGGCGCGCGCATCGTGCGCAGGAGCTGCTCGACGAGTTCGTCGCTCTGCTTCGTGCCGAACGTGAGGCTCGACCCCTCGCCCTCGCCGTTGTGGAGCGCGAAATGCGCGACGCCCCGCTTGTGATCGAAATGGAAAGCGAGGCCGCCTCCGGTGCCGCGATAGTCGCGGATGAGTTTCCGCTGAGCGCGGGCGTTGCGTTGAGAGTCAGTCACGACGCACCGCCTTTCACCGGCGCCAGCGCGCGGGACGCCAGCTCGGCGAGCCGGGCCTTCTGCTTGCGGTGCATCGCCGCCAGCGCGGCCTCCATCTGCGCGATGGCCTTGTTCGTGCGCATGACCGCGCGCGCGATCAGCTCGCATTCGAGATCGACGGAGCGCCACGCCGCGAGCTGGGGAAACAACGGCTGCGGCCTGCCCGCCGTAGCCTCGGCGGAGGCGGGCGCAACCGGCCCGCCATCGGGCATCGCCTTCGCGAGCTGCCGCCGATACTGCGCCCGCGTGACGCGGGCCTTGATTGTCTTGGAAGTCTTCATGGGGTGTCCTTGCTGAGGTTTGAAAAACGCCGCGGGCCGTGCCCGCTCACACGTTTTTCTTCGCGCTGAGCGCGTCGTATTTGCCCTGCGCGGCGATCACGTCTTCCCACCGCAGTTCGCGCCGCTTCTTGCCGGCGATGATGTTGCCGTCCTGAAACACCGAGACCAGGTGCTTCACGCCGCTCTCGTAGGCGATGCGCTCGCACACGGCGAGGCCCGCGAAATCGGCGTGCCGCGCGCGCAGGTTCTTCCACGTGTCGTCGCCCGTCTCCGGCGCGTCGGGAAACGGCAGGCTGTAGGCGTGGGCAAACGCGCGCACGTCGCCCACGCGCAGCGCGTCGGGCAGTTGCAGCTTGATCGTGCCGCGGCGCCAGAGCTGCTTGAGCAGCTTCGCCTCCTGCCCGGTCTTTTCGTCGAACTCCTCGCGGCCGACGTTCGTCGAGCAGATCACCATCGCGCAGCCGGTGCGGTCTTTGATTTCCTTGAGCGCGTTGACCATCTTCACCGCGCCGCCTTTTTGATAGGCATAGGTGATGTGGTGAAACTCATCCACGATCACGAGATTCCGGCGGTCGATGGTGTTAAGCACGCGCGGGCGCAGCTTCACGGGCGCCACGTTCGGGCTGATGCGCAGCGCGCGCGCGAAGGTGCGGTAGATGTCCTGCACGCCGGCCACACCCTGAAGGTCCACGTAGATCGTCGCGCCGTGGTTGTTCTCGTCGCGAAACCACGTGAGCGCCTCCGTCTTCCCCACGTGCGACTCGCCGAACACGAAGCCGATGGTGCCGTCGTTCCAGCACTTTTTGCAGACGGCGTGAATCTCGCCCACGGTGGCCGTCATCACGCGGCCCTCGCTGCGTTTCTCCGCGTTGGCGCGCTCCTGCTCGCGCACGACGCGGATGCGCGAGAGCATCTTGGCCGGCGGCGGCAGCAGCAGGCCCTCGGCGTTTTTGTATTCGCCGCGGAGCACTTTGGAATACGTGCCGCCGTCGATGCCCAGGTCGCGCGCGGCCTCGGCCTGCGAGAGATTCTTTTCGCCCGCGTAGCGATACCACCAGAGCAAGTCCTCCTGGAACTCGGGGCGGTTCTTGCGGATGCCGGCGGCCACGATGTCGCCGGCGAGGTTCGTGCCATCCCATTCGGCACCGGCCGCGGGAGTGTTGTTGGTTTCTTCTGACATGGTGTTTCCTTTTGTTCGGGTGGGCGGGCACGTCCCCGTGCCCGCATGGGTGAGAGTTACTCGGGCAGGAGATCGGCGAGCGCGTTGCCCGCGGCGCTGGCGCTCACGCCGCGTTCGGAGCGGGCCTCGGTCTTGCGCTGCTCGTGTTCGCGCGCGGCGTTGTCGCCGGCGGCGAGCGCGATCTTCTGCGCGGCCGTGAGGCCGGCCGTCTCGGCCTTGTGGGCTTCGAGCACCGCGTCGTTGTTCGCGCGGTCGATGGCGAGCTGCGCGTCCTGGTCGGCGTGCCGCTCGCGCAGCTCCGCGACGGCGCGGTTGACCAGGGTGCGCACGACGCCGCCGGCTTCGGCGAGCGCGGCCTTGTCGCGCAGGTCCACCGCGCCGCGCTTGCCGCCGAGCCGCTTGAGCGAGCCGGCGTAGGCGCCCTTGAGATCGGCGAGGTGCAGCTCCTGCGGCGCCGCCGGATCGAAGTAGCCGAGGAACTCCGCGCCGTCCGGCACGCCGGCGAGCACGGTGCCCGCCTCGTCGACGTAGGTGAAGCCCACCTTGTCGTGCGCGAACGTGATCGAGTGGTTGCGATACGTGACGCGCTTCGGCGTGAGCAGCAGCAGGGCGAGCACGGCCGGCGGCACGCCGCGGAAGGCGCACGTGGCCGCGAGCCGCGACCAGCGCTCGATGGGGGCCTCGGGCCGCTGCGTGACGAGGCCGGCCTGCGAGATCGCGACCTGCATGTCCTGCGGGATGAGCGCCAGCTCGGTGAACGGCCGCGGCTCGGCGCCCTCTTCCAGGCGGAACTCCGTCACGCAGTCGAAGCCGAGATACTTGTGATCGGTGCGCGCATCGCTCGCGGAGCAGACCCAGGCAAACGCGCGCTCGACCGCCGCCGGGCTCGGGAACGGCAGCCGTAGCAGCGCGATTTTTTCCGGCGGCAGGTTCAGCTTTCCCTCGCCCTGGCCGAGGAAGACCTTGGTGTAGGCGATGGCGTCGTCGAGCGCGGCCGGCGCGTTGAGGCGCTGGTTGCTGCCCTTGTAGCCGGGCATCGCGCCGAGCTGGTTCCACAGCGCGTTGAACGCGCTCTCGATCCAGCCTTTTTCCCACGGCTTGCCGCCCTTCTCGCAGAAACCGTTCGTGAGCATCTTCTGGTTGATCATGCCCGTGCGCTCCACGCGCACGCGGCCCTCGAACAGCGTCGAGAGCGCCAGCTCCAGCTCGGGCGAGATCGCGGCCGTCGCGTTTTCGCAGAGGATCGTGATCGGGTAGTCGGGCAGGCCGTATTTCGCGAAGATGCCGTAGAGCAGATGCTGCACGGTCACCTTCAGGATGCCGTTGCGCACGGTGCGCACGGTGCCGTCGGGCAGCTTGTCTTCGCGCGTCGTCTGCGGGCCGAGGCCCCAGTGCAGCTTGCGGCGCGTCGCCACGTCGATGGCCATGATGCCCGCGACCGGCGCGATCTGCGGCGGCTGCTTTCCGTCGCCGGGAAACACGCACAGGCAGTCGAGATAGAAATCGTCGATGGCGATGAGTTCGAGCGGGCGCAGTTGCGACGGGTCGCGCTGCACGCTGGGGAAATGTTTCTTCGCCGCCGCGAGGCCGCGCTGGAAGAGCACGCGCGCGCCCTTGTTCGGCGCCTTGCGGTAGAGGTTGCGCAGGCTCCAGCCCACGGGGAACTCGCCGCGCGGGCACGTCTTCGGCAGCGGGCGCGCCGGATAGGTCTTCGCATACCACTCGATCCAGGTGCCGTAGCCGGGCACGGGCTGGCCGCTCGGCCAGATTTCCGTGCGCAGCAGCTTGAACGCCTCGGCCATGCTGCGGTGATTGTCCTCCGCGAGCTTTTTCACGAACTGCTCGAACTCCGCGGGCAGCGCGCTCGGCCCCTTGTAGTTCGCGACCAGGGCGCGCCAGTCGCCGGCCGGGCACTCGTCGGTCACGGTCGCGAGGAACGCGTAGTATTTGCGGAGCAGCGACGGCGCGGAGCAGCCGCGCATCCGGTGCTTGTTCATCGCGGCGATGGTCGCGGCGGCCGTCGTGAGGTTGGAGCCCTCGCCGCGCAGCGCGTGCAGGCGTTCGAGCAGCGAGAGCGTGAAGCGGACCTCGGTGCGGCGCGCCTCGGGCAGCGCGGAAAATTCCGCGAGGTCGTCGAGCGGGATGCTGAAGCGGGGACCGGACGGCGGCGGCGCCGGCGGCTGCGCGGACGTGATGGGGACGATGTTTGAATCCGTGTTCATCCGTGTGATCCGTGGTTAAAATTTCCGGGCAAAATTATTTCAGCAGCGGCTTCGCCGCCTGCTCGACCTTGTCGGCCAGCGCGCGCAGCGATTCGACGACGCCGCGCACCTCCTCGGGGTGCTTGGCGAGGAACTGGAGGCGGTTCTCTTTCACGAGGAGGGTCTCGGCCTGCGCGAGCACGCCGCCGATCTCGTCGCGCGCGAACAGATACATCTGCTCCTCGTCGGGCACGCCCTCATCCTTGGTCCCTGGTCCCTTGGTCCGCGCGCCGTCGAGCTTCCCGCCGTCCTTGATGCCGTGCTTCTGGAGCAGCTCCGTCCACGACAGCTTGCCCACGAACTTTTCCGCCGAGCCGACGAGCTTGCGCATCGCCGCGTCCTTCGTGTCGAGCGCGAACTCGGTTCTCGGCAACGCCTCGACCTCGGTGCGCCGCAGATTCGCGTGCTCGCGCCACTCGCGCGCGAGGCGCATCATATACGTGCATTGCGTATAGCCGGCCGCCTGGCCCTTGAGCCACGGCAGGAATTTTCCGTGGGGCAGCGAGTCCTTGATCACCTGGAGCGCGAGCCCGATGAACAGGCGCCGCACGATGTTTTCGTGCTCGACGCGAGAAATGACCTCGATCTGCGCGAGCACGCGCGTCTGCAAGACGCTGAGTTGGCCGCGATCCGAGACGACGATGGGGGCGAGTTGCGACATGACGAAAAAGTCAGGCGGCGCGCAGCGCGCGCAGCAGCGCCGGCCGCGCCGCGTTCTGGAGGCTCTCGAACAGTTCGACGATCAGCGTCGTGCGCGTGGGCTCGGGCAGCGCGGTCAGAAATTCCCGGCGCCGCGGGCCGGTCATCCGCGCAACGATGAAGTCGCGGTAGCTCTCGATTGGCACGCGCAGCTCGCGGCGCACGGCGCCGGGCGAGGCGATGTCGATGGCCACCAGCACGCCCTCGCTCACGAGATCGTGAAAGTGATCCATGCTCATCCCGAGCCGGCCCTTGTCGCCCGCGATCTCGTGCGGATAGAGCAGCGTGCGGCCGGGAAAATCCAGCGAGGCAAACGGGAACTGGAGCTGCTCGGTCGGCATGGCGTCAGGCTTGCGCGCTTTCGGCGTGCGTGATGTCGTGCGGCAGTGTCTCAGGAGAAACCCCTGCCGCAGTGGCGAGAGACAGGGCAATGGCCCACGATGCCGCCCACAGCCGTGCATTTCGTAGCAGACCGCCTCCAGTGGGCGGCACGATTTGCAGAGCTACTCGCCACGCCCGCGAGTGCTGAGACAAGCCCGCTAGCGCCGCCTCGGTTTCCGGGCGGCACACCGATTCGCGACGTGATCCACTGGATCGCGTGGGATTTGTATAACCGCTATTCGCCGCGCACCCACCAACGGTGGGTCGACCGTTCTCGTTTCGATTTGTAGTCATCACAGCGCCCTCCGTTTGAAATCCAGCACGAGCTGCCGCTCCCGCCGCCCGATCTCCACCTCCGCCGCCGCCAGCGCTTCGAGGTCCCGGCGCTGCGCGCTCGGCGGAGATACCGCGATCAAGTCGCGCAGGAGCGTGAGCCGCACGTCGCGCGGCTGGCCGTCCAGATTTTCGAGCACGAAGCTCGCGATCCGTGTGGCGGGCTTGTCAGACATGGGCCAGCGCCTCCGTCGCTCGGTTGGCTTCCGCCACCGCCCGCTTCACGCGCGGGCAGTTCCCTGGCCGCACGCCGTTGAACACCGCGTAGAGCGTCTTGTCGCTCACGCCGTGCTTCGCGGCCAGTTTGCGCACGCTCAGCCGGCGAAGGACCAGGGCGGCGCGGATGCGGGAGGCGGGGGTTGTGATTGACTTTGCCACAGGATGGGTGGAGATTCTGTAGAAACTTTCTACAGGGAAACTGGACGTTGCAAGCAGAAAATCAAGAACCGCTGGAAAATTTCGCCTTCCGCCTCTGTAGGGCCGCGGAAGAGATCGACCTCACGCAGGCGGAGATTGCGTCTCGCTTGGGCGTGTCACCACAACGAGTGGGAAATTGGTTTCAGGGGAGGAATTTTCCGCGGCAGCGGGAATCTCTCACCTTGGCGAAATTGCTGAAGGTCGAGCCCGAGTGGCTCCTACAGGGAAGCGGCGAGAAATCCAGTCCGGCTGTAGGAGATGCCCCCGGCGAATACGGCGACGAGGTCCGCACCGTCCCGCTGATTTCCTGGGCGCACGCCGGCGCCGCCGCCAACTACGAAGCCATGCCCAAGCACTGGCACGGCCGCGTCTCCACGATGAGCCGCGACAAACGCGCCTTCGCCTTGGTGATTGAGGGCGACAGCATGGAGCCGAAATTCCTGCCCGGCGATCGTGTCGTCTGCGAGCCGAGCAATCCGCCCCGCAACGGCCATCCCGTCGTCGTCAAATACGTCGACGACGCCGTGCAGATTCGCCTCTACCACAAGCTGCCCAACGGCAAAATCCGCCTCGCCCCGATCAACCCTGTCTATCCCGCCATCGAGCACGAGCCGTCGGACTTCGCCTGGATATGCCCCGTGGCCGAACTCAATCGCGCTGTCTGACTCTGCGATCTCTGCGGCCTCTGTGTTGAAAATCGCATGAAAACCCCGCTGCTCGCCCTGTGCTTCGCCCTTGCAGGCGCCATGCAGGCCGCGGCGCCGATGCGGTCCGTCATCTGGGTCGACGTGAAGGAGACTGCCAACGATTCCCGCCGGAAAAACAATTACCCGACGACGTGGGGGAGCTACCACGACGTTTATTCCGGCTACAAGGAACTCGTAGTGAAGCTGCACAATTCTGCCTCGTCGCCCGCCACCATCGGTGTGCAGGCGATCTTCATCGGGCGTGCGGTCGGCGGCGGCCTGCGCGTGGTCTCCAACCAGCAGCAGGTGCTTGATGTTGACCGCGAAGATGTCACCTGGCCCTTCCGGGCCGATTTCGCCGGCGAAGATTTGAATCTCGTGTTGGTGCCATCGCGCGAGATGAGCGGCACGCGCTCGCACGGCTGGGTGGTTCAGGTCTGGCAGGGAGGAAAAGTGATCGCGCGCAAAGCGTCGCTCCCCGAGTTGGAGAAGTGGATCGAAGAGAATCCGATCGATCCCAGGGCGGCAAAAAACCCCGATCCCACGCGGAAGCGCGCCGCACCGTGAACCGCAAGAAAATGCTCCTGTGATCGTCGCCGGTATTTTTCTCGCACTCGCCGCGTTCGTTGCGTTGGTCGCGGCGCCCTCCCACCGCACCCTTGCCGACGAAGAGCGCCAGTTGCGGGAGTATTTCAAGCGCCGCGACTCCGGCCTGCCTTGGTAGCCATGCCCACCGCGCCCCACCCGCAGCAAAGGGTGCATCGTGTCGGGCTGGTGCTCATTTTGCTCGGCGTGGTGGCGATCACCGCCTCGCCGGTCGTGCTCGATCTGCCCGAGCTGGTGGCCGGGATTTACCTTGGCCTCGTCGCCGTCGCCGCCGGTTTGTTCTTCACCTGGCGCGCCTCTCGCGCCACGCGCGATAAAATCCCGTAATCGCCGGTGACCTCAAAGTTTCACGCGCCAAACTCTTCGCCGACGTGAATAAGTAGGATGGGGCGGATAGGGCGGATGGGCACCGTGACGCTCCCATGAGCGCCTGATAGTGTGGGCGTCAGATGACGCCCCGCCCGACTCCGCTTCTTGGTTTTCGCGAGCCCACTGTCAAGGGCGCGGACTTGCGGCTGCCCGTTTTGACCGCGCACGGCGAATGGGCCGAACTCATCGCCACGCGGCGCGACTGGGCTCTCGCCGTCAGGCTGCTGAAGCCGCACCTGCCGGACGAAGGCCAAGGACCAGGGACTAGAGACCAGGGACCGGCCGCTGCCGCGGCCGTGCAAACATCATGCGCGGGTGGTGCCGCGAGGGTCGACCGCCGCTGCGGCCCGCACACGCCGCCCGAACGCGTCGCCGCCTATGAGGCCGTGCTCGCCGAATGGAGCACGGGCCGCGAATCGCTCGCCATCGTCTGCGCCCGCCACGCGATCAAGCCCTCGTCGCTCAACGGCTGGCGCGCGAAATACCGCCCCGCCCGCGCCCCGGTCCCGAAACCCAGCGGCCGCCTGCTTTGAATTTTTTCCATGCACTACAAAAACGGCAGAGAAGCGAAGGTCGGCGACCGCGTTGTGGTCCCGAACAACGGCAAGCCTTTCATCGGCCTGCTCTCGGAGGTGAACGCCGGCTCGGATACCTGCAACGGACAGGTGATCCCCATGCCCGCGAGCAGTCACTACGTCACGCTCAAGGAAATCCTGCACGTCGATGACGCGCTTGCGAAAGGCTGATCCGGCATCCGCGCCATCCGTGTAATCCGTGGTGAAAAAAATTTCCTCATGAAAAACAAAATCCTCCTCGTCCTCTGCGGGCTCTGCGCCCTCTGCGTTTCGCTGTTCGGTCAGGATGCCTCGCCCATCACGGCCGCGCCGCCGGCCGCGGACTGGATCACGTCACTCGTCACCGGCCTCGTCGGCTCGCACCCGTGGGTTTCCGCCGCGCTCCTCACGATGGGCGCGCTGCGCGCCTTCTTCAAACCGCTCATGACCGGCGTCGAGAACTACGTGAAGTCCACGCCCTACACCGGCGACGATGCGTTCCTCGAAAAAGTCGAGCACTCGCGCGTCTTCAAGGCGTTCGCCTGGGCGCTCGATTTCTTCGGCTCGATCAAACTCGGCCCGCAATTCACCGCCAAGCCCGGCGAGAAGTGAGCGACGCATCACGCCGCGAATCCTGAGCGCAGTCGAAGGATCAACTTAATGTCCGCTCTCGTCTCACTCCTCCTCGCGCTCGCCCGCATGATTCCCGCGCTGGAATCGATCTTTCGCGGCGTGGTCGCCGAGCGCGACAAGGACCGCGAGCGGGAAGCCGCACAGCGCCTCGCGAACAAAGACGCCGCGGTCGATGCCGCCATCGACGGGACCAAAGACCAGGGACCAGGGACCAGCGACCCGAAACCATGAAGGCTTTTTTTGCGCTTCTTGTGCTTTTTGTGGCCATCGCCTTGGCCGGCTGTGCCACGCCGCCGGTGCAGCTCGACAACGCGGCCCGCCTGATCGCGCGGCCCGACTTCGAGGCGGCGCGCCAGGCCGCGCCCGAATGGTGCCGCGACGCGCTCAAGACGATCAACCAGCTCGAATACACCCAGGAACGGAAATGACACCCACCGCCCAGACCGGCGCTGTCGCGCTCCCCCTTTTCTTCGCCGAGTCCAGTTTCTCCGGCGTCAAAGCCTCCGCCCTCGGCGAGCAGCTCGTGATCATGGCCGCGCTGCTCATCATCGCGAAACTGCTCTGGGATTTCGCCGACCGCTTCCGCGGCGGCTCCCCGCAGAAACGCGAAGTCACGCTGACCGAGAACTTCGCCACCACCCACCAGCACCAGGAGCTGCGCGCCGAGCTCGAAAAACTGGACCGCGAGCGCCGCACCTCCGTGGCCGAGCTGCACAAGAAAGTCGAGGCCCTCAGCGAGCGCCTCGACGCCCGCATCGACGAAATCCCCGGCCGCACCATCGCGCTCCTCAACGAGACCAAGCAGCTCCACAAGCCGTGACCACGCTCCATATCGATCTCCTCGTCGCCCTGCGCTCCGCGCGCGACATCGGGCTCACGTTCGGTCTCCTGCTCACCGACCTTCGCAAGGGCCGCCATCCACGCCTCGACGAGCCGCGCCTCGAACGCGCCTTGCGCGATCTCGCCGACAAACGCCTCGCGGCCTATGAGGAAGCCGAGCTCGTGACCCGCTGGCGCCTCACTGCGCGCGGCGAGAGCGCGCTCCAGGAGGCCGGGCTGTGAGCCATCCGTGTTCATCCCCGCCACAGGCGGGCAAGCCGTGTCACTTGTGCGCCTCCGGCGCATCCGTGGTTAAAAATTCTGCGGCCTTGTTCGTTGCGCTCGGCCTCGCGGTCATCCTCGCCGCCCTCGTCGCGGCCGGGCTGGGCGCGCTCGCGGATTGTCGGAAAAAAATCTCCACGGCACGCCCGGCAACGGGAGACCCCGCTTCGCTCGCGGCGAGCTACGCAGGGCAGGCACACTTTTCCACGGCCGACTCGGCTTGCGGAGACACACAATGCGCTTCGGGCACCCGCTCCGTCGCCCGCCGTGGATTTGCTTTTGCGACCGGGCTCGTTGTTGGACCGCTCTCGCCATACCACTCGGCCGGCGCGTGCGCCGCGCCGTTTCCTTGCGTCGCCTCCCAGGGGTGGGACGCCGGCCGAGTGCAAGCGGCGCCGGGCGCCGCCCCGAGCGCAACGCGCGAAGGGTTCAGTCTTTTCGCGGCGGGATGCGCGCCGCTGAAAAGCCCCGTAAGCCCGGCGCACGCCCGCGCGGCCTCCCGCGCGGTGCGTGCGACGGCAGGCGTTTTTGGAAATAAACCCAACGTGAAAGAATCGGCGGCCCGCAGTCGCGAACCCGCTTCGGAGATGGCCGTGAGCTCCGAGCATCCGTGCCCATCCGTGCAATCCGTGGTGAAAAATGTATGACGACCCGAAAACCACGCGGCGACTCGAAGCTCGATGCGCTCGCTCCGTCGCAAAAGGAGCAGCTCGCGGAATGGCTGACGGTCGAGAATCTCACCTACGCGGAAGCGCGCACGCGCGTCGCGGAGCAGTTCGGCGTCTTCACCACGGCCTCGGCCTTGCAGTCGTTCTACTCGCGCTTTGCGGCGCCGTGGAGCTACGCGCGGGCGGCGGGCGATGCGGAGGCGTTCGCCTCGCTGATGGAGGGGAAGTTCGAGCCGGCGGCGATCAAGGCGGCGAAGCAGCTCGCGTTCACGGCGCTCACGAGCCCGCAGCCCGATCTGAAGACGGCGAAGACGCTCTTCAAGATCGTGGGCGACTCGGCGAAGCTCACGCTCGCCCAGGAGAAAATCTCGCTGGATGCCCGCAAGGTCGCGCTCCTGGAGAAGAAAGCCGCGCAGGCCGATGCGGCGTCGGCCGTGACGTCCGACGCGAAACTCTCGGACGAGGAAAAGTTCGCCCGCTACCGGCAGATTTTCGGCGGCTGATGAGCACGCGCAAAAAAAGCTCGTCGGTCCCATCGGCCCGCATCGTCTCGCCGAAATCGATCCTGCTGCCCTACCAGCGCACGTGGGTCGACGACCGCGCGCGCTTCAAGGCCGGCATCTGGTCGCGCCAGACCGGCAAGGATTTTTCCTCGGCCTCCGAAATCGTCGAGGACTGCCTCACGACTCCAAAATGCCCGTGGCTGATCGCCGCGCCCTCCGAGCGCCAGTCGCTCGAGACGCTCGCCAAGGTCAAGGAGTGGACCGAGGCCTACAAACTCGCGATCGAGGATGCGATCGAGACGCGCGCGGGCGATCACCCCGAGGCGCTGCTCAAGTCGTCCGAAATCATTTTCGCCAACGGCAGCCGCGTCGTCGCCGTGCCCGGCAAGCCCGACACCGTGCGCGGCTTCTCGGCCAATGTGCTGCTCACCGAGTTCGCGTTCTTCGAGCAGCCGGCGCTCACCTGGCGCGCAATCCTGCCCTCGATCACGAATCCGCTACGTGGGGGCGAGAAAAAGGTGCGTCTCATCTCCACGCCCAACGGCAAGGGCGACATCTTCCACAAGATCGTCGCAGAAAATTACCGCGGCCCCGGCGCCGAACTGGACACCCCGCTCGATCCGAATCGCCGCATGAAGTGGTCGGTGCATCGCGTCACGATCTGGGATGCGGTGAAGGCGGGTCTGCCAGTCGATCCCGAACAGCTCCGCGAGGCACTCGACGACCCGGACGGCTGGAAGCAGGAGTTCGAATGCGAGTTTCTCGACGGCTCGAACGTCCTCCTGCCTTACGACATCATCGCGCTCGCCGAAAGCGCGGAGGCGCGCGAGTTCGCCGACCCCGCGTTTTTCTCCGCCGGCGCGAATCCCGTCTATTGCGGGATCGACTTCGGCCGCACGAACGACCCCACGATCTGCTGGACGCTCGAAAAAATCGGCGACGTGCTCTGGACCCGCGAGGTGCTCGCCCTGCGCGGCGTCTCCACGCCCGACCAGGAGGCGCTGCTCGCTGCGCGCATCCGGCGCGCCTCGCGCGTATGCTTCGACTACACCGGCCCCGGCATCGGCCTCGGCGATCACCTGGTCAAGCCCGAGGCCGGCTTCGGCGAATACGATCCCCAGGCGCATAAGTTCGGGCGCGTCGAACTCTGCCAGTTCACCGTGAATTTCAAGCGGGAGCTGTTCCCGAAGCTGCGCCGGGCCTTCGAACCCCCGGTCAAGCTCCGCGTGCCGATCTCCGTCGCCGTGCGCGAAGACCTGCACGCGATGAAGCAGATCGTGCGCAACGGCGAGTATAGCTACGCCGCTCCCCGCACGGCCGAGGGCCACAGCGACCGCTGCACCGCCCTTGCGCTGGCCGTGCGCGCGGCGGGCATGGGCGGCGGTCCGTTCGCCTACACGCGCATCCCGCGCGACCTTGCCGGCCAGGAGGGCCGGTTTGCCGGGCTTTGAGGGACGAAAACCATGCCCATCCGCCCGCCCATTTCCTGCCCCGTGGCTGAAAAACAGCCTCCTTCACCCGCGCCCAGCCCTCGAAACGCGCGGAATAGGCCCATGCAAGCCCATGCAAGGCCACTCTGTGGCGCGTTTGAAGGGCGGCTGGCGGCCTCTGGCCCTTGGTTTCTGGTCTCCGAACCCGCGGGAGGTGCCGCTTGAAGCCCGCCCAACCCAAAGTCGGCGCCGAGCGCGCCCGGATGTTCCGGCTCACCTACGCGAGCCCCATCCGCGGCATCACCCCGGCCCGCCTCGTCGCCGTGCTCGATGCCTGGGAGCGCGGCCAGCTCCGCGAGGCGGCGCTGCTCTGGCAGAAAATCCTCGATCGCGACGACCAGGCCAGACCCTGCGATGCCAAGCGCCGCCGCGCCGTGACCGGCTTGGAGTGGGAAATCCTCCCGGTCGACGATTCGCCCGAGGCCGCCGAGCACAAGGCCGCCCTGGAGGCCTGCTACAACAACCTCACCGCCCTCAACGCGCTCAACGAACACGAACGCGGCGGCGTGCGTCTGCTCTTCCGGCAGATGATGAGCGCCGTCGGCCTCCGCTATGCCGCCCACGAAATCGTCTGGCAGCCCGCCGCGCCCGGCGGCCTCACGGCCGAGTTTCGCTTCATCCCGCTCCAGTTTTTCGAGAACACCACCGGCCGCCTCCGCTACCTCACGACGGACGCCGAGCTCTCCGGCGCCGAGCTCGACGAGTTCTTCGGCGAGGGCGCCTGGATGGTGACCGCGGGCGAAGGCCTCATGGAGGCCACCAGCGTCGCCTGGATGTTCAAGACGCCCAACGGCCTGAAGGCCTGGGTGAATTTTTGCGAGAAGTATGGCATCCCCGGCCTGCACGGCAAGACCAACGCTGCCCAGGACTCCGCCGAGTGGGACGCCATGAAAGACGCACTCTCCGGTTTCGGCGAAGATCTCGCGATCCTCACCAACGATGGCGCCAGCATCACGCCCATCGAAATCAAGAATGCGGGCACCTCCCCGCACAAGGATCTGGTCGACCGCATGGACCGCGCGATCTCGCGCATCTGGCTCGGCGGCGACCTCGCCACCATGAGCGCCGGCAGCCAGGCCGTGGGCTCCCAGGCGCAGACCCCCGAACTGGAAAATCTCCTGCGCGACGATGCCGCGATGATCACCGATGCGCTCCAGCACTTCGTCGATCGCCGCGTGATCGAGTATCGCTTCGGCCCCGGCATCGCGCCCAAGGCCTACTTCAAACTCCTGCCGCCGGCCGAGGTGAACGTCGACCGCGAGCTGAAGACGGATGAGTTCCTGCTCAGGTCCGGCGTCGAGATCGCGAAGAGCGATCTGCGCGCCCGCTACGGCCGCGCCGAGCCCAAGGCCGGCGAAGACCTCGCCACCGTGCCGGCCGCGCCGGGTGGCACGGGGCTCCCGACCCGTGAGGCCGCGCTCAACGAAAACGCTTTCCGCCTGGATGAGCTCGCCCGGCTTGGCCGCGAAAAAGTCTTCCGCGCCGAATCGCTCGCCCAACTCTCCGCCGCGCAGCGCAGCGCGCTTGCTCCGCTCGTCGATCGGCTCCGCGAAATCGAAGGCATGGAGGACGGCGATCAGCAGGACGCCGCGCTCGCCAAGCTCCAGCGCGACCTCCCGCAGCTCTATCGCGCCGTCCTCCGCGATCCCGCGGTCGCGCAGGCCTTCGAAGAAATCCTCGGCACCGCCCTGATCGACGGCGCCGCCTCCGCCGCCGCCAAACAATCCCGCGCATGAAATTCCCGTTGCTGTTCCAGCTCATCCGCGCCGCCAACGAAGCGCCCGCGCTCTCCCGCCTCGCCTCCGCGATCAACGTTGCCGCCGATCCCGCGGCCGAATGGGTCGAGCTCCGGTATGGCGTCTATCCCAACGCCGTCGGCCTCCAGGTGCTCGACCGCGCCGCGGCCGAGGCGATGGTGCGCACGTTCAACTCGCTGCCGAATCGTGCGGCCGATCTCTTCCGCGGTCTGCCCGGCTACGTCGGCCACCCCGACGATCCCACTTGGCGCCGCGACAATCCCGGCGTGCGCGCCGAAGCCATCGGCCGGATCAAGGACGTGCAGGCCGGCGAGGCCGCGCTGCGCCTGCGCGTCGCGCTCAACGACGAAGGCCGGCGCCTCGTGAGCGGCCCGGCCGCCGCCTACGACAGTTTCTCGCCCAACTGGGGCATGGTGCCGATCACGCACCAGGGCCGCAAAGCCTTCCGCCCGGTCGAGCTCTACAGCATCGGCCTCACCAACCAGCCGAACATCCCCGGCACGTTCATCGGCCTCAACGAGGCCCTCCCGCTCGAGACCCCGGACCCCGCATCCCAGATCCCAAATTTTTCCGCCATGAAATCCAAACTCATTGCCCTGCTCGCGGCCCTCGGCCGCCCCGTGGCCAACGCTGACACCGTCTCCGACGATCAGCTCGCGGCCGCCGTCAACGAGGCGACGCCCGTCGCCGCGCAGCTCGTCACCGCTTCCAACGAGCACGCCACCACCCGCACGAAGCTCGCCACCGCCGAGGCCGCGCTCGCCACGGCCAACCAGTCCCTCGCCACCGCCACCAACGAGAAGGGGGCGCTCAACTCCCAGCTCTCAACGCTCAACTCCGCGTTGACCACCGAGCGCGCCGCGCGCGCCGAGCTGCTCCTCACCGGTGCGATCAACGAAGGCCGGATCACCGCCGCGCAAAAGCCCGAGTGGCTCGGCCGGTTCACCGCGGCCGGTGCCGATTTCGCCGCCGTCAGCGCCGAGCTCGCCGGCCTCAAGCGCGCCGTCAACACGCAGTCGAAGACCGCCGGGCTCGGCGCCCGCCGTGCCGTCTCGGCCGAATCGAAGGCGAAGATCACTGCCATCAACGAGGCGGTCGAAACCAAGAAAAAGGCCACCGGCCTCTCCCACGATGCGGCCTACGCGGCGGTGCGCCGCGAAAAGCCCGAACTGTTTCCCGCCACGAACGCCGAGTGATCGGCGCTCTCAACCTCAGACCTCAACTCAGCTCTCATCACCATGAAGAAACTCCGGTTCACCGCGCTGGCGCTCGTCGCCGCCGCTCTCCTCGCCCTCAGCCTGTTCCTCGCCCCGCGCGAACTGCTGAACGTGCTCGTGCCCGTCGCCCTCCTGGGCTCCGTCCTGTTCGTCGTTGCCAATACCTCGCGACTCTCGCGCCGGTCCGGCCTCATCGCCGGCACCAACACGCTGCCCGATTCCCAAGGCACGCACCAAGGTGGCAGGGTCACCCGCCTGGCCGATGCGGCGATCACCACGCGCAATGCGGTCGTCAAGATCGGCAGCGATGCCGCGCACATCGCCGTCGCCGGCACGGGCGACATCGCCATCGGCGTGTGTCAGGACGAACCCAGCGCCGCCGAAGACCCGGTGAGCGTGGTGCATTTTGGCTCGGCTGACCGCACGCTCCTCGTCGTGGCCAGCGCCGCCATCTCCGCGGGCGACATGATTGTGACGGCGGCCTCCGGCAAGGTCCGCGCCCTGCCAGGCACCACCGGCACCTACTACATCATCGGGCGCGCCCTCACCGCCGCCACCGCCGATGGCGACACCATCGAGCTCGATCCGTGCTTCCCGGTCCAGCGCGCCGTCGCCTGATCCGTCCACCCTCAACCGCAACGCTCAACTCATCACTCCCAACGTGAAATCGAAACTCATCATCCCGCACCTCGGCTCCGAGTTCACCGTCGGCGCCGATGCCGGCCCGAACGCCAACCCGGTCGGTCTCATCTGCGCGGCCAACGAAAACCGCTTCACCGCCTCGCATTATTCCGAGGCGCTCACCGCCTACACGGTCGGCTGGCGCGACACCGAAAATGTCGACGCCATCCTCGCCCGCCTCGCGCCCGAGGTGCCGGTCTCCCGTCGCTTCGAGTTCAAGAACGCCGTCAACGCCGAGGCGTTCCTCTCCGAGACGGACGACATCCGCGCGATCGGCGATTCGTTCAAGCGCGTCGCCTACAAGGGCACCACCACGAATGAGAAGACCCTCAACAAGGGCCTCACCATTCGCATCGATCACGACGACTGCGAGGATCTCGAAGCCGAGGTCCAGCGCGCGGTCGGCCGCCTGATGGGCCGCCTCGCCCGCAATGAACTGCGCCGCCTGATCGTCGTCCTGGAGGCGAACGACACGACCAGCGCGATCGTGTTCTCCGCGAGCACCCAGCCGGATGGTCTCATCCGCGCCGCGCTCGCGGCGAGCGCCGACGTGTCGGGCGTCCGCCCGAATGTCGTGCTCTTCGGTGAGGCCGCGTGGGATCTCCGCCTCGACGCCTACGAAGGGAGCACCGCGCCGGCCGCCGCCGCGCGCGCGGGCAAGACGCTCCAGGAGCTGGCCGGCTACTTCATGGTCGACCTCGTCGATGTCGTGAAGGCGCGCTACCAGTCGAGTGCGACCGCGAAGAGCAAGATCGTGCCGAGCACCGTCTACGCCTACAGCGCCTATGCCGGCGCCGGCAAGGACGACCCGAGCGCGATCAAGCGCTTCGTGTCGAGCGGCCGGGGCGGCCAGCGCTACGGCGTGTATCGCCAGGAATACGAGAAGTTCACCGACGTCTCCGTCGAGTGCTACTCCAACCTGGTGTGCACCGGCGTCGGCATCGTGAGCCGCACCGTCACCGCGAGCTGATTTCTTCGAGCCCTCCGCTGGAGGGCGGGGTCGCCCGACCCCGCCGTGCCGCGAGGGCTCTTTAGAAACCATGTCCTGGTCCACCCTCACCGAAGCCAAATTCCTCCAGCACTGCACCGGTGCGGAGACGACCGCGATCAAGACGGCCGCACTCGCCACCGGCCAGGGCGAGCCGCTCACCGATACGCTCGCCAAGGTCGTGCAGGAGGTGCGCGGCTACGTCGCGGCGTATTCGGCGAACCAACTCGGCGACGGCGCCACGATCCCCGGCGAACTCGAGACGGCCGCGTGCGCGATCGCCCGCTACCGCGCCCTCAACCGCCTGCCGATCAAGTCGCTCCTCACCGAGACGCGCATCCAGGAATACAAGGATGCGCTCACGCTTCTGCGCGACGTGGCCGCGGGGAAATTCGCGCTCGAACAACCCGCCACCGCCAGCGACCAGGTGATCGCCAGCGGCAGCGCCGCTGAGGTCGTGACGTCCACCACGCGCCGCGCCACGCGCGAAAAACTCGCCGGCCTCTGACATGTTTGACGACGCTCCCGAACCTCAGCTCCCGAAAGTGCGCCCGGTCATCGGCTGGCCTGGCGGGAAGGGTAAGCTGCTGAAGCATCTGCTCCCGCATGTTCCCGAGCACACGCAATACTGCGAGGTGTTCGGCGGTGGTCTTGCGCTTCTACTGGCCAAGCCGCGCAGCGACATCGAAGTCGTCAACGACATCAACGGCGATCTCGTTCAGTTCTACCGCTGCTGCAAATATCATCTCGACGCGCTCCTCGACGAACTAGATCTCGTGCTCAATTCGCGGCGCGATTTCGAGGACTACGGAGCGCAGCCCGGTCTCACCGATATCCAGCGCGCGTCGCGCTGGTTCATCCGCAACCGGCTTTCGTTCGCCGGCATGGGCGCGCACTTCGCGATCTCGCGCAAGCAGCCGCTCGGTTCCCGCGCCCAGCGCCTGCTGGCAATTCGCTCGCTCAATCGCCGCCTTGATCGCACGACCATCGAGCAGCGGCCGTGGCCCTACATCCTCGACGCCTACGATAGCACCGAGACATTTTTCTTTTTCGATCCCCCATACCTCGATTCGGGCGGTGCGGCCTATGCAGGCTGGAGCGAACACGAGCTGGCGCGCTTCTGTGCCCGCGTCGCGAAACTGCGCGGTCAGTGGCTCTTCACCTTCCAGGACTGCCAGCAGGTGCGGGATCTGATGGCCGGCCACCAGATCCGTGGGATTGTCCGTGCGAACGGCATCGGTAACAACAACGGCCGCACGGGCCGCAAGTATCGCGAAGTCCTCATCACCAGCGAGCGCGACGAAGTCGCCCTTGCGCGAAAGGAGTGTGCGTCGTGATGGCGGCTGCCCCAATGCCGTTTCACGAAGCCCTCGACGCCCGCGCCGTGAAGCAGCTGCTCCCGACGGAGCTGCGCACCAAGATGCTCGACACGATCCCCGCCGAGTTGCGCGAGCGCGCGATGTTCTCCGCCGGCGTCACCAACACCGAGTTACTCCAGCGCATCGACGACTCGATCAACGATCTCGTCTCCGGCCAGGTCGACCGCGCCACGAAGCGCGCCGGGCTCAAGCAACTCGTCGCCCGGCTCGACCTCGGCGCGAAGGCCGACGACGAACGCGGCACGCTCACCGACCTCGGCAGCGACCGGCGCCTCAACCTCATCCTCGACACGAATCTCCAGCAGGCGCAGGGCTACGGCCACTGGATGCAGGGGCAGGACGCCGCCGTGCTCGACCAGTGGCCCGCGCAGGAACTCGTGCGCGTGATCGACTCCAGGGAGAAACGCGATTGGGCCGCGCGCTGGGCGGCGGCCGGCGGACAGTTCTTCGACGGCCGCATGGTCGCACTGAAAAACGACCCCCTCTGGTCGCGCCTCTCCCGCTTCGGCACGCCCTATCCGCCGTTCGATTTCAACAGCGGCATGGATGTCCAGGACATCGACCGCGGCGAGGCCGAAGACCTCGGCCTCATCGATCGCGACACCGAGCTGTTCCCGCAGGATCGCGACTTCAACACCGACCTCGCCGCCACGCCCGAAGTGCGCGACGCCTCGCTGCGTGACGCGCTCGCCGAGTCCCTCGCCGGCCGCGCCCGGTTCGACGCCGGCGGCGTGCTCCGCCTCGTCGGCCGGGTGCTCGGCGCCGCCAACGTGCGCGACTACGCCCGCGACGAGCTCGGCCGCTTCGCCACCGATGGCGGCGGCCTCAGCGTGGCCGACAACCTCGCGCGCGGCCAGAAGGCGATCGCGAAACTCCGCCGCGATCAGGGCGGCACCGTCGAAGTGGCGATGCAAGTGCCCGGCCTCGGCGATGTGGAGTTTCCCTGGGGCCGCGCCGGCCACACCCGGCCCAACGCCGCGGGCAAAACCCACACCGATGGCTACGGCCTCAGCCACATCGAGGCCAAGCACGGGCGCGCCGCCGCCGATGCTTTGCCCGAAACGATCGCCAAGGGCAAAATCACGGCGCACCCGCACGACCCCCAGAAGCGCGAGATCACTCATGGCAAATACAAGGCCGTGGTCGGGAAAACCAAAAAGCCGGCCGCCTGGGTGATCACCAACTACGAGGAGCACCGATGAGTCTCCGCTGCGCCAGGCCGGTGAAAAAATCGAGCCGCCCCGTTTTCGCGGAGCGGCTCTACAAGAAGTGTGAGCGCGGGATTGTCGAGGCCCCGGCCCTACGCACCGCCGCCCGCTTTGGTCTGGGCCGGCGCTGGTTGCCTTCAGGAGCCCGCAGCCTACGCCGCCCGGCCCCGGAGTCAATTCGTTCCGGCCCCGCCACCGGAGGTGCCGCATGATGCAGGTCAAGACCAGCGTGACCGACCGCGCGACGCCCATTTTGGTCGCGATCGAGGAGAGCATCCGGCCGGACCGGCTGAAGCCCGTCGTCGGCCGCGCCGCCGTCAATGTCGTGCGGCGCCATTTCTTCGCCCTCGATCGCGAGCGCCCCAACGCCCTTGCCGGCGGTCGCACGCACTACTACGCCGGCGCCGCGCGCGGCACGCACTTCGATGTGCTGCCCGACGGGGTGATGATCTCCGTCAATCAGGTGGGCATCCTGCAGCGCATCCTCGGCGGCACGATCGTGCCGAAGCAGGCGAAGTTCCTGACGATCCCCGCGCGCAGCGAGGCCTACGGCAAACGCGCGAGCGAGTTTCGCGATCTCATCATCCTGCGCCGCGGCGATCACCAGTTCGGCGAGCCCTACGCACTCGCTCGCGCCGTCAGCACGATCGTGCACCGGTCCGGCGCGGCGGATTCGCTGTTGCTCGGCGGCTCGCGCTCGTCGAGCGGCGGCCTCCAGGGCGGCGAGATACTTTTCTGGCTCAAGCGCAGCGTCACCCAGGCGCCCGATCCCACGGTCGCGCCGGACACGCTCGCCCTCTACGCCGGCATCAAGCTCGCCACGAACGAGGTGATCGCGCGCCACGTCGCCCGCGCCCGCGAGCGCGGCGCCCGGACCCAAAACCCCGGACCCCGGACCCCGCCATGAGCGCGCAGCCCGACTCCGCCACGGTCGCCAAGGCGCTCCAGGACTGCGTAGCCGCCGATCTCGCCGCGGGCGCCGAGTTCACCGGCGTCACCATCCTCTCGCGCCGCAAAGGCACGATCGCCCAGGACATCGAGGCGGCGCTCGCCGAGGTGGGCGCTTGCATCTACGTTTTGCCGGGCCTGCCGCTGCACTTCCTGGATGCGCAGCCGCTCGTGGCCGATCGCTACGAGGTGCGTGTGCGCGCGATCGAGAACCCCTCGCTCAATGCCACGCTCCCCGACGCCTACGAACTCGTCGAGCTTATCGCCCGCCGCCTCCACGGCCGCGACTACACCGCGATCGCGGGCATGGCCCCGCTCGTGTTCGCCGAGCGCCCGATCGTCGAGCAAAGCGACCCCGAGCGCATCATCCACGACGTGGTTTTCCAGACCTCCCTCGGCCTCCTGCCCCGCGTTGCAACGTGATTTCAACCGCCATGAAACCCGACACCAAGACCCCTGCCGCCGCCCCAACCTTCGATGAAAAGGTCGCGCAAGCCTGCGCGCCCGTGCGCCACGAAGCCACCGCGCGCACCGTGGCCTTCCGCCAGCCCGACGGCGAACGCGTGCATCTCTTCAGCGCCACCCGCCAGTTTATCGCCACGGAGAAACTCCGCCCCGCCGCCAGGTAACTCTCAACCCTCAACGCTAAACTCTCAACTGCGGGCGCGAGCCCGCGCCCGCCATGACCACCGTCGACCGCGCCAACCTCCTCAAAGGCCCCGCCTACCTCACCCACGACAGCGCCGTGATCAAGTTCGGCGCCGATTTCTCCGTCGATCTCGTCACCGAATACTTCGAGGTGAAGAGCATCTCCCACGGCCGCCTCGGCCGCCGCATCAAGGATCGCAAGGTCGAGATCAAGGGCGTGCCCCTGGAGTGGACCGATCTCACCAAGCTCTTCCCCTACGCCACGCACCAGCCGGGCGACGCCGTGTTTGGCGCGACCGACAAAGCCGCCGTGATCACGCCGCGCACCGGCGCCCCGCTCACCGTCGCCAACGTCATGGTCACGAAGCTGCCCGGCCTCTCCCTCCATCCGTCGAAGGCGATGCTCCGCGACATGGAGTTCACCGGCCTCTGCGCCAACGCCTCCGATCCCGCCACCGCCGCCAGCTTTTTCTCCTTTGGCGTCGCCGCCGCCGGCGTCGCGCAGACGGCCGCCACGCTCGCGAACATCAAAAACGCGTTCTACTCGGCCACGTTCAACAGCGTGACCTACAAGCCCGAGGATGGCTTCGAGGTGGATTTCAACCTCCCGCTCGTGCCCGACATGCAGGACGGCCTCACGGTGGGCATGCGCATCAGCCCCGAGGAGAGCGTCGAGGCCGCCGTGAAGTTCAAGCCCCTCGGCCTCACCGAGGCGCAATACGCGACGCTCATGGGCTGGGATACCTTCGGCCCTGGCGACGATCCGTTTGCGGGCAACCTCGTCATCAGCGGCCACGCCACCGGCAAGCCCACCGTCACCCTCTCCAAGATGCAGGTGATGCAGGGTGGCGTGCGCTACGGCCGCGACTCGCGCGCGGGCGAAGTCACCCTCGCCAGCGTGCGGCAAATCTCGACCAACGCGCTCACCGCGCTCTGGACCTTCGACACCGTCGCCTGAGCCCAAGCCCCCGGACCCTAAACCCCGCCTCCGCCCGTGGCCCTCAGCATCCAGTTGAAAGACTCCGCGGCCGACCCCGCCGGACTCGACCTCGCGGTCGCCGGCGATGTCGTCTCGGACTTCCGCGTCAACGGCGAGCAACTCGTGCAGATCGGCCAGGCGCTGCGCGCCGCCAACGCCACGCCCCGGAACCGCGGCAACGTCACCAACCGCCTCACGCTCGCCCTCACGCTCGCGCCGGAAAGCACACCGGACGTCGCCAAGCAGGCCGCCGCCGCGCTCGTCGCCGCGCTGCGCGACAAACTCGCCACCGCCACCGTGCTCGACCTCACCTTCGCCACCGCGCTCTTCCGCTTGAGCGACGCCGCGCTCCAGAGCTACGACATCGCCGCGCGCGGCAGCACTGTGTTCGCCACCTACACCTTTGCCGGCGGCGATTTCTCGGAGGTTCCATGACTGCTTTTTCCACCAAGACTCTCCGCCTCGCCTGCGACCTCGGCCGGGTCGATGCCGCGCTCGATGTGCGCACCAACCTCCCGCCCGCCGCCCTGCGCGGGGCCGATGTGCTCTTCCAACTCGCCGCCTTTCGCGACGGCGCGATCGTCGCGGCGGAGGCGGAGTTCGCCACCGTCTCGTTGATCGTGCGCGCGCTCGCCGCCGATGGCTCGCCCGGCGCGCAACAGTTCGTCGCGACGAGCGCGGCGCTCGGCGCCTGCACTGCGGCGGACTGGCTGGCCGGGCTCGATCAGCACGCGCAGATCGCCGTGACGGCCGCGCAGCTCGATCTCGCCGCCGGCCGCTACCGGGTGCTCGTCTACGGCGTCACCCCCGGCGGCGCCCGCTTCCCCTGGGCGCACGCATTTTTCACCATCATCGACGCCGGCCTCGCCGAGAGCGATCCGCCCGACGATCCCGCCTCCGACTACTACACCGACGCCGAAATGCTCGCCCGCTTCCTCGGCGCCGGCCTCGACAGCGCGACCTGCAAGCGCCGCCTCGACCCCATCGCCGCCGGCGCCGAATCGCTCGCGGTGGTGTTCACCACGCCCTTCGCCGCCGCGCCGTCGAACCTCCTCCCGCGCGTGCGGATGCCATCGAGCTCCGGCCGGACGATCCTGTGCGTGATCGACCACAGCACCGTCACGGCCGCCGGCTTCACCGTGCGCTTTTCCGGGCCGACGTCCGACGCCCTCCACCAACTCGACTGGCTCGCACTGCTGTAACGGCCCGCCGCGCTCACCTCTCAACTCCGCCGACCGCCATGCCCACCTACTACACCAAAGCCGAGGCCGATGCCCTCTTCCTGCACGCCGGTGAAGACAGCGCCAGCGTGAAGCGCGATCTCACGCCGCTCGCCGCGGCCGACGAGTCGAAAGCCATTGCGTTTGCCTCCGTCTTCGCCGCGAAGCCGCGCCAGGTGGTCGCGACCGTCCGCAGCCCCTCCGGGGGCGACAACATTTTCGCCGTGGTCGACGATGCGCTCACCACCTCCGCCGGCTTCACCGCCCGCTTCACCGCGCCCATCCCCGGCGCCGGCTACCACCTCGACTGGCTCGCCATCCTCTGACACCGCCCGGCCACTCCCTTTTCAAACCTCCTGCAACGCCATGAAAACCCGTCTTCTGTCTCCTATCTTCCGGCTCCTGGTCCTTGGTCTCTGGTCCCTGGTCGCCGGTCTCGCGCCGCGGGCGCCCGCCGCCACCCCGATCAAGGACTTGAGTCTCACCGGCACGAGCCCCTTCGCCGGCACGATCAACAACACGGCGGCGAATAATTTTCTCAGCGGCGCGACCGCCACCTTCGCCGCCGGCAGCACCCTCACGCTCAACGGCGCCCTCGCCGGGACGCCCACCGGCGGCACCCTCAATCTCTCCGCGCTTACCCTCACGCTCGGCGCGCAGAGCGGTGCCAGCCTCTCGAGCCTCAATGCCGACAACCTCGCCAGCGGCACGCTCCCCGCCGCGCGGATGCCCGCGCTCACCGGCGATGTCACCACCACGGCCGGCGCCGTGGCCACCACGCTCGCCACCGTCAACAGCAACGTCGGCACCTACGGCGGCGCCACGCAGGCCGCCCAAGTCACCGTCAACGCTAAAGGCCTCGTCACCGCAGCGGCCGGCGTCACCGTCACGCCCGCCGTCGGCAGCATCACTGGCCTCGGCACCGGCGTCGCCACCGCGCTCAGCAACGCGCCCAACGCGACGGGCGGCGTCGTGCTCTACTCCGGCAACATCGGCGCCGCGACGGGGACGAGCCTCACGCTCGGCTCCTCGGGGATTACGCCGTCGGCCACGGTGCGCGCAGTGTTTATCTCGGCTGCCACGGGCATCAGCCAGCCGACCATCGAAGTCACGGGCATGGACGGTGGCTACGGTGCCGGCGTCAGCGCCTCGTCGGCCCTGTCCGACGCAACCAGCACCTACAAGAGCATGGGCAAGATTACATGGGACGGCATCGACGCGTGGAATTCAACTGCAAGCACGCAGGACTCCGAGGCGTCCATCTGGACGACGAACGACGGCGTTGTGACCAAGCAACTCTTGATCTCCAGCTTCGGCGCCCTGCGCTTCATCGGCTACGGCGCCGGCACGCTCGTGACCGATTCGAGCGGCAACGTGACCGCCTCCTCGGATGCCCGGCTCAAGGACATCGTGGGAGACTTCACGACGGGGCTCTCCGCCATCCGTCAACTCACACCGAAGCGATACACTTGGAAGCGCTCGACCAAGCTGAACGCGGATGACATCAACGTGTCGCTCATCGCCCAAGACCTGATCGCGGCGGGAATCGGCGAAGCGGTGAACACCTACCGCACGGTGCCGGACACGGATCAGAGTGGTGTGCAGCGGAACGACGCCGAGGGGAAACCACTCACGAGGCGGATCGACACGACCTACACGGTGAACGACCGCGCTGTAATCGCGGCCCTCGTGAATGCGATCAAGGAGCTGGCAGCGCAAAACGACGCGCTGGCGGCGCGCGTGACGGCGCTGGAGCAAAGGTGATGGCCATCACCGCCGCCGTCCCCGGCATCCGCTACCCTACGCCCCGTTGAGTCATGGCCGACGAAACCTATAAGATCAAAGTCGAGACCCACGGCGATCCCTCCGGCTCGGCCGCGGTGCGCGAGAGCCTCGAACGCACGACGGACGCGACGAAGAAGCACGGCGACTCCAACAAACAAGCCGCCGATCTGATCGACCAGTTCGGCCGCAAGGGTCAGGCCGCGCGCGATGTGACCGAGGGCCTCACGATCATGCTCGAAGGCCGCGGCGTTTCCGCGCTGCTCGGCTTCGCCAAAGCCGCCGCCAACGCCCGCGAAGCCATCGGCATCTCCGGCCTCGGCCTCGGCGTCGGCGTGCTCCTTGGCCTCGGCCCGAAGCTCATCGAATGGGCCGGCCAGGCAGCGGAAGGGTTCAAGCAAACGGGGGAAAGCGCCGAGGAAACGAAAACAAAATTCGAGTCGGCGCGCACGGCCGGTGAGGCGCTCGGCGATCTAAAGTTTGATGCGCTGAAGACCGAACTGACCACACTCAAGACCGAGGCTCAGGCATTGGCGACCCACATCGACCGGATTGAGAAGTGGCGCCAGAAGATCGACGACGCGCGCAAAAATGTTGACCTGGCAGAAATCGAAGCAAGCGATCTCGACCCGGAAGCCAAGAAACAGGAGAAGGCCAGGATCGAACAAGCGGCCGCGGACAAGAAGGCGAAGGATGATAAGGAGCAGCGAGACAAACGCGTCTCGGAGGGTTACGATGTTGCAGCACGAACCAGCGAAAAATCGGACGCCGCCACCGCCGAAGTTGCTCGGCAGCGGAAGCGTATCGACGACGCCAACGCCGAGAATGATCGAATTGATCAACTCAAACGCGAACGTGATCAACTCGGCGCCATCCCCGGCGAAGATTTGACGCCGGAAGTGATGCAACGGCGCCGCCAAATAGACGAAGAGCTTAAACGCGCCTCCCCCACCTCTCCCGAAGCTCTCGGCTATATGCGCGGCCGGTTGAACAAAGCGGAGTCTGCCGCCGCTGCTGCGGAAGCAGCCGCCAACGAGGCTGCTGCCGAAGCGGCCAAGCGCGCGCAAGATGCGTCGGTTGATGAAGCCAATGCGAACCGTTTGAAGGCGCTGGAAGATAAGCGCCGCCGGTTAGAGGCCGGATTGCCCGAACCGACACCGCGCACCAATCCACCCTCGACGATCACCGAGCCTGGCCGAATTAACATCGGCGGAAAAGACTACGACGCCAGTGGCCGCATCGGCTCGCCGCCCATCGAGATCAACGGCGTCCGGCGCGCCACCACCGATCTTTCCCAGGCAGCGAAAGAGACCGCCGCCACCGTCAAGGAAATCGGCGCGCACATCGAGATCGCCGGTCGCGAATGGGAAGCCACGCGCCGCGAGCTCGCCACGATCCGAAACCAGCTCCGCGCGAACGGCCGCCAGGGCAACTGACGCCCGCCCGCTTTCTCATGGCCATCCAGTGGAAAATCTCGGGCGGCACCGTCGCCACCGCCACCGAGCTGAAAGACCTCGGCCTCTCCGGCCTCACCCGCACCCGGCGCAGCCTCGCCCGCGACGAGATCATGCTCACCGCCGCCAGCGCGGCGGTCGATTCCACGGCGCTCTTCGCCTACGGGGATGCGATCACCGTCACTCGTGTTGAGGGCGGCGTCCCCACCACCTGGTTCCAAGGCATCTGCACGGAGGTGCCGCGCTCCGGTGCCGGCAATTCGGAGCGCACGGCCTACCGGATCGTCGGCGCTTGGTGGTATTTCGAGCAGCTCACGTATCAGCAGAACTGGCCTATCGCCGGCAACAGCGCCAGCCGGCGCGCCATCCTCGTGGCCGGGCTCGTGCCCTCGACCAATCTCCGCCAGGACACCAAGGCCTTCATGCAGGATGTGCTCGACTGGCTGATCGGTTCCGGCTCCGGCGCCGTCATCCAATATACCGCCGCCAATCTGCCGGCCGGTTTTGAGGTGCCCTTCTCGCGCCTCACTGCGCCCACCTGCGCCGAGGCCATGCAGCACATCGCGCGTTACCTGCCCGACGCGGCTTCCTGGTTCGACTACACCACCACGCCACCCACGTTCAACCTGAAGCGCCGCTCTGCCGCCGCCAGTGCGAGCTACGCGCTCACCGCCCTCGCGCACCTCGATCTCGCGCCCCGCCACGATCTCAAGATCGACCGCCTCGTCATCCAGTATATCACCGTGGCCGCGGGCGGCGGCGTGACGCTCAATCAGGAGGTCGATCCCGCCGGAACCACCGGCCGGGAGTTCGGCAGCGTCGTCCTCACGCTCAACAACGATTTCGCCCCGCTCGCCGCCGGCTTCGCCGCCACCTACCGCGCCGGTCTCGCCACGCTGCACTTCGACGGCCGCCTGGTCGTCGACGAAGACGAGTGTGCCCAGGCGATCAAGCCCGGCGATGTCGTCCAGGTCACCGGCGGCCTCGCCGCCTGGGCGACCATGAATGCGCAGGTGCAGCAGGTGGTCGAGGAAGTCGACGCCGGCCGCACGACGATCACCGTCGGGCCCCCGGCGCATTTGCGCATCGACGACTTTTTCGAGCTCTACAAGATCGCGCGTAACGAAACCGACCAGTTCGGCGGTTATTCCGAGATTCTCAAGAGCAAGAGCCGCGTCTATACTGGCCCGCTCACCTTCGCCGGCATCGTGCCCACCGCCGACGAAATCTCGGACGCGCTGGCCGCCGTTTACTCCGGCGACGATCGGCCGCGCTACGGCGACGTAATCCACCTCACGGTCTCGAGCAAAAACAAGTTCCGCGCCTACATCCACGACCTCGCCACCGCGGTAGATGGCGGGCACTTCACCGTCGGCGTCACCGTCGGGAGCGTCACCAAATACGCCCACGTTTACCAGACCGGCCTGTTTTGAACCCCGATGCCCACGTGGTCTCACTTCACGAGCTACCTCGATGGCACGCGCCCGATCACGAAGGCGGAGCGCGACGAACTGCTCGATAACTTCACGGAGGCGGTCCGGCTCTTCGTCCGTGTCGATGCCACGAAGCTCGCTGCCCTGAAAAGCAGCCTGCTCGTGAGCGACCGTGTGGCCAGCACCGCGCCCAGCGCCGTGACCGACCACCTCTCGGGCGTGATCGGCGCGCTCTCGTCGACCTTCTGTCCCAGTGGCCTCGATGTGCTCGCCGCCGCCGCCACCGCCGAGGGCCTGACCTCGACGGAATACAACGCGCTCTTCGACGCCTCGGCCAATCGCACCCGCAAGACCGCGCTCGATCACCACCGCGTCTGGAACGTCCTCAAACGCACGGTCGACTGCCTCGCCGAGTGCCAGCCGCAATTCCACGCCACCTTCGACAAGGCCCCGGCCATGCGCACCAAGCACGGGCACGAGGAGTTCACCTCTCCGTCCACGCCGGCGAAGCGGTTTCTCAAAAAGCTCACCACGTGGCGCTCATACTATCAGGGCGGTGCCGAGGGGTTCGTGTTCGGCAGTTTTTGGGAGCTTTCCACGATCGATCCCGCCACCGGTGCCGAGACGATCACCACCAGCGATCCGGCGCCTCCGCCCGGCACCGCCTTCGGTGGCGCCCGCGTGGATTGGGAAACGCCGCTCAGCATCTCCACGTCGCGCACGATGCGCCGCACCGTGTGGGAATCCACGGATGGCACTCCCGGCCAGTTCACCCACATCGAAAGTATCGAGACACTGGAGGCGGAGCATACCACCGCGCTGCTGATCGACGACACGATCGCCGACCTCGCCGCCTGGGGCACCTTCCCGCCCGATCCGGCGGTCGATGCCGACTACATCGTGCTCTTCCCCGTGTGCTACGCTGGCGGCGTAGTCGTGCGCCTGCCCGGCTACGGGGTCGTGGTCAATCAGTGGGTGCTCGCGGCGGACGAACTCACCTTCGCCGTCCAGCGCGCGCGCTACCGCATCGAGTATCCCGCGCTGCTCGCTGGCACCTACACGATCGAATGGGACGAAGTCTTCATCCCCGATGGCGCCACCGGCCCGGACGATTGGGTCGTGCTCGCCAACTGCGGCGCCTCTGGCGTGACCGAAGCCGATGCCCACAGCGACGTGCTGGATCTCACCGAGACCCGCGCCAACGGCGAGGTCTACGTCACCAACGTCCGCGTGACCTCCTTTGCTCCATGAGCACGTTTCAAACCGGCACCGGCGCGGCCATCGGCGCCCCGCTCAAGGCCCCCACTGGCGTCGCCGCCACGGTCGGCGCCGAGGGCAGCATCACCGTCTCGTGGGCCGCCGTCGCTGGCGCCACCAGCTATACCGTTTATCGCGGCACCACCGACGATCCCACGGCCGCCAGCGTGCTCGCCTCCGGCGTTACCGCGACCAGCCTTGTCGACTCCACCGCAGCGCAGGAGGCCGCCGCCTACTATTGGGTGGTCGCCGTGCATCCCACCGGCAGCAGCGCGAAGAGCGGCCTGGCTACGGGATGGCGCGCGGCCGATGCGCCGGGCGCTCTCACGATGGATGCCACCACGGGCGAGGTGGGCTACATCGAGGTCACGTGGACGGCCTCCAGCGGCGCGCTCTTTTACGAGATTTTCCGCGACGGTGCGCTCGTCGCCACGATCGACGCCGGCGATCCCCGCGTCTTCACCGACGAGGTGCCCGACATCGCCCCGCACACCGACTACGATTACGAGGTGTTTGCGGTCAACTACACCGCCCGCACCTCGGGCGGCACCGACACCGGCAGCGCCAACGATCCGGTCCCAGTCGCACCCTCCGGCCTCGCCGCCACCGATGGCACGCACGAGGTCAAGGTTGTCGTCACCTGGACCACGGTCGACTACGCGGACCACTACGACGTTTACCGCGACACCGTGAAGATCGGCGAGAGCAGCGATGGCAGTTACGACGACATCGTCGCCAGCGGTGCCACCCATAGCTACCAGGTGAAGGCCGTGGGCGAGAGCGGCACATCAGCATTCTCGAACTCCGACACCGGCTACGCCGCTGCGCTCAGCGCCCCCACCGGCATCAGCGCGACGGACAACACCGACATGGACAAGGTGACCGTCACCTGGAGCGCCGTGGCGCGGGCCGACAGCTACAACGTCTATCGCAACGGCGTCCTCCTCGCCAGCGATGTCACCGCGCTCACCTACGACGACACCACCGGCACCGTCAACGTCGGCTACGCCTACAACGTCAAGGCGGTGGTCACCGGTGTGGAAACCTCGGCCTACGGTGCGGGCGACGATGGGATGCGCCTCCAAATCAGCGCCCCCACCGGCGTCAGCGCCACCGATACCGACCTCGAACAGATCGACGTTTCATGGAGCGCGGCCACCGGCGCCGCCAGCTACGAAGTCTGGCGCGACGGCACGCAACTCGCCACCGGCCTTACCAGCCTCAGCTACACCGACAGCAGCGTCACCGTCGGCGTCACCTATTCCTACCAAGTCAAAGCCGTGCGCAGCGCCAGCAACATTTCCAATCTATCCACGGCGGACAACGGGTTGCGCCCGCAACTCGCCGCGCCCACCGGCGTCAGCGCCACCACGACGCAGGTGGGTCAAGTCACGGTCTCGTGGAACGCGCAGTCGGCCGCCACGGGTGGCTTTGAGGTTTATCGCAACGCGAGTATCCTCGCCTCGGTCAGCGCGGGCGTCACGAGCTATGTCGACAGCTCCGGGAGCGACTGCGTGACGTCCACCTATACGGTCATCGCCAAACGCACCGGTAACAATTCGGCGGCGAGCAGTGGCGCCAATGGCCGCCCGGTTCCTTCGGGCGAGTTCTGCGCGGGCGGTGGGCTCTCGACCAGCGGCGGCGAGTCCGGCTACGATCAGTCCTTCACTGTCTGCGGCGGCGCTACGCTTGACTGGTATCTCAACGCCAACTCGATCAAGGACGAGCTGATCCTCGACATCGACGGCTCCACCATTGTCGACACCGGCTGCGTCTCTGGGGAGCACGGCGGCAGCTACGGCCCGCTCTCGTCGGGCACGCACACGCTGCGGGTGCGAGTCCTGGCGCATTGCGATGCCGGCCAGGGCGGCACGACTGGCTGGTCGATCGCGATCACCTGTTCATGAGCCTCCGGCCGGTCATCCTGCGCGGTCGGCAAGAGGTCTGCCGGGCGTGTCCCGAGAAATGCGGCGAGTATCTCGCCAGCCGCATCGCCCACAACGATCCGGCGGCGGCGTGTCCGGCGACGCCGCCGCGTTGGCGCCCGGTGCCCGACGCAGGCGGAGTGGGTGATGCAGCCTCGGAGGCCAGGCTTGCCGCCTGCCGGGCCTGTGCCTGGGAGCGGGTCTTTTGCGGTGCCCGCTTCTGCGACCACCCGCAGCGCCCTTGTGCCTGCCTCAGCATCGCGAGCCCCACGGAGCGATGCCCGGCCGGGAAGTGGCCGGAAACAGGACCGGCAGGGCGCTTGCAACAGGCGGGAAACGCTGATTCCTGACCCTTGCACCGGCCGGCCCAAACCGGGCCGATTTCTCAAACCTCTGTCACACCTTCCCAAACCCGGTGGCGCGATACACCTTCCCAATACGGGACAGCGTAACCGAGCGAAATGTTTGAAATGGGTAACGTAGCGCGTGGAGATGGGTGGGCGCGGAGACCGGTAGCGGGCGCGAGATGGGTAGCAAAAAGCCCGGTCTGGATGCCGGGCTTGCGGGGCGCGGATTGCCTGCAGGGGCTATGGCGGCCCTCCCAGAACGAGAGTCATTACCTCTGCTCCAACGCGGTCACGCGCGCCGCCAGCGCGTCGTTTTGCGTTGCCAGTTCCTTGATCGCATTCACGAGGGCGGCGAGCACGGCGCGGTCGTTGACCGTATAGGTGGTGTCGATCCGCCGCGTGAGCGGCCGACCGGCGGCGTCGGTGCGCTGCACACCGCTCTGATCCGTGTCCGGCACCGTGCGGTAGGTATTCACCGCTTCGCCGATTCCCGCCGCGATGAGGTCTTGAGCGATGAGGGACACGTTGATGTCATCCGCGTTCAGCTTGGTCGAGAGCTTCCAAGTGTATCGCTTCGGTGTGAGCTGCCGAATAGCGGCTAGCCCCGTCGTGAAATCCCCCACAATGTCTTTGAGTCGGGCATCCGAGGATGCGGTCATATTGCCGCTCGAATCCGTGACGAGCGTGCCCGCACCGTAGCCGATGAAGCGGAGCGCACCGAGGTTGGAAATGAGAAGTTGCTTGGTCGGCACGCCGTCGTTCGTAGTCCAAATGGACGCCTCGGAGTCCTGCGTGCTTGCTGTTGAGGTCCACGGACCGGCTCCGTCCCATGCGATCTTGCCCATGCTTTGATAGGTGCTGGTTGCGTCAGACAGAGGCGAGGAGGCGCTGACGCCGGCACCGTATCCACCGGCCATGCCCGTGACTTCGATGGTTGGTTGGCCGATGCCCGTGGCAGCCGAGATAAACACTGCCCGCACGGTGGCAGACGGCGTGATGCCCGAGGAGCCAAGTGTGAGACTAGTCCCCGTCGCCGCGCCGATGTCGCCGCCGAAGAGCACGATCCCGCCCGTCGCGTTGGGCGTGGCCGCCAGCGCCGTGGCCACGCCGGTGCCGAGGCCGGTGATGGATGTCACCGGCAGGGTGATCGAGGCGGCGATGGCCGCCGCGTTGGCGGAGTTTGAAAAGAAGGCTGAGGGGGCGAAGAGCTGGCCGGTCGTCTTGTTGGCGGTGACGGTGGCGACGTCAGTCTCAGGGAAGGTTTGCGCCGCCAGGCGCGGCCCTGCCCCCGGACCAACGACAAGGGACCAAAAGACGAGGGCACAGAGGCCGAGGGTAAGAGACCGAGGAATGAAGTGAGGATTCATGGGCGAAAAGCGGAGGATGAGGCGTGTGGGCGATCAGGCGTCGAGGGCGAGCGCGAGAGTGGGTTGGCCGCCGACCATCTGCACGAAAACGGTCACCCACTCCCCCGTCGGGGCCTTGAGTTGGAGGAACGTGCCGTTGGCATCGGTCTTGAGGCGGTAGGCACCGTCGACCGGCGCGGCGGGCAAACCGGTGGCGGCGAACGGGGCGGGGATGTAGGCGGAGGTGGCCATCGGAAAGTGGAGGGATGAGCGTTGAGGGACCGGAGCTTGGTCAGGCTTCGTGGATGACGAGGGCGTGCTCGTTGGCGCCGTCGTCGTGGATGGCCCAGATGTCGTGCCAGAAGTCCTGGTCGCCGGCGGCGTTGCCGAGTTGGCGCTCGCCGTTGGGCGGGATGGGCAGACCGTTGGCGACCGTGAGAGCGGTGTCGCTGCCGTCGTATTTCACGTAGATCGTGACGTTGCTGCGGTTGTGCAGGTGCGCCCAGCGGCGGCGCTTCCCTTCGCTGACTTTGGTGGCGGCGTTGGTGACTTGGGCGGCGGTGATCATGCGGAGTAGGCTTGAGGCGGTGAACGATGCAGGGGGTCAGGCTTCGGCAGGGCCGAGCGCGAGCTGCTCGGCGCCGGCATCGCCGATGATGAAGAGCGTATGCCAGGCGCCGGTGGCGGCGTGCTTGAGTTGGAAATACTGTGCGTCCGCGGCGGTCTTGATGCGGTAGGTGCCGTTGGCGGGCACGCGCAGCGCGAGCGACTCCGCGGCGGGGTATTGGGGTTCGGCGGGTGCGGGTGTGGCCTCGCCGGCATAAACGCCCTTGTTGACCCGCACCGAAAATTGCCGCGAACGCCGGCCCGTGTTGGCCGAGTTCTGGACTTCCACTTCGCACACCACGACGAGCGCAGCGTCGTCGCCGAATGCCATCTCGAGCGCATTGGGCGTGAGATCGAGCGTCGCCTCGTAGTGCTTGCCGGTGGCGTCGTCGACCTCCAGGAAATCATCCGCGGAGAAAAGCAGAGTGCCCAAGCCACCCTTCTTACCGGCCAGGATGATTTGGTCTCCGGTCGCGAGGGTCTTGAGCGTGGGTGCGACGCCCGCGGTGGTGGCGTCGAGCAGATAGAGGCGGACGAGATGCTTGTCGCCCGAGACGAGCACGGGCCGCTCAGCCGGCTGCCGCGAGCTCGTCGAACTGAGGAGGACGAACTCCGGCGCGGTGCCGACGTTGACAAAAAGGTCGATGGAGCGATCCCAAGGCATCGGGCGCCAACCCTACGCCACGCCGCGTCTCCAGCCTAGGAGCCGTGGCGCCCGTGGGGAGCGTGGCAGGGTTACTTTTTCGCCCCCTCGCGGCGGAACGGCCGCGCGATGTCCGGCACAGCCTGGTTCAGCCTCGCTTTGCGCCCGGCGCACCCGCCGCAGCCCTTGAGGTTGGTGCCGGCCACGGCGTCGATCGCGCGGGCGATGGGCTGCGCGACGGAGGCCACCACATCGCCGAGGCCGAGGGGGGCCGGCCGGTGGTGGGCGGGGAACGGGCGCCAGCGCGGTGGCTCGGCTGGGCAGCTCGCATCGGCCACGGTGTAGTCGATCTGCGCGGCGCGGTAGGCATCGCAGGGCACTGGGCAGACGGCGCAGACCTGCATCCGGCCAAACACTACCGCAGTGGAGATTTTGGGTCTCATGAGCAGGTGATCGCGATCGACCAGCCAGTCGTGCCGCCCTGCCCGGCGTCGCAATGTGCCAGGACCCGCACCCGCAACGTGTGCGTGCCCGACGAGAGCGGCCCGTAGCTGCTACCGTGCTCTCCTGAGACGCATCCCGTGGCGACGATTGTGCCACCGTCGATGTCGAGGATGAGCTGATCCTTGATGGTGCTGGCGTTGAGATACCAATCGAGCGTCGCGCCGCCGCAGACAGTGAAGGACTGATCGTAGCCGGATTCGCCCCCGCTGGTCGACAGGCCGCCGCCCGCGCAGAACTCGCCCGTTGGCACCGGCCGCCCGTTGGCGCCGCTGCTCGCCGCCGAATTGTTGCCCGTGCGCTTGGCGATGACCGTATAGGTAGAGGTCACGCAGTCGCTCCCGGAGCTGTCGACATAGCTCGTGACGCCCGCGCTGACCGAGGCGAGGAAGGCGGCGTTGCGGTAAACCTCGAATCCCGCGGTGGCAGCCGACTGCGCATCCCACGAGACCGTGACCTGGCCGACCTGCGTGGTCGTGGCTTGCACATTCGCCGGCGCGGCGAGTTGCGGGCGCACGCCGTTGTCCGCCGTGGAGAGGTTGGAAACATTGCTGGCACTATGGACGGCCTTGATCTGGTAGGAATAGGTGACGTTGACGGTGACGCTGCTGTCGGTGTAGCTGAGACCGGTGAGGCCGGTCGCGAGCTGCGTGCCGTCGCGCCAGACTTCGTAGCTGGCGGCACCAGTAGCCGCGCTCCACGAGACATCGATCTGGTCGAGGTCCGTATCGGTGGCGGCGACGCCGGTGGGGGCGGAGATGAGCAAGCGCATTCCGTTGTCGCTAGTGCCATAAGCCGAGGTCTCCACACCGGTGACGACCGCCTTGACGTTGTAGGCGTAGCCGACGTTCACGGTGGCAGTGGTGTCGTCGTAGGTGGACGCGGTGAGGCCGCTGGCAATGAGGGTGCCATCGCGATAGACGTTGTAGGAATCGGCTGCGGCCACGGCGCTCCACGTGACGGTCACCTTGTCCATGTCGGTGTTGTCGGTGGCACTGATGCCGGTGGGGGCACTGAGTGCGGCAGCGTAGCCGGTATCCGAGTTGCTGAACCCGCTCGTGCCGCTCTCGCCCACGGCTTTTACTTGGTAGGTGTGGGAGGCGCCGGAGGCTACGATGTCGTCGTAGCTATTTCCGCTGATTTCGTCAATTTCCGCGCCGTCGCGATATATCTTGTAGGTGTTTGCGTAATCGACGGCCCCCCACGTCACCCTCACTTTGACCTCGTGGATGCCATCGGTGGCGGCGAGGCCAGAGGGTGCGACCGGCACGGGATAGTTGGCGCTTCCGGTGGCTCCACTACTTAGCGCGCTGTAACCAGTGTAGTTCTTGGCCCGAATGCGGTATTCGTATTCGGTATGATACTGCATCGCCTCGTCGACGTAGGAGGTGCCTGTGATATTGTCAGCCAGCAATACACCGTCGCGGTAAACATCGTAGTAGAGCGCTATCGCCACCGCGGCCCACGTGACTTCGATGAAGCCGGCCTCGCCAACCGTGGCGTCGACGCTGGTGGGCGCGTCTGGCCCCGCCACGTTGGAGTAGCCGGCCGTGGCGTGGCTCGGGTCGCTTGAATGGCCGGCTTCATCCTTGGCGACGACCCAATAGAAATAACGCGTATCGGTGTCGGCACTGGTGTCGGTGGCGGTGAGCGCGGCCACATTGGAAGCGATCACGCTGGCCGCGCCGAAGCTCTCGGTGGCTCCGCGATAGATGTCGTATTTCGTGGCACCGGCGCTGGCGGCCCAGGTGAGCACGATCTCGTTGATCGCAGTGAGCGTGGCGGTCAACTCAGGTGGCGGGCGCAGGAGTCGGCCAGCGGTGATTCCGCCAGTGCCAGAAGAAAACGCGCTCGTGCCGAGGCTGTTTCGCGCCTTCACCCAATAGTAGTAGGTGGTGCCATCGGCCACGGACGCATCTTCATAGCTGTTTCCCGCGATGGCGGAGGCGATGAGCGTGGACGCCGTGCTGTCGTTGGTGGTGGCGCGATAAACGTCGTAGCTCGTAGCCCACCCACCCGATTTCCACTGGATGCGGATTGTCATGTGGCGTAACCTCCCACCGCAGCCGGTTCCGTCGGGTCTTTGTCGCGACCGCAGATCACATTTAAGTCGGCAAGATCGAAGGTGCCGTTGGCCTCTGGCTCAGGCAGATCAAACCACGGCGTGACGGGCCATGTGTCGATGTCCGTCGGATCGAAGCCAGTGCGATCGCGGTCCCACTGGTAGGAAGCGGCCTCGTGCAACTCGGGGCTGCCGCCCGTTGGATTCCAAAAAACGTCCCAAGTTAGGCGCAAACCCGTGCCGCTGGGCGGCGGGCGGAAGCGCCAGCGGTATTGCTGCTGTGTGAACGTGAAGCTGGCACTCCCAGGTGTGAAGGCATATTCAGAACTCGGATAGCCGCCATTGACCACCGAAGCCCAAGCGAGGCTGCGCACGTAGTCCCGCACCTCTTGGAGAAACATCGCCTCGGTGATTTCGTTGATCAGGCTAGCCTCCCCTTGGGGCAGCCCGTAGGGCAGGTTGTAGAGGTCAAATCGGGTTGCGAGGTGGTAGGCCGCGGAGTCGGTATCGAGCACTCCCCAATCGTAAAAGCCATCCGCACAGATGGTATGATGATCAATCAGATACAGGGCATTCTCGGGGAAGGGATCACCATCGCCATCTTCGTCGCCGTGGAAGAAATCCCAAACCGTAGAATCGAGTGAGCCTGAGAATCCTTGGTCCGGGTGGGCGAAGGAAAACTTGATCGAGCAATTGACTTCGTTCTGTGATGGCTGGAAGAGCGGGTATCCCGTTGCGAAGCCCCAACCGCGGGCGACCACGCAACGAAAGTATTTGGTGGCGCCGGTGAACTCGCGGTAACCGGCGCGGGCGTAGTTGGCGCCTCGCCCTCGGCGCTCGAGACGGAGGACATCGCACGCGCAACAATTGCAGGCGCTCGGATCGTAAGCGATGAGGGTGGCGCTCATGGTTCGGTTGAGATCACCACGGGCCGGGCTATTATAGTCCCCAGAAATTATGCGTGGTTTCGCCGCATTTCTGGTGCCCGAGCGAGTGCGTCACGCTTTGCGCCAGCGCCGTGATGGCCCCGCTGGCAAACGTGACCGTGGCAAGCGTCAGATAGGCGTGCGTGGCCGTGCTGGCGGGCAGCGCCGCGGCCGTGGCGATCGCGACGGCCGTCACCACGCCGTCGACATCGAGCGTGGCGTCCAAATAGACGACGCCGCTCGCGGCAATCGTGAGCTGAGGCGCCGGATCGGTGCCGATGGCCGTGCCGCCAATCGTGGGGGTGATGCTGTTCACCTGGCCGAAAACCACGGTGACTTTAGCCGCGGCGAACCGGCGGACGAGAAAGGGGTGATCGGTGGCATCCCCGGCGACGGCGCTTTTTTTTGTGGTGACTGCAAAGGTAGTGCCTCCTGGCTGGATGCTCACCATCACGCCGGCGCCGGATCGCGGCGTGATAGAGCGCAAATACCGGATGATCTGCGCGACATCGCTGGCCTCGATGGCGTCACCGCTGCGTGGCTCCCGGGGAAGTTGCAGGGGCATTTCAGTAAAGATCGATGTCCCACTCCTTGGCCCCGGTCCACTCCTCGACACGCTCCCATTTGCCACGCCGCCCTTGACGCACTCCGCGATCGCCCGTCTTCAACCATTGGTAGCCGCTAGGCAGGCCGGTGAAACCGGAGGGATCGCCCAGATTGCCGACACCTCCCACACTCGGCATCGCATAACTTCGCGATGTCTTGCGTGCAATCGGTGCGCAGACGACGTAGCTTTCCTGGCCGCGAAAAAACTTGACCGCCAACTCGTCGATCAGCTCGAGCAGAGCACCGGCGTCGGGTGGGATTTCGCCGCGCAGGTCTTTCCGCCCCTGCGAGCTGGCTCCCTTGAATCGATCCCAGAACTCCGCGACGGAAATCGTTTCGCCCGTGGTGTTCATCTGAAATTCCACGTTCATGCCGAAAGCTGAGTAGGGCCCGGTGCCACCGTTGTAGCGTGGGTGGGTTTCCAGGCGCTTCTCAAGCGTGGTGCTCTCGATCTCGTAGGTGGTTGAGTCGGGTTCTCCGCTTGTGATGACCACGAAGCCGCTAGTTTCGTTGCTGTAGACGATCGTGAGGGTGCCCGGGCCATCCTCGCCGGCGCCGTCCGGCTGGCACTCGACCGACTCGGCATAGACGAGCTCGGCGCCGGGCGCGTAGTCGAAGGCGCTGAGGGTGATGCTATCGCCGATGTCGGGGCCGTAGGTGCGCAAATCGACATACGGACCGCGAAAAACGAGGGTGAGCGTGGCGCCCTTGGCCGTGCGCTTGAATCGCGGGTAGGTCGGCTGCAGCTTGATGGCTTCCGCGCCGCGCCACTTGGAATGTGTCGTGGTGAGCGGCATGTCAGGCGTAGGCGGGTGTGATTTCGGGGCTGCCTGGCGTCAGGTGTTTGATGACACCCAGCATGCGCTCGGTCGCGATCGCGGTGCGGCGCGCGTAGTCCAGGGCCGGGCCCCCGGCGCCGCCGATGAAGCCGCCGATCTTCGCCAGACGGTCGCTCTCGATCCTGCCGGCCGCGGTGGCCGCGAGGCCAGGCCCCGAGGCTTGCTTTGCCGCGGCAGCCAACTCCGCAGTCTCAGGAATCAGCCCGGCGATCATCTCGCTCAGTTTTTTTGAAAGCTCACCGGCCCCGGTGATGTCGGTGACGGCGATCCCACGGAAGGCAGACCCCATCTGCGTGAAGTAATTGGAAATAGCCTTCGCCATGTTACCCAAGCCACCGCCGAACTGACTTTGGCTCTCTTTCATTATATCACCGGCAGTCATCGAGCCGAAACCGAAGCCAAAGCGCGGGCCGCCTTCCTCCTGGATCTTGCGGGCGATCTCCGCGATCGGCGTGCGATCCGTGGGATTGAAGATCTTCTCGAACGTCGCTTGGACGTAGGACAAGGGCTTTGTCAGTGCCTTCAGCATCGCCCCGCCGAAAGCGCCAGCGGCGCCGACCAGAACATCGGGGATCGTTCGGAACACCTCCATTTGGGCCGAAAAAAGCGCTCCGAAGTTATTCACGACAGCCGTCATGCCCGCGGTGAAATAGTTGATGCCCTTCGCAAAGCCGACCTGCAGCGTCAGACTGAGCATTTCGGAGAGCTTGCCTTGCCGGAAGGCGTTCGGAATCGCGTTCAGGAATCGTCCGATGTCCGCCCCGATCTGACTGAGGTTCAGCGAGCGCACCCACTCAAGGGTGGCGTTGAAGAGCGGGGCCGCTCCCTCGGCGATGCCGGCCCACAGGGTCGCAAGTTGCGTTTTGATCGAGGAAATCGTGTTGCCCACGCGGGCGAAAACCTGCGCATTCCGCTGGTAGATGGCGCCGAGCTGGGAAGCATCGCGGAGGGCATCGCTCATGGCGTCGGGATCGTTGAGCACGGCCAGCATCTCCGCACCGCTTCGGCCAAAGATCGCCATGGCAGCGGCCGTGCGTTGGGCGGCGGACGGCAGCGCGCGCAGCTTTTCGCCGATCCGGGCAAACTGCTCCGGAGCGCTCAGCTGTTGGAGGTTATGGATCGACAACCCGAGCTGGTCGAAGATCACCTTGGTCGGCTGGCCCTGCTCATTCACGCCGCCGAGTGATTTCTGGAGCATCACGAGGGCGCCTTGCACATTGGCGGCCGGCACCTCGGCCAGTTCAAATGCGCGTTGCAGGATCGTCAGATCCTTCACGCTTTCCCCGGTCATACGCGATAGTTTCGCCAAACCGGCACCTTCATCGAAGGCGTGCATGAACTCCCGCACCGCAGCCTGGGCGGTCCGAAAACCAGCAAAGGCGGCGCCGGCGAGGGTGATGGCGGGGCCGAGATTGCGCAGTTGACCAAGCACCCCGCCCAAGCTGGCGCGCACCTGGTTCAGCGGTCCGCTGAAGGCCCCGGCGTTGAGCGACATGGTGGCGGCGAGATTCATGGCGAAAGCTCAGGCTTGGGTGCGGCGGAGGGCGGCGGTCAGTTCCTGTTCGATGTAGTTCGGGCCGGCCGGGTCGTTGCCGTAGCGGGCGTCGATCGCCGCATAGAGCGCCAAGGCCTGGGCGAGCGGCACGCGCCAGAGGGTGTGTTGGATCGTCCAGCCATACTCGTGCATCAAGGTGTCGAGCAGGGTGAGCACCCAGCCTAGCCCGTTGTCCTTTGACCGGCGGGTGCCGGCGAGATCACCGCCGCGGGGGCGCTTTTTTTTTCGCCCACCGCGGCGGCGTCTTCACCCGAGGACGCGGGAGATTCATTTCTGGCCGAGCCCGAGCCGATCACCGTGCTCTCGGCCCGCGCGAGTTGGGCGCCGATGGCCGCGCCGATCGCCGGCATATCACCGATCGGGATCGTCGCCGCGAAAAAGTAGACCGCTTCGCGCCAGGCGATCGGGCCATTGGCCCGGACGCGCAACACGTCGTTCGCCGGCCGGTTGAGCGCGAAAAGCGCCTCGGCGATCTGCTCGTTGTTCGGCGCATCGCTTCCAGGGTGAACCAGCGGCGATTTGATTTCCTCGAGCAGGAGCACATGCCCCAGCGTGAGAGACGGCACCGTGACATCGCCAATCTGGATCGCCTGGCCGAGCAGGGCCGCGCGCACGACGGCGGGCGTGCCGGCCTTGGCGGCGGCCTCGGCGGCGGCGAGCGCCTGCATCTCGGCCGGGGTGAACGTGGCGGAGGCTGGCAGCGGCCTGGCCGCCCTTTTCTGGCGTGATTTTTTGCCCATAAATGTCCTCGGGTTGGGGCTACGCGCGCGCTCAGGCGGGTGCCGCGATGGCCGAATACTTGGTGGCCTTGACGCGGTATTTCCGCACGCCCTTGTTTTCCCAGAGCAATGTGACGGATTCGACCAGGGCATAGGCCAGGCCGCAGATCGTGAGGCCGTCGCCGCGGGCGATGTCGGGCGCGCTGGTCTTGATGATGGCCTCGAACTCGACGTTGTGCTTGTCGTCGAAGAACACCACCGCGACCGTCTGGCCGAGCTCATCCTGGATTTCGAGTTTTTCGCCGGTCAGCTCGTCCGAGCCGGAGAGCACGTAGCCGCTGCCGGAGCCGTTGTAGACGCCGTTGGCGCCCCAGAGCACGGAGTTGTCGCCACGGATGACGGGATTGTTGGTGGATGCGCCCATGATCTAGGTGAGAGTTGAGGGATGAGAGTTGAGAGCGGTCAGACGTCGTTGCGGTATTCGACCGGCGGGAGTGCGATCGAGAGCTCGAAGTTCAGCCGGTAGGCGGCGAGCGGGAGGCCGCTGTCGGGCAACACCACGGGATCGCAGCCGGTGTAAAGGGTGTAGCGGCTGGTGACCTCGTCGGGCCACACGTAGGACCGCACGCGCTCGCGCACGAGCGCGACCAGGCGGAGGAAGGCGGGATTGGCCAGCGCCTTTTTCACCAGGGCCTCATCGGGCTTGGCCGTGAGGCCGAGATTCTTCGTGAGACCGAGCGAGAGTTTCTGGGTGGCGAAGACGCCCGTGCGCCCATCGTCGCCAGGGTTGGCCTCGCCATCCCAATGGAGCACGGCCCGCCAACCGGCGGGAGACTCCGCAAGCAACTCGAGGAAATGGTAGGGGTCGCGCGCCAGGCTCAGCACACCCTTCTGGCTGCGCACCCACGGGCTCAAATCCCGCTCCAATTCGGCGAGCATGGTGTCGGGCGTGTAGTAGGTGGGCTGGCTCACAGCGTAACAGGAGACGGAGGACAGGAGGCAGAGGAGAGTGCCGAGCAGGCGGCGCATGGAGGTCCGCTCAGACGGCGGCCCGGCTGCGCGCAGAGGCGGTCTTCGCCGGCTCGGTGATCGCGGTCGCGCTGGGCTTGGCGCGGGCGATCGTGGGGGTGAGCGGCCGCTCGCCCTTGGCGATCGCCTTCAGCTCGGCCCGCACCTCGGCGGCCTTTTTCTCCCAGGGGTTCTTGTCCCCGGAGAAACCGCGGCGGGCGTAGAGTTTTTCGGCGACGAGCTTCGTGCACGCGTCGACGACCACCGATGGGATCGGATTCGAGAACGGCACCTCGAAACGCTGGCCGAGGATGCCGTCGATCTCGGTCTGTGCATTCGCCACGAGTTGGTCGAACAGGCCGGCATCGGCCGCGCCGTCGCCATCGTCATCCAACGCCTGGGCGACGAACTGGGGCGGCATTTCGGCCGTCAGGGTGGCCATGATGATGTAGGCGGGCATCGGAAAGGGAGATTAAGAGAAAGAGGAAAGAGAAAGATTACCGTGGGCCGGTGGGCTCAAAAGGCCCTCCCGCCAAAGGGAAGGCCGATGAAATCACGCGGCGGTGGCTCAGGCGGCGTCGGCGCCCGTGCTGCCGTAGACGAGTTCCGGCACAAGCGGGGCCACGTTGTAGCGGCCGTAGGCCTGGTAGAGATACTCTTTCTGGAGCAACACGTGCTCGCTGTTCGGATCGGTAAGCGAGGCGAACTCGGTGTCGACCTCCACCTGGTGCACGAACGGCTTCACCGGACCGCCGATGTTCACGAGGAACCACATGTGCTCGTTGGCCCCGGCGAGGCGGGGCCAGACATCGAGCGCGGCCGAACCGCGGTCGATATTCGTCGCGCCATTGGCGTTGCGCTCGGCGAGGAGGATTTCCTTCGCCGTGCCCTCGTAGGTGGGCGAGACGATGAGCACCAGGTTCGGGTTTTCCGAGATCGGCTCGCCCTCGGCATCGAGCAGGCTGAGCATCGTCTTGCGGGCGGTGCGGTAGTTGGCCGCGGAGATTTTTTTCGTGCCCTTGTTGGAAAACTTGGTCTTGCCGGCCTGGGGCTCGTGGTCGGTGTCGAAGAAATTCTTGGCGGTGTAGCAGGTGGACGTGAATCCACCCGTCAGCGCCGCGGCGAGCAGCTTGTCGGGATGGCGGCCGGCATTCTGGCCCATGGCGGAGAAAAATCCGCTGTAGATGCCGAGGCGGTCGCGCTCGATGTCCTTGCGCTTGACCCCGACAGTCACCTCGAACTCCTCGTTGGCCACGCGGAAGCCGTGGTCGGCCAGGTTGCGGATGTTGGCCTCGCCGACGAGTTTCTTCATGCCGGGCATGGCGCCGAGCCAGCCGTAGGTTTCGTCCGCGCTCATCGAGGGCGAGCGGAACGCGTATTTGCTGATGCGGGGTTCGCCCGCGGAGGCGAGGCCACCGTCATAGAGTTTCTTGAAACCCTTGGTGGCGGAGGCGAGAGCAGCGGCGGAGATGATCATGGTGGCGGTGAATTAGAGGTGGGAGGTGAAAGGCTGAAACGCTCAGCCAAAGAGGGAGGCGTGCAGGGCGCGCACATCGTCGCCGATTTTTTCGGCTTCGGTCTTGAGTGCGGGCAGATCGGCGGCGCCGGCGGCGGTGCCGTCCGTGCTGGTGAGCGCGATCACCTTCTTCGGGCCGTAGTAGGCGAAACGGGTGTCGATCCATACGCCGGCGCCATCGTCATCCAAGGCGAGCACCCGGCCGGCGGAGACGTGTTCGTTCGAGTCTTCCGCGACCGTCTGGTCATCCTCGATCTCGGCCATCTTGCCGACATCGTTTTGGTCGATCGCGTTGGTGGCGGAATTGGCGAACTTGAAGACGCCGAGCTCGACATCGATCGTGAGGGCGCCGGCGGCACCGGCGGAGTTGTCGACCGTCTCGGTGGCGAGACCGATCGTGCGCAGGCCGGCGGTGTCGGACGCCGGCACGGCGCGGCCGTTGGCATCCTTGGCGACGAGGGTGCCTTTGTAGATCGTCGTGGCGGCGGCCACGGGCAGGTTGACGGTGTTGCCGGGGCGGCGGTCGGTGTTGCGGGCCGCGGTGGCGGCAGCGCCGAGGCTGTAGCCCACCTTGGGCGCGATCAACAGGCTGCCGGCGCCAAAGAGCGCGAGCGCCGCCACGTTCCCGTAAACGGTCGCCACGCAGGCGAGGCCGATTGACAAGAGGACGACGAGCCCGGCGGCGCGGGCGAGAAAGCCAGGCGCGAGTATGTGCCGGCTGAATTGGGTGTGCGAGGAGGGCTTCATTTGGTGAGTGAGGGGCGGTTGCGACGCGGGTGACGAGATGGGTGCGGCGAAATGGGTGTCCGGTTACTTCTTCCAGTCGGACTCGGAGATCCCGAGCTGGCGGCGCACCGCCTCGTCGGATTCCCTGGCGGCGGAGGTCACGACGCCGCTGGCGGAGAAGGCCTTCATGCCCTCGGGCGTGCGCTTTTCGAGCGGCACCTGGTTGGCGGGCAGATCGGCCACGAGGGCCTTGAACTGCGTGAGGTCGAGCTTGTCGGCCGAGGCGGGGATCACCTTTCCGTCGCGCACGGCGAGGGCGGTGATGTCGGCGCGCTCCGCGGCATCGAGCCTGCCCGCCAGCGCGACGATCTTCTCGTTGGCCGCCTTGAGTTCGGCGCTCAGGGCCGTCATCGATTCGCCGGCCTTGGTGGCGGCGGTGATTTTCTCGGCGAAGGTTTTGGAGGCGGTGGCGATTTCGGCATCGGTCGCGCTGACGCTGAGACCGAGGATGGAGCAGAGGAGGTCTTTGTAATTCATGGCGGAGTTTGAGAGTAAATGGGTGGAGAGCGCGGCGACGCGGAGGGCGAGATCGCCCTCGACGGAAAACACCTGCAGGTCGGGCACGCTGCCGTTGCGGCAGAGCGCGACCGAGTGCGCGAGGATGACCTCGCCGCGGTCGTTGAACTTGAGCGCGGGCGAGAGATCGGGGTGATGGCCGCCGAGCACGCTCTTCTCGCCCTCGGGCGTCCAACGCGCCGGCGAGAAATAGAGGCCTTCGCCCGGCACCACTTCAAACGTGCCCGTGGCAGCGATATTGCGCGGCTCCTTCTCGGCCTTGTAGGCCTCGGTGCCCGGCAGCGTGTTGTGCTCGAAATCGAGCGCCGGGCAATCGAAGCCGCAGAGCTGTTGATTGCGGGGCAGCTCGCGCGCCGTGGTCTCATTCACGTAAAACGTGATGCCCTTCGAAGGCGCCTCGTTGCGGCCCCATTTCGCGACGAGCATCCGCTTCGGCAGCTCTTTGGCGGCGGGGAGAGGAGTGCGGAGGGCGAAAAACATGGCGGGCGCGAGGGCGGGCTGGTGCTTGAAAACCCATTTCTCGCAGAAACCGCCGCGCGCGGCTAAGGGCCGTGGCGCCCATGGGGAGCGTGGCGCCCGAATCTTTCTCGTTCCTCGTTCTCGTAATCGTTCTCTTTCCCGTTCGGATTTTGCACCACAGAGTGCACGCTTCGCGCGCTACTCACGCCGCCGGGCCCGGGCCGCCCGCGAGCGCTTTGATCTTGGCCTCGGCGATGGCGCGGATCTTGGCCTGCGCGGCCTCCGTCATCTTGCCACCGATGAACGGGAAAAACGGCCGCGCCGGCATCGTCACCTTCTTCCGCAGGAAGAGCTGCCCACCGAGCTTGAAGGCGAGCGCCGGGGCATTCTTCGCGCGGATCTCGCCGCCGAGTTGGTGGATCGCCGCGTAGATGCGATCGGTGCCGACCGTCACGCTGGAGTTGGTGAGTTTGACGATGCGGATCGAGCGCACGAGCACCTGGTTCTTGCGCAGGCGCGACGGCTCGCTTCGGGAAAACGTGCCGCTGGACGCGTTAAACGTGAGCTTGTTGGGCCACGGTGCCGGCCGGAGGTTCGGCTCGTTGAACGCCCGCCGGGTGAGCGACGCGAGCTGCGTGCCCATCGCCTCGAGGATGGGCTTCTTATCCTCGACCCCCGCCGCCAGGCGGCGCAGGGCGGGCGTGAGGTTGTCTCTCAGTTGGACGGCCATGGCTGCCTCACTCCCACTTCCACTTCTTGAAGGGATAGGCGGTCACGAGTTGCTCGGTGCGGTGGTCGTAGATGACGACCATCGTCACGTGCCGTCCTTTCTTCCAAACCACCCGCCAGGCGGAGGAGCGCTGCCGCACGGCCAGGAACACCACCCCCGGCTTGTCCTCCTTGATGCGCCAGACGAGCGTGGCGACATCCTCATCCGTCAGCGTCAGGCCGAAACGCTGCCGCACGCGTTTCTTGAAATGCCAGCGCTGGTTCATGGCATGGGTGGCCCGGCGCAATTGCGCCGCGGTGGGCTGCGTGGGACGCAGGATGGGCAGGCAGGTGGCGTGGATCTGCGGCGGCATGGCGCCGCGATGAAAGCAGACCGCCGCCCCTCGGGTCGAAGGACGGCGGCAGCGGTGGGGAGCGTGGCGCCCCAATCTTTCTCTCCACTCTTTCTCTTAATCGTTCTCGTTCTCTTTCTCGATCCGGCCGGATTTTTAGACCGCGGATTGCGCGGATGAACACGGATGGAAAACCAAACGGGCGCGCCCCAGCGAGGGAGCGCGCCCGTGCGGGGCTACTCTATATAGAACGCTCAGTCGGCGTAGGCGGGGATGGCGGGTGGCGCGGCAGGCAACTCGCAGCGCGCCGGACCCATCACACCCCGCCGGCCAATGCGCCCTTGATCACGCCGGACCAAATCGGCGGGGACGCGATAGAATGCCTCGGCAGCGGCGAGCTGTTCAGTCGACGGCTCGCGGAACTCGATTCCGCACTCGCGTAGCGCCGCGGCGATGTGCTCCGGCGGCCAGGTGCATTTCCGATCATAGCCGCTGCCGATGAGCTTTGCGCTGATCTCCGGGCGGCGCCGCCAGAGCCGGACGCGCGCGTAGCCTGTGACGAACTCGTGCGCTTTCCGCCGGTGGCGCAGGGCCGCGCCGAGTGCACAGGCGATCGCGGGAGTGGGTTCGACGCCGATGGCATGCAGATAGACAATGGTGGGATACTGTCCATCGATCTCCTGTGCGCGCCAGAAGCTCTCCACGTTGCGCGCGAGTTTTTGCCGCGCACCGGCCACCTGCGCTTCGAGTTCCTTAATGCGCTGCTGATCGAGCGTGTTGTAGGCGAAGAACCCATCGCGCCGGAGTGCCGGGAGAATCGTGCCCGTCACATGACGGCGGAACGCCTGCGCCTCCGGTTTGCGCGAGCGGAAGATGAGCGCAAAAACGCCAGACTCGGAAATCAGTTGGGTGTTTGGGTTCCCGCGATTTCCGTCGTTAATGACGACTGTAATCCGCTCGTCGTCGTCAAGCGAGTCAACCGCGTCACGACTATTTCGGATGTCCAAGGCGGCACAGACATCCTTCGCGATGAACCACGGATCGCCATCCATGATGGCGGCGTGCAAGGGGAACTCAGGGTGAGGGTATTCGATGAGGTTCATGATTGGGAGGGGTTGAAAGGTAGCGGAGCGAGGTGGCGCAGGCGGCGGACCTCGGCGCAGTGCGCGTCGAGCTGCCGATCGAGTTCGCGGCGCGCCGTGGCCGCGGCGATGCGGATGGCCGAGAGATGCGGCGGCTCCGCGTAGGTTTGTTCGCCTTCCCGGTCGACCTCGACCAGGTAGGCACTCAGCAGTTCGAGCATCGCGCCCGCCACGGTGATGGCGTCTTCGAACTCGGCGGAGGGCAGGAGCAGCGACGGCTGCGCCGCGCTCCCGGTGGTGGGGTTGATGGCCCCGGATTTCGATTGCATTTTCTTCCCTGTAAAAAGCGCCGCCCAGAGAAGAGTAGGATCTTGTCGGCCCCGCGACATCACTCGCAGGCAGCCTATCCCCAGACGGCGCCAAGGGTTCACTGTGACGCGCCTAAACTCGGGTGATGGCCCGGGTGTGAATGCGCGGCCGGCGGTCCTACCCGCCGACGCGGGCACTGAGGCGGGGCGGGCGGGCGAGGGCAAGCGCGAAACGCGGTTGCGCCGGGCGCGCCGGGCCGGCACGCTGCCGGCCATGACATCCGGGGACAACGGCGACGGGCTGCACACACAGCTCGCCCAACTGCGCAGCGAGGTGGCCGATCTGCGCGATTTCTGCGAGGAACTGCGGGCACAGAACGTCCTCACGATGGTGCGGAGTGAGGCCATGCTCGATTTCATCGCGCTCACTTATCCCGGCGGCGCCGAGGCGCGGGTTGCGGCGCGGGCGCGGATGGCGGCGGAGGTGCGCCGGCGGCTGGGCGAGGAGCTGCGCGCTTACGAGCTGGACGATCCGGGGCTGGCGGCGCGCCTTTCGGCGATGCTGGATGCGCTGGGGCACGAGCAGGAGTGAGCGGCCCGGTGCCGCGGGAGAACAGCCGGAGCGCCGCCTGGATCGCTGGCGAGGGCCGGTGCGGCGGCTCGATTTTCGGCGTGAGCCATTTGATCCATTCATCGAAGAGCCGGGCGCGGATCGGAAGCGTTTTCCGCAGCTCGCGGGCGCGGGCGCGCAGCGTGGCCACCATGTCGGCGTGCACGCGCGGGTGCTCGGGAAAGACCGCCGCCAAGGGCGGCGGTTGGGGTGCCAGCAGGCGGCGGGCGGCTTCGACAATCGCCGCGGCATCGGGTGATAGGTTCATGGGGTTTCCTCGGGTTGGGTTTTCTGCGGGGCGGGTTTTTCAGCCGGCGGCGGGGCGACTTCGCGCAGGTCGCCCTCGTGCCATGTGTATTTTTCGCGCCAGCGTGCGGGCGTGATGTGCGGCTCCTCGGCGGGCGGGGTGTCCTCGGGTGGTTGGTTTTTCATGTGGTGGGGGAAAGCAGTTCGGCGGCGATGTGCCAGCGCCCGGCGCGGCGCTCCTTGGCGAGGATGCGGAAGCGGCTGCCGCGGGAGAGCAGAATCTCGACCTCGCGGCCGGAGAGGTAGAGCGCCGGCGCACCGCGCGGCACCGCGATCTGGAAGAGCGCATCGAGGGCAAACTCCCGCGCCGGGCGCGGCGCGAGCGAGGTGCTGGTGAAGCCGGGCTCCTGATGGATCGCGCCCACGGCGAGTTTTTCCGCCAGCCCGGTATCGACCCCGCGCCAGACGGTGAGTGCGCGGGGCGCGGGGCTGGCCGCGAGGGCGGCATCGATCGAGGCGACCTGTGCGGCCATCTCGGGATTGCCCGTCGCGCCGGCGCGGAGGGTGCGGTTGATCGCCGTGAAATCCTCCCCCTGGTAGCCGGCCACGGCGGCCCGCTGCGCGGCGGGGAGCGCGGCGAACTGCGCACCCATCTTTTCCGCCGCCCACGCAGCCGCCGCCTTGGCGGCGGTGAAACTTTTCTCCCGCGGTTCGCCCCCGATCCATTCGAGCAGCGTGCGGCCATCGTCGAGTTGCTGGTGCCCGGCGAACTTTTCAAACGCGGAAAACACGTCCGGGGAGTAGCGCTCCTTGATCGTGGCGAGCGGGAGCGTGAGATCCCCCGGTTGCCAGGCGTAGCCGTCGCCATCGCGTTTCTGGCGCGGGCTGCGCACGTCGACATTTTGATTCGGCCCGGTGATGAGAAAGCCGCTGTCATTCATCCGTGCCCGTTGCTCCTCGGTGAGCACGCTTCGCTGGTCGGGTGGAAGACTTTTGTCCTCCACCTGGATCTCTTCCATGTCCGCATCCGAGAGCGGCACGACCGTGCACCGGCAGTTGAAATCCCACGGCGGGAAATGCGTCTGCCAGAAAGGATCGTCCGCCGGGAGCACCTTGCCCTCGAGTGCGGCGTGGGCCTCGCGCACGCGATCATCCTGCGCCGTCTGATACCTCCAGAAGCGGAACACGTCCTTCTGGCGCTGCAGCACATTATACTGTGCGGCGCTGTAAGCCTGGTATCCGTGAGTGCGGATCAGCAGCTCGGCCCGGCGCTGGGCGGCCTCGACGTCGGGCTCGGTCACGCCCGACTCCTCGTTTTTCTTCAGGAAGAACGGCGAGAGCGAATCGGCGAGGTCGCCCTTGACCTGGTCCCAATCGGCGCCGGCCGGGAGAGCCGCGATGCGGTCGCGCAGTTTCTGGGCGAGGTCGAGCGGCACCATGCCGCTCACGAGAAACGTGCGGGCGCGCACCTCGGGCACGAGCTGGTCGAACACCTCGCGCGAGACAACCGGCTTTTTCGCAATGAAGTCGACCGCTTCCTTGTGCGGGACGGGACCGAAGAGAATTTCGCTCATGGTATTTTCAACACAGAGGCCACGGAGGGCACGGAGGCACTGGCGCGAGGGGCTGGGGCGAAATGGGTTTTGATCGTTTGCATCTGTGCCATCCGTGTAATCCGTGGTCAAAATTAAGGGTTAAGACTCCGCGCAAAACCCCTCGGCAAACGTCGGCAAACCCTCGGCAAAAGCGTTCGGGCACCGATCCGCGGGTGAACAGGGCGTTTCTCCGGCGGGCCTTGTTTTAGCGTGGTTCATGGTCACAGCGCTTTCAGGTATTTTTCCCGGTTGGTGGGGCCTTTCCGGCCACCGCCGAGATCCTCGCGTGCATCCCAGAAGCCCTCGGGGTCGGACTCCACGGCGGCACAGTGCGCCAGCCAGCTCTGCCAGTTGAACTCGTAGCGGTTGGGGCTGATGGGGCGCACCTGGATGAAGCCGGCCCGGCCCAGGCGGCGGAGCGTATTTTCCGACAGTGTGATGCCCACGCGGCGCAGGGCCGATTGCGTCATCCCCAGCCATTCGATGGCTGGCCGCGGCTGCAGCCGGAAGGCGCCGCCCCCCAGCGGCACGACCTCGGCGATCGTGTAACCCGGCCCGGTGGCCGGCAGGACCGGTGGCGGGCAGACTTTGCCCGGGGCGATTTCGACGAGGGGGAGTTTGGGCGCGGCGGCGGACATGGCGGGGCACAGGGCGATCATGTGAGCGAGAGTTCCGTCTGCGGGTTGAGTGCCGCAACCTGGCGGCGGTGAAATTGATCGGCCGCCTCGGTGGGCGTGGCGGCGCGGTAGACACCGCCGCGGGGTGCCGGGCCGGGCACCAGGAGCACGAAGCCCATCTCGACCAACTCGGTTGTGCGCGGGCGCACGTTGAGGATCGAGATCCCGGCGCGGGCCGCGAGATCCTCCGTGGTGCACGGGCCGTGCTGACACCACGCCTGCCACACGGCCTCACGCTGGCCGGAGATGGTCGCGCGCACCTGGGCGAAGGTGGCATTGCGGTAGTCGATGGGCTTCATTTTTTGACCACGGATGGCACGGATGAGCACGGATGCGCCTTGCCCGCCAGCGGCGGGTGAAGCGCGACGGTGCTGCCCCTGGTCGCCTTTGGCGCCGCCGGAGGCGGGTAAACTTTATCCGTGTCGATCCGTGTAATCCGTGGTGAAACGGTTTGGTCGGGGACTTCCCGCACGCGGAGATCCTCGGGCCATTCGGCCATGTCGCCACCGTGGGAGTCGGCGAGGTCGAGTTTGCGGATGAAGGGTTTTGTCATCTCAACCGGGAGGCGACCGAGTTGTTTCACAAAAACCGGGATGCCAAGCTGGCGCGCGCGACGGATCGAGGCCCGCAAATGGTCGAGATCGAGCGGGCGCACTTGCTTCACGCCGCCGCTCTCGCCGCCGAGAATGAGCCAGTCGAGCGCGGCCGGGGCATCGGCGAACCACGGGCGCACCGGGCCAAGCAACGGTTCAGCCGAGCAAAACACGCGCATTCCCGGCATCCGCCGTTTGAGCGCCTCGAGGATCGGCCAGCGCATATTGAAGTGGGCTTGATCTTCGGCGGTAAAGCCGAGCCAGACGTTGGCCGGCCAGTGGTCGGGGCCGCCGACCAGCTCCGGGGTGAGGCGGCGCACGTTCTCCGGCCGCTTCGTGAGGACGAGCAGATCGAGATGCGGCACGCAGGCGGCGGCCAGGAAGATCAATTCGCGCGCCCGGTCGAGATCGCGGCGATCCTCGAACGTGTCGGCCATCGAGTTTACAAACACGCGCAGGCGCCGGCCGGTCTTGATCGCGCGGGCCTCGAGCTTGAGCAGTTCCTGGCACGCTTCACCGACGCGCAGCCAGCGCAGCCCCTCCGGCCCCCAGGTGGCGCGGCCGTGCGAGAGGAATTTCGCCATGCGCTCCGCGTAGCAGAGCCGGCAACCGGTCGAGACCTTGGCGCAGCCCCACCAGAAATTCACGGTGGCATCGCACCACTGGATGGAGGTCGAGAGGCTCATCGCGCGACCTCCGGCAACCGGGCGGTGAAAGTGAAGTCCTTCGCCTCGCCGCAAGGCTCGATCACGATGTCAGCCGGCGTCTGCACATTGCTGCGATCGAGGCGGAAGTATTTCGCGGCGGCACGCTGGCAGGCCAGCGTGATCGAGTAGCGACTCGACGCCGAGCGCGCGCGATAGCCGCGGCCGGCCCGCGCGACATTGGTCCAGCGCCGGGGGGAAAAGCGGACTTTCACGAGCACGGTGTTCATGCGGCGGCCTCCTTGGCGGCGAGCTCAGGGACGTTGGCGGCCACGATGGCGCAGGCCACGGGCGGGCACACGCTGTTGCCGCACATGCGCACCTGCGCGGTCTTGGTGAGCTTCAGGCCGGCGCGGCCATCGTCGCCGATGATGTAGTCGCCCGGAAAACCCTGCGCGCGGAAGAGTTCGCGCGGAGTGAGCATCCGCAGGCCGATGTCGGTGATGACGTAGTCGGTGCCCTGAATCGTGACGAGACCGAGACGGTCGCGCGTCGTCACCGTGCCAGCCGGGTCGCTCAGGCCGTGGCCGCCTTTTTCGTTGCCGTAGTATTTCACGAGGAAGGCTCGCACCTCCGCGAGGTGCGTGCCCTGCGCGCTGATCGTGTGGGCCGGATCGCCCATCGCGTGGCCGGTGTTGGCACCGCGAAGCTTCGCCACATGGGCCGTGACGAGTGAGTGATGATCCGTCGACGTGACAGTGCCAACCGGCGCGCGTAAATCGGTGCCCGTCACGCCGCCGTAATGCTTGGCGAGGAAGGCCGCGACCAGCGCGTGCTTGGCGCCGCCCGCCATGATCGTGCCGAGCGGCTTGTCCAGGCCCGGTGCGCGCGGCTTTTGTTTCGCGTGCTCGCCGTAACCGGTCTGCACGAGCGTGGGGGCGATGAGGGCGAGTTCTCCGCGATGGGCTCCCGTCACAGTCGGCAGCGGCGTTCCGACGTCATGCACGCGCTCGTCGCCGTGGTGTGTGAGGGGGATCACAGAGGGCACAATCACCGCAAACTTGTTCGTCGCCGGCTGCGTGCCGAGTGGCGCGGTGCAAGCGTGCGCGCCATCGCCCCAGCGTTTCACGCCGCCGGGCGAGGCTTCGCCGTGGGCCACGGAAATCACAAACGGTTCCGCGGCCTGGAACACGAATTTTCGCAGACCGCGCGCGATGCGGCGCAGGGTGGCTACGGCCAGCGGGCGCTTGCGGCCGAAGATCGAGGGACACGGGAGCGACCAGTCTATACACTCGGCCACGGTGCGCCAAGGCGGGAGATGTGCTTTGGTGTCTTGGGTCTTGGATTTGGGGTCGGCGTGCGTGGGCGCGGGCCACACGATCGGGCAGCCGTCGCACCGCGCGATGAGGAAGAGGCGTTTGCGGATCGTGGGCGCACCGTAATCGCACGCGCGCAACTCGCGCCACTCGCCGGCGTAGCCGAGGGCGCGCAGCCGCGCGACGAAGCGGCGGAACGTCGCGCCGCGTCGCCGCGGGCACGGCATGCCATCGGCCGCCAGCGGGCCCCAGGTCTGAAACTCCTCGACATTTTCCAACACGAGCACGCGCGGGCGGGCGATCGCGGCCCACTTGACCATCACCCACGCCAGCGCGCGGATGCGCTTCTCCCGCGGCTTGCCACCCTTGGCCTTGGAGAAGTGTTTGCAGTCGGGCGAAAACCAGCCGAGGCCCACCGGCCGGCCGGCCACGACTGCGGCGATGTCGACGGCAAAAACATCCTCGCGCAGGTGGCGCGTGCCGGGGTGGTTGGCCGCGTGCATGGCGAGGGCCTCGGCATCGTGGTTGATGGCGAGGTCGGGCCCGCGGCCCAGCGCGAGCGCGATGCCGGTGCTGGCGCCGCCGCCACCGGCGAAATTGTCGATGATGAGTTCGTTCATGGCGTGGGCTTGTCCCATTGCGGCACGAGGTGGCCGCGGCCGGGCTTGCGGTTGGTGAAGGTGGCGAAGCCGGCATTCACGGTCGCGTAGGTGTCGCCGCGGCGGCGGCGGTTGGTGATTTTGCGCGGCACGTGGGCGCCGATCATCTGCGGCGCGTGGCGCCGCGGGGTCCGGGAGATGGGGTCTCGGGTCTGGGGCATGGGTTCAAAAAGGATTTCCCTCCGTCACGCTGAGCGTGCCGGATTTATTTTTTACGTAGCGCGGGCGCGCGGTCTTGGTCGCGGCGCGGCGCTTCGTGATCGTGAAGAAAAGTTTCCAGAGTTGTTTCTCGCTCGCCTCGCCCAGCGCGCATTTGAACTGCGCCCGGCAGATCGCGGCGGCGTAGGCTTCATCCAGGCCGCGCTCATCGAGCGCGCGCTGGAGTTTCCACCGGGCGCGGATGCGCGGCTCTTCCTGCGCGCGCAGGAGATCGCGCACGGCGCCGGCGCCCTGGCCGAGCATCGCCCGGAAGTGCGCGCGGATCGGCAGAAAATGGTCCTGATGGCAGCGGGTGAGCGACTGGATGCCGCCGGTGGCCCGGCCCTGCTCGACGTGCCGCCAGGCGGCGAAACAAGCCGAGCGCGAGAGCGTGGGGTTGGCCTCTTCAAACATCTCGCGGCCCTCCCAGGCCTCGTAGGCCTCGCGGGCCAGGCGGGCGAGGTCGGCTTTCTGTTCGTTGCTCAGGGGAGAAGGCATTTTTTTACCACGGATTACGCAGACTTGCCCGCTTCACCCGCCAGAGGCGGGCAAGGAGGCGGGTGAAGCACGGATGACTAGACCGGGGCGGCGTCGCTGAGCTCGGCGTAGATCTCCCGCCGGAGCTGATCCAGTTCGGCCCGGAAGGCGGGCTCGGTGTCGGCACGGGCCAGCGTCGCAGCCGTCGCGTGGCAGATCGTGCCGTGGTGGCGGGCAAACGCGTGGCCGATGGTCTCGATCGAATGGTCGGTGAGTTCCCGGGCCAGCTGCATGGCCACGTGCCGCGCGAGCGCGATCGGGGCCTCGCGCCGGTGGGCGATCAGATTCGGCCGGCGGAACCCGTAGCGCGCCGCCACGCGGTCCATGATGAGCGCGAGGTCCGCCGGCACAGTCCCGAGCTCGCCCGCCTCGGCCTCGACGGCCGCGCTCACGGCCTCCGCCGCGATAAGCATCGCGGCGTGGGCTTCGCGGAAGGCGAGCAGAGCTTGGGACACGGTGGGCATGGCGGGCGGCGGGTTCAGGCGGCCTTTTCGGCATCCTTCGTCTCAAACGAGACCGTGATCTTGCCCGCCGTTTCGCAGAGCTTGACCAGGGTGCGGGCCTTGATCGTGCCGAGCAGCTCGGCCGCGAACTTGCGGAAATCCGCCACGGGCCGGTGCACGACCTCGGTTTCGAAGAGGCGCGTGAAATCGCCGCCGGCGGCCTCCTTGATCCTGGCGAATTTCTTGTCGGAGGGCTTGAGCGTGCTCTTGAGCGTGGCGCCGGCCTGCGTGACGCGGGCGATGCAGCCATCGTCGCCTTCAAACGTGATCGAGGCGCCGCCGCCCTCGGTGGGCACGGCCTCGTCGGGCCGGGTCTCGGCCTCGGTGGCGATCTGTTCCTTGAGCGTCTTGAGTTCGGCCGTGAGATCGGCGATCTGGCGGTCGATCTCGACGGCGCGGCTGATGGTGGAGCGGAGACGGGTGTCAGTCATTGCTTTTCCGGTTATGGGTTATTGGCGATGGGTGATGGGGACAGGCGCGGCGCCACGGCCACGCGCAGGCCGAGCTGCACGGTCTGGTGGTAGAACACGGCGAGCACGCGGGAGTCGTCCGGGTGCGAGACGAGGCCGAGCGAATCGGAGTGGCCGTAGCACTCGAACAGCGGCGCGGCGTCGATCACGCGGCAAAATCCGGCGCTCACCGGCGTGAAGCCTTCGCGGCGGGCGACGCTGCAGATCTGCTCGTGCGTGTCGGGCGCGAGCCCGAGGCACACGCGCGGCGCGCCGGTGGCCGGGTGCTTGAGGAGGACGTATTTCACGGGAGGAATCAGTAGCGAGTAGTGAGTAGCGGGTAGTGAGCAGGCCGGGCCTGGCTCAGGCCCGCGGGATTTCGTTGTCGGTGCGGAGCACGATCACGGGCGTCTTCGTCTTCACCCAGAGATCGGCCTCCTTGAAGAACTTGGCCGGCACTTGCTCGATGGCCTCGCCCACCGTGTGCACGGGCAGGAGGCGGCCCCGCTTCGTGGTGTTGAAATCGTAGGCGCTGCGGAAAATGCGATCGAGCGTGGTGGCCGGGCTCTCGACCTCCGGGATCTGGAGCACCCAGCCCACGAGGTCGATCTTCGGCATCGCGCACGTGGGATCGCTCACGAGGAGGACGTATTGTTTCTTCACCGGCGGCGGAGCTTCCTCGGCGGTGGGATCGGGCTGCACGGCGAGCTGCATCTCTTCGACGACGCGGCGGAGCGTGGCGGGCTCGAGCTGGTTCTTCTTCAGGATTTCGGCGACTTTGTTGACTTCGATTTTGGCCATGGTGGTGGTGATTTGGGTTTAGGATTTGGGTTCTAGGGTCTGGGGATGTTTACTGGCCGCCGCCGGCCGGGGGCTGGGTGCAGCCGGCGAGGCCGCTGCGGGCCGCGGTCTTTTCCACCCGCGCCAGGAGGCGGGCGCACTCGCGGCACACATAGCCCTCGAGGTCACGGTCGGGGATGCCGGCGTGCTCGCGCTCGCCACAGCACACGCACGGGCGCGTGGGCCGGGCCTGCTTTCGCGGGACTGCCGGGGAGTGACTCATGCGGCCTCCTTTGCGGGGAGCACGGTCCAGCAATTATCGCGGACGGCGCGGGTGTAGGCGGCGGCGTAGGTGCCAAAGTTGCCGCACTCGCCGTTGCCGGCGAAGAGGCCGACGGCCGCCGCGTTCGCCGGGAAGATGGCCCAGCCGCCGCGGGCGTTGGGCGCGATGCGCACCTCGATTTCCCCGGCGATGCGGGGAAAAAATTCATCAAGCCAGGCCCGCAGCCAGCCAGATTTTTTTACCGCGGATGGCGCCGATGAACACGGATACGCTGGCGCGACCACGGTGCCTTGATCCGTGGCATCCGTGTAATCCGTGGTGAAAGATTTTTGGATCGGGCTCATTTTTTGTTCCGGGGTTGGGGGCATTGGGGGTGACCGCACGGGCCGCTCGCTCCCACGAAGCCACAGAACGTGCAGCGCCGGACCAGCGCCTCGGCATGGCGAGTGTTGGTGCGGGCAGCGCGCACCCAGCCGATGGCGGCCGGCAAGCTGCCGAGCGCGAGGCCGTGCTCGGCGAAGCGGCACGCGTCGTTCGCGAGCCGCAGGTGGAGATCGAACAGATCGGGGTTCATGGCAGTTGCTGAAGCGCGATCCAGGTGGCGAGGCCGGTGGCGGCGACGAGCGCGGCGGAGGCGGCGAGCACGCCCCACGCGCGATCGCGCGCGGGCTGGCGCACGCTCGCGCGCAGGATGCCCTGGCTCTGCGTTGCCAGCTCGATGCGGTTTTCCGGCACGCCGAAGTGCCGGGCCGCCGCGGTGCGGGCGGCGAGCGAGGCGGACGAAGTGTGCTCGGCCGAGGCCGCGCTCGTGCTGGCGGTGAACACGCCGCACACGCGGCGGACAAAGACGGTGGTGGTTTTCATGGGGTGATGGCGGGGGTCTCGGGTTTCGGGGCCGGGGTCTGGGGGGCGGAGGCGGCGGTCAGGTTGCGCTGCCACGTCTTGATCGCCTGGGCGGCGGCGCGGCAGTGGCTCCGGGCGAGCGGGAAATTGGCCTCGCGGCGGCAGCGATCGGCCTCGGTGAGGTGGCGCGTGACGAACGCCGTGGGCACGCCGGCGAGCAGGCCGCCCTCGGCGACCTCGCCCGCCTCCGCCCGGCCCTCGATCTTCGCCACGACGGCCTGCAGCCGCGGCAACCAGGTGGCGACCGGCGCCTCCTCCCATTGCTGCGCCGCGAGACGCGTGCGCCAGGTGCGCGCACTGCCGAGCTCGGGGAAACGCCGCGTGAGTTCGACGTCGGACAGGCTGTGCTCGGCCTGAAAGGCGACGATGCGCTCCACGCACAGCGCGGCCTCGGTGGTTTCGAGGGTGTCGCTCATGGCTTGAGGAGCTTCACCGCTCCGGGCAGTTGCTTGAGTTCGACGACATCGTCGCCCGCCACGTCCTCCGCTTTCGGCGGGAGCACCTGACTGCGGCTGACGACCTGGACGCTCACGTTGGCGCGCCGCGGCTGGATGCGAAACGTATCGTCGCCCGTCGCGCGCTCGAAACTCTTGCGCGCGGGCACGGCCTCGCTGAGGAGTTCGATCAGCTTGCCCGCCATGCCCGGCTTGGCCGGGATGACGTAGCAATCGTAGCCGATGTTGAGGACGATCGCGTGCGTCATGGCGTCGTGCCCTCCCGCGCCTCGCGCTCGAGTTGGGCACGCAGGCGCGCCCGCTCGACGAGGCGCCCCTCGTTGCGTTTTTCGATGGCGGCGATGGCGTTTTCCAGCCGGTCGATCTCGGCCTGGTCGCGATCCATCGCGCGATCAAGCAGCGCGGCCTGCAAGAGCGTGGTCGAGTATCTCGCGAGCACCGCCGTCGCGCGCTCGTCCTTCAGGGGCCCGGCCCCTGGCTGTGGCTTGCGGGTGGCGTGCTTCATGGTCACGCCTCCTTGCGGAAGACTTCGCCCATCATCTGCTCGCGCAGGCCGAGGGCCTCGAAAAAGTGGATCTCCGCCAAACGCGTCTTCTTCTTCGACGCGACGCGGCTCGCCAGCCTGAGCACCTGCGAGAGCAGGCGCAGCCGGCCTTGCTGCCGCGGCATTTTGTTGTTGGCGAGCTGGGCGCAGGCCGCGAGGAGCTTTTCGCCCGGCCGGGGGAAATACTGCACGACGATCGGCCGGAAATGCTCCTCGGTGAGCACGCGCGGGAGGCGGATCGGCATGCCGATCCGGCCGAGCACCTGCTCGAAAATGTAGGCGCCCTTGTTAAGTTCCTGCTCGAGGCGCGTGGTGGCGAGCAGCGCCAGGGCGCAGCCCCGGCGGTCGTGCAGCTCGCGCAGGAACTCCACCTTCTCCGGCAGCGAACGCCGGTCGGTGGGCAGGAGGCGCGTGGCCTCGTCGACGATGAGCATGCGATGCTCGTTCATGGTGCGGAAGCAGTGCTCGCGCATCTGGCCGATCGAGGCGTTCACGTTCCCGCCGGTGGCCCGGCAAATCTCGCCAAGGAACACGCGGGTGCCGCCGATGGCGTTGGCTTCCACGCGCACCGTCTTGCCGTGGTTGTTGCGATCCATCCGCGCCCAGACCTCCGTGCACAGCGTCTTGCCGTGGCCGCTGTCGCCCTCGATGAGCGTGATCGAATTGTTGGCGACGGCGTAGTCGAGCCCGGCCCAGATGAGCTGGGCGATCGGGTTCTCCGCAAACTCCGCGCGGATGATGCCGGCCCGCTCGCGGGCGATCTTGCGGTAGCCCTCGATGCGCTCGAGCACGTCGTCGTAGTTTTCGAGCGTGCCCTTGAGGGCGCCGAAGATCGCGCGCTGGCCCTCGGCGGGATCGTCGTAGCCGAGCGCCTGCGCGCAGGCCTCCCAGCCCATGCCTTCGTCGAGCGCATGCTGGTGAAACCAGAGCAGGCGGCCGGAGACTTCGGTGTCGAGATGCCGCCAGTTCTCCAGGTTGATCGGCACGTTGATGCGGGCGTGAGCCGTGGCCGTGCGCGCATGGTCGGCACGGTCGGGCGTTTCGAGCAGGTTCGATTTCATGGTGTCCTCGGGTGAAAATCAGGTTCTGGGGTCTGGGCTCTCGGGTCTGGGGTCAGTCGCTGCGCAGGAGGGCGGAGATCTCGCCCGCGCTCAGTTTGGGCAGCGCGACGCCGGCCTCGGCGAAGTCGTGCTCGGTCGCGGCGGCAAAATCCGCCGCGGTGAGCGTGGCCGCCGCCGCGGCCACGAGCTCGCGCGTGCCCTGGCGGCGCGCCCGCTCGGCGATGGCCGGCGAGACCGGGCGCGCCGCCTCGGTCGTATCATGGGTTGCGGTTGGTAGCTGGTTGGTTCGCCCATCGCCCATGGCGAGGCTGCCCACATTGCCGCGGCCGTCGCGGTGCTCGCCGGCCTTGGCGGCGGCGGCTTGATGGCGACCGAAAGGCATGATCTCGCGATACTGCAGGCGGCACTGCTCGCGGTAGCGCTTGCGGCGTTCGAAGCTCTCGCGGTCATCCCACTGGCCGGTGGCGGAAAATTGCGGCACGCGGTCGACCGCCTCGGCCACGCAGAGCAGCTCGGCATAGCCAAACGGGCGCTCGCCCTGCTCACTTTTTTCTCCCAAACCGAGCGCGCGGCGCTCCGCGCTGCGGGCGCCCAGCTCGCGGTTGAGGATCGCGCAGCCCAGCTCCGGCCGCGCCGGATCGAAGCAGGCGGTGACCTTGTAGCCATCGCCCAGGCGCGCGAAGGCGTCGTGATAAAAAAAGAACGTCGCGTTGTGCTCGGCCACCTTGGGCGCCACATGCCCGCCGCGGATGGTGACCTCGGCCTGCACGGGCATGAGGCGGTAGCTTTCCTCGACGGTGGGCTTTTTCATGGGATGGGTGGCGAGATGCGTCGCCCAGATTTCGTCGGGCACCCAGGCGCGGCGGCCGTGGAAACGCTGGGCATTGGCCGGGCCGTAGACGTCGCCCTCGACCGGCTCGCTGTTGAACGCCACGAACGCGGCGTCGACCTTGGCGGTCCACGATTCAAACGAGGGAAACACCGTGCGCGGGTCGAGCCGGCCGTCGCGGCAGGCGAGCCACTGCTTGTTCTCCTTCTCCTTGACCCCGCGCCAGCGGCCCACGCTCACGCCCGCGAGCGCAAAGTATTTCTGGAGCTGGTTGAAGCGGTTCTCGATGAACTTCGTCTTCGCGCTCGTCGCGCGGTGGATGTGGCAGAATTGGTGGACGCTATCGAGGCGGTTGATGAGATCGGCATCCCACGTGCCGTATTCGAGACGCAGATAGCGGAACGCGCCCACCGAGTGGAAGAGGTGCGAAAGCGCCCAGAGGATGTCGCTGGCGCGGTAGGCATCGTTGTAGCGGAGCACCGTGGAGTGCCCCACGAAGCGTGCGCTCCCGACGTCGAGCCAGGGCAGCATCTGCGGGCGCACGAGCCGGCAACCGAATTTCGCGGCGCACGGATCGGCGTCGTCCGCCCACGGCACCCAGCACGGCTCGTTGGCCGTCATGTCGTCGCCCTCCCCGAGCAGGCCGGGGTAGATCGGGAGTTCGGCGCCCTCCTCGTCGATCCAGGTGAGATCGCGCGGGGTCACGATACCGTGCAGGTTGAACGCCTCCGGGCCGGCGTGGAGCAGGCGCGAGCTTTGCGTGACGCGCGCTTGCCGGCGCAGCGTGGGTGTGAGGGTGTGCTTGCTCGAGCGCGGCTTGAGGATGGCCTCCGCCAGCTCCGTGCGGCACTCCGGCGTGCGGGCGAACAGGCGCAGGGCGAGCGAGACCGAAACGGTCTTGGTCTTTTTCGGATCGTGCGGATCGGCCTGCAGGGTGAGCGCCTGCACGGCTTTTTGCTCCTGGTCTGTCAGACGCACGAGCGGGCGGCGGCCGGCGTTGGTGGAGTCGGGCCGCAGCGCCTCGTAACCGCCCAGCTTGAAGAGCTTCAGGTAGCGGGAGAGCGACGGGGCGGTCACGCCGAGTTTTTGCGCGATCTGCGCCTGGCTCTCACCGCCCGCGAGCGCCGCCGTGGCGGCGTCGACAATCGCGCGGCGGCGGTTCTCTTCGGAGACTTGATGCTCGGTGCTCATGGGCGCGAAAGGAGTTCCCCCGCCGCTCCTGCGTATTCACCCGCGGCCTCGCGGCGCGCGGCACCTGCGTGAGGTGTCCAGCGGTTTTGTGTCGGGACGGCGGGGGAAAGGGTATTCATCCGTGTGATCCGTGTAATCCGTGGTGAAAAATTCCGGTCAGAACCCCGGCTTCCGGGTTGGATGTGCGGCGGCCTTTTCGAGCGAGGCCAGCACGGCGCCGCGGACATCCTCTGGCCACTCGGCGGCCTCGGTGGCGAAATCCCGCGCCAGCGTGCGGCGCTGGTCGGGCGCGAGCGACTCCCACCGAGCGAAACGGTGCTTCAGATCGCCCAGCGCGCGGGCGAACAGCGTGGGCAGATCGCGCGCCTTGAGTTCCTTGCCCTCGGTCGAATCCTTTCCGGCGATGGCCTGGATGATGGCGCCGAGGCCGATCTCATTGGCGAAGAGCTTCGGTTCGAACCATTCCTTGACCGTGCACTGCACCTCGCGCGGCCCATCGTGCCAGGTGCGCACCTTGTCGTTTTCAAACAGCTTCCGCACCTTGAGGGCTTGCTCGTAGAGGTCCTTTGAAAAACCCATTTCAAGCGCGAGCTGGTCGAGATTCTTCCCGATAGCCGATTGATCGGCTTTCGAGGTCCCGCGCTTCAGGTTTGCGAGCCGGCGCTGACGGCCGCCCTCGGCGGCCTGCGCGAGGATGGGCGCCGCGAGGTAGGCGCGGGCGCCCTTGGGCAGGTGCCGGCGGGCAACCAGCGAATCGAGGATGATTTCCGCGGCCTCGCCGCTGTTGCGCTTGACCGCCGGCAGCTCGGCACCGGCGCGGATGGCCGCCCGCGTGCGGTTGCGGCCGTCGATGATTCGATCGTCCTCATCGAGGATGATCGGGTAGTCGATCCCGCGCTCGCGCACGCTGGCGAGGATCGCCTGAAAATCGGGCGACGCCTCATCGAGCGGCGGGATGGCGGCGAGCAACGGGTGCTCGCGCAGGCTGTGCGGGTTGACGAAAAAGACTTCGGGGACTTGCATGGAAAGAGGGCGGGGTTCAGGCTGCGGGGGATGGACTACTCGCAGGACCCGCGGGCCGATGTGCGGCTGAGCGTGGAGTTGTGCCAGGAGGCGGTGGCGGCGGCGCTCGGCGAACTGCCGGATGTGGGGCCGTGCACCAAAGCCAGAGGGCTAGCTTTTGCGGCCCGCGTAAAGTGGCTGCCCACGTGGGACGCGTTGCGTAAAGAAACACAAAGGGATGCAGCAGCAGCGCGATTGCTTGCAGACGCGTTAAAGAGCGCCCTTGACCGCGGATTCTACGAGCGGCTGAAGCTCCCAGTTGAAGACCCGCCAAAAGATCGGCCGCTCTGGTGGGCAGGTTACGTCGCAGAAAGAGTGCTGCGCGACTGGCCAGATGAGGAAGAGTGATCGAAGCGCTCATGCCGCGCTCCTCCCAGTCAGCTCGCGATAGCGACGCAGGAGCGTTGTGCTTTCACGGCGCCCGGTGAGCACCAACCAAAGGTGCACGCGATGCACACCGAGGGTCTTGGCGGCCTCACCGATACCGTGAAATTTGGCCCCTTTTCGCAGTGGCCTCGGGAAAACGTCCCGATCTGCGCACCTGCTTCTCCCGCTGCTTTTGGCGTGCAATTTCGCTCCTGTTGCGCGTAACATGCTGCGAATTGGCGCCAAGAATCGCAGCAGTGCAAGATAAAAATCGCAGTGCCGAAGAATTTTCGCAGCGCACCGATGCGTTAGCGCGGGAGCTTGGTGTGGCACTGCGCGCTCTGCCGCGCCACGTAGGAATTTCCGAGCGGATGCTTTTTGCTTATCGCCAGGGAGAAAATCGGGTCACTGCGAAAGCGCTGCGAAAGCTGCGCGCCGCCGAAGTTGATCTAGGAATCGCAGCACCCGAGTCGGGCGAACACGTAGTGCCCGCGGTAGGCGAGCACTCGGGCGGCTACGAGAATCCGGCAAGCAGCCGCGAGCGCCCGACGGCGTCACGGGGGGAGCGGATGCAGCTTCAGCCGAAGTTCGCGGTTCCTGCCCCAACCCCCGATCGCGAACGATGCCTCAAGCACCTTGAGCAGTATCTCATGCGCGCCGAGACCGTCGAGGGCGGGCTGGGCTATGCCTGGGTGAAGCTCCAAAAACATTTCCCGCTCGACGAGTTCGAGACGGAGGAAACCAAGAAATGAAAACGCCCCGCCTCCTCGCTCTCCTCGCAGCGCTCGCGGTGCCGCTCCACGGCGCCGATCTCACCCTCAACGATGGCAAGGTGCTCAAGAATGCCCGCATCGTGGCCATCGGCGAGAAGGACGTGACGATCACGCATGCCGCCGGCATGGCACAAGTGCCAGTCGACAACGTGCCATTGATGGACCTCGCCAAGGCCAAAACCGAGATAGATGCAAAGGCGGAAGCCGCGAAGAAGCAGGCAGCACAGATTGCGAAGAACGACGAAGCCACGCGAACCGAACGAGCCGAAACCAAAAAAAAGGCAGCTACACAAAATGTGCTCACGGCACCAAAACTCTCACCACTTCCGGCAGAGCGGCGATTGATGGAGTTGAAGGCAAAATTTCCGGGTCAGACCAGGAAAGTCGTCGAGACTCGCAAGGGCAACAGGATCGAGATCGAGATTCCATCGAATGAGGTTTTTTCGTCCTACCGTGGTTGGGTCAGCGTAGCGACGCTCGACAGCCTTCCGCGGGTTGTCGCGCAAATCGAGGCGCGTCTCGGTCCGGACATCGAAGCTCAAAACAAAAGGGCAGGGGAGATTTCCGGCGATGCGGAGAAGGCCAAAGCTCGCGCGACGTCCGAATGGCTATCGAAGCAACTGCGTCCTTATGTAGCCCAGTTGAAGGCAGTCGAATCTGCTCGCTAAACCCTGATCCCCTGTCGGATCACGCGCTAGGCTGGGCAGGCCTGCAATGTAGTGAGTTCCTCTTCGGGGATCACGTTTACACTCCGAACAAGCCGCTGGATACCATCCCAAATGGCCATGACATAAGCGATCGGCAGGAGATAGATGAACCATCCGCCCGAATTGATTCCCAAGGCATGCGTCGTGAGCACGTTCGACTCCTTCCAGATCTCGACGAACTCAGGCAACTGGCAGCTTTCGAGGAGGCGGGCGCGACTTTCCAACTGTTCACGAAGAGCGGCGTCGCGCTCGATTCGGCGGTGTAGTCGCTGCGCATAGACGATCGTCAGGCGCGGCAGATTATCCATCCGCCAAGACAGCGAATTATCGAGTAGATGGAACGGTTCATCGGCACATTGCACGGGTGATTCCGCCTTCAGCGCCCGGAGACGATCCCGCAGCGCGAAAAGCTTGAATCGGGTGTGCTGAAGTAACGAGGGAAGAACTATCGCCTCATAGATAAAATGCCACGCACACGCCAAGGCCAAGACGACAACCAGCCACGAGATGACGGTAGGCATGTTCACGGTGTGTTTCCTTTTAGAGGGTTGGATAACTTACGCCGAGTGGTTTGTTCCTGCAATCGAGTTTTCTCCCTACCTATACGGTTCATTTCACCCGCGATTGAGCTCCGTTGCCATCGTGCGTGCACGGCCCACGCGAGCAGGCAAAAAATGAGCAAAATGTATCCTAACCCCTCACCCTTGCGCAATCTCTGTAAGATCGCCTGGATGATCGGGATCACTTGATCGGCGGGCGCTTTCCAAACGAGAAGCACCAATATCGTCGCCAGAGCCAAGGCGATGAGTTGGCCGCGATTCATGGCGTGAATGCATACGTCGCGCACCATACCCCAGAAATTCACTTTGATATTGGTGGTTGTAATGATTTCGGTGCGGGTGGGTGAGCCGCCAAAGGCTCCTTTTTTTGTCTTCTTCGACATTCGGAGTATTGGAATCGCAGACAGGAACGTGGCGCGACGCAATCAAACCCGGCGCCATCGGGCCGGGAAAATCTCCCGATCCGGCGCCACGAGCGGACTGGCCTGCGTCCGGCCCACCCAACAAAATCAAACCTAACGCGCCACGCTCCCCACCCGCGCCACGGCGGGTAGAGGGAGCAGGGCAAGGTTTGATTAACTGCGGCCCATGTCGCCGCGCTGCCTCCGCCTGCCTTCCCGGATCACTCGCCCCTTGCTGTGTCTCCTGGCGGCCGGCCCGGCCCGGGCCGCGGACTTCACCCCGCTCTCGGCGGATTTCCAGGTCAACGTCTGGAACCTCGTCTCGCTCCTCATCGCCCTCGGCACGCTGTGGGCCTTTGGCCGGCGGAAGCCCCCGCTCGACGCCCAGCTCGTGCGACTCGAAACCTCGATCGAGGCCCTCAACCGCAACATGGCCGATCTCGCCACCGCCCAGAAACAGGCCGCCGGGCACGAACTCGAGATCGCCGCACTCAAGGACAAGGTCCGCAACCTGGAGGCGCGCCGCGATGAGGATCTCCGCGCCCAGCGCACTTACACGCGGGAGACCACCCGCGAGCTGTTCGAGAAAATGGAGTCCAACGCACGCATCACGCAGGACCGGCTCGATGCCCTCGCCAACGACTTCGCCGCCCGCATCGAGACGCTTTCCCAATCCCTCTCCGAAAACATCCAATCGGTCGAACGCGGTCTCGGCCGCTTGGAGGGCCAGATGGAATCCATGCGCGACCGCATGAACCAACCCCGATGAGCTTCCTCACCGCATCCGAGCGCGATCTGTTGCGCCACCTCGTGCTGGCCGAGCTCGTGGCCACCCGCGCGGTGGCCCTCTCGGCCGAAATGCTCGCCCGCCGCGTCCAGCGCAGCCGCCAGATCAACGCCGAGTTCGAGCTGGCGGATGTCCAGGCCGAAATCGAGGCCCTGCACGCCGCCGGATTCGTGGCCGTGACGGCCGATCCCGTGTCGCGCACGCCCTTCTACCAGGCTTCCACCGCCGGCGTCGCCGCCCACGGGCGGGCCTGAGCCAGGCCGAGCTCAAACCCAAACACTTTAACCACGGATTACACAGATGAACACGGATCAAGGCCCCTGCCACCCATGCCCGGCATCCGTGCCATCCGTGTAGTCTGTGGTCAAAAAAAACGAATCCTGCCCATGAAAACACTGTTCAAGACCTTCATTCTCGCCGGCCTCGTGCAGGCCGCCTCGCTCACCCTGGCCGCCCTCGCCTCTGCCCAGACCGTGGCTCCCGATGTCGGCCACGCGGCCGCGCAGGCCACGCTCGACACCGCCGCGGCCGTCGCCACGCCGTTCATCGTCACCTTCGCCCAGAATCACCCGTGGCTCGTCTCGGTGCTCGTGGTGATCGCCTCGTTGCGCGTGGTGTTCAAACCGATCGTCTCCGTGGCCGAGGCCTACGTGCGCTCGACGCCCACCCCGGATGACGACGCCATGCTCGAGAAGGTGGAGCACTCGCGCGCCTTCAAAATCGTGGCCTGGCTGATCGACTACCTCGGCTCGATCAAGATCGGCCCGCAACTGCGCCCACCGGCGCCGACCAAGGAGTGACGCTTCGTCAGTCCTCCTCCGAATGTGCTCACCCTCCTCGCCGATCTCGCCCGTGCCCTGCGCCTCTATCTCGAATTGCAGGTTTTCCGCCAGCGCTGGGCGCTCGAGCGTGAAATCGAAGATGCCATCCGCAGCGATGAGGATGAAATCGAATTTCTCCGTCGCTCTGCTCGCGATGTCGATCATGTGCGGGCTGACCGGTTGCGCGACCGGATCGTCCGCGCCCGGGGCATCGTCGCAACTCTACCAGCCGCGGGTGCTCGCGCTGCCGGCGGGACGGCCGATCCAGACGGCCAACGGGATCTACACGCCACAGGCGGCGGAGATCTGGCACAGCCCGGCGGAGTTCCAAAAACTTGAGCGCCAGGTGATCGATCTGAGCGCCGCACTTGAACAGGAGCGGCAGAGGAAATAATTCCGATGGCTAAAGCCCGCACCGGAAAAATCGGCCGCCTGCCTCTCGCGATCCGCGACGAGGTCAACCGCCAGCTGCGCGACAACGTGCCCGGCCCGAAGCTCATCGCCTGGCTGCACACGCTGCCGGAAGTGCTCGCGGTGCTCGACGAGCATTTCCGGGGTTTTGAAGAAAACCCCATTTCGCCGCAGAATCTGAGCGAGTGGCGCCAGGGCGGCTACCAGGAGTGGCTCGCCCAACAGGAGAAGGTGGCGCAACTCGGCGAGCTCGCGCGCTTCGCCCAGAAACTCGGGGAAGCCGCGGGCGGCGATCTCACCGATGGCTCGGCCGCGATCCTCGGCGGGAAGATCCTCGAAAAGCTCGAGACCGCCACCGACGACGACATCGCCGGCCTGACCAAAGCCCTCGTGGCCCTGCGCTCCACCGACCTCGAGGCACGCAAGGCGCGGCAGCGCGAGCGCCTGCTCGATCAAAAGGAGCGCCAGGTGCAACTGGCCGAGAAGCAATTCCAGGTGCGCAGCTGCGAACTGTTCCTCACGTGGTTCACCGACAAACGCGCCCAGGAAATCGCCGAGGGCAAGGCCGCACGTCCGGTGAAGATCGAGCAACTGCGCCTCGCGATGTTCGGGGCGGAGTCGGATGCCGGGAGCCGATCACCCATCACCCATCGCCCATGACCGCGATTGTTTACACCGGAGCGCAGCTCGTCGCGAAGCTGAACGAGCAGTTCCCCGCCACCGCGTGGCCGGCGCCAGTCGTGGCCAACAACGTCTACTGCGCGCCCACGCGCGCCTGGGTGGAGCGCGATTTCGCGACCTATTATTTCCGCCTGCTCGCCGCGCGCGACGATCTGCGCTGGGCGAAGCGCGGCAACCAGTGCGAGCATTTCGCGTTTCGCGCGCTGCTCGAGGCCGTCGATTTGTTCGGCAAAATGGAAGCCACCGGCATTCCCGCGGAGGCCGAATCGTTGGCCGTGGCGGCGATCAAATACCACCGCGCCGATGGCCCGTGGCATGAGATCAACCTCTGGTATGTCGACGGCCAGTGGGAGCCCTGGGAACCGCAGACGCAGCGGTTCGTGGCGCTCACCCTCGGCGAGATCGCGACCGTGCAACAAGCCGTGCTCCTATGAGAATCGTTCTCTTTCTCTTAATCGTTCTCGTTCTCTCCGGCTGCATGTCCGGCCCGCAGCTGCCCACGCCGATCCCGGTGGAATTGGAGTCTGCCCCCAGACCCAAGACCCCAAACCCCGGCCCCTGACGTCATGCCCAACCCGAGGACATCGAAGTCAGGCGGAGGCCAGGCTGCGCTGTTGAAGAAAGGCATCGTGCCTTTCCGGCTCTACCAGCGCGCGAGCTTCCGGCAGCCGATCCGCCGTCTGGCCCGCGTGTGGCGCCGCCAGGGCGGCAAGAGCTACCTGCTCGCCAACGAAGGCCTCGATTGGATGATGGAGACGCCCGGCTGTCTCACCACGATCATCTCGGCCGCGATCTCGCTCGGCACCGAGGTGCTCATCAAGGAGGCGCAGGCCTGGCGCACCCATCTCAACAAGCTGCGCGAGGCTGCGGCGGCCAACGGAGCGAAGCTCGAAACCAATGGCGACGATCTGCCGCTCGAGGATTTCACCGATCTGTTCGAGCACTCCAAGATCGAGGCCAAGCTCTGGCACGACCGCACCACGTGCTCGCGCACGCGCGTGATCGCGCCGAATCCCGCGACAGCGGTGGGCTGGACGGGCCACATCCTGTTCGACGAATTTGGCCGCGCCCCGAATTGCCAGGATGTCGTGGAGGCCGTCGAGCCGTTCATGGAATCGAACCCGACCTTCCGCCTCCGCTACGCGACCACCCCGCCGCCCGACGACAAGCACTACTCCTGGGAAATGCTCGCGCCGCCACCCGGCGCCGAGTGGGAGGCCAGGGCCGAGGGCAATTTCTACACGAGCGGCTATGGCCTGCACGTGCACCGCGTGACCGCGTGGGATGCGTTTGAGGCCGGTGTGTGGATGCACCACCCGGACACCGGCGAGAAAATCACACCCGACGAGCACCGCGCGCTCGCCTTCGACAAGACCGCGTGGGATCGAAATTACGGATGCGAGTTCGTGGCCGGCGGCACGGCCGCCATCTCGCTCGCCAGCCTCGCCCGCGCCTTCGCCCTCGGCAAAGGCGAGTGCACCGGCGTCAACGTGACGGAGGAGATTGCGGTATGATCGGCGTCGAGACAGCCCCCGAAGTCACAGCCGAGCCGCGATGCCGCGTGCTCCAGGGCGATGCGCTCACGCGTGTGCGCGAGCTGCCGCCGGAGACAATCCACTGCATCGTGACCTCGCCGCCGTATTGGGGCCTGCGTGACTACCAAGGGCCGCACCTCGATTTTTCCGCCGGCAGCTACTCGCCCATGCCGGGGCTGCCCCCGGTGGACTATCCGGCCTGGCGCGGCCAGCTCGGCCTCGAACCCGATCCGGTGATGTTCATCGGCCATCTCGTGGAGATCTTCCGCGAGCTGCACCGCGTGCTCCGCCGGGACGGCACGTGCTGGGTGAACATGGGCGATTGCCACACCAGCAAAGGCGGACACTGCGATACGAAATACAGTGATCGCCGCCGTGAGTATCGCATCGCTACGGCACCCGATCACGTTGTGCGCCCGATGCGAGCGCGCGGCGCGAAACCGAAAGATATGATCGGCCAGCCTTGGCGTCTCGCCTTCGCGCTGCAGGCCGATGGCTGGTATCTGCGGCAAGACATCATTTGGGCTAAGCCGAACCCGATGCCCGAGAGCGTGCGCGACCGCTGCACGAAGGCGCACGAGTTTCTTTTTCTCCTCACGAAATCGCCGCGCTACTTTTTCGACGCCACGGCGATCAAGGAGCCGGTGAGCGGCACCGCGCACCCGCGCGGAAGCGGACTCTATCGTAAAATCACTCCGGCTGGCTGGATGACCGGGGCGGGCGCCCATAGCGCGATCGCTCATAATACGCCGGCGCGTCGGAAGGTCTTCGGTAAAAACAGCCGCGTGCGAGTCAATCGCGACGCCGATCACCAGGCCGAAGCACAGGTGCGCGCAAAACAGAATCGCTCCTTTTCGGCGGCGGTGTGCGGACTCGTCACGCACCGCAACAAGCGCGATGTGTGGCTGGTCGCTCCGCGCGCCTACCGCGGTGCGCACTTCGCGACATTTCCTCCGGCGCTTGTGGAGCCCTGCATTCTCGCGGGATGTCCGCGGGGGGGGGTGGCGCTCGATCCATTTGGCGGCAGCGGCACCGTGGCCGAAGTCGCCCTCAAGCACGGCCGCCGCGCCGTGCTCGTCGAACTCAACCCGGCCTATCATCCGCTCATCGCGGAGCGGCTGGCGAAGGCTGAAGCATGAACGCCACGCTATCCAATTTTCCCCTAACCGGCCGTGCCCTCAACCATCACCTCAAATCCTAAACAACAGAAGCCGCGTGTCGCATCTGCCGCTGTCGGTGGTTGCTCTGTGGTGTCTCCTGCTGCCTCAGAAGAGAGGGACGTATCTACGTTCTTTGAGGCTGGCGCCAAGCCCGCGGAATCGTCCTCACCGCAGGGGAATCCCTCACTCTCGCACTTCCCGGTGCCGCGGCGGCTCAATACGTGGAACGGTCTGGTGACCACCGATGTCTTCCTGTTCACCTTCCGCGGCGTCGAGTTTCTGATCCACCGCCGCATCCCAGATGGCACCGAGCCCAAGCCTGACTTGCGCTGGGTCTGCTCGCACGGCCCCACCGGAATGCTGGTGCATCACAACGAGAAGAAACTGGACCGCGAGGCATTGGTCGACGCCGCCTGCAAGCGACTGATCGCGCACTGGTCCTACCTGCCGGAAGCGACGAAGGGCAAGCCGGTGGTCAACCCATGAAGCCGTTCGATCACGAGCACGCCAGGGAAAAGGCTCGCGCGCGATGGTCGCGCCAGGCCGTGCGCCGCGCGCGGCCGGATCGCTGCTCCCACTGTGGTCGCCTGCACGACAAGGTAGGCACCGGCTTCCAGCAATGCCCGGTATGCCGCGCGATCGCCAAAAAGCGCCGCCAAAAACAGCGGGTTGATGTTCGCGTCGTGTCCGCGGCGGTGCTGGCGCGGCTGGAAAAGCGCATCGGCGCGATGGAAAACTACGTGGCCCACCTGCGCGCTTTCGGGCGCATCGAATACCACCGCGGCTACGTGGCCGGGCGGCGGCTCCATCGCAAGGCGCAGGAGCGCGCGAAGTATTTCGAGGCCCTGCCCACCGCGAGCACGCAGGAACTCGCGACGATGTCCCATGCCTACGATCACAGGGAGGCGGCCGGATGAGCACCCGCGCCCGCAGCATCCGCGTCGAAGACATCCTGCCGAAAGGCTGGGCGGAGTTGTTCGACCGCAACTCGCCGCGCGTGGGCATCGGCTACGACATCGCGACGACCACCAAGGGAAAGAGCAACCCCTCGGCCATCACGGTCACCCAACAGGGCGGCAACACCTATTACGCGCGCCTGTTGCTGCGCTTCAAGGCGGGCGATCCCGAGATCCCGTGGTTGCTGCTCAACCTCATCGTCGAAGGCCTGCGCTCGCGCGATCTGCGCGCCCGCAAGCTCTGCATCGATGCCACCAACGAACGCTACTTCGCTGTGCAGACGCGCGCCAAGTTCGCCGGCAAGCTGCCGGTGGAGCTCGTGGTCGCCAGCGAAAACACCGACTACCGGGGCGAGACCATGTCCATGAAGGACTACCTGGCCAACCTGCTCATCAATACGATGGACGATGGCTACTACGCGCTGCCCCCCGAGCGCTGGGTCGAACGCGACTACCGGCAGACCGTGCGCGACCGCGGCTCGTTTTTCTCCGATGTGCTCGACGATGGCGGCCACGCCGATTGCCACCGTTCCGGCGAGCTCGCACTCCATGCCCTCATCGCGGCGGGCGGCCCGGCCACGGCCGCCGCCGTGGCGACCGGGCGCTATGGAGCGCCGGCCAGGGGCCCGGCCCGGAAGCTCAACAACAAGTTTGCCCACAAGTTCGGCCGCCGCGGTGGCAGCCGGCGGGCGATCTGAGCGCCGGCCAAACCCATTCCGACCATGACTATCCAAGAGCGCGCAAAAGCCATCCTCGCGATCGTCGCGAGCTACCTGCCCCTGCAGCGGCGCACCATTTACACGCCGCGCGCCATGCCCGGCTCGCTCGCCGCCACGCTCGACGTCGATCGTGTGCACGACATCCTCCGTGCGGCCGAGGCGGGCGACGTGGAAGGGCTCTTCGCCCTCTATCAGGACATCGTTTGCAGCGGCTCGCACCTGCAGGGCCGGTTGACGGACCGGAAAGAGGCCGTGCTCAGCGACACGTTGAACGTCATCCCGTTCGACAAGGCCAATGCGGACGATGTGGCGGCGGCCGAGCTCGTGAAGCTGGAGCTGGCCAAGCATGACGATTGGGAAAATGCCTGCGCGCACCTCCTCGACTCGGTGCTCTGGCCCGTCTCGCTCATCGAAAAGGTCTACAAGCCGGCGACCAAGCCCGGTCTGCGCTACGAACTCGCGAGCCTCACACCGGTGCCCTACCAGCTCATCACCTATACCGATGGGCCGCTCAAGCTACGCGACACCGACGAGCGCGGCTACCCGACGTCCACGAATTTCACGCCGGAGCCCAGCCGCTATATCCAACACCGCGGGCACCTGCTCACCTCGGTGCCCGACAATTGGGGCGGGCCGATGCGCTCCCTGGTGTTCTGGTGGCTGCTCTGCCACATGACCCGCGACTGGTGGGCGCGTTTCCTCGATCGCTACGGCGCGCCGTTCGTCGTCGGCAAGTATGACCAGGCGGACGATGCCTCGCGCAGCGTGCTCGAGTCGGCCTTCGCGCTGGCGACCAAGATCGGCGGCCTCGTGGTGAGCAAGGAAACCGAGGTAGAGATCAAGCAGGCCGCCGCGGGCGACTCAGGCGAGGCCTACAAGACGTTCATCGAACTCTGCAACCGCGAGATCTCCAAGCTCATCAACGGCGAGACGCTCAGCTCCGATGCCCAGGCCACGGGCATGAACTCGGGTAACGCGCGCGAGCAGGGGAAGAAGCGCGACGAGAAGCGCGCCGGCGACGCCCGGCGCCTGGGCGCGACGCTGCGCAACGGGTTGTTCAAGCAGTTCCTCGAGATCAACGGCCTCAAGGGCCGGCCGCCGCTGGCGGTCTGGGGCGCCAATTCGCCCGAGGATGTCAAGGCGCTGTGCGACACGCTCGACTCCCTGACTGGCGCCGGCCTCGAGGTCGAAGACGCTGCGATCCAGATCATCTCGGAGAAGGTCGGATTCCCCGTGCGCCGCTCGGAAAAGCCGGCGCCGGTCGCCATGCCGGGCGGCCCGATGGGCTTCTCGGCCTACTCGCTCTCCGAACTCCGTCGTGCCGGCCGCGCCGCGCTAAAAAAAAAAGCTGACGACGCGGTCGATCTGATCGCCGAGAGTGGGGCGGTGGATCTCGCCGCGGTGTTCCCGGGCGAGCTGGCACCCATCCGGGGGATCATCCTGTCTGCCGCGACGCCCGAGGAGGCCATCCAGGGCGTGATCGCCTTTTGCGCGAAGTTCGAGCCCGGCAAGTCGGCTCGAATCATGGAAGACGCGCTCCTGGCCATGGCGGCCAACGGCGCCGTCGCGAGCGCCCGTTAGGATTCGCTCTGTCGACCCATCTGGGGCGCCCGCGCACGGGGTGGGAGGAGCCATTTCATTCATTTCGATGAGCGCACCAACAGGCGCCGCGTCGAAATCTTTGCAATGTCTCGCCCCGAGTGCCCCGCCCATAGGTAAAACCGGCCCGATCAATCCAAATCAGGCCCTTTCAAACATTCCTCTAGGTGTCGACAGCCTTGGCCAAAGTTGTTCCGCTATCGCTAATTGGAACAACCTCGGCGTGTGCTTGCGGAGCTTCGCTTTGGCCACCGTTACCCTCTTTTTGACCCGTTTTCCCGGTTTTTGGGGACGCTATTGAGGAAGGTAAGGCGGCCGCCAACAGCGCGATGCCATCCGCCAGCGGGGCGCTCTTTTCGTCGGTGGGTCGTCCGGCTGCCGTCACAAGCTAGGCCGCGCCAACGTCACGCGAACCAGCTCGGACGCCCTCACGCGGGTCAGCCGGCTGGCCCACGGGCAGCGCAGGGCGGCGAAATCGCCCCGGTATCGGCCTACGCCCGGACACGGTTTCTGGCTCGAAGTGATGGAGACTCTTTTCGGGCAAATGGCCCGCATCTTCCGGCGGGGCATTTGCATGAAAACCTGGCAGGAACTCCAGGCCCGCATCCTCCAGGGCGTCGCGGAAATCAACGCGACCCCGTCGTGCACCGCTGGAGCAGCTTCACCGCGCGGCCGGCGCCGCTCAACTTAAAGTCTTCACCTCCCATCAGAACGTCATACTGGTTCCCAGACCCTGCCTCATGCCCGCCGGCCCCCAGCTTTCCCGCCCCCCGCTCGAGCGCATGCTCCGCATCCACGACGAACTCGCCCGCGGCGCCCTCGTCAACTGTTCCCACCTCGTGCGCGCCCTCGAAGTCTCGCGCAAAACCATCGTGCGCGACATCGCCTTCATGCGCGACCGCCTCGATCTGCCGATCGAGTTCGACGCGCAGATCCAGGCCTACCGCTACACGCATCCCGTCGGCGCCTTTCCCACGGTGAAGGTCACCGAGGGCGAGCTGCTCGCCCTGCTGGTGGCGCGCCGCGCCCTCGAGCAATACCGCGGCACGCCCTTCCACCGGCAGCTCGAAATCGCCTTCGAAAAACTCGCCGGCGGCCTGCGCGACCGCATCTCGTTTTCGCCCGCCGACGAAGTGCGCGCCGTCTCGTTCAAGAACATCGGCCTCGGCAAGACCGATCTCGCCAGCTTCAACGCCCTCAGCGGCGCCGTGCTCAAGCAGCGCGAAGTCACCTTCGCCTACCGCAAGGCCGGCGCCCCCCGGGCCGTCGCGCGCCGCGTGCGCCCCTACCACCTCGCGAACCGCGAGAACCTCTTCTACCTCGTCGGCCACGACCTCGAGCGCGCCGCGCTGCGCACGTTCGCGGTGCCGCGCATCTCCGACGTGACCGTGACGGCGACGACTTTCGAGCGTCCGGCCGATTTTTCGCCCGAGAAATTCTTCGCCGACGCCCTCGGCGTGGTCGGTGGCCGCGGCGACTACCGCGTCGTGATCCGTTTCACCGCGACCGTCGCCGACCGCATCCGCGAACGCGAGTGGCACGAGTCCCAGGAGCTGCGCGAGTTGCCCGGCGGCGCCCTCGAACTCCGTCTGCGCCTCGGTGCGCTGAGTGAAATCGAACAATGGGTGCTCGGCTGGGGCGCCGCCGCGGAGGTGCTCGGCCCGAAGGAGCTGCGGGAAAACATTCGCCTCACGGCGCAGAGCCTCCACCGGCTCTACCACGGTTGATCGGCGCGCACCGGCGCCATCTCCACCCCAGACGCCAGGTTACTCCATCCCCGCCCGCGTCCCGGCCCATTGGTCACGCAACATGCCTACACTCTCGGCGGCATCGGCAGCGGCTGGTCGCGTGACGGCATCGGTGCGTAGTCCGGACGCGGCACCCCGGAAATCAAATCGGAGATCCGCTGCGCCGCCCCCGTCGCGATCGAACGATTGGCGGCGATGCCCACGAGGATCGACCAGGCCCCGGCCCGCTCATCGGCGGCGCGCAGATATTTGTCGGGAGCCGGCTGGGGCAGGAAAATATCCTCGAGCATCAACCGGTCGCCCCCCCCGTGATCGCCCACCGCGGTCCACGGCGTGACGTCGCGCGCGGCCCCGCGCAGCGGGATCACGCGGATCGACACGCCGCCGTCGGCGATGCCGCCTTGCACGGTGTCGGTGCCGTTCACGTAGACCGATTCGACGATCGTGTGCTCGAGGCGCCCGCGCGTGCCGTTGAACGCCACCGTGTAGCCCTCCCACGCGTTGAAGGCATTGAGCGAGTAACTCAGTTTCACGCCATTGTCGTAGCCGACGATGACGCTCATCGTGTCCTCGATGTCGATGTCGCCGCGAAACACGCACCGGTCGCGGAAATATCCGTCGTGCTGCTCGCAATCGAGGTAGAGCGCCTTGAGTCCCGGATTGGCCGCGAGATCCATCGCGAAGCTGCACCGCGATTTTTCCGGGCACGTGGCACAGCGTTCATGCGGGCCGCCGAGACCGAGACGGCGCGCCATCGCCGGCGTGTAGAACACCCGCTCGCCCGTCGCCATCACCGTGGCCGGCACGGCGCCCAGCCACCAGTTCACGAGATCGAAGTGATGCGTGGACTTGTGCACCATCAGGCCGCCGGAGTTCTTCTTGTGGCTGTGCCAGCGGCGGAAGTAGTCGGCCCCGTGGTGGGTGTTGAGCAGCCAGTGGAAATCGACCGACAGCACCTCGCCGATCTCCCCGCTCATGAGGATGTCCTTCACCTGCGAACGCGGCGGGGAGTAGCGATAGTTGAACGTCACGCGGCAGCGGCGCCCGGTGCGGCGGCGCGTATCGAGGATGGCGCGGCACTTGTCCGCGTCCGTCGTCATCGGCTTTTCGGTGATGACATCGCAGCCGGCCTCCATCGCGCGCACGATGTAGTCGTGATGCGCCGAGTCGGTGGTCGTGACGATCACCGTGTCCGGCTTGGTCTCGGCGAGCATCCGCTCGAAATCCGTGGCCGCGTAACCGGGCGGCACGGCGGCGCCGTTTTGGACGGAACGCCGGCGCGCCAGCTCAAGGCGGCCCGCGTTCGCGTCGCACACCGCGACGAGTTGCGCGTGGGCCGCGTGGGTCTTTTCGATGCCGTCCTGGTAAAGCTCGTGGCGTGAGCCGAGGCCCACGATGGCGCAGCGGCGACGGCCGGCAAAGGGCGATCCTGAACGCGGGCTGGGATTGGCAGACATGCGGGACGGAGGACGGACGAAACCGATTCGGACACGAGTGCGCCACCACGGGCAAGCACCCAGTTGGAGCAGTCGCGCCTGACAGTTTGGCGGAGCGGCGAAAAAAATCCCGCTCCAAGTGGAGCGGGATGCGTGGCGGCGAAAGCCGGGTGGTTACTTCGCGCGCGTCGGATTCCAGTCGCGCTTCTGCATGCCGCCCTCGCGGCCCGGCGACTCGCTGGAGCCTGTGATCTTGTCGCCCGCGAGCTTGCCCGTGTATTTCGTGGTGAATTTGTTGCCGTTGAATTCGCGGGTGACACTGAAGCTGACTGTGCCGTCCTTGAACGATGCTTCTTCGATGGCCATGTCGGGCACTTCAAACTGGCCGGCCGTAAAACCCTTGAGCGTGCCGGTGAGCTTGCCGTCCTTGAGTTCGAGCACGAGCGAGCGTTCGGTGGCTTGGCCGCCCTGGCGGCCCTGCTGCGTCCATTTCCAAGTGCCGGCCGGTGAAGCGTCCGCCGCAAACGCGGCGACGGCGGTGAAACAAAGGGCGACGAGCGCCCCGAGGAATCGACGGGATGATTTCATGGTGGGGATGGGGGTTGAGTGAAGCGGCGCATCGAACGCGGCGGCCCGACCGCCGACAAACGCGGAGGCGTCGGACAGTTTGGCTCAGCCGTAACCATGCAGTCGAAATCCGCACCGCGAAGTAGCAGCCGAGGTGACGAGGCTGTGATGCGACGCTCCCCTGATCCCCGCCGCCTCACGTCGGCTGCCACGGCCGACTGCATCGTTACAACTCATGTTTCCGCGCGCAGTTGTTGCAGCAACGCCTGGATGTAGCCGAAGCAAAACGCGAACGCCTTCTGCCGCGTCGGATCGCCAGCCACCGTGGGCACGTGGTCCGGCATGATCATGCCCGCGTAGCCGGCGTCGCGATAGGCCCGGAGGGCGCGCGGCATGTCCACGTCGCCGTCGTCGGGAAACGTCTCCTGAAACTTCAGGAAGCCGCCGCGGATGTTGCGGAAGTGGACGTTGAAAATCTTCCCGCGGCCCGCGAACTCGCGGATCACGTCGTAGATTTGCTCGCCCGGTTTCGCGAGCATCTCGCTCACCGTGCCCTGGCAGAAATTCAGGCCGTGATACGGACTCGCCTGGGTCTCGACGAAGCGGCGCAACCCCTCCGGCGAGCCGAGCACCGTCTCCACGCCACGCCAGCCCTTGCCCTTTGGCATCGCGGGGTCCTGTGGGTGGCAGGCGATCCTCACCTTCGCCTCCTCGGCCACCGGCACGATCCGCTTCAGGAGATACTCGATCCGATCCCAATAAATTTCCTCGGTGATGCGACCCACCTCCGGATACGGCCCCGGATCTTTCGCCGCCCCGTAGTCGAACGTGCTCAATGTCGCGCCGCCGCGGCCGGTTGTCGGCTCGGTGCGCACCACGCCGATAAAGGTCAGGTTGTATTTCACCATCGGAATGCCGGCCTGCCCGCAATGGCGGATCATCGTGCAAAGATCCTCGATGGCGCGATCGCGTTGCGGATCCTTCGCCAGCAAAATCTCCGGCATCTCCGCCCGCGTGATCGCCGCGGAACTCATCGGCAGCGGCACGCAGTCGAGTTGGAGGCCGAACGATTCGACGTGCCGGCGCAACCGCGCGAGCGCGTCCACCGACCAGTCTTTTTCGACGTTACGCGACAGATGCCCGCTGCAGATGTGCGTCACCCCGAACGCCGCCAGCGCCTGCAACGTCGGCTCGCTGTGATCGTGCTGGTGGCCGGCGTGCATCAGCACAGGGCGCTTCGTGCCGGCCGCCGCGGCGCGCGAGGTGGTGGGCAGACTCATCGCCGCCGCACCGGTGGCGGCGGTCGCAAGGAAGCTCCGACGATTCAGTTTCATGGGGTCGCGAATTGGGGAGGAGGCATCGTGCTGGTCGTCACGCGCGACGCGAGACGAATGCAGCCCCTACCCGACAACGCGATTCCGAGTTCGTAGCCCCGGTTTCAGCCGGAAGGATTGAACGAAGGCGCTTTGGATTCCGGCTAAAGCCGGGGCTACAAACTCAATCCACGCTACTTATGCCCGCCGCGGTAGTTCTTCTCCCCGGCCGCGACGGCAAACGGCAGCAGGTTCTCCTTCGGCGGCAGGGGACACGTCGCAAACGGCGTGAACGCGCACGGCGGATTTTCGGCGAGGTTGAAATCGAGCACGATCGTCTTCGCGCCCTCTGTCGGCCACGGCACATACAGAAACCGTCCGGCGCCATACGACTCCTTCCCACTCGTCGCATCGGAGATCACGAAGAACAGCGGCACGTCGCGCCCCTCGTCGATGGGCAGCAATTCGTAGGTCCGGCCGCCACGCTCGAACACCGCCTTGCCCGGCACCGGCTCCGGCGCGGTCTGCCCGAGCGCGTTCGTGATCGGAACCATGCGGGATTTTTCGAACGCCACCCACCGCGCCTCGATCCGCCACCCCGGATCGGTCGCGAAATAGTCGAGACCGGCAAACTGCGTGCGCCGCGGCGACGCACTGTCCTTCACGCGCAGCGCCTTCTTCCCGCCGCGCTCGATCGCAAAGAGGCTCACCGTGCCCACGGTCACCATCGTGGGTTTGACCTTGCCCTCGCCGGGTTTCAACTGCGCCACCCGGACCGGCTTTCCCTCGACCTGCGCGTCGACCCCGGCGGCCATCGCCAGGGTCACCGCCCCATCGGCGGCGAGCGTCACCCGGCCGAGGCGCGCCGGGCCCGCCGCGAGCGCCACGGTGTTGTCTTTCGCGCGACCGATCGTGCTTTCCCCGGCCGGCAGGAAATGCAGGCCGACCAGCGTGAGCCACCCGTCGGGTTTCTGGAGCTCGGCCACGCGGAATTTTCGCACGGCCTCGATTTCCTGCGCCGGGTGCTCGGCCTGCGGCGCCGCGGCGGCCGCCGCCAGCGCACTCGCTGCAAGAAGGAACAAGACTCCGGACTTCATGCCCGGAAGTGGGCCGGGGCGCTCGCCTGAGTCAAGCCGACCGCCGCGTCATCGCCGGTCGAGCCCGGCCGCGGCGAGGAGTTGATCGATCACCTCTGCATTGCGCTCACTCTCGTCGAGCCCGAGCAACGGCGGGCGGCGCTCCAGAATCGCCGCGGCGAAATCCTCGATCTCCGCCCGGTAGCGATCGCTGGCCGCCACCGGGATCTCCCGCCGCTCCTCGCCCCGCCGCAGCACCAAGGCGCCCGGCGGATCGAAAAACGGATCGGCGATCTCGAGCGTCGCCTTCGTGCCGATGATCTCCGCGACGATGCGTTTCTCCGCGTTGAAACCGGCATGCAACGACGCCATCGCGCCCGTCGGGTAGCGCATCAGCGCGGAGAACATCACGTCCACGCCGCCCTCGCGCACCGCCAGTGCGCGCACCTCCGTCGGTCGCGCCCGGCCCGGTCCGCCCGCCAGCGTGTCGAGCACCAACCCGGCAAAGTTGATCGGATAAACCCCCACGTCATAGAGCGAGCCACCGCCGAGTTCGGGTTTCAGTTTGATCGACGCCGGATTCGTCAGCGGAAACCGAAAGCTCGCGTGCACGAATTTCACTTCCCCCAACTCGCCCGACCGCAAGACCGCCTGCACCTGCCGCGTGCGGTCGGTGTAGCGATACATGAACGCCTCCGTCAGGAGCACCCCGTTGGCCGCGCACGCCGCGCGCATCTCGCGCACCTCGGCCGCGGTCAGCGCCAGCGGTTTTTCGCAGAGCACGTGTTTGCCGCGCTCCGCCGCGCGGATCGTCCACTCCCGGTGCTGCGAATTGGGCAGCGGGAGGTAAACCGCGTCGACCGCCGCGTCGCGCAACAGCTCCTCGTAGCCGACGAACGTCTGCGCCAGCATCGGAAACCGGGCGCGCGCCTCGGCGAGTTTCGCGGCGTCGCGCGAGGCGAGCGCGTAGAGTTCGGAGTTTTCCGCGCGCAGGATGGCAGGCATCACCGACTCGCGCGCGATCCGGGCGTAGCCGAGCACACCCCAGCGGACTTTTCGCGCCGGACCGCTCATTTCTTTCCGGCCGCCCCCGCCTCTTCCTTCACCCGCGTGGCGTGCCACTCGACCTTGCGGGCCGCGCCGCCGTCGAAACCGGGCGCCTCGAATTCGCCCTTGATCGCGTCGCCCTCGAGCTTGCCCTTGAATTTCAACGTGAACTTGTTCCCGCCCAGATCGCGCTCGACGGAAAAGGTGAGCGTGTCGTCCTTGAGCGCGGCGTCAGCCACCGCGGTCTCGCCATACTGGTTGGCGTAGGTCCCGGCGAGTTTGCCGTCCTTGCTGGTGAGTTTGAGCGTGGTTTCGATTTCGCCGTTCGGGCCGGCGAATTTCCACTTCCAGGTGCCGGTGGCGTCGGCGGCCGAGGCGGCCAAAGCGCAGATGAGGAGGGTGCCAAGTGAGACGAGGAAACGATGGAGTTTCATGGGGAGGATGAGGTGGGACGAGAGACGCCGCACATCATGCCTGCTGCGGGTCCGGCGACGAGGCGGAATCCGTCCCAACCTTAGCGCAACGCGCCACCACCAGTGCGATCGGCAGACCCACGCACGTGAGGTGCGCCACGAGAATCGGGATCCAGTTGGGCGCCGGGAAACTCTTCGGCGGGTTCGCCGAGAGCGGCAGCACGACGAGATTCATCACGAGCCACACGACCGCGCCGTAGAGCGGCCCCGCCACCCACGGCCGCCGCACGAGCACGGCGAACTTGCGACTGGCCGCGTAGAACACCGCCGCCGCCCCCAACGCGATCGTGAAGTGGCACGCGAGGCCGAGCGCCGCGGTGCCGAGCCCGCCTTGGCGCGCCCCCGGCCCGAGCAACCCCGCGGCGATGCCCCGCAGAATTGCCAGCGGATCGGCGCGGTGGAAATAGACGAACACGTAGCCGATATCGAGCGCTCCGGCCAGCAGCCCCGCGCAGACGATTGCGCGCACAGCACGAGACACGGAGGACGGGGCGGGCGGGGACACGCCGACGTTGTGCACGGTTTGATCGCCCCCGGCCAGCGAAACGTCACCGCGGCACCGGCGGCGGGCGCAGAACAATTTTCCGGAGCGGAAAGCGTGAGCTTTTCGCTCCGACGCGGGCCAACTCCCACGAAAACCTCACGGTTTCCGCTACGCTTCGCGTGATGGTCACGTCTTCACTCAGTCCGTGACGCGCCGGGCTATTCTCACCGCGCGCCCAAATCCTGATCTGCGCTCGCCGCCGGCCAATCCGCGCCCCGAGTTCGGCAACCGGTGCGGAGCGAGCCCGCCCGGCTCCCGCCAAAATGCGCGGCAACCCCGCCGGGGCCCTTCGGCCCCCTCTACTTGTTCGGCTCTTCTTCGCTACCGTAAAACCGACGGAGAAGTCCGTCTGCGACAACTTCCGCGGCGACAATGTCGGGCTTCTTCACAGCAACGGAAAGCATCTCGAAAATCGGATCAGCATCATCGAGATCGCTAACGATCGGCGTCATCTCCGTAAGGGCAGTGGACGAAAGAAGACCAGACGAATATCTCATTCGGGCTAGAGACTTCCGCATCGCAATAACGCCTTCGGAAATTCGGATGAGCTTCCGCGTTAGACTCAGTGAGTCGGCTGGTTTAACGCGGCGAACTTCTTCAATCCATGTGAGTAACTCTACACCACGCGCCGTCAAACGGGAGTGCGTGCGACCGCGGAGTTGCTCCCACTGCAAGCGACGGTCGACCGCGGCTCGGCGTGTCGTAAGCACCAAGCTGACGATCGATACCACCAAGGCCGAGATGGATACTACTACGGGGTCGATTTTCACAGTCTTGCCGAGACGTTTGAGGTCAGCCACGAGGCCCGAAGGGCCGAGTTGGCTGTAACGGCTGATTGAGCTCTTTCTTCATCGAGCGACTCGATCTCTTAATTCGCGATAAGTCTTATTCCAAAACCGGCATGCTTCAGCGTGGGCAGCCTGATCGATCATAACGGGTGCAACCTTCGGATCGCCACCGAATACGAGCGGCTTCACGAAGTGAACCTCTTTCTGGAAGTGCTCATACGCCGATGTAGCTTCGTGAAGTCGGGTGATGTCTTCTTCGAACGCCTCGACGCTAGCGTATCGCACTTTCAGGAAATCCTTTTCGAGCGGGATCCAATCTAGCACGTGCAGGCGCAAATCGGGGCCAAGGCAAAGCGCGTCGAGGCCCCACGAGCCCCATGGTTGGTAGCCAGGCAAGAACGCTGGAAAGTCGTAGAGCTTCGCGACCCGCTGGCGATCCGACGCGGCATAAATTCGCACGTATTCGTCACCGATCCATCCTTCACGTTGCGTGGTCATTCTTTTGCCGAACAGTGTCATTCGGCCCAAGTGCGTTTTATTGCCCCGCGGTGAAGGTCCACTCCCGCCATGGGCTTGGCAAAGTGGAGGGGCGATTTCTTGGTCGCATTCATGCCGTGGGTTGCGCGCGATCTCGACTGTCGTTCAAGGACAGGGGAACCGGCATGGCGCTCAGGGTCGAGCCGATTGCTGCGCACGGACGGGGGAGCGGCGGAATTAGTCAGGCCGAGACAAGTGCGGCCAGTTTTCGGCCACCGCCGTTGTGGGCTACGCCGGCCGCCTGCCGCGCCCTGCGCGCTTGCTCCCGGCCATCAAACGGTGCCCGGGATTCGGCAACGGGTGCGGAGCGGGACGGCCCCACATCCGCCAGAATTCGCGGCAACCCCGACCACCCACGCGCCGTCTTCACCCTGTCCGCCTCACCCCACCCCGCATCATGTCCCTCCCTCATGTTTCTCCGTCCGCCGTCTCCCGCCGGCGTTTCCTGAAGATCAGCGGCGCCGGCGCCGTCGCCTTTCCGCTCATCCTGCGCTCGGGCGCGTGGGGGGCCACCGCGGCCAACCGCAAGCTCAACGTCGCCATGATCGGCTGCGGCAACCGGGCCGGCAACGCCCTCCTGCCCTCGCTCGCGGAGGAAGGCGAAAACATCGTCGCCATCTGCGACGTGAATCCCGCCCAGATCGCCCGCGTGAAGGCCGGTGGCGCGCGGCCCACCGAAAACGCCAGGAAGGTCTCCGCCCGCACCCAAGCGGTGAGCAAGGCGGTCGCTGGCGCCAAGGTCTACGACGACTTCCGCCGGCTGCTCGAGCAGGAGAAATCCCTCGACGCCGTCATCATCGCGCCCGGTCAGCGCTGGCACATGCCGATGGCCAAGGCCGCGCTGCTCGCCGGCAAGCACGTGTTCTGCGAGAAACCCCTCGCCCACAGCGTGGCCGAGGCGCGCGACATCGCGAAGTTCATGCCGGGCACCAAGCTCATCACGCAGATCGGCACGCAGGGCGGCGCGACCGACACGTTTCGCCGCAGCATGGAGATCATCCAGGCCGGCCTGATCGGGCAGGTGCGCGAGGTGCATTGCTGGATGAACCGCACCTTCCCGCCCAGCGAAGGGATCGCGCCAAACTCTGATCCGATCCCGACGGGCCTCAACTGGGATGCGTGGTGCGGGCCGGCGCCCGTGCATCCGTTCAAGGAATATTACCTCGGCGGCTGCCTGCAATGGGGCCGCTGGCTCGACTACGGCGACGGCCACCTCGCCGACATGGGCGCGCACGCGCACAACCTCCCGCTCCGCGCCCTCGAACTCGGCGCCCCGATCCGCATCACCGTCAAATCCTCCGAGCCGGCCAAGGCGAGCTATCCGGCGGTCAACTCATTCCGCTGGGATTTCGCCGCGCGCGGGAAATTCGACGCCGTGTCCGTCTGGTGGCACGACGGGCCTGACGCCGCACCGCCCGCCGATCTCACGGCCGACGTGCGCGCCACCTACGGCAAGGTGCCCACCAACGGCTGCCTTTTCTATGGCGACAAAGGCATCCTCAATTCCGATGCCTGGGGCCAGGGCGGCGTGATGCGCTTGAAATCCGACGCCAATCCGAAGTGCCGCGGCGTGCTGGACCACGAAGCCGCGAAGGCCGTCGCGTTCACCTATCCGCGCGCGCCGAAGCAGAATCACATGAAGGAATTCCTCGACGCCTGCAAAGGCGGGCCGAAGACCTTCCAGTCCTTCGATATCGCCGCCCGCGCCGCGGAGTTCGGGATGACCGGCATCGTGGCTCTGCGCGTCGGCCAGACCATCGAGTGGGACAGCGCCAACCTCAAAGCCAAAGGCTGCCCGCAGGCGGACCGCTGGATTCACCTGCCCCAGCGCAAGACCTGGCTCGCGTAGGCCGGCACGGCACGTCGCGCCTGAGCGGAACATTGCTGTCGGGTGGAGCGCGTTGACCTCAACGCGCTTGGGCTACGACGTGAATCCTGCA
>JACRKC010000011.1 GCA_016235555.1 Verrucomicrobiota bacterium
CGCGATGCGCACCCGCGGCGCGCATCGTGGATTTTTCCCGGCGGGGTTCGGCGACCCCGCCCTACAACAAACCCGCGCTACCAGGTCAGATCCGCACCTTCACCGGCGTGGGGCCACGAATCGGGGGTGGCGGCGAGCCCGGCGCGCACGGGGTTGGCGCGGACGTAATCCCATTTTTCGGCATAGCTCCGCGGCGAACGCAGGACGTGATCGAAGAATTCGAGCTGCCACACGGGCGGTGGCGTGCCGGTGGCGTCGCAGATTTGTTTCGCGGTCCAGCGCTTCCAGTCGCGGACAAACGCGGAAAGCGGTTTCGCGTCGGGTCGCGGACGCGCGAAGCAATGCACGTGATCGGGCATGATCACGTGCCGGCCGACGACCCAGCCGTGAACGCGGTCGGCATCCTGCCACGTGGCGAGGAGAATTTCCGCCGCGGCCGGTTGCGTGAGAATCGGGCGGCGGGCTGCCGTGCAGCACGTGAGAAAGTAGATCGGGTTGTCGACCCATACGTTGTGCAGCCGGTGCAGATGGTCGCGGTCGGGCGGTGGTTCGACTGTAGGGCGGGGTCGCCGAACCCCGCCGTCTTCTGGATTGGGGTTGGGTGCGGAGCACATGGGGCGGCCGAAAATTTCCCGGCGGGGTTCGGCGACCCCGCCCTACATCAAACTCACGGCTCGAGGCCGGTCACTTGCACGTCGTTCGGGTGGTCGATGCTGAACTTCAGGGTGAGCTCGCGCTTCTCGCCGGGCTTGAGGTCGAGGGTCCACTTGAGCGCGCCCTCGGCGGTGGGCTTGATTTCCTTCGCCTCGGGGGCGAGCTGTTTCACCACGATCTTCTCGTTGCGGGAAACGGGGAGCTGGTCGTTCACGATGATGCGCGCGGCGGTCTTCTTGTTGTTCTGGAGCGTGAGGAGATATTCGTAGGTGATGCGCTTGCCGCTGTTGGTGAGGCCGGTGTCCTCGGTGAAGCGCTGCACGCGTTTGTGCTTCACGGCGATGCCCTCGTCGGCGCCGAGTGCGAGGTCGAACTTTTCGCCGGACATCACGGTGCGGAGGTGGCTCGTGGCGACGAAGGTGCCGTCGAGAAACACGTTCATCGCGCCGGCGAGCAGCGGGAAGTCGGACGAGTTGACGACTTTCGCGGTGAGAAACGCGGCGGGCTGGAGCTTGGGCGTGGTGAGGTATTCAGGAGTGGCGGCGAGCGGCGCGGTCGTGATCGGGACTTTCTGCGGGGAATTGTCGCTCGCGACGCTGGCGGGGGAGGTGATTTTGAAGGAGGCGCTGGTGGCGGAAGCTTCGAACTCGGCTTGTGCGGCCATGGCTTCGAGTGGTTCCGGCGCGGCGGCTGATGCGGCCTGAGTCGCCATTGGCATGTTTAACGTCACAGCTCTTCCTGCTGCCATTTCGGCTCGTTGTCGCTGCTGAGCTTCGAGCAAAACTTTGACCGCAGTCTCACGTGTGCGGGCGTCGTTCATCAACTTCTGGTCCCTGACAGCTCTATCGAACACATCCACCGCCCACGGCCGCTGTTCCGGCGCGGCGCCGCCGAGGCTTGGGCGCGCGGTTGAGAGGGTGAGCGCGACGTCCTTCCAATCCTCGCCGGTGTTCTGGCGGACGATGCCGTGGTAGGCGAGGGCGATGGTCTTTTCGTTGGAGTTCACGCGGGCGTCGTAGCTCGGCATCCAGCTCGCGCCGGGCACGGCGTAGCTGAGGGTGAGATCGAGCTGGCCGGCGGTGGCGGCGTCGAGGCGGACGGTCACGGTCTTGAAGCTGCGGCCGCCGGAGCCGCGGAGCTGGTTGAGCTGGCGCTGGGCGGCGTCGATCTTCGCGGCGAGTTCCTCCTGCTGGGCGGTGAGGGTCTGGCGGGCGGTGGCGAGTTTGCTGAGGTTTTCCTCGAGGAACTGAAGCAGCTTGGCGGATTCCTCGATGGACATGCGCGGGGCGCTGTCCTTCACGGGCGGGGCGGTGGCGGCGCCTTCGAGGCGGCCGAGCGACTTTTCCTGCATGGCGAGCAGGTTGGCGCGGTCGTCGAGCACGCGCTTCTGTTTGCCGAGATCGCGGAGCTCGTCTTCGAGGGCTTTGACGCGTTCGTTGGGCGTCGCATCGACGAACGTGGTGCGCGCGGCCACGTCGAGAATCGTCACCTGCGCGGCGCCGCGACCGGAGACTTGGAGGGACTGGTCGACGAGGTTGGCGGGGAGTTTCTCGAACGTGACCTCGGCGGCGCCAGCGGCGGCGAGGTCGAGGGCGGCGGTGCGGGTGACGATGGCGCGATCGGTGTAGACGGTGACGGCGGTGATCGCGGACTTGGCGGAGAGGGGAGCGGCGAAGGCCGGGAGGCGGGAGACCGGAGAGAGGAGGCAGGAAAGGGCGGCGAAGGCGCGGAGGTTTTTTGCGGTCATGGCGGTGGGGATAGACTGCACGGAACCGGAAACGAGCCAACGGCGAAAAAATTAGGGAAGGTGGACCGGTTCGGAGGTGGAGCGCGTTGACCCCAACGCGCTTGGCTCGGATCGACCGGTCGCCATCGAACCAGCGTCTTGAGGTCAAGCCGCTCCACCTCCACCGCCCAACTTATTCACAGGTTATTCTTTCCCGGAACCGATACCCACCGCCGGCTGTTATCCGTCTTGCGCAGGCCGCGCGCGTAATTTCTTATCCAACCTCCTTTATGCCCATTGCCTCGTTTTTCCGGTCCGCCGCGCGTCCGCTGCGGGCACTTTTCGTTGCGTCGCTGACGGTTGCCGCGGCGCTGGCCCAGTCTCCGTCCGCGGCCGACGGCTTCGATCCCAACGTCGACGGCAACGTCTACGCCCTCGCCGCGCAGGCGGACGGCCGGGTGATCCTCGGCGGCCAGTTCAGCACGCTGCGGCCGAGCATCGGCGTCGCCGCGGCGCGCACCAACCTCGCCCGTGTCAACATCGACGGCTCCCTCGATCTCTCCTTTGACCCCGGCGCCGACGGCCCGATCCGCGCGGTCGTCCTCCAGTCCGATGGCAAGCTCCTCGTCGGTGGCAAGTTCGATCGCATCGCCGGGGCGGCACGCACCAACCTCGCCCGCCTCAACGCCGACGGCTCGCTGGATGCCACGTTCAACGCCGGCGCGATCAACGCCGTGGTCAACGCCATCGTGGTCCTCCCCGACGGCCGCCTCGTGATCGGTGGCGCGTTTACCAGTGTCGCCGGCACGGCCCGCGGTCGCTGCGCACGCTTGAGCGCGACCGGCGCGCTCGATGCGACGTTCAACCCGAATTTCAACAACATCGTCTTCGCGCTCGCGACGCACGCCGAGGGCAAGGTCATCGTCGGCGGCGCGTTCACCTCGCTGCAACCGCCGCAGGAGTCGGCGCCCACGGGCCGCGGCCGCCTCGCCCGCCTCAATCCGAATGGCACGCCCGATTCCCAGTTCGACGGCGGCGCCAACAACAGCGTTTACGCCATCGCGGTGCAGCGCGACGGCCGCATCATCATCGGCGGCGCGTTTTCGACCGTGCAGCCGATCCTCACGCCGTCGGCCCAGAGCCGCTCGCGCCTCGCGCGTCTGCAACCCACCGGTGACTTCGACAGCTCGTTCATCGCCGGGGCCAGCGGCGATGTGAACGCCCTCATCGTGCAACCCGACGGCTCCGTGCTCGCGGGCGGCGTGTTCTCTTCCGCGTTCGGCGGCGGCATCGCCCCGGCCGGTCGCAGCTTCCTCGCGCGTTTCTCCGCCGACGGTGCGCTCGACACCAATTTCACGCCGGGCGTCAACCAGGCCGTGAGCGCTCTCGCGCTTCTGCCCGACGGAAAGTTCGTCGCCGGCGGCTACTTCACCCGCGCCGCCAGCCGCGGCCTTCCGGTCGGCGTCATTCGCAACCGCCTCGCCCGCTTCAGCGCCGACGGCTCCCTCGACGCCACGCTCGCCCTCGAGGACGCGGGCCGCCCGCACTTCAGCATCGTGCAGAGCGACGGCCGGATTCTCATCGCCGGCACCTTCACCAGCGTGGGCGGCACCACCCGCAACTACTTCGCCCGCCTCAACGCCGATGGCACGCTCGACCCCGCGTTCAACCCCAATCCCAACGGCCAGATCAAGTCCATCGCCCTCCAGAGCGACGGCCGCATCCTCGTCGGCGGCACCTTCACCAGCATCGGCGGCGTCTCGCGCAACCGCCTCGCCCGCCTCAGCGCCGCAGGCGTCGTCGACACGGCCTTCGACCCCAACCCCGACTCCGCGGTCGAGGCCCTCGCCGTGCAGAGCGACGGCAAGATCCTCGTCGGCGGCGCGTTCATTTCAATGACGCCCAACGGCGCCACCACCTCCACCACGCGCCTCCACCTCGCCCGCCTCAACACCGACGGCACCCTCGACACCGCGTTCGACCCCAGCGCGAGCAACAGCATCCTCGCCATCGCGGTCCAGTCGGACGGCAAGATTCTGGTCGGCGGCACGTTCACCACCTTCACTCCGCCCAGCAGCAACACCATCACCCGTGCCTACCTCGCGCGCCTCGCCACCGACGGCAAGGTCGACGAGACCTTCCACCCCTCGCCCAACGGCGCCGTGCTCGCGCTCGCCCTCCAGGCGGACGGCAAGGTCATCGCCGGCGGCACGTTCACGAGTTTCCCCATCCCCAACGTCGCGGCCGACGCCGCCGTCACCACCTACACCCGCAACCGCATCGCCCGCCTCAACACCGACGGCGCCCTCGACACCGCGTTCGACCCCAACGCCAACGGCATGGTCAACACCGTCGCCGTGCAGTCCGACGGCAAGATTCTCCTCGGCGGCGTGTTCACCACGCTCACGCCCAACGGCACCGATCCCACCAAGTGGACCCAGCGGTTCTACGTCGCGCGGGTCGAAGCCTCCGGCGCCGTCGACACGACGTTTGACTTGGGCCTCGACGAACGCTCTGGCAACAACGTCACCAGCCTCCGCGTGCAGGCCGACGGCCGGATTCTCCTCTGCGGCGGCTTCACCTCGCTGCGTCCGGGCAACACCGGCACCCGCGTCGCCCGCTCCCGCCTGATCCGCCTCAACGCCAACGGCACGCTCGACACCGCCTTCAACCCCGCCGCGGGTGGCGCCAATCCCGGCGCGATCAATGCCATCGCGGTGCAGGCGGACGGCCGCATCGTGATTGCCGGCGCGTTCACCGATTTTGCCGGCACCGGCACGAGCAACATCGCCCGCATCCATCCCGAAGGCGCGATCGACACCTCGTTCAGCCGTGCCACCGGCGCGGACGGCGCCATCAACGCCGTCGCCATCCGCCCCGATATCACCGGCATCGTCCCCCAGCTCCCCGGCTTCGCCTGGCTCAACGCCTCCGCCACCGGCCTCGTCTCCACTTTCCGGGTGCCGTCCAACCTCTCGCTCAGCGGCACCGTCAGCGTCTTCGCCTTCGAGAGCGACGGCTCGCTCCTGCTCGGTGGCTCGTTCAGCAACCTCGCCACCGCCACCGGCGGCAACCTGATCCGCATCAAGCCGGACGGCACGCTCGACACCTCCTTCAACCCCTCGCCCAACGGCACCGTCAATCTTATCACCGTCCAGCTGGACGGCCGCATCCTCGTCGGCGGCACGTTCACCGGCTTCTCCCCCAACGGCGGCGAACTCGTCACCCGCAACCGCCTCGCCCGCCTCAACCGCGACGGCACGGTGACCAAGTTCGACCCCAACCCGAACTCCAACGTCACCTCCCTCGTCGAGCTGGCCAGCGGTCGCGTCCTCGTCACCGGCCAGTTCACCAGTTTCACCACCAATCTCGTCACCACGACCACGACCACGGATTCCACGGCCACGTCGACCGACAAGAGCAGCACCGAAACCAAGACCAACGCCGACGGCAGCACGACCACCACCACCATCACGGTCTCCGGCACCACCAAGACCACCACGGTCACCACCTCGAGCGGCGGCGCCACGACGGCGCGCAACTTCATCGCGCTTCTCACCACCGACGGCGATGTCGAGACCAGCTTCGATCCCAATCCCAACGGGCCCCTCAGCTCCATGGTCGTCCAGGCCGACGGCAGGATCGTGATCGGCGGCGCCTTCACCACCGTCGCGCCCAACGTCACCACCACCGGCGGCAGCGGCACGGCCGGCACCACCACCACGACCAATTCCGACAACACCGTCACCACGGTCACCGTCACCGTCGCCAACAACGTCACGACGACCGTCACCTCCACGCTCTTCTACCGCAACTACCTCGCCCGCCTCAACGCCGACGGCACCATCGACCGCACCTACGACCCCAACCCCAACGCCACCGTCTACGCGCTCGCGCTCCAGGCCGACGGCAAGGTCCTCGTCGGCGGCGAATTCACCAGGATGGGCAACACGCCCCGCTTCAACCTCGCCCGCATCAACCCCGACAACGGCGTCGACTCCGCGTTCGACCCGAATCCCAACGCGCTCGTCAACCGCCTCGCCGTGCAGCCCGACGGCTCGATCCTCTTCTCCGGCGCCTTCACCACCGTGCAGCCGGCCGGCGCCGCCTCCGTCCCGCGCCGCGGCTTCGCCCGCATCGCCGCCGGCGGCGCGCTCGACCTCGGCTTCGACCCCGTGCCCAACGGCGCCATCAGCGCCTCCGCCGTGCGGCCCGACGGCACCCTCGTCCTCGCCGGCGAGTTCACCGAATTCAACCCCGGCGGTGTGATGTTTGTCGGCGGCAGCTTCTCCAACATCGGCGGCCTGCCCGCCGCCGGCCTCGCCGCGCTCAACAACGACGGCTCCGCCAGCTCGAACTTCCTCCCGAACCCCAACGGGGCCGTCAGCGCCCTCCTCATCCAGCCCGACGGCCGCCTCGTGGTCGGCGGCGCGTTCACCCAGATCGCCGGCACCGCGCGCAACGGCCTCGCCCGCTTCAGTGCGAATGGGACGCTTGACGCGACGTTCAATCCTGCGCCCGGAGCAGTCACGGCGGTCGCGATCCAACCGGACGGAAAGCTGCTGCTCGGCGTCGGTAGCTCCGTGCGGCGCATCGAATCCGACGGCCGCAGTGACGCCACGTTCAGCACCGCGTTTGCCACCACCAGCACCGTGGGTGTGCGCGGGCTGGCCGTGCAGGCGGATGGCCGCGTCCTGGTGCTGGTCGGGGGATCAATTCTTCGTCTCAATGCCAACGGTTCTGGCGAGAGCACGTTTACCGATGCTTCGCTGAATGCCACCGGAACGACGATCGCTCTTCAGTCCGACGGCCGGATCTTCAAAAATGGAGTTCGCCTCACCACTACGGGTGCGGCGGATGCTTCCTTTGCTCCAGCCCCTGATGCATCGGTGTCAGCCGTGACGGTGCAAACCGACGGTCGCGTCCTCCTCGCCGGCGCCTTCAAGTCCGTCGGCGGTCTGACCCGCGTCGGCCTCGCCCGTCTCGCCCCCACCGGCACCGCCGTGCAATCGATGGCCATCGCCGGCGGCACCGGCGCCACGCGCAACCTCGTCTGGATGCGCGACGGCACCAGCATGGAGCTCTCCAGCGTGCGCTTCGAAGTCTCGCAGGATGGCCGCAACTGGACCGTCCTCACCGCCAACGCCCAGCGCGCCACCGCCACCCGCGGCTGGCAGTCCGGCAACGTCACCGTCCCGGTCAACGCCCCCTTCTACGTGCGCGCCCGCGGCCTCGTCGCCAGCGGCACCGGCACCTCCGGCATCGTCGAATACACCCAGCAGTTCAACCTCTCCGACTCCGCCCGCTTCGTCGGCCCCGCCGCCACCGGCGACATCGCCAACGCCGTCATCGATGCCAAGACCGGCCAGGCCTACTTCGCGCAGACCTCTTCCGCCGGCAACGGCGACTTCGTGATCGCCGCCGCCCCCGCGCTCGTCGACGTCGTCACCATGCCGCCCACCGCGCCCGGCTCGGTCGTGGTCGACGGCGGCGCCGGCACCGCGCGCATCGCCAATCTCTCCGTGCGCTCCCGCGTGACCGCCGACACCCCGCTCATCACCGGCTTCGCCATCAGCGGCACCACGCCGCGCACCGTGCTCCTGCGCGGCGTCGGCCCGAGCCTCGGCGTGTTTGGCGTCACCGCGCCGCTCGCCCAACCGCGCCTGCAACTCTTCGATTCCGCCGGCCGCCTGCTCGTCGAAAACAACGGCTGGGCCGCCACGCCCGCCAACGTCGCCGCGGTCGGCGAAGCGATGGCCCGCACGGGCGCGTTCCCGTTTGCCGCCAACTCCGGCAACGACGCCGCCGTCGCCCTCACGCTCGCGCCCGGCGCCTACTCGATGCAGGTGCAGGACCGCAGCCCTTCGACTGGCTCAGGGCAGGCCGGCACGGGCGGCGTCGCCCTCGCCGAAATTTACGACGCCGACACCGCCACGACCTCGCGCCTCGTCAACCTCTCCTCGCGCAGCAGCGTGACCTCGGCCGACGGCGCCTTCATCACCGGCTTCGTGGTCAGCGGTGGCACCAGGAACCTGCTCGTCCGCGGCCTCGGCCCGGCGCTCATGCAGTTTGGCGTGAAGGACGTCCTGCCCGATCCGATGGTGAGCGTCTACGATGCCACCGGCCGCCTCGTCTCAACCAACGATAACTGGACCAACGCGACCGGCGCACTCGGCGCGCAAGTGAGCGCCTTCCCGCTCACGGCCGGCAGCTCCGATGCCGCGCTCAGTCTCAGCCTCGCGCCCGGTGCCTACACCGTGCAGATCTCCGCCGCGCCGCCCGCCGGCCGCGGCGGCCCCGCCGATCTGGTCCTCGCCGCCATCGGCGCCGCGATGCTCGAAGTCTACGAGCTGCCGTAACGGTAGCTCTGTCCTGAGGTGGAGCGCGTTGCCCCCAACGCGCTTTCATTTGTTTTGGGTCCGATACCGCGAAGCTGGCTTCGCCATGGATGGGTAGCGACGAGCACCAGCGAGTCGAAGCGCGTCGGCTCGACGGCGCTCGCCGCTACAATGTATGGTCGAAGGTGGCACGGCGGGATTGCTCAAATGCTTCTCCGAGGTGGAGCGGCTTGACCTCAAGCCGCTTGCTCCGAAGCCGGCCGGACCCGCCAAAAGCGCGTTGAGGTCAACGCGCTCCACACCGAGCCTTGCGCGATGCGCGAATACCCCGGCCGCCTGCATCACAACACACCGGCGTGGGTGGGAGACGGAGCGCTGTTCCACGTGCGTGTGCGGGCTATGCCGGAACACCCCTCGTTGATCGAATCCCCACTCGCTTCCGATCTGCTCCGTGCCGCGCGCCGCTACCACGAACTCGGCCACTGGTGGTGCGAGCTTTTCCTGCTGATGCCCGATCACGCCCACGCTCTGCTGGTGTTTCCGCGCGAGCCGGGAATGTCCGCGGCAATGCGCCACTGGAAGCGTGGCACGGCCCGCTTCCAGCGCGTCATTTGGCAGGAAGGTTTTTTCGATCACCGCCTGCGCAGCCCAGCCGAAGCCGGCGAAAAGTGGCACTACGTCCGTCGCAACCCCGTCGTGAAAAATCTCTGCACGACAGAAGACGGCTGGCCATGGTGGTGGAGCGGCATCATCGAAAACCCGCTGCTTGCAGGTGGAGCGCGTTGACCCCAACGCGCTTTCAGAAGTTCCGCCGGCCCCCAAGCCAGCGTCTTGAGGTCAAGCCGCTCCACCTCGACCATCGCGCATCCGTCGCGCAACGCGCTCCACCCTACCACGCGTCGCTCCGAAACGGCACCGCCGGCAGCCCCGCGCTGTTGTAGAGATTCGCCTCGGGCGCGTTTTTCCAGGCGTAGCGCACCGCCACCGGCTCCTTCACCTGCGGCGACGACACCAGCAACGTGTCGCGCTCGATCCGAGCGGTCGCCGGGAAAAACTTCCGGTCCGCGCCCGCGACTTCGAGCGACTGCACGGGCTTGTCGCGGGCGATCAAGCCGGTCGCGTGCGTAAACCGCACGCGCAGCGCCTGCCCTGAGTCGGTCGAACGCGCCGCGCCCGCCCCGGCGGGCAGGCTTTCGCGCGTCGCGCTCGCAAACGTCGGTCCCGTGTCGTCGCCCATCACGCCGTAGACGCGGTTCTTCGCCAGCAGTGCGAGCCGGCGGCCTACCTCCTGTTTGTTCGCCGGGTGGATGTCCTTCGGGTCGCCGATGTCGATCGCCAGCGCCTGCCCGGTGTTGGGCAGCGCGAGGGTCTTCGTCTGCGCTTCGCGCAGCGCCGCCCAACTCGCGCCGCTTGCGTCCGCGCCGACCGTGAAGTTGGCGAGGTTGGCCCAATAGAAGGGAAAGTCTCCCTGCCCGAAATGCGCCCGCCACGCCGTGATCATCGCGGCGAACAGCGCGTGATACTCGGCGGCGCGCTCGGCGTTGCTCTCGCCCTGATACCACAGCGCGCCGCGCAGCGCGTAGGGCAGTAGCGGGTTGATCATGCCGTTGAACAGCGCGGTCGGCGTCCACGGATCGCCCGGGCCGCGCGGGGCGCGTGGGCGCGGGTTTTTCTTCAGCCAAGCCGCCCGCGCGTCGCCCGCCGGGGCCTTCTTGCCCTTCGCGGCCTTCGTTGCGCCCGCGGCTTCCGCGGTGACAGCCGCCTCGGCCTTCGTCCACGCGGCGAACGCCTGCTCGTAGGCTGCGCGATTGGCGGGATAGGCGGCGACATTCTGCTGCCAGCGCTCACGCACGACGCCGAACTCCGGCCGGCTCGCGAGCGCGGCCGGGCTCAGCCACGACTCGACCGGCGTGCCGCCCCACGAGCTGTGCACGAGGCCGACCGGCACGCCGAGTTTTTGGAAAATCTCCCGCGCGAAAAAATATCCCACCGCCGTGAAGCCGCCCGCCGTCTGCGGCGACGCCGCCTCCCAACCGCTCGTCTGCACGGTGTCGGCGGGCGCCGCGGCCACCGTTTGGGCGATCCGCACGTGGCGGATGAGCGGGAGATTCGCCGCGGCCACCTCCGCCGCCGCGTTGATCACACGGGTGTTGGCCTGCCACGTGCCGGGGCGCGCCTCGACGGTCATCTCCATGTTCGACTGTCCCGAGCACAGCCACACTTCGCCCACGAGCACGTCGCGCACGACGAGGGCGTTGGTGCCCGTCACCGTGAGGTCGGCGCCCTGCGCGCTCGCGGCGAGTTTTTCCAAATACACGATCCAGCGTCCGTCGGCGCCGGCGGTGGCGGCGGCGGTCTGACCGCGAAACTCCACGCGCACCTTCTCGCCCGGTGCGGCCCGGCCCCACACGGGCACGGGCTGGTCGCGTTGGAGCACCGCGTGGTCGGTGAAGAGCGGCGCGAGCGTGACCTCGGCACGGACCGCGCACGACGCGGCGAACCAGAGTGCAATCAGGAGCGGGGACAGGCGTTTCATCCGGGAAGAGGACAACAGTCGAAGCCGAATGGCCGCCCGTTCCGAGCGCGAAAACCGCCGGGCTTGCCCCGGCGTCCGCCCGCGCCAGCATCGCGCCATGCTCTCGCGACTATCCCCCCTGCTGTTCGCGCTCACCGCCGGTCTCGCGCTCGCCGCCAACCAGCCCGGCATCAACTACGACGAGGCCAAGGTCCGCCCCTACACGCTGCCCGATCCGCTCAAGCTGGCCGACGGCTCCCCGGTGCGCGATGCCGCGGTGTGGCGCGCGAGGCGCCGCGCCGAATTGCTCGAGTTGTTCGCGCGCGAAGTCTACGGCCGCACGCCCGGCGGCCGGCCGGCGGCGATGCATTGGGAGGTCACGTCGATCGACCGCGCCGCGCTCGGCGGCAAGGCTGTGCGCAAGGAAATCACGGTCTGGTTCACCGCGAAAAAAGACGGCCCGCGCATGCACCTGCTCGTTTACCAGCCGCCGGGCGCGGCCGGTGCGCACCAGCCGTGGCCCGCGTTTCTCGGACTGAATTATTACGGCAACAACTCCGTGAACGCCGATCCCGGCCTCGCGCTTTCGACGCGCTGGATGCGCACCAACGCCGAGCTCAAGATCGTCAACAGCCGCGCCACCGAGGGCACGCGCGGCGCGCACGCCTCCCGCTGGGAGGTCGAGACCGTCGTCGCCCGCGGCTACGCCACCGCCAGCATCTACTACGGCGACCTCTGCGAAGACCGCCCCGAGGGGCTCAAGTCCGACGTGGCCACGCTCTTTGGCACGCCGCCCACCGAGCAGCGCCGCGGCGAGGAATGGGGCGCCATCGGCATCTGGGCGTGGGGGCTCTCCCGCGCGCTCGATGTGCTCGCGGCTGATCCCGAGATCGATGCGAAACGGGTCGCCGTGCATGGCCACTCGCGCCTCGGCAAGACCGCGCTCTGGGCCGCCGCGCAGGACGAGCGTTTTGCGCTGGCGATCTCCAACGATAGCGGGGCTGGCGGTGCGGCGCTCTCGATGCGCGACTACGGCGAGACCGTCGAGCGCCTCAACACCTCGTTCCCGCACTGGTTCGCGAAGAATTTTCGCGCCTACAACGCCCGCGAGTCCGCGCTCCCCGTCGACCAGCATGAACTGCTCGCGCTCATCGCCCCGCGCCCGCTGCACGTCGCGAGCGCCGAGGACGACAAATGGGCCGACCCCCGCGGCGAGTTTCTCGCGGTGAAAGCCGCCGAGCCGGTCTATGCGCTCTTCGGCAAGAAGGGTCTCGGCCGCGCCGAGATGCCGGCCGTGAACCAGCCCGCGCTCGGCGACGCCCTCGCCTACCACATCCGCACCGGCCCGCACGACATCAAGCCCTACGACTGGGCGCAGTATCTCGATTTTGCGGACCGCGCGATGAGGTGAGCCGGTGTAGCGGCCGAGGTGACGAGGCCGGCCACAATCACAGCTCAAGCGGTCCCGCTTCTCACGAAGCGGGCTACGGGGAAGTGTAGCCCGGCTCGCGAGAGCCGGGACTCGTCGGCCTCCCTCCGTCGACGGCGACAATTCTACCGCCTACCGCGGCGGCGCCGTGTCGAACACCACTTCGCGGATCGTCCCGCGGAACGCGAACGGCGGCGCGTAGTCCTCGCTCACCGGCGTGTAGAGATCGCAGCCGAAGTCCAGCGTCTCGTGGCTGACGTTGCCCGGCATCGCGTGCGGCACGCGTCCGCGCCCGATGGCGCGGCCGTCGAGGGAGAGGGTCACATTGGCGTCACCCGCCTTCGCGAGCGCGAACTCCGCCCGCACCGTGTGCGCGCCGGCGGGCAGCGGCTCGGCGCCCGTCACAGTCGTGCGTTCCTCACCGGCGTAGTTGTAGTGAAACACGAGACGGTTGTTCAGGATGTAGAGCGCGTAGCCCGCGAAACGCCCGCCGTGCGCGACGAGCACGCCGTCGCCGCTCGCGTCGGTCGCGGCGCGATCGAGCGATACGGTGAGTGTCATCGAGAGATTGCGGCGCTCGGGCGCCGTGTATTTGTGCAGGCCGGAGAGCGGCGGGTGGTAGACCACGTGCGTGCGTTGCAGGTTTTCCGGCGGGCGCAGCATGTCGCGGTCGAGGAAGCGGTCGTCGAGTGGATAGACGTCGTTGCGCTGGGCTTCGCGCTCCCAGACGGCGAGCAGCTCCGCGACCTTGGCGGGCTGCGCCTTCGCGAGATCGCGCAGCTCCGTCGGGTCGTTCGCGAGGTCGTAGAGTTCCCACGTGTCCTGCTCCCACGGCGTGCCGCTCTTGTGCCAGGCGACGAGCTTCCAGCCCTCATGCACGATCGCGCGGTGGCCGTAGATTTCGAAATGCTGCGTGCGGTGGCGCGCGGGCGCGGCGGCGTCTTCTTTTGGCCACGTGTAGGCGAGACTCGTGCCGTCGGAGATCGGCCCATTCGTAGCGGAACGCGTGAGCGTTTCGCTGTTGAGCGAAAGCCTCACGGCTTCCGCTACGGGTGTCGTTGGAGTGATTCCCGCGACGTCGAGCACGGTCGGCAGCACGTCGGTCACGTCGGTGAACTGCGGCCGGATCGCACCGGCATCGGTGATGCGCGCGGGCCAGTGGGCGATGAGCGGTGTGCGGATGCCGCCTTCGTGCACGGTGCCTTTCTGGCGGCGGAAGGGCGTGTTGCCCGCCTGCGTCCAGCCGATGGGGTAAGTCGGATAGGTCATCGGCCCGCCGAGCTGGTCGTAGTGCGCGAGGCCGCCGGCGAGCGTGCCGTGCTGGTTGGTCGAGAAAAGCCGCATCTCGTTCCAGATGCCCTCGGCGCCACCCTCGGGGCTCGCGCCGTTGTCGGAGGCGAGGAGGATGAGCGTGTTCTTCATCTCGCCCGTGCGCTCGAGCCAGTCGAGCAGCCGGCCCATCTCGCGGTCCGTGGCCTCCAGGCACGCCGCGAAGCACTCGTAATAACGCGCGAAGAGCCGGCGCTCGTCGGCCGAAAGCTCGGCCCACGGCTTCACGCCGGGATTGGGCGGCGGCAGCGGCGTGTCGCGCGGGATGAGGCCGAGTTGTTTTTGTCTTTCCAACGTGGCCGCCCGCACGGCGTCCCAGCCCGCGTCGAACTTGCCGCGCCACTTCGCCAGCAGCTCCGGTGGCGCGTGGTGCGGCGCGTGACCCGCGCAGTAGGCGAGGTAGAGGAAGAACGGCCGCTCCGCCGCCGTCGCGCGTTGCTCGGAGAGAAAGTCGATCGCGCGGTCCGTGAAATCCGCGTCCATGAAATAATCGCCGCCGTGCGGGCGCGTGGCCGCGGGCGTCACGCGCGTTCGGTCCGCGAAAATCTCCGGCGCAAACTGGTTCATGTCGCCGCCGATGTAACCATAGAAGTGGTCGAAGCCGCGGCCCGTGGGCCAGTGCGCGGACTCGCCGGCGGGATTCGCGTCGGCCATCGGCGCGAGGTGCCATTTGCCGACGGCATACGTGCTGTAGCCGGCGGCGCTCAGGTGCTGCGCGAGCGTGACGGCGTCGGGGCGGATGCCGCCGCGGCTGTTGGGAAATCCGTTCGAGTATTCGGCGATCGTGGCGACGCCGACGGCGTGGGGGTTGCGCCCGGAGAGCAGCGCCGCGCGCGTGGGCGAGCACACGGAACGCACGTGGAAGTTGTTGTAACGAATCCCGCCGCGCGCGAGCCGGTCGATATTCGGCGTGGCGAGCGACGAGCCGTAGCAGCCGAACTGCCCGAAGCCGACGTCGTCCCACAGGATCACGATCACGTTTGGCGCGCCCGCCGCCGGACGCCCGCGGGCCGGCCACTGCGGTGTGGCGTCGCGGTAGGTGCGGGGTTCGGCGGCGTGCGCCGCCAACACGGCGCCGAAAAACAACCAGGGGTGAAATGCGCGCATGCGGTTCATCGGCCCGCACGGTGTCGGCGATGTCCTCCCGGTGCAATGTCAGGCTGCCACGCGAAGTGCCGGAAGGTGCCTCTCGGTTTTCTGCCTGCGACAGGACGCCTCAGCCACGCTTGCTCGCCTCGTCGATGGCAGAAAGGCGGGATGCGTCCCATCCGGGTGTAACTCAAAGTGAGGTCATCTTTCGAGGGCCTCGGCTGTAGCGGCGGTCTATGACCGTCGGCGTTGCGCCAAGGGAATTCGTTCGGCGGTCATAGACCGCCGCTACAAATCGCTGACCTCAGTTTGAGTTGCACTTCGGACCATCCGATGCGCTCCGGTGCAACTGGGCACGGCGGTGCAGCGTCTCCGGCTGGCACATGCACCCCACGCGCACGCTTCTCGCCGCCGCCGCGTTTTTGCTGACTTTTCTTCGCGCCGCCGATCCCGCGATCCCCGTCCCGCCGCCGGAGCATCCGCGGCTCTACCTCCGGGCCACCGACGTCGCGAAATTGCCGCAGCGCCTCGCGCATCCGGTGCTCGCCCCGGTGGTCGCGCGACTCGAGCGCAACGCCGCGCGCTCGCCGCAGGCGCGCGTCGAGTGGCAGGCGCTCCAGCAACTCGTCCGCCCCGACGCGACGCAGGCGCGCATCATCATCGCCGACACGCTCGCGTTGCTGAAAAAATGCGAACTTGCCGACCGCCAGGACGCCTGCCGCGAGACCGGCCGCATGATGGTCACCGGCGCCATCGTCTACGACTGGCTCTACGCGCGGCTCACGGCCGAGGATCGGCGCACGTTCATCACCGAGCTCGTCCGTCTCGCGAAGACGCAGGAGTGCGGCTACCCGCCCACGCGCGGCGGCTCCGTGACCGGCCACGCGTCCGAGGCGATGATCATGCGCGACATGATCTCGGCGGGCATCGCGATCCACGACGAGGAGCCGGAGATGTATCGCCTGGCCGCGGGCCGCTTCTTCCGCGAGCACCGGCCGGCGCGCAACTGGTTCTACCCGGGCGGTGCCTATCACCAGGGCGATTCCTACGGTGCGCACCGCTACTCGTGGGATCTGTTTCCGCTCTTCATCTTTGACCGGCTCGGCGCGGGCAACGTTTACAACGCTGCGCAGCGCTTCGTGCCCTACCTCTGGGTCTACACCACGCGTCCCGACGGCCAGCGCCTGCGTGCCGGCGACACCTTCAAACACAGCACGCCCTGGGGCCAGCCGTGGAACGAGTTCGGCGGCACGCTCCTCACCGCGAGCTATTACGGCGACGGCGTGCTGCTCAGCCACGCGTTGAAACAGGACGGCGCCAACTCCCTCGAACCCATCTTCGAATTGCTCTGGCGCGATCCCGACCTGCCGTCGCAGCCCGTCGCGTCGCTGCCGCTCTCGCGCTATTTCGGTTCGCCGTTCGGCTGGATGGTCGCGCGCACGGGCTGGGGTGAGGATGCCGTGATCGCCGAGCTCAAAATCAACGAATACAACTTCGCCAACCACCAGCATCTCGACGCCGGGGCGTTTCAACTCTACGCGCGCGGCGCGCTCGCGCTCGATTCCGGCCTCTACGAAGGCGGTTCGTCCGGCAACTATGGCAGTCCGCACCACAAGAACTATTACTGGCGCACGATCGCGCACAACTCGCTGCTGGTTTACGATCCCGCCGAGAAGTTCAGCTCGAAGGGTGACTACGGAAACGACGGCGGCCAGCGTCTGCCGCGCCACACCCGCTCGGAGGCGGCCACCCTTGAAGCTTTGCTCGCACCGGACAACGGCTACCGCACGGGTCGCGTGCTCGCGCACGGCTTCGGCCCCGACGCGCAGGCGCCGGCCTACACGCTGCTGCAAGGCGACATCACCGCCGCCTACAGCAAAAAAGTGAGCGCCGTCACGCGTTCGTTCGTGTTCCTGAACCTGAAAAACACGCGCGTGCCGGCCGCACTCATCGTGTTCGACCGCGTGGTGAGCGCCGATCCCGCGTTCAGGAAATTCTGGCTGCTGCACGCGCAGGAAGAGCCGCGCATCGACGGCCCGCGCGCCACCGTCAACCGCACCGAGCACGACGCGCGCGGGCAACTGAACCTCGACGTGCTGCTCCCCGCCGCCGACAACGCCGACCTCCAGAAGATCGGCGGCCGCGGCAAGGAATACTGGGTCTTCGGCACCAACTGGGCGAACGACGTCGACCCGGCCCGCGAAGCCCGCACATCACACGAAACCGGCGTCTGGCGCCTCGAGCTCTCGCCCAAACACGCCGCCGCCGAGGATCTGTTTCTCACGGTCATGCAGACCACCGACCGCACGTCGCCCGCGCGTCTGCCCGTGCAGCGCATCGACGCCGGCGAACGCGTGGGCTGCGTCCTCACGAGCGACGATGCCACGTGGCTCGTGCTGCTGAGGAAAGATAATGCGCGCTCGGCCGAGCGAGTCGCTTTCACCGCGCCGAGCGCGAAACGCTGCCGCATGCTCCTCACCGATCTCGCGCCTGGCCGCTGGGAGGCGCGGCGTGCGGGCGCGGGCGAGGTGGTTGCGTTCAGCGTGGAGTTGGATTCGGGCGCCGGTTGGCTTGAAGGCGCGGCTGGTGATTGGAGCGTGACCCAGGTGACCTCCCGCTGAGTCCCGCCCGCCTAATCGAGATTTCCGCGGGCGAGTAGCAGCCGAGGTGACGAGGCTGGCTTTGCGGATTGTTGCCTGACGGCCTCCTCACGTCGGCCGCTACATCCGGGCTGCTCGGTCTATCGCGTGTGCTTCAACAACCACGCGTAGAGTTCGGGGTTGTTGTAGGTCTCGGTCCAGGAGTCGTGCTTCGCCTCGGGGTAGACCGTGAGCTGGATGTCTTTCACGCCGGCTTTCTTCAGCTCGCTTGCCATGATCTCGGATTCCTCAAGCGCCACGGTCGGATCTTTCGCGCCGTGGAAGGCCCAAACGCCGAGGCTCGTGAGTGCGGTCTTCTTTTCGCGGCCGCTGCGGCGGACGTCGACTTTCTGTCCGCCGCCGCAGATCGGGGCGATGGCGGCGAAACGCTCCGGATATTTGATGCCCACGCTCCAAGTGCCAAAGCCGCCCATGCTCAGGCCGGTGAGGTAAATCCGTTGCGCGTCGACCCGGTGTTTCGCGGCCATCTCGTCGACGAGCGCGAGCACGCCGTCGTCGTCCCACCACGTGCCGGCCGGGCACTGCGGGGAGACGACGATGAAGTTGGCCTTGAGGAAGGCGGCGGATGCCTCGCGCTTCGCCTTGGCTTCGGGTGTTTCGGCGGGCGGCGGGGTTGCGCCCGGCGCGGGTGCCGCCGCAGGCACGGGACCGCGGATCAGTTTCGGCGGGCCGTGAATCGCGACCTTCCACGGATCGGAGCCGCGCTCGCCGGAGCCGTGGAGAAACACGATCAGCGGCCAGGTCTTCGTGCCGCTGGCTTCGTAGCCGTCGGGCAGCGAGAGCAGGTAGGTGTAGCCGACCTTCTTGGTGATGATCTTTTCGAAGGTGGCGACAGATTGTGTTTCGGCGGCGAAGCCGAAGGTCGTGACCGCGCAGGCGAGCGAGGCGGCGAGGGCACGGAGGAGGCGGCGGCAGGCAGTTTGCATGGGATAGGGAAAATACGGGACGCGTTGGCGGTGACGACAGGGAAGCGTTGGCCGGGTGCGGACTGGTTTAGGGTGGATATCTCTGCTATGCCGGCGCGGATGAATCGAATCATTTCTCGGGCGATTGTAGCGGGAATGTTTTCATGGCTGGCGGGGTGTGCGATGGCGGGCGCTCCGGCTCCGAACCCGTCGGATCCCCTGCCACCGATTAAGTCGGCGGGCGACGCGGCGTTTGGCAGGCCGCCGACCAGAAAGATCTCACTCGAGCAGGTGGTGCAGGAAATTCGTCAGGTCGATCAGAATGGTTCCTGGTTGCTGAACAAACAGTGGGAGATCCTCATCAATTCGCTCGTCGCTTCCGAGATCCCCACGGTGCTCGATGCGGTGGAAAAAATGCGGGCACTCGGCCCGCAGACGATGCTGCGCAACGCGTTCTTTTCCCGTTGGGGTGAAACCGATCCCGCGGCGGCGATGGCGCGGGCGCTGGCGATTCAGAACGACGAACTCCGCGCGACGGCCCGGCGCTCCGTGCTCCAAGGCTGGATGTATGCGAACCCCAAGGAAGTCGTGAAGTGGGTGGGCCAGTTGCCCGAAGGGACTTTGCGAACCGAGATCGGCACGATGGTCTTGGGCTACGCGATGACCAATGATCCTTCGAGCGTGGTCGGAATTGTGCGCAACCCAGACGGCACGACGGCGAGTGTCGGCATTTCGGTGGGCCCAAGCGGCAGGGGAGCGGGCGGGAGCCCGGCCGCGGCGGGGTCCGAGCAGGATCTGCAGGCGCAGATCATTCAAGCATCGGCGCTGGCCGGTGAAATCGATCGGGTGAGCGCCTACAGCAAGGCTGGCGCGGCCTGGGCCGCGCGCGATCCGCACGCCGCCATGAAGTGGGCCCTGTCTCTACCGGCGGGAAACGAACGGGACCTCGTTGCTTTCAACACGGTCATGGCGTGGGCGCGACGCGCTCCCGCGGAGGCGAATCAGTTCATGCTCGCCCAGCCGAAGTCGGACTGGCGCAGGTCGAGGTTCGGCGATGCGTTTCGCGTCTGGGGCGAGCGCGATGTGCAGGCGGCAGTGGCCTGGGCCAGGACGGTGAACGACCAGGAATTGAAGTCGGCCTTGCTTAACGGCGTGATCGAACCGTGGACCAAGAAGGATCCCGAGGCTGTGGCGGAGTATGCGCTTACGCTGCCGGCCGGTTACGCGGCCAACTCGGCGATCGAAAGACTCGTGGCGCAGTGGTCCACGACGAATCCGATGGCCCTCGGAAACTTCCTGCGGCGGGCGACCCCCGCGCAGCGAACCAGCCAGGCCTTCATCTACGGGCTGTCGAACTGGGTGCAATCGGCGCCGGAAGCTGCGCTGGCGTTTGTGTTGAAAGAGCTCTCCGGTTCGCAGCGGCAAGATTTCGCCGTGCGCGCGCTTGCGGCGGTGGCGAAACGCGACCTGGCCGAAACGAAAAAGACCATCGAGAACCTGCCCGACGGCCCCGAGAAAACGCAGTTGATCCGAGCGGCGGTCGCAGCAACCGCGAACGAGAATCCTGAATTCGCCCTGTGGCTGTTCGCGAAATTACCCGCGGGCACGGCCCAATGGGAAACGACGAGCGCCATCGGCCAGGTGATGGCACGTTCCGACCCCGCGAAAGCGCTGGCGTGGGCAAAGGCCCTCCCGAACGGTCCGGCCAAGCTCACCCCCCTGCAAGCCGCCTTGCGCCGCATGGCGGAGACCGATCCGGACAAAGCCCTGGCCGAGACGCTCAGCCTCCCACCGAACCAGATGCGAACCGAGTTGGTGAACGACGTGGTGGGTCGCATTGCGCAAACAGATCCGGCTCGCGCGGCGCGCGAGGTTGCTGCGATCGAGGATGTCGCGCTCCGGGTTTCCGCGATTCGACCGCTGGTGTCTGTGCTGGGACGCACCGATCCGGTCGCGGCTGTAAAAGTCGTGATGACGCTACCGGTGAGCGAGGCGCGCGGCACCTTGCTCAACGAGATGATGCAGACGTGGGCGCAAGTGGATGTGAATGGTCCGATGCGCTGGGCGGAGACGCAGACTTCGCCGATGATTCGGTCGCTCGCGTATGGTGCGGCAGTGCAGGTGCTCGCCAACTATGCCCCCGCGGAGGCTGCGGCGTTGCTCGACAAAATCCCCGTCGCTGACCGCCTCGAACGGGCAACGAGTTTCGTGTGCGACTCCTGGAGTCGCCACGATCCCGCAGGAGCCGCGCGCTGGGCGGCGAGCCTGCCGCCGGGGACTGTCCGGGCGCTGGCATTGCCCAAAGTGGTGGTCTCGTTTGCCCGCGCCGATCCTGCCGCGGGCAGCACGTGGTTGGAGACCCTGCCGGCGGGATCGGAGCGCGACCGCACGATTCAAGCATTTGTTGGCGTGGTCGCAACGGACCGCGCCGCCGAACTCAAGGAATGGCCGGCGAGAATCGGCGATCAGGAAACGCGGTTCCTCGCCATTGAGATGATAGGACGGCATTGGCTGCGCACCGATGCCGAGGCGGCCAACCGCTGGCTGGCGGCCACCGATCTGCCGGGCGAACGGCGCACGAAGCTGCGACCGGCGCCGCCGGGCGACTATTACCGTTAGTTCACGCCGCTCACGTCCCATACAGCCGGTCGCCGAAATCGCCGAGGCCGGGGAGGATGTATTTTTTCGCGTTGAGCGCGCGGTCGAGGGCGGCGGTGTGGATCACGGTGCCGGGGTGGTGTTTCTCCACTTCGGCCACGCCCTCCGGCGCGCTCACGATGCAGACGAGCGTGGGAGCGACGGCGCCGTGGCTTTTCACGACGTCAAGCGCCTGCACGGCGCTGCCGCCGGTGGCGAGCATCGGATCCACGATGAAGACGTGGCAGCCGGTCAGCGGCGGGAGTTTGCAGTAGTAACTGCGCGCGACGGCGGTGGCGTGGTCGCGTTCGAGGCCGACGTAGCCGACGCTCACGTCGGGAAAAATATCCGTGAACGGCTGCACCATGCCGAGGCCGGCGCGGAGAATCGGGACGACGACGAGCGGCTGGTGCGTGAGCACGCGGCCGGTCACGCGCTCGAGCGGAGTCTCGACGGTCTTTGCCTCGGTCTCGATCTCGGCGGTGGCCTCGATCGCGAGCAGGAGGCCGAGTTGGTAGGTAAGCGTGCGGAAGGTCGCCGGCTTGGTGGTCTGGTCGCGCAGGTGGGTGAGGATGTGCGCGGCGAGCGGGTGGTCGAGGACGTGGACGGGCATGGAGGAATTTTTGATTTACGATTTAGGATTTATGATTGCCCGAACCGGCGGCTCACAGCCAGCGGTCGAACCAGGCGAAGGTCTCGTCCTGTAGCGCGGGCGGGAAGGAGTGGACGATGTCGTGGAAGCTGCCGCGGAATTTTTCCGGGAGGCCGGCTTTGGCGTAGATCTTGGTCAGTTTTTCCACAGCGGCCTGCATGCCTTCGAGCGGGTAGAGTTGATCGCGGAGGCATTGTTGCACGAGGAGCGCGCCGGGGGCGTGGAGTGCGGCGGCGTCGGGCAGGTCGAGCGACGAGTAGAGGCCGGGCGTGAACGCCATCCACGTGTGGCGGATGTGGTGGTGGAGCTGGTGCGCGAAGGCGGTCATCCAGCCGGTGATCGACGCGGCCTTGATGCGCGGATCGGCGGCGATGAGGTGCGCGGTGCGCAGGCCGCCGCCGGAGAGGCCGGCGGCGCCGATGCGTGCGGGATCGACGTCGGGGCGGCTGGCGAGGTAGTCGACCGTGCGCATGTCGTCCCACGCGAGCAGGCCGGGCCACGAGGCGCCGGCGGCCGAGAGTGTTTTCGCGGTGAGATGCTCGTAGAAACCGCAGACCCGGTTGATCGCGGCGATCCACCCGGGCGAACCGGGCGCGGCGGCGAGCGCGGCGCGATGCTGGTCCTTGACCTCGGGAAACACGCGCGAGGGATCGAGCGCCTCGGCGCGGAGGCGGCGTTCGCCGAAGTAAAACGCGTCGGCGACGATCACGATGTAGCCGCGCCGCACGAGCGCCTCGGCCCACGGGCGGCCGTCGCGCGAACGAAACTCCGTGAGCACCGCGGGCTCGCCGGGCGCCGAGAGAATCTTTTCGTGACCCCACGTGTAGCGGCCGCTGTGGCAATGCATCGCGACGACGGCGGGGAGGCGGCCGCGGCGTTTCGCGGGGATGAGCACGCGCGCGGGGATATCGTAGGCGGCGGTCGCGCGGATTTTCACGACCTCGATGGAAAACCCGTCGCGTTCCTCGCGGCGCAGGATCTCGGCGCTGAGCGGAGCGGGCGTGGGGTGGTAACTGTGATGCCGGCGGAGCACGGGGCGCGCGGCGGCTTTCCACGCGTCGAGCGAACTCCATTGCGGATCGAGGAAGGTGAGGCGCGGCGGCTGGTCGCGGGCGATCCACGCCATGAGGTCGTGGTGATTGGCGAGGTCGGGTGGAATTTCTTTGGGCGGGGCGGCGGGTGCGGGCATGGCGGGGGCATTGGCTTCGGCGGCGCTCGCCGCGGTGGTGAGGAGCGAGTCAATCGGCAGCGCGAGCGCGCCGAGCAGGCCGAGGGCTTCGCGACGCGTGACGGTGGGCGGGGTGGATTCGTTCATTTGCGGTGGCTTCGAGGCCGCGAAGCTCGCTTCGCCTTGGTTGGGAAGAGACGGGCGGGAAGTTCTCCGGGGAGCGCCTGCGTCTCGCGGCACGCCAGACGCAGGCGCTCCCCGAAACCGGATGAAATCGTGAGTGGCATTGGTTTGATCGAATGTCCCGGGGCATCCTTAAGGCGCCAGCGTGAGGGTGTATTTGGTTTCGCCGGGGAGGAGCGGGGCCGGCTCGCCGCGCGCCCACGCATCATAGCCGGCGTGGAAGAAGGGCGAGAGCGGATGCGCGCTCTGGCCGCCGGGCATGTGAAAGAGGCCCTCGGCTTCGCGACCGGGCGCGACGACGAAGCGCTCGCTCGCACCGTGGGTCGGGCTCTGCACGCGGGGCATGTTGGAGTCACCCGGCAGCGGGACGGCCGGCTGATTCAGCCAGCCGGTCAGCCATTTCGGCGCGACTTTGGCGAACGGATGCCGGACGCGCGCGGTGTTGTGGCGGCCCCACGTGGCTTCGGCGAGCGGCACGCCTTGCTGGGCGAGGTCGGCGACGACGGCGTCGGCGGCGGCGAGGAGCAGGGCGTCCCAACTGGCGAAACGCGGATCGAGCAAGTGGAGCGGCTTCTCGCGCACGAGCGTTTGCAGCGCGTCTTCGTAGCGCAGGTTGTGCCAGTCGAAGCGCGCGTAGGCGTCGCGGCACGGTTCGAGGATCGGCGCCAATGCGAGGTCGGCGACCTCGCTGCGGAACGTCCGCACGAGGCGGTAGCTCACGGAGTCGACGCTCGCGCGGCCCTCCCACTTTTCGACGAGCGTGCGCAGCTCGGCGCGGGTTTTGTTTTGCGCGACGGCGTCGGGCGTGAGGGCGGCGAGGAGAATCTTCTGCCACGCGCCGAGCATCACGGCGCGGTCGTCGAGCTGCACGGCGAAGAGGTCGCGCGGCGTGGCCTTGGTGGCGGCGAGCGCGGTGAGATCGTCGCGGATTTGCGCGGCCCGGGCGGGCGCGGCCGGGCCGCCGTCGCCGAGGAGAGCGCCGGGCGCGCCGCCGAGCGCGCGGTTGTTGCCGGTCCAGAGCTGGCCTTCCTTCGCCAGCGCCACGGAGGGCAGGCCCGCGGCCGTGGATTTCACGACGGGCACTTCGTCGGGCGGGAGCATGCCATCCCACTTGCGGTCGCCGAAAGTCCACTGGATGGGCAGGCGACCGTCGAAGCCGATGCGCCGCGGCACGCGGCCGGCGATGGTCCAGGCGATCGTGCCGTCGGCGCCGGCGATGAGGCAGTTCTCGGCGGGGATGCCGCAGCGGTGGGCGATGGCGATGGCTTCGTCGACGGTGCGCGCGCCGGCCATGCGGGTGAGTTCGAGATTCGTTGCTCCGGGATCGTGGGCGAGCCAGCGGTAGGCGAGGGGGCGGTGTTTCTTGTCGCCTTCGTCGATGAGCGGTCCCCAGACGGTCCACAGGGTTTCGAGTTCGACGTCCTTACCGCCCTTCACGCGGATCGTCTCGCGCCGCACGTCGAACTCGAGGTTTTCGTCGCCGCGGCGGTAGAGGGACGGGGCGATGGTGTTGCGCTGCACCACGACCACGTCGCTCGTGTCGATGTAGGCGTCGGTGAAACCCCACGCGACGCGGCCGTTGCTGCCGGCGACGATGCCGGGGGCGCCGGGGAGCGTGACGCCGACCACGCGCTGGTGGCCGCCGGCGTCGTCCCACTCGAGCACGGCGCGATACCAGATATTGGGCACGCCGTGGTCGAGGTGCATGTCGTTCGCGAGGAGCGCGGCGCCGCTGGCGGTGCGCGGGCCGGCGAGCGCGAAAGCGTTGGAGCCGGGGAAAAATTCGGGATCGCGGGCGGGGAAGAGATCGAAAGGTGGAGCGCGTTGACCCCAACGCGCTTCAGGGTTTTCGCTTCGAACCAGCGCGTTGGGGTCAACGCGCTCCACCACGGACAGGCTTTTCCGCCCGCGCAGATCGATGATCTTGGGCGAAGGGATGGGCGGGAGCGGGGCGGTGGAGCCGTCGAGCGCGGCGTCGCTCGGGCCGATCAGCGGATTGAAAAACGCGATGGCTTCGTCGCCGTAGGTCTCGCGCAGCGCGGCGAGCGAGCGCTCGCGCCGGCCGTCGTCCTCCTGGAGATCGAACCACATCGCGAACGTGACGAGCGCGGAGTCTTCGAGGCGCCACGGCTGCGGGCTGGTGCGCAGCACGAGGTATTCGAAGGGCCGCGCGGCGAGCGCGTCGCGGCCGGCGTTGACGCCCGCGGTGTAGGCCTCGGCGAGGGCGCGTTCGCGCGGTTCGGCGCGGGCGACGATTTCCCGGGCGATTTTCCGGAAGCCGTGGAGCCGCGCGCTCCGGTCGATCGGCACGGCGGCGGCACCGAAGAGCTCGGCGAGTTCGCCGGCGCCGCGGCGGCGCAGCAGATCCATCTGGAAAAAACGTTCCTGGCCGTGCAACCAGCCGAGGGCGCGCATGGCATCGACCTCGGTGGCGGCGCGCACCGTGGGCACCCCGAGCGCGTCGCGGGTCACGCTGACGGGCGCGCCGAGTCCCGCGGCCGTCGCGCGGCCGTCGAGTTGCGCCCGGCTGGCGCGGAGGCTCAGGTAGAACCAGCCGCCGGCGGCGACGAGGAGCAGCGCGAGAGCGCTCAGAGCGAAGACGACAACGCGGACGAACTGGGCGGCACGGAGTGGCACGGGAGTGGGCGCACTGTGGGTGTTGGCCCGGCGAACCACAAGCCGGCGTCGCTCACCGGCCGTCGAGCGTCTGGCGCACCATGGTGAACAGCGCGTGCGCCTCAAACGGTTTCTGCAGGAAGTTCTGGCCGGGTTTCAGCTCGATGCCGCGGTGGACGATATCGGCGCTGTAGCCGGTCATGAGAATGACCTTCAGGGCCGGGGAGTCGCCTTGGAGGCGGTCGGCGAGATCGCGGCCGGAGATGCCTTCCGGCATCACCAGGTCGGTCAACAGCAGCGCGATTTCCTGGCGGTGGTCCGACCAGAGTTTCAGGGCGCCGGGCCCGTGCTCGGCTTCGAGCACGCGATAGCCGTGCTGCTTCAGCAGCAGGCGGGTCACGTCGCGCACCGCCGGCTCGTCCTCCACGAGGAGGATCGTTTCGGTGCCGCGGGGCGCCGGCGCCGGGGCGGGAAGGGCGGCCGGGAGAACGGCGGACTCGTCGATCGGCAGCAGCACCTCGAAGGTCGTGCCGGCGCCCAGCCGGCTGTCGACGAGGATGGCGCCCCGGTGCTGGCGCACGATCCCAAAGATCGTGGCCAGGCCCAGCCCGGTGCCCTGGCCGATGGGTGTGGTGGTGAAAAACGGTTCGAAGATGCGCGGCAGCACCTCCGGGGCGATGCCGGCGCCGGTGTCGCGCACCAGCAGGCACGCGTAGGGCCCCGGGGTCAGGTCGGGATGGCGCTGCGCCTCCTCCGGCGGCAGAATCCGGCGGCTGGTTTCCAGCATCAGCCGGCCGCCGTGCGGCATGGCGTCGCGGGCGTTGACGGCAAGATTGAGCAGCACTTGCGCCAGCATCCCGGCGTCGGCGTGGATCGGAATCGGCCCGGCGTGGAGCGCGATTTCCAGCCGGATGTCCTCGCCGACCATCCGCCGGATCATCTTGGTGTCCTCGGTGACGACGTCGTTCAGGTTGAGATGCGCGGGCTGCATCATGGAGCGGCGGCTGAAGGCCAGCAGCTGGCTCGTGAGCCTGGCGGCGCGCTGGCCGAGGCGCTGCACCTCGGCGAGGGCCTCGGCGACCGACGGGGACAACCGGGCCTCGTGGCTCGCGAGCTCCGCCCGGGCGAGGATGGCGGTGAGGATGTTGTTGAAGTCGTGCGCCACGCCGCCGGCGAGCTGGCCGATCGCCTCCATTTTCTGGGACTGGCGGAACTGGCCCTCGAGCTCGCGGCGGGCCGTGATGTCGACCATCGTGATCACGGCCAGGAGCGGCCGGCCGGTCGTATCGTCGCGGGCGAGCGTGCCGGTGAAGGTGAACTGTTTTTTCCACCCGGCCTGCCGGTGGATCAGGGTGGCTTCCCAATTGCGCACGGTTTCGCCCCGCAGGAGGCGGGCGAGCGGCCACTGTTCGTGGGGCACGACCTGGCCGTCCGCGGCGCGGAACTCGAACGTGCCGGTGAACTCGTCCAGGTGCCGCCGGCATTCGTCGAGACTGCGGTAGCCGTGGAGTTCGAGCGCGGCCCGGTTCCAATACACCAGCTGGCCGTCGAGTTCGGACACGACCACGCCCTCGGAGAGGTTGTCGAGGCTGGCCTGGAGCAGGGCGAACTGCCGGGCGCGCGCCTGCTCGGCCTCGGCGAGGCGGGCCTCGGCGCGTTGGCGGTCGGTGATGTCGAACACCAGCGACAACACGCACGCGCGTCCTTGCAGATCGATCCGCTCGGCGGAGCTGAGCGAGTGCCGGAGTTCGCCGGATTTGGTGCGGAAGGACTGCTCGAACTGGGTCAGTTTTCCGGTGTCCCGCAACGCGGTGGCCAGGCGTTCGCGGTCCTTCGGCTCCGGCCACAAGCCGAGCTCCAGCGAGGTGCGTTCGAGCACCTCGTCCCGATCCGCGTAGCCGAACAGCCGGAGAAACGCCTCGTTGACCTCGATCAACCGTCCCTCCGCGAGCGTCGAGAGGAACATCGCCACCGGGCTGGCGCGAAACGCGACCTCGAACCGCTCCTCGCTCCGGCGCAGATTGGCGGCGTCCCGGGCCTGCTGGATCGCGATCGACGCGGCGTGGGTCGCCAGGCGCAGGGTCATCTCATGCACGGCGGTCGGCTCGCGGGGCTCGCGGGCATACAGCGCGAGGGTGCCCAGCACCTCGCCCACGCGGCCGAAGATGGGGGTCGACCAGCAGGCGCGCAGGCCGTGCGCGCGGGTCAGCTCGCGGTAGTCGGCCCAGAGCGGGTCCGCGTCGATATCGGTGACGGTCACGGTCTGCCGGCGGAAGGCGGCGGTGCCGCAGGATCCGACGTTGGGTCCGATCGCCACGCCATCGATGGCGCGGCAATAGGCGGCGGGCAGGTTCGGGGCCGCGCCGTGGTGGAGCCGGCGGGTGTGGGGATCGAGCACCAGGACCGAGCAGACCCAGCCGTCCCAGCCGTCCGCGCGCGCCTCGGTGTAGCGGCAGATTTCCTCCAGCGTGGCCGCGAGCGGCTGCCCGGCGGCGATGTGTTCGAACAGGTCGCGCTGGCCGGCGATCAATTCGTTGGCGAACTTCTGCGTCGTGATGTCCCGCGAAATCCCGGCGATGCGATAGATGCGGCCCTGCACGTTGCGGATCGGCACGAGCGTGGTGCTCCAGCAATGGCGGCCCGCCGGGTAGGTCAGGTCCGACTCGTAGTGCACCACCCGCCCCGATTCGAGGCACTCGCGATAACGGGGCATCAGGATGGCGGCGTTCTCCGGCGGCAGGACTTCGTCCGGCGAGCGACCGTGGACGGCGGCCGAGGTGAGGCCGGTCACTTTTTCGCAGCGCGGGTTGAAGGTCTCGTAGGCGAAGCGGCCCTCGTTGCTGACACTCATGACGAACACGGCGTCGTCCATGTTGGCGTAGATCTCCGCCAGCCGCGCCTCGCTCCGCAGCAACTCCTCGGTGGTGTGCAGGCGCTCCAGGGTGCCGCCGCAGTGATCGGCGAGGCCCTGCAGGGTCGCGAGATCCTGTTCGGTGAAGGCGTCGAAGGCGTAACTCTGCACCGACAGCACGCCCACGGCGCGGGTCTGCCAGCGGATCGGCACGGCCATGATCGAGGCGGAAAGGCGCGTGGTGTCGCCGAACATCACGGTGTCGGCGGAGACGACCAGGGGCGGCTGGCGCAGGATCAGCACCGCACCCTGCTCGAGGACGCGGCGCGCGCGCGGCGCGATGGCCGCGACGGGCCGGGCGATCTCCACCTCGCGGCGCCGGCCGTCGATCACGTCGATGGTCAGGAGCGTGTGCATGAGGTTTTTGTCCCACTGCGAAACCTCGAGCGAGCCGGCGTCCCACGACCACAGCGTGTCGGCGGCGGCGAAAATCACGCGCCCGGCCTCCTGCGGCGTGCGGGCGGCGCCGAGGTGGGCCTCGAGCGAGAGCAGGGTGTTGCGCAGCGTCTCGGCGGATTTGCGTTCGGAGTTGTCCCGGACGAAACCGGTGAATTGCGGCGGTTCGCTGGGCAGCCGCGTGATCGTGAGCTCGATCGGAAACTCGCGGCCGTCGGCGCGGACGCCGGTCAGTTCGAGGTGGCGCCCGAGCATGTGCGACTCGCCGGTGGCGATGCAGTGCGCGAGGGCGAGGTTGTGCCGTTCGCGCAGAGCGGGGGGGATGATCACGTCGGCGAGGGACCGGCCGCGCACCGCGGTGCCCGCGTGGCCGAAGATGCGCTCGGCGGCGGGGTTGAAGTCGACGATGAGGCCTTCGTGGTCGATGGTGATGATGCCGTCCATCGCATTCTCCACGATGGAGCGCGTCCTCGCCTCGCTGGCCTGCTGCGCCGTTTCCCGCGCCTGCACCTGCCCGGCCATGCGGTTGATTGCCTCGCCCACCTGGGCCAGTTCGTCGCGACCCCCGAGGTTCGAGCGGATGTCGAGCCGGCCCGCCGCCATGGCCTGCGTGGTCGCCACCAGCGTCATCGCGCGGTGGGAGACGGCGTGGTGGGAATACCACCACAGGCCCGCGCTGCACAGCGCGACCAGGCCGAGGAGGATCATGTCGCCATTGCGCAGCGCGGCGAAGGCCGGCGCCTTTTGCGCGGCGATATCCAAGCCGGTGCAGAAGCAGCCCACCCGCCGCGGCGCACCGGTGGCATTGAGCGCGAGGGGAAATGCCGCCCAGAGCGTCCGGCGATCCTCGGAGAACGCGAATTGCGGCTGGCCTTCGCGGCGGGCCCGCTCGACCAGGGGCGCGAGCGGGGCCGCCACGTCGGCGAGGCGCCGGCCGGGCAGCGCGGGCGCCGCGGCGTTGATCACGCCGCCCTCGTCGCAGATCAGGGCCTGTTGCAGGTGCGGAATCACCTTCAGCCGCGCCAGCACCGCGCGGGCCGGCTGGTCGGTCCCGCGGGCAAACCCCTCCTCCATTTCGGGGCTCACAAACTGCCCCAGCCCCGCCGCTCGCTGCTGCATGAGGGCCTCGTTGCGCTGGTTGATTTCGCGGGTCCGCAGCCCGAAGGCGACGGCGATGAGCATTGCGCTCATGGCCAGAAAGCCGAGCGGCAGCGAGTAGCGCAGGGGAGGATGGGGGGGCATCACATCAAGGTCGCGCCGGACAGTAGGTAACCTACGGCGCCCCCGCTCGCGGACTAAAGCGAAAACTTCCGGCGGATCTCCGCGACGATCGCGGCGGGCGGCTGCGCGATGTCGACGACCAGCGCGTCCGACGGCGGCTCGAGCGCCTCGAATTGCGAGGTGAGCATCTCCGGCTTCATGAAATGCCCCTGGCGGGCGATCATGCGTTCGAGGATCACCGCGAAATCGCCGGCGAGGTGGACGAGTTTCACGTTGGCCGGATCGCCGAGGAGGACGGAGCGGTAGCGCTCCTTCAACGCCGAGCAGGTGAGCACGGCGCTCTCGCCGCGCGCCACGCAGGCGTCGATGTGCGCGCGGATCGCGGCCAGCCACGGCGCGCGATCGCGGTCCGTCAGCGGGATGCCGCTGGACATCTTGGCCACATTCGCCGGCGGATGAAAATCGTCGGCGTCGCGGAAGCTCCACCCGAGTTCGGCCGCGAGGGCGAGGCCGATGGTGGTCTTGCCGCAGCCGGCCACGCCCATGAGGAGGATGACCATGGCGGGGCGGGTTATTTCAGCCAGACCTGCTCCGCGACCGGATCGCGCCCTTCGTCGAAGTCGAGGTAGTCGAACATCGTCATGACGGGCTGCGATTCGAGGCCGCTTTCGGCGATGCGCTGGCGGAGGCGGGAGTTCACCTCGTCGCGCCAGCCGCGTTTCATCATGAATTGATTCCAGACGAGGCACTCCTCGTCGGTGCGCGGGCCGCCGCGTTCGTGGCACCACGCGAGCAGGCCCTCGTCGGTCAGGCCGCCGGCGAGCACGCGCGCCGTCAGCTCCGCGTGGCGCACGCGCAGAAACGAGCAGCAACGCGTGTCGAAGAGGCCGGGTTTGGCGTCACCGAGGTTGCCGACGTAGTCCGGCGGGAGTTTGCCCTCCGCGTGGAGCCGGATCTTGTCCAGCATGCGGCCGAAATAGACGAGGCGGCCGACCTTGGCGTAGGGACTGCGGAGACCGGGGATGGCGGGCATGGAAAAATTTATGATTTACGATTGATGATTTTTGATTGGCCGGACGAGCCGCCGCATGGCGGACCGGCGAGTCATCAATCAAAAACCGTAAATCATAAATCATAAATTCGCCCGGCCGTCAGGCCCGGCGCGTGCGTCCGTAGTAGATCGCCGTCGCGAGCACGCCTAGCAGCCACGTGGGAAAATTGATCCACAGCTGATGGATCGGCACGTGGTAGTGCACGACCGCCCAGATGATGAGCACGTGCTTCACGGCGATGAGCACCCAGCACCCGCAGATGAGGCGCTCGACGCGCGGATCGCGGCGCTCGGCGGTGGCCGTGCGCACTTCCTGGACGAAGGCGTCCTGGACGGCCGCGGGCGAAGGCTGGCCCGCGATGAGTTGGGTCAGATTGGCAAACACAGGTGGGAACGCGCGCACCGTAGCGGCGTTCGCCGAAAAGAAAAGCGCGCGGTGGGTTTTCCGTCGTGGACGAGTGTGACTCAAATTGATGTCAGTGACTTGTAGCGGCGGTCTATGACCGCCGAACGAAGGCCCTTGGTGCAACGCCAGCGGTCATAGACCGCCGCTACAACCGAGCAGCACTCGAGAACTGACCTCAGTTTGAGTTGCACCCGTCGTGGACGAGGCGTCCCGCCTCGTGCCCGCGGCTTGGCGCCACAGGGCGAGGAAACGAGGCGAGACGCCTCGTCCACGATTGAAACGCGTCCGCCGCCTGCTCAACGTCCCGCGCGTGCCCGACCCCGCTCTTCCCGCTGCCCAGCCGCCACCCGAATCCTCGCCGGCGCGCCTTGCGGCACCGAGCGCTCATGCCGCCGGCCTCGGCGGCGTGGTGGCGGCGACGCGGCACACGTTCGGACGCGCCGGCGTGGCGCGCGGCACCAAGCTGCTGCTGGAGGTGAACCAGAAGGACGGCTTCGACTGCCAGTCGTGTGCGTGGCCGAGCCCGGACGGCGAGCGGCACACGTTCGAGTTTTGCGAAAACGGCGCCAAGGCCGTGGCCGACGAGGCGACAACGAAGAAAATCGGGCACGAGTTTTTCGCCGCGCATTCGGTCGCCGCACTCGCCGCCCGGAGCGACCACTGGCTCAACGCGCAGGGCCGGCTCGTCGAGCCGCTTGTGCTGCGGCCGGGTGCCACGCACTACGCGCCCCTCGCGTGGGACGAGGCGTTCGCGCTCATCGCGAGCGAGTTGCGCGCGCTGGCGTCGCCGGATGAGGCGGCGTTCTACACCTCGGGCCGGACGAGCAACGAGGCGGCGTTTCTCTGGCAGTTGTTCGCGCGGCAGTTCGGCACCAACAATCTCCCCGACTGCTCCAACATGTGCCACGAGTCGAGCGGCGCCGCGCTCAGCGAGAGCCTCGGCATCGGCAAGGGCACGGTGACGCTGGAGGACTTCGAACGCGCCGATGCCATCTTCGTGATCGGCCAGAATCCGGGCACCAACCACCCGCGCATGCTCACGTCGCTCGAAGCCGCGAAGCGCCAGGGCGCGACCATCGTCTCGATCAACCCGCTGCCCGAAGTCGGCACGGAGCGTTTCAAAAATCCGCAGGATTTTCTCAATCCGCTGAAGGCCCTGCCCACGCTGCTCGGCAAAGGCTCGCGCCTGGCCGACCTCTGGCTCCAGCCGCGTATCGCCGGCGACCTCGCGCTGTTCAAGGGCCTCATGAAGGAAATGCTCGCCGCCGAGGATGCCGCGCCGGGCACGGTGTTCGACCAGGCGTTTATCCGCGAACACACCCACGGCTTTGAAGCGCTCGTGGCCGATCTGCGGGCGGCGAACTGGGATGAAATCGTCGCCGCGAGCGGCGTGCCGCGCGAGCAGATCGCCGTGGCCGCGCGAATCGCGATGCGTGCGCGCGCCACGATTTGTTGTTGGGCGATGGGCCTTACGCAGCAGCCCGACTCGGTCGCGACGATCCAGCAGATCGTCAACTTCCTCCTGTTGCGCGGCAACGTCGGCCGCCCCGGCGCCGGCGCGTGCCCGGTGCGCGGGCACTCCAACGTGCAGGGTGACCGCACCATGGGCATTTGCGAACGGCCGCCCGCATGGATCGACCGACTCGACGCCGAGTTCGGCCTGAAATCGCCGCGCGCCCACGGCCTCGACACGGTCGGCACGATTCGCGCGATGGCTGAGGGCCGGGTAAACGTGCTCGTCGCGCTCGGCGGCAACTTTTTGTCGGCCACGCCCGACACGGAGTTCACCGCGGCGGCGCTGCGCCGCTGCACGCTCACCGCGCACGTTTCGACCAAGCTCAACCGCGCGCACCTCGTGACCGGCCGCACCGCGCTCATCCTGCCGTGCCTCGGCCGCAGCGAACGCGACGTGCAGGCGGGTGGCGAGCAGTTCGTGACGGTTGAGGACTCAATGGGAATCATCAACCCGTCGCGCGGCCGGCTCGCACCCGCGTCGGCGCACCTGCGCAGCGAGGTCGCGATCGTGTGCGGGATTGCATCCGAGGTGGAGCGCGTTGACCACAACGCGCTTTCAGGATCATCGAACGCACCTCAAACCAGCGCGTTGAGGTCAACGCGCTCCACCCCCTGGCCAGACTTCGTAACGAACTACGATCTCATCCGCGACCGCATTGCGCGCGTCGTGCCGGGGTTCGAGGACTACAACCGCCGCATCCGCGCGGGTATTTTCCACCTGCCCAACGCTCCGCGGGATCGCCGCGAATGGCGCACGCGCACGCAGCGGGCGAACTTCATTGTCGCGCCGATCCCGCGCCCGGTGATCGCGGCCGCTGAATTCGTGATGATGACGATCCGCTCGCACGATCAGTTCAACACGACCGTCTACGGCCTCGACGACCGCTACCGCGGCGTGTTCGGCGGGCGGCGCGTGGTGTTCATGCACGAGGATGACATCGGCGTGCTCGGTCTGATGCAGGGCCAGCGCGTCGACCTCACCAACCGCCACGGCGGAGTGGAGCGGGTGGCGCGCGGGTTCATGGTCGCGCCTTACCGGATCCCGCGTGGCTGCGTGGCGACGTATTTCCCGGAGGCCAACGTGCTCGTGCCCATCGGCCTGACCGCCGCGAAGAGCAACACCCCGGCGAGCAAATTCGTCGTCGTGACGATTGCGGCCAGCCGGGGCGCGCGCCCGCCCGGTTGAGCGGCTCTGCGCGGGTGTGACTCAAACTGAGGTCAGTGATTTGTAGCGGCGGACCGTCGAACGAATCCCCTTGGCGCAACGCCGGCGGTCATAGACCGCCGCTACAACCGAGGCCTTCGAGAACTGACATCAGTTTGAGTCACACCCGCTCCGCGCTCGCGCCGGAACAATCTTGTGCTATCGTTCGTCAGAACAGGCATCATGAAAACGACACGGATCCTCCTGCTATTGGCGGTGGCGCTCGCCGGGGCGTGGCGGCTGGCGGCGTTCGACAAAAACGGTCCGCGCGTCGAGGTAAACTACCTCGAGCCGGAGAAGTTCACCGATGTGCGCGACAGCTACCCCGAGGGCACCGACGCAGGGCGCGAAGCCACGCTGGCCGAGTTGAGGAAATACCTCGTCGGCCGGGCGGACAAGCTGGTGCCGGCCGGTCAGAAGCTCAGGATCACGATCACCGACGTGGACCTGGCCGGCGATTTCGAACCGTGGCTGGGACCGCGGTGGGCCGACGTGCGCATCGTCAAAGACCTCTATCCGCCGGCCATCAGCCTCGCGTTTCAACTGGTCGACGAGCGCGGCCAGGTCCTCAAGTCAGGCAAACGCGAACTGCGGGATCTCGCTTTCCTGATGAAGCTCACGATGGGCTTCCGCGACGATCCGCTGCGGCACGAGAAAGCGCTGCTCGACGACTGGCTGAGCTTGGAATTTCGGGAGCCGAAAGCAGGCTGAGACCGGTTGGAACCGGTGGGCCGGCACGTCCCGGTGCCGGCATTGTGGTCTCCGTCTCACGCGGGCGCCGGGACGCGCCCGCCCACCTGCCTGAAATCGCGTTTGCCGGTCGGGACGCGTGGGCCCAACGTGTCGTCCGCATGACCCGGCCTGTCCCCGCTTCCGCCGCCCGCCTCGACAAGTGGCTGTGGGCGGTGCGCCTCTTCAAATCGCGGGCGCTGGCGACCGATGCCTGTCGCGCGGGCAGCGTGCGCATCCGCGACGACGCCGCGAAACCCGCGCGCGAAGTGCATCCGGGCGAGATCGTGACCGTGCGGCAAGGGCTCGTGGTGCGGACGTTGCGCGTGGTGGACGTGCCGCGTTCGCGCGTCGGGGCGAAGCTCGTGGCGGTTTACTGCGAGGATCTCACGCCAGCGGAGGAGTTGGCCAAGGCGCGCGAGCAGCGCGTGCAACAGGTGCTCGCCCGCGAAAAAGGCAGCGGTCGTCCGACGAAACGCGACCGGCGGTTGCTCGATCGGCTTTTTGAATAGCCGCAAAGAGGCGCAGAAGGCGCAAAAACTTCCGAACCGCCGGATTTCTTTTGCGCCTTCTGCGCTTTTTTGCGGCCAATGTTTGGGTTCGCATGAACGTCTACTCCAGGTTCGAAACCGAACTCGCCGTCCGTCCGGACGACATCGATCTCTACCAGCATGTGCACTCCACGCGCTACCTCGACTACGTGCTCGCGGCGCGGTTCGAGCAGATGGAGAAGAACTACGGGATGTCGATGAAGGTGTTCGCCGACAGGGGGTTGGGGTGGTTCATGACCTCCGCGACGATCCACTACAAACGACCCCTCGGCTGGGGTGACCGCATGGTGGTGCGCTGTTGGATCACGCAGTTCACGGAGACGGGCTGCCGGTTGTCGTTCGAGATCGACAAGTTGCCCACGGGCAAGCGCTCGTGCGACGGGCACTGCGATTACACTTTGGTGACGCTCGCCACCGGCCGGGCCACGCCGCTGCCGGAGGACGTGAAGGCGAAGTATTCGATCTGAGCGTGGTGGAGCGCGTTGACCTCAACGCGCTTTTGGTGGGAGGGGCTTTACGCCCCGACGAGTCGCGGGGTAAACCCGCTCCCACCTCCCAAACCAGCGCGTTGAGGGGACAACGCGCCCCACCCCGGAAAATTGCCTTGCGTCGGCGGGCCGGGCGTGCGTCCTTCGGCGCCTCGTTAGTGAAAGCGTTAGATGACAGGATCTGGTGAGTCGTTGGCTGAGCGTCTGGCTTAAGTGATGATTTCGAAACCCAAGGTGGGAACGGAACTGGCAGAGACGGTGGATCTACGAAATATCACATGAGCAATTCCAAACTCTACGTTGGAAACCTCTCCTTCAAGACCACCGAAGACGAGCTCCGCGCCGCTTTCGGCCAGTTCGGTTCCGTGACCGACGTTTACGTCGCCATGGACAAAATGACCGGCCGCCCGCGCGGTTTCGCGTTCGTGACCATGGGCACCGCCGAAGAGGCGAAGGCCGCGGCGGAGAAGATGAATGGCACCGACCTCGGTGGTCGCGCCCTCACGGTCAATGAGGCCCGTCCCAAGGAAGAGCGCCCGGGTGGCGGCTTCGGCGGTGGCGGCGGCGGTCGCGGCTTCGGCGGCGGTCGTAGCGGCGGCGGCGGCGGTGGTGGTGGCTGGCGCGGCGACCGCGGCGGCGACCGCGAGCGCCGTTACTAATCGGCCCGCTTCCAATCACTGAATTTTCGAGGGACGGAGTCCTTTGGGGCTCCGTCCCTTTTCTTTTTCGTAGCCGCGAGCGTGAGCGAGTGGACCGAATCTTTTCATCGCGGTTTGTTCCGCCCCGCTCACACCCGCAGCTCCGCTGCCTCACTCTCATGCCTTTCAAAGCTCTTCATCTCTCCGATCCCGTCCTGCGTGGCGTGCAAGCCGCCGGCTACACCGATCCCACGCCCATCCAGCTCCGCGCCATCCCCGCCGTCCTCGGCGGCGGCGATCTCATCGCTTCGGCGCAAACCGGCACGGGCAAGACCGCGGCGTTCGCGCTGCCCATCCTCACCCGTCTCGGCAAACACGCGCCGCGCCCGCGCGTGCTCGTGCTCGAGCCCACGCGCGAACTCGCCGCGCAGGTCGAGACCTCCTTCCGCGACTTCGCCCGCTTCACCGATCTGCGCACGGTCGCCGTCTTCGGCGGTGTCGGTTACGGTTTTCAACGCCAGGAACTCAAGCGCGGCGTCGATATCGTCGTCGCCACCCCCGGCCGGCTCGTCGACTACCTCAAGGAGGGCACGATCAACCTCCGCGATATCAGCATCCTCGTGCTCGACGAGGTCGACCGGATGCTCGACATGGGTTTCCTGCCGGTCGTGAAGGACATCATCGGCCGCTGCCCGCGCGAGCGGCAGACGCTGTTTTTCTCCGCGACGGTGCCGCCCGAGATCCAGGCGATCGCCTCTTTCGCGGTGCGCAATCCGACGCGCGTCGAAATCGGCCGCGCCCGCTCGGTCAACGAATCGGTCAACCACGCGCTCTACCCGGTGGCGTGGGAGCAGAAGTTCGATCTCCTGCTCGCCCTGCTGGAGCGCACGGACTTTGACAGCGTGCTGGTGTTTTCGCGCACGAAGCACGGCGCCGACAAAATCGCGCGCAAGCTCAAGTCCGCCAACCACAGCGTGGCGGTGTTGCACGCGAACCGTTCGCAGAACCAGCGCCTCGAGGCGCTCGCCGGCTTCAAGAGCGGCAAATACGAAATCATGGTCGCCACCGACATCGCCGCCCGCGGCATCGACGTCGCCGGCGTCTCGCACGTGATCAACTACGACGTGCCGGAGAATCCCGAGGATTACGTGCACCGCATCGGCCGCACCGGCCGAGCGCAGGCGGTCGGCGACGCGTTCACGCTCGTGACGCCGGAAAACGCCGGTGACATCCGCGACATCCAGCGCTTCATCGGCGCGAAGATTCCCGAGCTGCGCCTCGAAGGCTTCGACTACAAGCCGCTCGCGCCGCGTCCGGCGCAGCCGCCGCGCGGCAGCCTGCCCGGGCAGCTCCGCCCGCACGGCGGTGGTGGCCGCTGGCGGGGCCGGCGCTGAGCCGGCCGGGGCTCGGTTTGGGATCGGGGTGGAGCGCGGTGAACCCCTTCACGTGGGTCTCGTAGCTGATCGTGTGCGCCATCGGCCGGGCCGGATGGGCGTCGTGCCCCCAGTCGAC
>JACRKC010000112.1 GCA_016235555.1 Verrucomicrobiota bacterium
CCGCCGGTCGCGATTTGAATTTTTCCCGAGGCGGGGTTCGGCGACCCCGCCCTACAACACACCCACAACAAAAAGCCCCGCTCGCGGCGGGGCTTTGAAAACTGCGGCGTGAGGATGCGCGCTCAGGTGGCTTTTTGCAGGTCCGGCACGATGAACGGCGCGCGGCCGACGCGCTTGCGGAGCGGGCTCTTGTTCGCGGCGTCGACGATCGTCTTGTCCTTGCCGACGAACATTTCCTTCGCGCCGTCGAACTGGAGGTGGGCACCGAGCACCGTCTTGGTGGTGGTGACGTCGACGTTGTTGGCCTTCAGGTGGTCGATCGTGCGCGCGAACACCTCCTTGGTGACTTCGTGGGACTTCACCGCCTCGGCGATCTGGGCGTTGGCCTTCTCGGCACCGACGAGATACGAAATGTTGCCGAGATGGCAGAGCGCCACGGAGGTGTGGGCCTCGGAGATGAGGCCATGCACGACTTTCCGCTCCTGCATCGCCTTCACGAAGTTCTTGCGATGGTCGCCGATGCCGCCCTTGGCGAGCGTCTCGATCTTCTTGTTGTCGTTGTCGTAGATCGCGCCGGAGCCGTTTTCGCCGATGTGCACGTAGCCGCCTTCGCATTGGACGATCACGCCGACCTGCGCCTGGCGGTAGCGGTCCATCGCGCGCATGCCCGCCTTCATCGGGAGGCCGCGCACTTCAAAGATCATCGGCGCCTTCTCGTAGTGGTAAACCGACACGAGGGTGTTGGGCGTCTCGGCCGCATCCTCGTAGCCGAAGCGACCGCCGAAGCTGAGCACCGACTTCGGCAGACCCTGCTCGCCGAGAATCCAGCGGGCCACGTCGACCTGATGGATGCCTTGGTTCGAGATGTCGCCGCCGCCGTAGTTCCAGAACCAGTGCCAGTCGTAGTGAATCGGGCCGCCACGCGGGCCGTTGCGGCGGGACGGCGTCAGGTCTGCCGGGCCGGTCCACAAGTCATAGTTGATGCTGTCCGGGACTTTTTGCGGCTCGGTCAGCTTGCCGATGCTGTCGCGGGTTTTGTAGCAGAGGCCGCGGGCCCACTGGATCTTGCCGAGCTTGCCGGACTTGATGTATTCGATCGCGGCGACGATGTCGTGCGAGGAGCGGTTCTGCGTGCCGGAAACGGCGACGTTCTTGGAATACTTCTTCGTCGCCTCGACGGCTTGGCGGCCTTCCCAGATGTTGTGGGAAAGGGGCTTCTCCATGTAGACGTCCTTGCCGGCTTGGAGCGCCCAGATGGTCATGAGCGAGTGCCAGTGATTCGGCGGCGCACCGACAATGGCGTCGACTTCCTTGTCCTCGAGGAGCTTTCGGAAATCCTGATAGCTCTTCACCTTGATGTTCTTCGCGGCGGCGGCCTGCACATTCTTGCGGATGGCGGCTTCGTCGGCATCGCACACGGCCACAAGGCGGGTGCCCGGCATGTCGAAATAGGTCCGGACGTGGCCGGAGCCCTGGCCGCCGACGCCGGCGACGGCGACACGGATGTCGCCATTGGCGCTCTTGCCCGCCTGCCCGATGGCAAACGCGCGATTGCGCGTGAGGAGGGCGGCGCCACCGGCGGTGAGCGACGCCTTGAGGAAGTCTTTGCGTGTCCAGTTATTCATAGAGGTGGATGGTCGGGGTGAGGGGATTCGTGCAGAGGTGCGCGCAGAATGACGCCACCGGGGTAAACAGGTTGCGCGATTACGGGGGTTTCCCCGGCCTCCGTCAACTCGTCTTCCAGCCGTCGTTTCGCATCGGGCGCCTCCCAGTTTCTTGCCGTCCGGTGAGCGCCACGGAGCGGCGGTTTGCCACCGCCGAGCTTGGGCGCGTGGAAAAGCGCCCCTCCGCAGGGCAAGAAAGTGAGACGCGCGCTTTCGCATCGGTTGCAACCGGAAGTGAGGTCATACCAATTACGAAGAATATTATACCAGTTACGGCGCGCTTTGAGACTCCTGATCTTGTAGGTCCGCCCGGTGGGCGGGCTGCCCGGCCACCGGCCGGGCCTACAGTCTCAAAGCGCGCCGTAACTGGTATTACTGAGTCTCGCGAAATAGGGTGACCAAGAGTTCGGCGGTTCGGGGAGCGCAACCGTCTCGGATGCTGGTGTCGGCGTCTCGCCGATACCTCCGAAATCCTCGGCGAGACGCCGAGGACAGCCCGCGGGACGCGGGCGCTCCCCGAACCGCCGGGTGTCACTCAATTATGCGAGCCTCAATAGGACCGTAGGAGGGCTGGCCCTGGTGGCCGGGCTGCGGTCCGCCGGCGAGCGGCGGCCCTACGGGCCAAAAGTTCTTCGCAAGTGGGATGAGCTGGTCGTGACTCATCGGTGGGTGGCGCGAGGACCGCGGGCCGCGCGGCGCGGAGCAAGCGCGGGAACGGGACAGCCCTCGCAAACAATTCCTTCCCGCTCATTCCTGCCACACGGTCACGCCGGCGATGGGGACGTCGCGGGTGCCGAGGATGAGCTTGGCGCCGGAGGGAATGGGGGCGGTCACGGTTTTCTCCGTGTAGTTCGTCGCGATCCAGAGGCCGTCGCGGAAATCGACGCAGAAGCCTTCGGGAAAACTCTCGGCGGTGCGGTCGCCGGTGCGGCCGACCACTTCGCGGACGAGCTGCGCTTCCAGCGTGCCGTCCTGCGTATCGACGCCGATGTAGGTGACCGTGCCCTTGCCGAGCGTGCGCCAGTTGGCCGCGAAGCCTCCCGCATAGTAGTGGTCCGCGTAGCGGGCGGTGATCGCGGTGTTGTCTGATTCGAGCACCTCGGCCCAGGTGTTCCAGGTGTGTTCGGCGCCATCGTTCGTCTTCACCTTGCCGGTGTGGGGTGCGGGCAGGGTGTCGTAGAATTTTATCCTGGCACCGATGAGATCGAGGATGGGTTTGGCCCAAGGCCCTTCCCACAGGAAGCCGCGGCGATCCTTGTGGCCGGTGCGGCAGGAGAGGATCAGGTGGCCGCCGGCTTCGACGAAGGTCTTCCACCGCGCCACGAGTTTGTCGTCGAGGAGCTGATAGGCGGGGGCGACGAGAATTTTGTAGGCGGAGAAATCCTTGTCCTCGGTGATGACGTCGACCGGGGCGCCGGCCCGCTTGAGCGCGCTGTGGTATTTGAGCAGGTGGCCGTAGGTGTCCCAGGCCTTGTTTTGCTTGTGGTTATCGAGGTCCCAGCGGTTGTCGTAGCTGTAAAGGATCGCGGCGCGGCGGGCGGCGAGTTTCTCCGGCAACGGGGCGCCAGGCTGGGCGACGGCGCGGAGCCGGGCGATCTCGCGGGCGGCCTGGGAGTATTGCTCGCCGCCGGTGGTGGGCGTGACGCCGTCGGGGCCGACGAGACCGTAGTGGTAGAGCTCGGCGCCGGAGAGTGGCTGGCGGTAGCGGTAGGTGCAGACGAATTTCTGGCCGGCGGCGAAGGCCCGCATGATCCAGAGGCGCACGGCTCCGGGGTAGGGTTGCGGGTTGACCTCACCCCAGTTCACCTGGCCGGGCTGGAGTTCCATGATGCCGGCCTGGCCGTTGAGCGAACGCATGAAATCAGCCGCAAAGGTGAGCGTGGCCGAGCTGCCGAGGCGGTAGCCGAGCGGGCCTTCGTTGGCGTTGCCGTGCACGGGATAGAGCGTCCACGTGACGATGTCGAAGTCGCGCGCGGTGAGCGCCGGATTCACCGACGGGAAGTTGTGGATGTGATTCGTGGTGATCCACTGGTTGTGGCCGCAGTATTTGCGCAGGATGCCGGTCTGAAAGCGCATGTAGTCGGCGATGTCCTCGGCGAACCAGCGCTGGGAATCGAGCATGTGGTGCGGGTTGAATTGTGCGGGATATTCCGCGGGGTTGGGCAGCCGGATCTGGTCGAAGCGTTGATACATCTGCGACCAGAACGAATTGCCCCAGTCGCGATTCAGCGCGGCGATGGTCTGGTATTTTTTCTCGAGCCACGCCTGGAACTCGCGCTGGCAGTGGTCGCAGAAACACGGTTCCTTGCCGTAGTGGGTGAGCTCGTTGTCAAGTTGCCAGCCCCAGACGCGGGCGTCCTTGCCGTAGCGGCGGCCGAGCTCGTTGACGATTTTGGTGACGCGCACGAGGTAGGCGTCGGAGTTCCAGCAGGCGTGCTGGCGGGTGCCGTGGGCCTGGCGGCGGCCGGCGGCGTCGACCATGAGCGTGTCGGGGTATTTCTGCGTGAGCCAGATCGGCGGCGTGGGGGTGGGCGTGCAGAGCACGACCTTGAGGCCCTGCTCCGCGGCGAGCGCGATGTTCTTGTCGAGCCAGGCGAAGTCGAAGTTGCCTTCGGTCGGTTCCAAAAACGCCCACGCGAACTCGCCCATGTGGACGAACTCCATGCCGAGTATCTTCATGTAGGCCATGTCGCGCCGCCACTGCGCCTCCGGCCACGCCTCCGGGTAATAATAGGCGCCGATCCGCATGAGGTCGGCGGGCGGGAAGGTGTAGTGAGCGGGGGCGGACTGGGCGGACGACATGACGGACACGAGGCAGGGGAACGCCAACGCGCCAAGGGCGCGAAGCAGTTTGTGTTTCATGGGGGTGCGCAGGATGCGCCGGACACGGACGGGGGTAAACACATTCCCGCGGTGACAGTCTGGCGTGGGTGCAACAGGAAGTGAGGTCAGCCAGCTGTAGCGGCGGTCTGCGACCGCCGGCGATGCGCCAAGGGTTCTCGTTCGGCGGTCACAGACCGCCGCTACAGCTGCCTGATACCAGTTACGAGACGTGCTTGGACTTTGCAGGGCCGCCGTTGGTCGGCGGGCGGCGGCCCGGCCACAAGGGCCGGGCCCTATTGTCCAAAAGTTCTTCGTGGTTGGTCTTACTGACATGAAGTGGGGCGGTGCTTCAGCTCGCGCGCTGGCGGGGAGGTGCGGGCTTATGAAGCCTCGCACGATCAAATCGACCGAACGCAGAACATGGGATTGAGCGACGGTGGCTGGTCGCTCCCGGGCGAAGCCCTTCCCGCTCAGAAATCCCGCGCGTAGCTCAGCGAGTAGTTCCGGCCGATCCAGAGGCTTTGGCCGAGGCTGCCGCGGTAGCCGGTTTGGTCCTGGCTGTGCGTGGGTTCGCGGTCCTGCACGTTGTTCACGCCGAGCCGAATCGAGGTCCGCCGCAGCCACCAGCTGGCCTCGCGGCCCCAGCGGTAGCCGAGGCCGACGTTGGTCATCACCTGCGGCTCGCCGATCTCGTGGTAGGCCAGCGCGCCGTTGTTGTAGATCGCGCGCAGGTAATCGACCTGGTCTTTCAGGCGGTCCCAGCTCGCCTGCGAGGCGTTGGAGCCCGTCCAGATCGCGGTGTGGTAGACGACGTTGACGGAGGCGTTCCAGTTGTCCTTCCGCCACGTGAGCGTCGAGGTGATCTTGGTGCGCGGGAGATCCATGTTGTGCACGGCGTCGTTCTTCTCGTCGGTCGGGGTGAGCTTGGAGAATTTGTTGAGGAACTGCGCCCACTCGACCGAAAGGCGGAACTGTCCGAGGCGGGTCCGCGGGAGCGTATAGCGCAGCGAGTAGTCGAAGCCGTTGGTGAAGTTGCGGCCGGTGCTGTTCTTGAAGGTGACGACGTTGCCGATCCACACGCCGAGCGGGGCGAGCTGCCGCGAGCGGGCGAGGTTGGCATTGGCCGCGGCGAAGAGGTCGAGGTCCTGCGGCGTGACTTTCGCGCGCAGCGTGTTGGGGTCGCCCCGGTAGTTGCCCGACTCGTCGCCCGGCGTGAGACGATAGCCGACGTTGATCTGGCTGATGGGCACGCCGGCGGCGAGCTGGGCCTGGGTGTAGGCGCGCAGCAGCGCCTCGTCGCGCGACACATCGCGCGTGTCCGAGATGATGAGGTTCTTCTGTTCGATCTCCCAGTAGTCGACGGTGAGGGACAGGCCCTTGATCCCCGGCACCTCGAAGCCGAGGCCGACGCTCGTGCCTTTCGAGATCTCGGGCTGGAGGCCGGGGTTGGCGACGTTGTAGGCGAGGCGGAGCACACGGGTGTCGGCGGGGCGCCCGGCGCCGGTGAAGAAGTTGCTGCGCACCGTGTCGAGCTCGCCCGGCGGACTCGAGCGCGAATACTGCGTGGGAGCGTAGACACGGGTGAGATCCGGCGCGAGGAAGCCCTGGTTGTGGGAGGCCCGCACAAGCACGCGCGAATGCGGCCGCCAGGTGATCCCGACCTTCGGCTTGGTGGTGCTGCCGAAATCGCTGTAGTGCTCGAAGCGGGCCGAGGCGCTCAGGTCGATCGAGCGCAGGAACGGGAGCCGGTTCTTCGGCGCGACCAGGGGCACGGCGGTCTCGGCGTAGGCGCTCGCGATGCTGCGCGACGCATCGAAGCGCTCGCGGGGCGACATGACGAGGATGTCGTTATCCGTGGGGTCGAGGCCGGAGCCCGGCGGGTTCAGTCCGATGAAGGGCGGCTTGTGATCATGCTTCACGTCGCGCCGCCACTCCGCGCCGATCGACACCGCGATCGGGCCGGCCCAGAGGTCGAACACATCGCCACCCGTGCGGGCATCGAAGCTATCGACCCGCGTCTGGCCGGTGCGTGTGGCGGGCTGCGTGTAGGCGGCGCGCACGCTCTCAGGATTGGCATAAGGCTGGTCGGCGACGACGGCGTTGCCCTGCACCTTGAACGTGAAGGGAAACGGATTCCACGCGGTGGCGTCGCGGCGGTTGGCGGCGGCGAGGAGGAGCGAGTCGCGCACGGAGTTCACCGCGCTGTCGGTCGCGCGCACGCCGCCGGTCATCGCCGCGGCCTCCCACGTCCAGGTCGATTGGCCGATCCGGCCCTGGAAGCCGGCGAGCAGGCGATGCATGCGGTTGGTCGTCTTGATGGTCTCGGGTCCGCCATCGGCGAGAATCATGTCGCCGATCGTGATCGTCTGCGGGGCGCCGGTGAGGCGCAGCGTGCCGTCGCTGTTGGGCGCGCCGTTCACGCTGTAAAAACGCGAGCCAAAGGGATTGTAGGGATTGTCGGCCGAGAGCGTGATGGCGCGGTCGGAAGAATTGAGCGTGATCGGCTGCCGCTCGGTCCGGGAGTGGGAGGTGTAGCCGGTGAACTCGCCGAAGACGCGGAGCCGGGGCGTGAGATCATATTCGACACGGCTGTTGAGCGAGTAGCGCGTGGTGGCGGGCAGGCCGATGACCCACGTGTTGTAGTCGGCGTATTGGCTGCGGGGGATCGTCGTCGTCGTAAGCGTGGGCACGCCGTTGATCGGATAGAGCCAGCGATTGGTCGTGGAGCTGCCCGTGGTGAAACGCGGCCAGAGGCCGACGGGCGTGCGGTCGTCCTGCGACCCGCCCGCGGCATTGAACGGATCGCGGGCATAGCGAGTCTTGTCCGCGGACCTGGAAATCTCGCGCTGCCGGAGATAGATCGGGTCGCGCAAGTAGGCGCTCGCGCCCACCATGGTGTAGCCGCGCCCGCCGGCGAACGGCCGGGCGTAGCCGATCTTCAACTGGTAGTCGGTGCCGCCGCCGTGCTCGGTCGTGCCATAGCGAAACGCGATGTCGCCACCCTCGGGCCGCCGGCGCGCGATATAGTTGACCACGCCGGCGACCGCATCGGAGCCATAGATGGACGACGCGCCGTCGCGCAGCACCTCGATCTGCTGCACGGCGGAGGGGAGCACGTTGACGTTGACGGGCGAAATCGCGCCGGCCGTGAACGGGTGAAACGGCATGCGCCGGCCGTTGAGGAGCACGAGGGTGTTGCCGGCGCCGAGGCCGCGCAGCGCGATGTTGGCGTTGTCGCCGCGGCCCGCGATGCCGTTGGTGGGTGTCTCGTTCTCGGGGATGTCGGTGATGAAGGCGATGCCCTCCATCTGGCCGAGTGGCGTGGCGGCGTCGCGCGCTTCGAGTTCCTCGGCGGTGATGATGGTGATGGGGAGGCTCTTTTCCTGATCGAGGCGGCGGATGTTGGTGCCGGTGACGGTGAACGCCTCCAGGGTGACAGTCGTGGGCGCCTTCGGATCCGGCGACGGGTTGGTCTGCGCGGGCAGGGAAGCGGCGGTGGCGAGCAGCGCCGCGGAAAGCGGACGGAAGCGCACTTGCATGGATCGTGGTGTTGGGGGTGGTGGATGCCGCAAAGGGGGTGAGCATCCGGATCAGTGGGCCGATCGAGGCGCCCGCGTGGGAGCGTCGATCTAGGCAGCCGATGGGTAGAGTCCAGCGCACCGGCGGGCAAGTGCGATCCGGTCCCGTGGACGAGGCACCTCGCCTCGTTGATGATCGCACGGCAATTCGTGCGCGGGCTGACGCCAGCCCGCGCCGCGCCTTCGAGGTGGACGCTCCGCTGCCCACGCTTCATTGCTGGCGCATGAAACGGCTGCCTCCCCTCGCCTTCCTGATCGCCTGCGCGTTGCTCGTGGCACCGCGCGCTATGCTGAGCGCGGCGGACGCGACAGCGGGCTTCGTCAATGCCGCGCAGTTCGGCTTTTCTCCGGCGGCGACCGGACTCGAAAACACCGCCGCGCTCCAGCGGGCCGTCGATCAGCGTGGCACGATCGTCGTGAGCCAGCCGGGCATCTACAAGGTGGCCGGCACCGTGTTCATCGGCAGCCACACGTCGCTCGTCTTCGGACACAACGTCTTCCTCCAGAAATCCGACGAGCAGGGCGCGTTTACGCATGTGCTGCTCAACAAGGGCGCGCTGACCAAGACCTACGACGAGCACATCTCGGTCGAGGGGCTCTCCATCATCGTCAACGGGATGGATGTGCGGAAATTCCTCGTCTACGGCCTGCACGGGCAGCTCGCGTTTTTCTACGTGAAAGACCTGCGCGTGGAGCGCTTCCGCTGCCTCGATCTCGGCAAGGCGCAATACGGCATCCACATCTGCACCTTCGAGGATATCGTCGTGCGCGACGTCGTGATCCATGGCGACAAGGACGGTGTGCACCTCGGGCGCGGCAAGCGCTTCACGATCAGCGGCGGCGTGTTCAAGACCTTCGACGATGCCATCGCGCTCAACGCCCACGACTACGACGTCGGCAATCCCGAGCTCGGCTGGATCGAGGATGGCGTGGTGGAAAACTGCCACGATCTCACCGACGACAAGCGCAAGATCGGCTACTTCTGCCGCATTCTCGCCGGCGCGTGGATCGACTGGCGCGAGGGCATGGAGGTGCAAAAATCCGACACCGTCGTGTCCAACGGCCGGCTCTACCGCGTGTTCGCCGATCCCGACGAGAAGATCTACCGTTCGGTCACGCGGCCCACCCACGAGTCGGGCGCGCAGGTGCTCGACGGCATCAAGTGGGTCGTCGTCCAGAACGACGTCACCTACACCGCCGGCGTGCGCAACGTCGTCTTCCGCGACATTTTTCTCGAAAAGCCGCGCATCGGTTTCTCGGTGCACTTCGACGTCGGCCGGTTCAGCCGCTCCTATTACCCCGGAGCACTCGTCCCCAAACAGGAGCAACTCCTCTTCGACAACGTGCGCGTGCTGCACGATCAACCGGCCCAGTTGCTCTCGGTCGGCACGCCCATGGACGTGCTCACGATCGTCAACTCCAGCTTCCGCAACAGCCGGATCAATTTCCACGGCAACAAGGCGATGGCCGACTACCTGAAAACCAAGATCAACATCCACGGCTGCGTCTTCAACCAGCCCGGCGCGATGGACCTCGTGACGAACAGCGTCCCCGGCAAACAGATCGTGCTAAAGACCTCCGGGAATCTCGAGCTGCACGACAATTTCACCGCCCGGGTCGTCGCCGGACCGGGCACGATCGTGGTCGATTCGGATCTCACCGGCCTGCGCAAATGAGCCGGCCATGATTCGACAGCAATGGTAGCGCGGTGCTTCAGCCCGCGCCAGGCCCATCCGATGAGATGCGAGTGCGGGGGCGCATCTCAGTTTTCTGCAATGTGTCCGCACCGCAGGGGTGGGCCGCGCGCTCCGCGCACGGCCAGCGCGTGGCGATGCCCGCTCGTTCCTGGCCGCCCGCGGAGCGGCCGGCCCACCTTCCGGCTTGCTGCAAGAAAGTGAAATGCGCCCCGAGTGCGGGCTGAAGCACCGCACTACTGCTCCGGCGCCTTGACGCTGTGGGTGCACTCGCCAGCCTCGCGGGACGATGCAGAACGTCGTCATCGCGAAACCCTATCGCTTCGTGGCGCCGCATCGCGGGAAGCTGTGGTGGCGGTTGTTTCGCCCCATCCTGCCCTTCTATCTGCGCAAAACCGCCGGCATCGTGCAGGTCGAGTGCCGCCAGGTGGAACGGCTGCGCGCCTCGCTCGACGCCGGCCACGGGATCATGCTCGTGCCCAATCATTGCCGTCCGCCCGATCCGATGGTGCTCGGCATCCTCTCCGACCAGCTCGCGCAACCGCTCTACGTCATCGCGAGCTGGCACCTTTTCATGCAGAACGCGTTTCAATCGTTCCTGCTGCCGCGGCTCGGCGTGTTTTCGATTTATCGCGAAGGCACCGACCGCGAGGCGCTGAAGTGTGCGATGCAGGTCACGGCCGCAGCCGATCGTCCTCTCGTGATTTTTCCGGAGGGCGTGATTTCGCGACACAACGACAAGCTCAACAACCTCATGGAAGGCACCGCGCTCATGGCGCGCGGCGCGGCGAAGGAGCGCGCCAGGCTCAACCCGCCCGGCAAGGTCGTCGTGCATCCCGTGGCCATCCGCTATTTCTTCGACGGCGATGTGCGGGCCGCCGTCGAACCGGTGCTGCGCGACGTCGAACGACGGCTCACCTGGCAGCCACAGCACGATCTCTCCCTCGAAGCCCGCATCGAGAAAATCGGCAAGGCATTACTGGCGATGAAGGAGATCGAATATTTCGGCGCTGCGCAGGAAGGCGCGCTGGGCGATCGCCTGCAGAAACTGATCGACCGGCTGCTGGTCCCGCTGGAGGCCGAGTGGCTGAAGGGCCGGCGCGAAAAAGACATCGTGCAGCGGGTGAAGCTGCTCCGCATCGCGATCGTGCCGGACATGGCGGCGGGCGCGCTCGAGGAGGCGGAGTTGCAGCGTCGCTGGCGGCAGCTCGCCGACATCTACCTCGCGCAGCAGATCGCGTTCTATCCCGTGGGCTACTGGGGCGAAAACCCGACGCCGGAACGGTTGCTCGAGACCGTCGAGAAATTTGAGGAGGATCTCACGGACGCGGCCCGCGTTCATGCGCCGATGCGCGCCGTGGTCGACGTGGGGGAAGCCATCGAGGTGTCACCCGAGCGCGCCCGCGGTGCCGACGGCGATCCGTTGATGGGCGCGATCCGGGAACAACTCGAAGCGATGCTGGCGGCGTCGCTGGCGGAACGGAGGCCGGCCTCAGCCCAAGCTCAAACTGCTTGAACAGGAAGGACGGAAAGAACGGGAAGAAAATCGGCAGAAAACTCCTTCCCGATCTTCCCGTCCTTCCTGTTCCCAATTCAACTCAATGACTACGCCCCAACAAATCGGCCTGCGGTTCGGCTTCGTCGCGGTGGCCATCGTGCTGTGGTTTTGGACGCAGCGACTGATCGCGGCGAAGGCGCCGGCCGGCAACCGCGTGAGCGACCGGCTGCACGACTGGACCGCGCCGCTGCACGGCTGGCTCCTCGCCCATCCGCGCGTGGCGGACTGGACGCTCATCGTGACCTCGGCGCTGATCGACGTTTTCGGTCTCTACCTGTTCGCCAGCGCGATCTTCGGGCCGACGCTGCGGCCGTTCGTCGCGATCCTCCTGCTGTTTGCGATGCGGCAATCCTGCCAGGCGGTATGCACGCTGCCGACACCACCGGGCTGCATCTGGCGGCATCCGGGGTTTCCGTCGCTCTTCGTCACCTACGGCACCAGTAACGACTTTTTCTTTTCCGGCCACACCGCGATCTCGGTGCTCGGCGCGTTGCAATTGCTGCACGAAGCGCCGCCGTGGCTGGCGGCGATCGGCGTCGCGGTGGCGGCACTCGAGGCGGGCACGGTGATCGTGCTACGGGCGCACTACACGATGGACGTGTTTGCGGCGCCGTTTGCGGCCTATGCGGCCGATGTGCTGGCCGGCCGGCTCGCGCCGGCGGTCGACGCGTGGCTGGCCGGTTTCAAGTGAGCCCGGCGGCGGAGCGCCTGGCCAGCGCCTGCCCGATCGCCGCGAGGAATTGATCGCGGGTGAAGGGCTTCATGATCGCGGCGTCGGCGCCGAGGCCCTGCGCAATCTTGAGGTATTCGCGGCCATCCATGTAGCGGCCGCCGCCGGAGATCGCGAGCACGCGCGCGGCGGGGCGGGTTTTGCGCAGGCCCTCCATCACCTTGAGGCCATCGCCCTCGGGCATCAGGATGTCGGTCACCACGAGATCGACCGGATGCGCAGCGATGAGTTTGAGCGCCTCGGTGCCGTTGCCGGCGGTGAGCACGGCGTGGCCGAGCGGGGCGAGCCACTGTTCGAGGAGGACGCAGATATCCTGCTCGTCGTCGGCGACGAGGATCGAGAGTTGAGGCATGGCAGGGGAAGCGGAGCAAATTTCCCCGGGACGCGCACTCAGAATCTCAAGCGGGCATTCTCGTGGCCGCACTTGGGGCACTTCTCGATCTGGGCGCCGGGCGCGCCGGCAAAAAGCGCATCGCAGCGGATGCAATGGAAGGCGGCGCGCCGGCGGCCGGCTTCGAAAGTCCGGTGGTCGCGCCGGTCATACCAGAGCCACAGCGTCAGGAACCCCGCGCCAACCAGCGCGCAGTAGATCACGGCCGCGGTGGTGAATTCGAACATGCGATAGTTGGGAACGCGGGCGCCCCCACCCGCAACACAAACCATGCGACCGGGGGCGGTCGCGCTCCCGGGAAAGCAAAACGCGCCGAAGGCAAACTTCGGCGCGTTGAAGAGATGGAGCAGGTCGGGGTTCAGCCCCGACACGCCGGGCGTGAAGCCCGACCTACGCTTTGGCTTCGCCTTCGGCCTTCGGGGCCTCGGCGGCGGGCGCCGCCTCGGTGGCCGGAGCAGCCTCGGCCTTCGGAGCCTTGGCCTTCTTGCCGGCGCGGCGGCCCTTCGACTTCTTGTAGCCGGGGTCGTCGGCCTTCACGAGTTCGATCAAGGCGAGCTCCGCGGCATCGCTGCCGCGCTGGGCGCCGAGTTTGTAGATGCGCGTGTAACCGCCCGGACGGTTCGCGAACTCCTTGTAAGTCTCGGTAAAGAGCTTGTGGATCGCGTCCTCGTTGCGGAGGTCGGCGTGGGCGAGGCGGAGGAGGTGCAGCGCGCGGGGGGCCAGCACCTGCTTCCCGTTCTTTTCGAGCTTGGCGATCGCGCCGGCGTTTTTGGCCTTGGTGATGATTTTCTCGATCCAGGGACGCAGGGCCTTGGCTTTGGCCAGCGTGGTCTGGATGCGGCCGTGCTCGATGAGCGAGGCGCCGAGGTTCGAGAGCATCGCCTCGCGGTGTTCGCGGGTGACGCCGAGTGAGGCGTGGTGTTTTCCGTGACGCATGGTGGTGTTTTCTTAGGGCGGCCCCGATCGGCAATCCGGTCGCAGCGTGGGGCGGCGCGGACGGCGCGGGAACCGGAATAGTAGCGAGTAGCGAGTAGTGAGTAGCGGGTAGCGAGTAGAAGGACAGCGGCGCGAACACGGATGCTCGCTGCTCGCTACCCACTACTCGCTACTTTCCGCGTCAGGCTTCCTTCTTGGTGTCGAGGAGGCGCTCGTCGAACTTCATACCGAGCGAGAGGCCGAGGGCCTCGAGCTTCTCCTTGATTTCGTTGAGCGACTTCTTGCCGAAGTTGCGATACTTGAGCATCTCCTGCTCGGTCTTCATCGCGAGTTCGCCGACGGTGGTGATGTTGGCGTTGTTCAAGCAATTCGCCGCGCGGACGGAGAGCTCGATTTCGTTGACCGACATGTTGAGCAGCTTGCGGAGCTTGTTCTGCTCCTCGCTGACCTCGGACTGCTGGTTCTCGAATTCGTATTCCTCCTGCGAAACGCGATCGAACACATCCAGGTGGTGCTTGAGGATCGAGGCGGATTGCTTGAGCGCGTCGTCCGGCGTGATGCGGCCGTCGGTCCAGATTTCGACGTTGAGCTTGTCGTAGTCGGTGATCTGGCCGACGCGGGTGGCCTCGACCGAATACTTCACGAGCTTCACCGGGGAGAAGAGCGAGTCGATCGGGATGACGCCGATGGCCTGCTCTTCCTTCTTGTTCTGCTCGCCGGGATAGTAGCCGCGGCCGGTCTTGATCTCGATCTCGGCTTCGAAGGACTTCTTGTGATCGAGGGTGCAGACGACCTGGTCGGGATTGATGATCTGGATGTTGGCGTCGGGCTGGATGTCGGCGGCCGTGACGGCGCCCTGCTTGTTGACCTTGATGAGAAGGGTGATCGGCTCGCGCTTGGTCGAGACGATGAGGATCTTCTTCAGGTTGAGAACGATGTCGGTGACATCCTCGACGACGCCCTCGATCGACTGGAATTCGTGGTTCACGCCGTCGATCTTGATGGAGGAGATGGCGGCGCCTTCGATGGAGCTGAGGAGGACGCGGCGGAGGGAGTTGCCGATGGTGTGACCGTAGCCGGCTTCGAAGGGCTCGGCGATGAACTTGGCGTAGGTCGGCGTGGCGCCTTCCTCGACCTTGGTGAGCTTGCTGGGGAGTTCGAACTTTCCGAGGCGTTTTGGCATGGTGGTGAACTCTGACGGTTGAGAAAAAAGAGCGGTTGGAGGATGAAAAGCGGGCTCAGAAGCGCGAGTAGAACTCGACGATGAGCTGCTCGTTGATGTCCTGCGTCATCTCCTCGCGCGTGGGGAGGCGGACGACGGTGGCTTTGAAGTTCTCGGCGTCGAGCGCGAGCCAGCCGGGGACGTTGCGGATGCGGTTCTCCTCGAGGTTGCGCGTGGCAATCTGGCGGGAGGCGGGCGTGTTCTTGACCTCGATGACCTCGCCGGGCCGCACGTTGTAGCTGGCGATGTCGACCTTGTGGCCGTTGACGCGGATGTGGCCGTGGTTGACGAGCTGGCGGGCGGCGGCGCGGCTCTTGGCGAGGCCGAGCAGGTAGACCGTGCTGTCGAGGCGGGTCTCGAGGAGCTGGAGGAAGCGTTCGCCGGTGACGCCGCGCTCCTTTTTGGCGATCTCGAACACGCGGCGGAACTGGCGCTCAAGCAGGCCGTAAACGTAGCGGAGCTTCTGCTTCTCGTTGAGGCCGGTGGCGTATTCGGAAAGCTTGCGGCGGAGTTTGGGGCCGTGCTGGCCGGGCGGATAGCCGCGGCGTTCGAGGGCCTTGCCGCTGCCCAGCAGGTGCTGGCCGAAGCGGCGGCTGATGCGGGTGGTGGGGCCGGTATAACGAGCCATGGTGAAGAAAGGGCTGAAAAACTGAAGGTCTGAAAGGCTGAGTTGGGTGGAGCGGCTGAGGTTGAAAAACTGCGGGTTTCAGCCCTTCAGTCTTTCAGCTTTTCAGCCTCTTGGGTTAGACGCGGCGGCGTTTGCGGGGGCGGCAGCCGTTGTGCGGGATCGGCGTGACGTCGACGATCGAGGTGATTTCAAGACCGATGGCTTGAAGCGCGCGGATCGCGGAGTCGCGGCCGAGGCCGGGGCCGGAGACGCGGATCTGAATATCCTTGAGGCCATGCGACATCGCATTGCGGGCGGCGTCCTGCGCGACGACCTGCGCGGCGTAGGCCGTGGATTTGCGGGAGCCGCGGAAGTTGCACTTGCCGGCGGAGGACCACGCGATCACCTGCCCCTTATGGTCGGTGATGGAGACGATCGTGTTGTTGAAGGAGGCGAGGACGTTGGCGACGCCGGAAGTGACGTGCTTGGAGCCCTTGGCCTTGCGGATCTTGATCTCGCCGATCTCCTCTTTCAGGAGCTCTTCGGCGGTGGGCTGGCGGGCGACGCCGTGCACCATCTCGACGGGCTTGGCGGGAGCAGCGGGTGCGCCCTCGGCCGGAGCGGCGCCGGCCGCAGGAGCCGCGGCGGGGGCGGCGCCTTCAGCAGCGGGCTTCGCGGCCTTGTCGGCCTTCGGGGCCTTGGCTTTCTTCTCGGCCCGTTCGGCAGGCTCAGGGCGGGCGGGGGCGGCAGCGGGCGCGCCTTCAGCGGCGGGCTTCGCGGGTTTTTCCTTCTTCGGAGCGGACTTTTCTTCGGACATGTTCGTGAAAGGTTAGGCGGAAGCGGCTTCCTTGGCTTTGGTGACGCCGACGGTCTTGCGCGGACCTTTGCGCGTGCGGGCGTTGGTGGAGGTGCGCTGGCCGCGGACGGGGAGACCGCGACGATGGCGGACGCCGCGGTAGCAATTGATCGCCTGGAGGCGTTTCAGGTTGCCGGCGATTTCGCGGCGGAGGTCACCCTCAAGCACCCACTTGTGCTCGGTGATGATGTGGAGAATTTTGTTGAGCTGCTCCTCGGTGAGGTCCTGCGCCCGCATGGCGGGATCGAGGCCGGCTTCTTTGACGAGCAGGTCGGCGCGGGTGGCACCGATGCCGTTGATGTAACGGAGGGAGAACGCGACTTTCTTCTTCGCGGGGATTTCGACACCGAGGAGACGAGGCATGTTGGATTTGGTTGAGAGTTAGGTTTGAGATTGGATCCTTCGCTTGCGCTCAGGACTCGGCGCCATCGAGGCGCCTCGGTTGAGAGAGTGATAAAAATTTCAGACGGAAACTTGAGCGGGGACCGTGCGCGGGACCGTGAGGATTTCGGGGCCGCGGTCGGTGGTGAGGACGGTGTGCTCGTAGTGTGCGGAGGGCAGACCATCGGCGGCGACGACCGTCCATCCATCGGACAGCGTTTTCGTCTTGTAGGCGCCCAGGTTGACCATCGGTTCGATCGCGAGGGTCATGCCGGGTTTGATTTTGTCGCCCGTGCCGCGCTTGCCGAAGTTCGGGATTTCGGGCGGCTCATGCATCGAAACGCCGACGCCGTGGCCGACCATGTCGCGCACGACACTGAAGCCGTTGGCCTCGACGAAGGTCTGGATGGCTGCGGAGATGTCGCCGATCCGGTGGCCGATCTGCGCCTGCTTGATCCCGATATCGAGGGCCTCGCGGGTGACGCGGAGGAGTTTTTCGACCGCGGGCGAAACCGGGAGAACCGGCACCGTGAAGGCGTTGTCGCCAATGTAGCCCTCGTGCCAGACCACGATGTCGAGCGAGACGATGTCGCCTTCGCGGAGGACGCGACGGAAGGACGGGATGCCATGCACCACTTCGTCGTTCACCGAGATGCAGGTGTGCGCCGGGTAGCGGCGCGAACCATGCTGGTAGCCGTAACAGGCGCTGCGGGCTCCGAGGCGGGCGATCCAATCGCGGCCCGCTTCTTCCAAGTCTTGCGTGGTGACGCCGGGCCGCACCAAGGGCTTGAGCTGGTCAAGCACCATGGCGGCGACGGCACACGCCTCGCGCATTTTGGCGATCCCATTGCGGTCTTTGATCGGAATCGAACTCATGCGGCGAGTGCACCGGCCTCCATCAGGAGGCCAAGGGTGCGATAGTGCGAGACGACAGACTCGTCGGAGCCGGGGCCGGCGATGACGGCGGTGAGCGCCTCGTCGCGAGCTTCGAGCCATTCGTCGAGCACCAGAGCTTGGAGCAGCGTAGCCGGGAACTCCGTGAGGAGAAATCCCGCATCGGGTTTGCGCGCGAAGAACCAGCGGCGCATCAGCGCGAGCCGGTTGGCTTCCTCCGCCGTGGCCGAAGCCGGGCGGCGCGAAATCTCCGGACCTTTCAGGGTCCGAGGAGAGACGTGCTCAAGATTCAAAGAACGACCCCGGTCCATCAGCTTTTCAGAGTGAAAATCAAGCGAACCGAGGAGTAGTAACTTGCTCCGGCCGGGTGGGCCGGAACGTGCAAAGAGGTCGGAGGTTGAACCCATCGCGACCGGAGTAAAGAACTATTTCAGAAACGCCTTGTAGGCCCAGATGGCGGTGCCCAAGAGGAGCAGGCCGAGCATCGGGAGGGCGATCTTCATGACCGCTTCCTGCGGCAGGGCCTCACCCGTCATGGCTTGCTGCGGGTTGGCGCTGCGGGCGCGGATGCGACCCTTCTTGAGGAAGCCGTCGTAGTGGCGTTGGAGCAGGAAGGTCTCGACCTGGCGCATCGTGTCGAGGATGACGCCGACGGTGATGAGCATGCCCGTGCCACCGAAGAAGTAGGCGATACGCGCCGGCACGCTGAGTTCGAAGAGCAGCACGTCGGGCATGACCGCGATCACGGTGAGGAACACCGCGCCCGCGAGGGTCAGGCGGGTCATGATGAAATCGAGGAACTGCGCGGTGGGCTCGCCCGGGCGGACGCCGGGGATGTAACCGCCGTATTTCTTCAGATCGTCGGCGATCTGGATGGGTTTGAACATGACGGACACCCAGAAATAGCTGAAGAACAGGATGAGCAACGTGTAGCCGGCGTAGTAGGTCCAGTGACCGCGCAGGAGGTTCTGCGAGATTTCGGTCAGGAACTTCAGATTATATTTCGCCCCGATCAGGGAGAAAATCTGCTGGGGGAAGAGCAGGATCGCACTCGCAAAGATCACGGGCATGACGCCGGAGTAGTTGACCTTGAGCGGGAGAAACGAGCTCTGGCCGCCCATGACCTTGTTGCCGACGACGCGCTTGGCGTATTGGACCGGGATCTTCCGCTGCCCCTGCACCACCGCAATGATGCCCATCGTGACGACGGTGAAGAGCGCGATCATGATCACGGCCTGCGGGAGACCGAGGCTCGCACCCGTGCCGATCGGCTTGACGAACAGCCGGTAGGTCGCGACGGCCGCGCCGGGAATGTCCTGCAGGATGCCGACGGTGATGAGGAGCGAGGTGCCGTTGCCGATGCCGCGCTGCGTGATCTGCTCGCCGAGCCACATGAGGAGCATCGTGCCCGCGGTCATGAAGATCACGGAGGTGATGAGGAAGCTCCACTTGTTGATGATCACGATCTGGCCGTAGGTGCCGATGTCGTAGCCTTGGAAGAGCCGGTCGGGATTCTCGAGCGCACCGAGGAGGAGCGTGCCTTGGATCAAGCAGATGAGCACCGTGGCGTAGCGGGTGTATTGCGTGAGCTTCTGGCGGCCGACGTCGCCTTCCTGCTGGAGGCGGCTGAGGGCCGGCACGACAGCCGTCATCAACTGGAAGATGATCGAGGCGCTGATGTAGGGCATGATGCCCAGCGCGCAGATCGCGCCCTTGGTGAGCGCGCCGCCCGTGAACATGTTGTAGAGCCCGATGAGCGCGCTGCCGCCACCCGCCGTGGAGTCGGCGAAGAACTTCTGCAGCGGGAGCGGATCGATGCCCGGGAGCGGAATGTGTGCACCCACGCGCGACACGAAGAGCAGCGCGAGCGTGTAGAAGATGCGCGAGCGAAGCTCGGGAATCTTCAGGGAGTTGGTGAAGGCGGAAAACACGGGGAGGAAATTTTTGATTTACGATCTATGATTGGTGATCTGGCCGCGGCCGATTGAAGCGCCGGACGGTGGCGCAGGCTTCAATCATAGATCAAAAATCATGATTCAAAACACCGGCGGCGTCAGCCGACGATGGCCTGGCCACCGGCTTTTTCGATCTTGGCCTTGGCCGACTCGGAGAACTTCGCAGCGGTGACCTTGAGGGCGCGGCCGATTTCGCCGTCACCGAGCACCTTGACCTTCTCACCGGAGCGGACGAGGCCGCGGGCGGCGAGCACCTCCGCGTTGACTTCGGTGATCGCGGCGTCGAGGCCCGTGAGGGCGCCGACATTCACCACGGCGAACTCGATGCGGTAATTGTAGTTATTGAAGCCGCGGTGCGGGAGTTTGCGGTAAAGGGGCATCTGGCCGCCTTCGAAGCCGGGGCGGATGCTGCCGCCGCTGCGCGCGGTCTGGCCTTTGCCGCCCTTGCCGCTGGTCTTGCCGTGGCCGCCGCCTTCGCCGCAGCCAACGCGCTTTTTCCGGTGCACGGCACCTTTAACGTTCTTGAGTTCGTGAAGTTTCATTTTGGTGTCCTCTGGAGGGCGCCGCCCGACAATGAGTGCCGGGCGACTCGGATGATGGTTCTTGGATGGATTCGACGATGCTACCGCGTAGGACACCCGGCCGCCACGGACAGGGTCCGGCGGTGGATGTCCGAGGTGGAACTCAGCTCGCGGCGCGAATCTTGGTGATGTCGTCCGCGAGGCGGAGCTTGCGGAGGCCTTCGAGCGTGGCGTGGACGACGGCGATGTGGTTCTTGGAACCCATCGACTTCGTGAGCACGTTCTTCACGCCCGCGGCTTCGAGGACCGCGCGCACGCCGCCGCCGGCGATGAGGCCGGTGCCGGGCGAGGCCGGCTTGAGGAGGACTTTGCCACCGTCGTATTCGCCGAGCACGTCGTGTGGGATCGTGTCGCCCTTGAGCTTCACGTTGACCATGTGCTTGTGCGCGTTGGCGGTGCCTTTCTTGATCGCGTCGGGCACTTCGTTGGCCTTGCCGTAGCCGATGCCGAGCCGGCCCTTGCCATCGCCGACGACGGCGAGGGCGGCGAAGCTGAAACGACGGCCACCCTTCACGACCTTGGCGCAACGGTTGATGAAAACGACCTTCTCGATCATCGACGGGCCGTCGCCCTCGGGCTTCTGATCGCGGTTGTCGCGGCGCGGGCCACGACGGTCGTCGCGGCGGGGGCCGCGGCGTTCACCGCGCTCGGGGCGCTGCTCGGGGGCCGGAGTGGGCTCGTTGCCTTCGGGCGCGGGGGCGGGAGTAGAATCGGTGCTCATGCGTTTTTAGAATTGGAGCCCACCTTCGCGGGCGGCTTCGGCGAAGGCCTTGACCTTGCCGTGGAAGGGCGCGCCGGAGCGGTCGAACACGACGGCGGTGAGACCGGCGGTCTTGGCTTTGGCGGCGAAGGCGACGCCGAGGGCTTTGCCGCCGGCGATGTTGGCTTTGATCTTCTGTTTGCGGAGCTCGGGATCGAGCGAGCCGAGAAAGACGAGGGTGGCGCCCTTGTCGTCGTCGATCGCCTGGGCGTAGATGTGCTTGCCGGTGAAACGGACAGCGAGACGCGGGCGGGCGGCGGTGCCCTGCACCTTCTTGCGAATGCGCCAGCGGCGCTTCTGCAGGAGGTCGGCTTTGCGAATGGTATTCATGGGTATTTCCCTGAGAGTGGTGGTTAGCGTTAGGCGACGGTCTTGCCTTCCTTGCGGCGGACGCGCTCGCCGACGAAGCGGACGCCCTTGCCCTTGTAGGGCTCCGGCGGGTAGTAGCTGCGGATCTCGGTGGCGATGGCGCCGACGAGCTGCTTGTCCGCGCCCTCGACCTTGAGCTTGGTCTGGTCGGTGACGGTGACTTTGATCCCGGCGGGAATGTCCATCAGAATCGGGTGCGAATAGCCCAGCGCGAGGTCGAGCTGGCTGCCCTTGAGGTTGGCCTTGAAGCCAACGCCTTGGATTTCGAGATCCTTCACATAGCCCTCGGTGACGCCTTTCACCATGCCGGCGATGATCGAGCGGGCGGTGCCATACATGGCGTTGGCAAAGCGCGACTGCTCGGTCGGGGCGACGGTGACTTTCTGGTCAGCGACGGTGATCTTCACGACGGGCGCGAAGAGCTTGGAGACTTTCCCTTTGGGGCCCTCGACGAGGACCGTGGTGTCGGTGACGGTGACCTTCACCTTGTCGGGAATGAGAACGGGTTGTTTGCCGATGCGGCTCATGGTGCGTGGCTCCGTGGTTACCAGACGGTGCAGAGAAGTTCGCCGCCGGCCTTGTTACGGCGGCAGTCGGCGTCCTTCATCAGGCCGTGCGAGGTCGAGACGATGGAGATGCCGAGGCCGTTGAGGACGCGGGGAATCTCGGTGTAGCGGTAGTAGAGGCGGCGGCCGGGCGTCGAGGCGCGGGTGAGGCCGGTGATGGCGGGCGCGCCGTCGACATATTTCATTTTCACGACGAGGGTCTTGTGGCCCGCGGCGTCGGCGCTGTCGCTGAAGTCAACGATGTAGCCCTCGGCCTTCAAAATGGCCGCGATGGCGGCCTTGAGCTTGGAGTGCGGCTGCACGCACTCGTCGAGGCGCGCCTTGCTCGCATTGCGCAGGCGCGTGAGGAAGTCACTGATCGGATCGGTCATGGATGGAGGTGGTTTCGATTTGGGGCCGCGCGGGTCATATCCGATGCGCCAGAGGCGCATTACCCCCGTGAGCCAGAAATTATTTTACCAGGAGGACTTGGTGACGCCGGGAATTTTGCCGGCGAGGGCGAGTTCGCGGAAAGTGAGGCGGGAGACGCCGAACTTGCGCTTGTAGCCACGGGGACGGCCGCTGAGGGAGCAGCGGTTGCGCACGCGCTCGATGGCGGAGTTCTTGGGCAGTTTTTGCAGTTTCTTCTGCGCGGCGAAAAAGTCGGCGTCGCCGGTGGCGGGGTTGGCGAGGATGGCCTTCAACTCGGCGCGTTTCTTGGAGAACTTGGCGGCGAGGCGGATGCGCTTCTGGTTGCGCTCGATGGCGGAGGTCTTCGGCATGGTGAAAAGGATCAGGCGGCGGCGGGCTTGGGGGCGTCGGTGGGGCGGGCCGGAGCGGCCTCGACGCGACGGAACGGCATACCGAGGAGCTTCAGGAGCTCACGGCCCTCATCGTCGGTGCCGGCGGTGGTCACGATCGTGAGATCGAGGCCGATGTGCTTTTTGAGATTCTCGACGGTGATTTCCGGGAAGATGGCGTGGTCGGTGATGCCGAGGTTGTAATTGCCCTGGCCGTCAAACTTGGAGGGCACGCCGCGGAAGTCGCGGATGGTGGGGAGCGCGACCGCGAGGAGGCGGTAGAGGAACTCCCACATGTTGTTACCGCGAAGGGTCACGTGGCAGCCGACGATCTGGCCCTCCTTGAGCTTGAAGTTGGCGATGGCCTTGCGGGACTTCGAGAGGACGGGCTTCTGGCCGGCGATGGCGGCGATGTCACGCTGGATGTCGGCGATCTGGTTCTTGTCCGCGTCGGCATCGATGCCGGTGTTGATCTTGACCTTCACCACCTTGGGCACCTGGTGAAGGTTCTTGTAACCGCGGCTCTTCACGAGGGCCGCGATGACCTGCTCGGTGTAGAGTTTCTTGAGGACTGGGACGTAGCTCATTTTTTGGGCGACCGGATTTCCGACCCGGACGCAATTAGGGAGTTTGGTGGATGAGGGTGGCGCTTAGGCGCGGCTCAGGCAGTCGCGGGCGCGGCCTTCTTGCGCTTGGTGCTCGCGTCGTAAACGGACTGGAGCATGAGGTTCGAGACGTGGACGGAACCCTCGCGCTCGGTGATGGCGCCCTGCGGGTTCTTCTCCGACTTTTTCTCGTGGCGCTTGACCATCGCGACGCCCTCGACGCGGGCGCGCTGCTTGGCGGCGAGGATCTCGAGGACTTTGCCGGACTTGCCTTTGTGGGAGCCGGAGATGACGACGACGAGGTCGTTGCGCTTGATATGAAATTTCTGAGCCATGTTAGAGGACCTCCGGGGCGAGCGAGATGATCTTCATGAAGTTCTTCGCCCGCAGTTCGCGGGCGACCGGGCCGAAGATGCGGGTGCCCTTCGGGTTGTTGGTCGCGTCGATGATGACGATGGCGTTGCTGTCGAAACGCAGGTAGCTGCCGTCCGCGCGGCGGATGGGCGCCTTGGTGCGAACGACGACGGCCTTGGCGACCTCGCCTTTCTTCACGGTGGCGTCGGTGGTGCTCTCCTTGATGTGGACCGTGACGATGTCGCCGACATGGGCGTAGAACGTCTGCTGGCCCATCCGTTGGATGAGAGCGGCTTTGCGGGCGCCGGTGTTATCGGCGACTTCGAGAATGGAGCGCAGTTGTAGCATGGCGGCCTCCGAGGGTTGGTTGTTGGTTAAAGGGAATCAGGCGGACGGCGCGGCCGCGGGGGCGGCGGCTTCGTTGGCCTTGGTGGTTTTGGTGGGGACGGCGGCGGCGACATCGGTCTCGTTGACGGCGACGGCGTCGGTGGTCACGGCCTTTTCGACGATGGCGGTGACGCGCCAGCGCTTGAGCCGGCTGAGGGGGCGGGTCTCCATGACCTCGACCTTGTCGCCGACCTTGGTCTCGTTCTTCTCGTCATGGACGTGGAGGACGGTCTGGCGGTTGACGACCTTCTGGTAAAGCGGGTGCGGCTTCTTGTAGGCGACGGTGACCTTGACGGTCTTGTCACCGGAGCGGCTGCTGACGAAACCGATCTGGGTGCGGCGCGTGTTGCGCTGGCCGGGAATGGCGGTGGACATGATGGTGCGTGCGTTTTAGCCGGAGTCGCGCTCAGGCGGCGGCGGGGGCTTTGGCGTTCTTCTTTTGTGTGAGGATCGTCTCCAGACGGGCGATGTCCTTGCGGAGGACGCGCAGCAGGTGCGGCTTCTCGACCTGGCCGGTATTCTTTTTCAGACGGAGCTGGAGGAGCTCGGCGCGGACTTCGCGGAGCTTGGTGGTGATCTCATCCGGGGAGAGATCGCGAATTTCTTTCGGTGTCATGACGGACGTTGGTTGAAGGGTTTTCGGCGGGGGCCGGCGCGGGGGCTCAGACTTCGGCGCCTTCGCGCGCGATGAAGCGGCAGTGGAAGGGCAGCTTGGCGTCGGCGAGGCGGAAGGCCTCCTTGGCGATGGTGGCGGGCACGCCAGCGAGTTCGAAGAGGACGGCGCCGGGCTTGATGGTGGCGACGTAGTATTCGACGGGGCCTTTGCCCTGACCCATGCGCACCTCGGCGGGTTTCTTGGTGACCGGCTTGTGCGGGAAGACGCGGATCCAGAGCTTGCCCTTGCGCTTGAGGTGGCGGGAGATGGTGACGCGGGCGGCCTCGATTTGCTGGCCGGTCATCGGACCGCGGGTGAGGGATTGCAGGCCGAATTCGCCGAAGGCGAGTGTGTTGCCGCGCTTGGCGTTGCCGGCGCGGGAGCCCTTCTGGGATTTGCGATACTTGGTGCGTGCAGGAGCGAGAGCCATGGCGTTCTAAAGGGTTCAGTTGTTGTCGGACTCTTTTTTGCAGATCCAGCACTTGACGCCGATCTTGCCGTAGACGGTGAGGGCTTCAGAGAAGCCGTAATCGATGTTCTCGCGGAGGGTGTGGAGCGGCACGCGGCCTTTGCGCTGCCATTCGCGGCGGGCGATGTCCGCGCCACCGAGGCGGCCGGAGCACTGGATGCGGATGCCTTCGGCGCCCAGCGTCATGGCCATTTCGACGGCCTTTTTCATGGCGCGGCGGAACGCGATGCGGCGCTCGAGCTGCAGCGCGACGTTCTCGGCGACGAGCTGCGCCTCGATCTCGGGCTTCTTGACCTCCTGGATGTCGAGGAGGATTTCCCTGCCGGTGAGCTTGGCGAGATCGTCCTTGATCTTCTCGATCTCCTGGCCTTTGCGGCCGATGACGATGCCGGGGCGGGCGGTGTAGATTTTGACGCGCACGCGGTTCGACGCGCGCTCGATGAAGATGCGCGGCACGCAGGCCTGCTTCAGCTTCTCCATGAGTTTTTCACGGATCACCTGATCTTCATGGAGGAGTTTGCCGAAATCTTTTTTGCCGGCATACCAGCGGGACTGCCAGTTGCGACGGACGGCGAGACGGAAACCGATCGGATTGGTTTTTTGGCCCATGGAAGTAAATCAGGAGTTGGTGTTGCCGTCGGAAAGGACGATGCGGATGTGCGCCATTTTCTTGCGGCGGGGCATCGCGGAGCCGCGGGCGCCGGCCTTGAAACGCTTGAGGACAGGGCCGTTTTCGATCACGGCGCTTTTGACGGTGAGCTTGTCGGCGGAGATGCCGCGCTTCTCGTCGTTCTCGGAGTTGGCGATCGCGCTCTTGAGGGTCTTGGCGATCAGGCGCGCGGATTTGCGCGGGATGAGGCCGAGATACTCCAGCGCCTGGTCGGCGCGGCGGCCTTGGATGATGCGGGCAACTTCGCGCACTTTCTTGGGCGACATGCGCGCGTTGCGGGTGAGGGCTTGGACTTCCATGGTGGTGGTGAGGATTCCCAGAGCGGAGCTCTCGGCGATAGCGGTCCCGGCGAAGCGGGCCCCTACCCTTTTGGTTTGGTTCGTTGGTTTTAGGTTTTGAGAATCTTGACGCTGGCGGTGTCGCCAGCGCGGATGGTCTGTTTGGGCGCCACGCTGAGGATCAGGGCCGCGGCGGCGGCGTTGCGAAGGTCGACGAGAAGAACCTCCGCGACCTCCGTCTGGCCGCGGCTGACACGGCAGACCATGCCCTGGCGCAGGCCGACATCGTAGCCGTGATCGAGCAGGATCAGGTCGGCGACGCGCGTGGGTTGGATGGCGGCGACGCGCGCAGACGGCGTCGCCGCAAGACCGGGTGACGAATGACCGATGACGAAGGCAATCAGGGCCGCGGGCTTGAGACCGCGGGACCACGATTGAAATGTTGGAAGATTCGTCATTCGGAATTCGGCCTCCGCCATTACGCGCGAGCGAAGCGGGCGCGTTAGATTTCCTTGCGGGTCATGCCGCCGTGCGCCTTGAAGATACGCGTGGGCGCGAACTCGCCGAGCTTGTGGCCGACCATGTTCTCGGTGACGTAAACGGCGACGAACGCCTTGCCGTTGTGCACGTTGAACGTGTGGCCGACGAAATCAGGCGTGATCGTCGAGCGGCGGGACCAGGTTTGAATCGGTTTCTTGGCGCCGGACTTCACGGCCTTTTCGATCTTCTCGAGCAGGTGGTAGTCGACGAAGAAACCCTTTTTGATGGAACGTGCCATGGTGCGAGAGGGGCTGGATTACTTCTGGCCACGCGGCTTGCGGCCGTTGTGGTGGACGATGATCTGAGCGTTCGAGGGCTTCGAGCGGCGGCGCGTGACGTAGCCCTTGGCGAGCTGGCCCCACGGCGACACAAGGTGCTGCCGGCCGCCACCACCCTTGGACTTGCCCTGGCCACCACCGTTCGGGTGATCGACCGGGTTCATCGCCATACCGCGGACGGTCGGGCGGATGCCGAGCCAGCGCTTGCGGCCGGCCTTCCCGAGGGACTGGAGGTTGTGATCCTCGTTGCCGATTTCGCCGATGGTGGCGCGGCACCGGGCATTGACGGTGCGAAGTTCGCCGGACGGCATCTTGAGCGTGGCCTTCTCGCCTTCGACGGCGACGAGTTCGAGACTCGCACCGGCGGCGCGGGCGACTTTGGCGCCACGACCGGGGACGAGTTCGACGCAGTGCACGAGGGTGGACGGCGGGATGAGCGACAGCGGGAAGTTGTTCCCGGTGGTGAAATCGTTCGTCGTCGCCTTGTTTGACGCAAAGATCGTGTCGCCCACCTTCAGGCCTTTCGGCGCCGGGATGTAGCGTTTCTCGCCGTTGGTGTAGGCGATGAGGGCGATGTTCGACGTGCGGTTCGGATCATACTCGAGGGCCTGCACCTTGGCGGGCAGGTCGAGGATGTCGCGCCTGAAGTCGATGATGCGGTAGAGCTGCTTATGGCCGCCACCGCGATGGCGCGAGGTCAGGCGGCCGTAGCAATTGCGGCCACCGGACTTGTGCTTGTGCTCGGTGAGCGCACGCAGGGGGCGCTCCTTCGACAGCTCCGTCTGCTTGTTCAGCGACGTAAAGCGGCCGGCGGGCGTGAGCGGGCGGAAAGAATGGATAGGCATGGTGGTGTTTCTCCGGGTGCGACGGGCGCGCTTAGACGAGCTCGATCTTGTCGCCGGCCTTGAGCGTCACGATGGCCTTCTTGTAATCGGAGGTCTGGGACGGCTGGCCGTTGCGGCTGCGCTTGTTCTTGCCGCGGTAGTTCTGGACGTTGACCCGCCGCACGGTGACCTTGAAGGTCTCCTCGACGGCCTGCGCGATCTGGTGCTTGTTGGCGTCCGGGTAAACCTCGAAGGTATACTGGCCGAGCTCGGCGCTCTGCTTGCTCGCCTTCTCGGTGAGACGGACGGTCTTGAGGACGCGATGGGCGATCATTAGTTCTTCCCTCCGTTGACGCGGGCGAGGATGGCCTCGATCGCTTTGGTGCTGACGACGATTTTGCGGTATTGCGCGAGGTCGACGGTATTGAGGCTCGCGGCCTCCTGGAAAGTCACGCGGTCGAGGTTGCGGATCGCCTGCTGGACCTCCGGGGCGAAGGGTGCATCGACGAGGAGCACCTTGCCCTCGGGTGCGACGCGGTTGACGATCTGGCTGGCGAACTTGGTCTTGGCCTGCGCGAATTCCCACTTTTCGATCACGGCGATCTCGCCGGCACTCGCGCGGTCAAAGAGCTGGCGGCTGAACGCGAGCTTCTTCACCTTCTCGTTGACCTTCTTCGAATAGTCGCGCGGCTTGGGGCCGAACACGACGCCACCACCACCCCAGAGCGGCGAACGGCTGGAGCCGGCACGGGCGCGGCCAGTGCCTTTTTGCTTCCACGGCTTCTTGCCACCACCGCGAACTTCGCCGCGGGTCTTGGTGGAGTGCGTGCCCTGGCGGCGGTTGGCGTTGATGGCGACGATCACTTCCTTCACGGCCTGCAGGCCTTTGTCGCCTTCGAAGGTCGTGATGCCGAAGTCCTGCTCGGTGCTCGGCGTGCCGTCGGATTTGAAAACTTGGAGCTTCATGTGTGCGGGTCCTCCGGATTACTGCGCCTTGGGCTGGCCCTTGATGGCGGAGCGGACGATGACGTCGTCGCCGTTGGCGCCGGGAATCGCGCCCTTCACCAGCAGCAGATTCTTGTCGGCGATGATTTTGACGAGGCGCAGGTTTTGGACCGTGCGCTTCTCACTGCCCATGTGGCCGGGCATGGACTGGTTTTTCCACGAGCGGCCGGGCGTCTGGCGCATACCGATGGAGCCGATGCGGCGGTGGAACATCGAACCGTGCGAGGCGGGACCGCCCGCGACGCGCCAGCGGCGGACGACGCCTTGGAAGCCCTTGCCCTTGGTGACGCCGATGACATCGACCAACTGGCCCTCGGTGAACGCGGTGACGTTGACGACGTCGCCGACCTTGAGCGTGGGGGCGCCAGTGAGGCGGACTTCGCTGAGCACGCGGGGCGCGACTTCGAGGCCGGCCTTCTTTGCGTGATTCAGTTCACCCTTCGCGGTGTTCTTCGGTTTCTTGGTGGAGAAACCGATCTGGACGGCATTGTAGCCGTCGGTCTCGGTGGTCTTGACTTGGACGACCGGACAGGGGCCGGCTTCGACCACGGTGACGGGGACCAGGACGTTTTGCGCGTCGTAGACCTGCGTCATTCCGATCTTCTTACCTAAAATTTCGGAGATCATAGGCTAAGTGGTAGGTGGAGGTTAATCCGTTTGGGACGGACCTACTTTAGCGAGGCTTGGCGGTGCCCGCCGAAGGCGGATGACCCCGAAGGGCACACAAGCGAACCTGCTAACTGTAGATGCTGAAACCCGGGTGCGGAGATTGAGGGTTAAACGTTGATGGTGATGTCCACGCCGGACGGCAGGTTGAGCTTCTTCAGCTCGTCGACCGTCTGTGCGGTGGGTTCGATGATGTCGATGAGACGCTTGTGCGTGCGCGTCTCGAACTGCTCCATCGACTTCTTGTCGACGTGCGGAGAGCGGTTGACGGAGAGCTTGTCGATGTGCGTCGGCAGCGGGATGGGGCCGGACACGCGCGCGCCGGAGCGCTTGGCGGTCTCGACAATGTCCTGGGCCGACTGATCGATCACGCGATAGTCGAAGCCCTGGAGTTTGATGCGAATGCGTTGGCCTTTCATGGCGGACAAAGAACGAAGTTTTAGGTGCGCGCCGGAGCCTTCGAGGAAGTCTCGACGATTTTGGTGAGGAGCGAGTTCGGAACCTGCTCAAAGTGCGACGGCGTGATCGAAGCGGACGCGCGGCCCTTGGAGAGGGAGCGGATGTCCGTCACGTAGCCGAAGAGCGTCTCAAGCGGGATGTGGCAGTTGACGATGCAGGCGCCGGCCTTGTTCTCCATGCCCTGGATCGTGCCGCGGCGGCGGTTCACGTCGCCCATGAGATCGCCCTGGTATTCCTCGGGGGTGGTGATTTCCACGTGCATGATCGGCTCGAGGAGGATCGGATGGGCCTTCTTCATCGCTTCCTTGAGCGCGAAGATGCCGGCCATCTTGAACGCAAGCTCCGACGAGTCGACCTCGTGGAACGAGCCGTCGACGATGCGCACGATGACGTCGACCACCGGATAACCGGCAACAACGCCATTGTTGGCGCCTTCGAGAATGCCTTCGGTCGCGGGCTTGATGAACTCCTTCGGAATGACGCCGCCGACGATTTCGTTGACGACTTCGACCCCCTTGCCCTTGACGTTCGGCTCGAGCTTGACGCACACGTGGCCGTATTGGCCCTTGCCGCCCGACTGGCGGATGAACTTGCCCTCGCCGTCCGCGTGCTTGAGCACGGTCTCGCGATAGGCGATCTGCGGCTTGCCGGCGGTGGCCTCGACCTTGAACTCGCGCTTCATGCGGTCACGGATGATGTCGAGGTGCAGTTCGCCCATGCCGGCGAGAATGGTCTGGCCGGTGTCCGGATCGGTCTTGACGCGCAGGGTTGGATCCTCCGCGACAAGGCGCTGGAGCGCGGTGCCCATCTTTTCCTGATCGCCCTTCGAGTTCGGCTCGATGGACATCGAGATGACGGGCTCGGGGAATGACGGCGGCTCGAGGCGGATGTCGAAATCCTCGTCGCACAGGGTGTCGCCGGTGATCACGTCCTTGATGCCAACGAGGGCACAGATGTCACCCGCATAGGCGACATCGATCTCCTCCCGGTCCATCGCGCGCATGAGCACAAGGCGCGAGAGACGCTCGCTGCGGCGCGTGCGCGGATTATAGAGTGACATGCCCTTCTTGAGCTGGCCGGTGTAAACGCGGTAGAACACGATGCGGCCGACGAAGGCGTCGTTCCAGAGCTTGAAGGCGAGGCCGGCGACCTTGCTCTTGTCTTCGACGACGGCGGCCACTTCCTGGCCGTCGCTGTCCTGCCCCTTCATCGGAGGAACGTCGATCGGGTTCGGGAGGTAGTTGACGACGCAGTCGAGCAGGCGTTGCACGCCCTTCTTCTTGAACGCCGAGCCGGGGACGACGCCGGTGAACTGGAGCGAGATGGTCGCCTTGCGGACACCGAGCATCAGCTCGTTGACGGAGATTTCTTCGCCACCGAGGTATTTTTCCGCGATGACATCGTCGAAGTCGGAGACGGCCTCGATGAGCTTGTCCCGATATTCCTTCGACTGCTCCACCATCTCAGCCGGAATCGGCATCGTCTTCGGACTCATCCCGAGCGGATCCTTCGCGTCCTCCTCAAAGGAGTAGGCGACATTCTGCACGAGATCGATCAGGCCGGAGAAATTCTCCTCCTTGCCGATCGGCAGGAAGATCGGATGCGCGTTGGCCTTGAGCTTCTCGCGCATCTCGGAGACGGCGCGGTAGAAGTCGGCCCCCGTGCGGTCCATCTTGTTGACGAACGCGATGCGCGGCACGCGATACTTGTTGGCCTGCCGCCACACGGTCTCGGACTGCGGCTGCACGCCGGCGACCGCGCAGAACACCGCCACCGCCCCGTCGAGCACGCGGAGGGAGCGCTCGACCTCGGCCGTGAAGTCGACGTGTCCGGGCGTGTCGATGATGTTGATACGCTGTTTGATTCCCTTCCACGGGCCGCACGAGGCGTTCCACGCGCAGGAAATGGCGGCGGCGGTGATCGTGATGCCGCGCTCGCGTTCCTGCTCCATCCAGTCGGTCACCGTGGTGCCTTCGTGGACTTCACCCATCTTGTGGACGGCGCCGGAGTAGAAGAGAATGCGCTCGGTGGTGGTCGTCTTGCCGGCGTCGATATGCGCGGCGATGCCGATGTTGCGCGTCCATTCGAGCGGAAACGGACGATCCTTGGCGTTGACGGGCGAGATCTTCGCCTTGTCGGTGACGACAGTAATGACAGGTGCGGCGGCAGCAGACATTTTACGCGGGACTGGACTGGTTACCAGCGGAGGTGGGCGAAGGCGCGATTGGCCTGGGCCATCTTATGGGTGTCTTCCTTCTTCTTCACGACCGTGCCCGTGTTGTTGTAGGCGTCGATGATCTCGGCGGCGAGGGCGTCCTTCATGGGGATCCCCTTGCGACCGGTCGCGGCGGCGACCATCCAGCGCAGCGCGAGCGACTCCTGCCGCTCGAACGAAATCTCCACCGGCACCTGATAGGTGGCGCCACCGACGCGGCGGCTTTTCACCTCGAGACGCGGACGCGCATTTTCGAGCGCACCGAGCATGAGATCAACGGGATCACCCTTCTCGAGTTTTTCGGAGACTTTCTCGAACGCGCCGTAGACGATGCGCTGGGCGAGGTTCTTCTTTCCGCCTTTCATGATGACGTTGACGAGGCGCGCAACGAGCGGGCTCTTGTAACGGGCATCCGGGATAACCTGGCGTTTTTCGGCTCTGTGACGGCGTGACATGGCGAGATGGTGTTAGAAAAGAACGGTATTACTTGGCGGCTTTCGGGCGCTTGACACCGTATTTGGAGCGGGAGCGGCGGCGTTTCTCGACACCGGTCGCGTCGAGCGTGCCGCGGACGATGTGGTAGCGGACGCCGGGAAGGTCCTTCACCCGACCGCCGCGCACCAACACAATCGAGTGCTCCTGCAAATTGTGGCCCTCGTCGGGGATGTAGGAGATGACTTCGTTGCCATTCGTGAGACGAACCTTCGCGACTTTGCGGATGGCGGAGTTCGGCTTCTTCGGGGTGCGGGTCATGACCTGCACACACACGCCACGACGGAAAGGATTGCCCGCCAAAGCCGGAGACTTCGACTTGATCCGCATCTTGCGGCGGCCTTTGCGCACGAGTTGGTTGATGGTTGGCATACGAGAGGGTTGAAAGTTACGGAGAGAGAATTGGCGAAAAGGGGAGAACGCTACCTTGCGCCAAATGCTCGGCAAGAACTTTTTGGCGAAAACTAGCTTGTCTCGCAAAAACCGGCTTCAGGCCGGCTTCGCGGAGGGAAAAAAAGCGTTCACCGGCCGGAGCCGACAACGCGCAGGAGGTGGGAGAAAAGAGGGCCGAAATTTGCGGCAAAAAAAAAGAACTCAAGCAGAATCCCGGTCTCGGGGCAGAAAGTTGTGCACCGCTCGGGCACAAAAAAAACGCCCGGTCAAAAGACCGGGCGTAAAACTCCATGGAGCTAGGCTCTACATGGCGTTTTTGGCGGGAGGGATGCGTAACGTGGCACAGCATCACTCGATTACAAGGAGGAGTTATTCACAGGTTATTCCCTTCGCCTCCTCGAAAAAAAAGAAGCCGCGAACGAGAGTTCGCGGCTTCTGAAATGAAAAACAGCAGTGCGGTCAGCTTGCCTCCGCCGGTTTCGGCTCTTCCGGGAGTTCGGCGCCAAACGGGAGCGAGATTTTGAGCTGCTTGTATTTCGGCAGGCCGGTGCCCGCCGGAATCAAGTGCCCCATGATCACGTTTTCCTTGAAGCCCTTCAACAGGTCGACCTTGCCGAGCGTGGACGCGTCGGTGAGGACACGAGTGGTTTCCTGGAAGCTCGCAGCCGAGATGAAGCTCTCGGTCTCGAGCGAGGCCTTGGTGATGCCCAGGAGAATCGGTTCGGCCTCAGCGGGTTTGCCGCCGGCCTCCTCGATGCGTTTGTTCGTGGAGAGAAACGCGCTGCGATCGACCTGCTCGCCCCAGAAGAACTCGCTGTCGCCCGGATCGGTGATCCGGACTTTGCGCAGCATCTGGCGGATGATGATCTCGATGTGTTTGTCGTTAATCGTCACACCCTGGAGGCGATAAACCTCCTGCACCTGCGAAATGAGGAAGTCGTAGAGTGCGGAGGGCCCGAGGATTTCGAGGATCTCGTGCGGATCGGCGGCGCCTTCGGTGAGGTGCTGCCCCTTGTGCACAACGTCGCCGGGTTGCACGATGATGTGCTTGCCGGTGGCGATGAGGTGTTCCTCCTCCTGCTGGGTCTCCTCGTTCTTTACGACGAGCTTGCGCTTGCCGCGGACGGTGCCCTCGAACCCGACGATGCCGTCGATGCGCGACATTTCAGCCGCGTCCTTCGGGCGACGAGCTTCGAAGAGCTCGGCGACGCGCGGGAGACCGCCGGTGATGTCCTTGGTTTTCGACGCCTGGCGCGGCGTCTTTGCGAGCAACGCACCGGGCTGGATGATGTCGCCCTCGTTGACGGCGATCTGCGCGCCGACCGGAATCGAGTAGGCCGCGAGCGGCTTGTTCTTCGCGTCGCGGACCTCGACCTGGGGATTGAGGTCCTCCTTGTGCTCGATGACGACGGTGGCGATGCGGCCCGACGATTCGTCGAGTTCGCGTTTCACCGTGACGCCGGGGATCATGTCCTTGAAGTGCAGCGTGCCACCTTTCTCGGAGAGAACAGGAATGTTGTAAGGATCCCACTGGGCCAGCACGTCGCCCTTATCGATCTTCTCGCCATCGCCGACATGAAGGTAGGAGCCGACGACGATGTTGTAGACTTCGATTTCCTTCTCGTCAGCGTCGAGAATTTGGATCGTGCCGGTCTTGTTGAGGACGATCTTGCCGCCATCGGCGGTTTCGACAAGGCGGAGGCCGCGATATTTCACGGTGCCGGTCGCCTTCACGCGGATTTCGGGAGTCTTGAAGCCGCCGCTCGCGACGCCACCAATGTGGAACGTGCGCATGGTGAGCTGCGTGCCGGGTTCGCCGATCGACTGGGCGGCGATGATGCCGACGGAGTCGCCGATCTTGGCCACCTTGTTGGTCGCGGGATTGATGCCGTAGGATTTGCCGTCGATGCCGCCCTTCGTGACCGAAGTGAGCGGCGACATGACCTTCACGCGCTCGATGCCGAGTTCGTCGATCTTCGCGGCAATTTCCTCCGTGATGAGTTCGCCGGAGCCGATGAGAATCTCGGAGGGATTGATCGGATTGGGCACGTCGTCACTCGAGAAACGACCGATGATGCGCTCCTTGAGCCCGACGATTTCATCGTCGCCCTCGAAGATCGCCTTCTTCCACACGCCGTCGCGGGAGCCGCAATCGTCCTCCGCGATGATGACGTCCATCGCCACATCGCACAGTTTGCGGGTGAGATAACCGGCATCGGCGGTCTTGAGGGCGGTGTCGGCGAGACCCTTGCGGGCGCCGTGAGTCGAGATGAAGTATTCGAGCACCGTGAGGCCCTCGCGGAACGAGGACAGAATCGGACGCTCGATGATTTCGCCGGAGGGCTTGGCCATCAGGCCACGCGTGCCGCAAAGCTGGCGGACCTGCTGGCGGTTACCGCGCGCGCCGGAGTCCATCATGATGAACACCGGATTCACCTCCGCCTTGCCCTCGTTGGCTTCGAGCTTGGCGAAGACTTCCTTCGCGATCTTGTCGGTCGCACCGGTCCAGATGTCGACGACCTTGTTGTAGCGTTCGCCGTCGGTGATGATGCCCTTGTTGAACTGGCCTTCGACCTCAGCGATCTTTTTCCGCGACTCGTGGACGATGTCCTTCTTCGTGTCGGGGATGATCATGTCGTCGATGCCGATCGAGATGCCGGCCTGAAACGCGGTCTGAAAACCGAGCTCCTTGAGCTTGTCGAGCGTCTCGACGGTGACGTGGTTGCCCGAAATCTTGTAGGTGTTGAGAATGAGATCGCCGAGCTTGGACTTCGCGACCGGGAAGTTCACGAAACCGAGACCGGCGGGCCAGATCTGGTTGAAGATCACGCGGCCGACCGACGTGCGGAGGACTTTGCGCTTCTGGTCACCGAAAACCGTGTCCCGGCCGTAGTCGGGATTCGGAATCTCGACCCAGTCGTGCACCTTGAGTTCGCCTTCCGCCTTCGCGAAGAGCACTTCCTGCAAGCCGGCGAGGAGCGGCACGCGCTCGTTCTTCGTGGGCTTCTTGCGCGGCTCGATCGTGAGGTAGTAGGCACCGAGCACGATGTCCTGCGACGGGGTGAGGATCGGCTTGCCCGAGGAGGGCGAGAAGATGTTCGACGTCGCCATCATGAGGAGCTTGCACTCCATGATCGCTTCGAGGGAGAGCGGCACGTGGACGGCCATCTGGTCACCGTCGAAGTCGGCGTTGTAGGCCGTGCACACGAGCGGGTGAATGCGGATGGCTTCGCCTTCGATCAGCGTCGGCTCGAAGGCCTGGATCGAGAGGCGGTGGAGCGTCGGCGCGCGATTGAGCAGCACCGGGTGGCCCTTGGTGACTTCTTCAAGAATGTCCCAGACCTCCGGGGACTTTTTCTCGATCATCTTGCGCGCACCGCGGACGGTATGCACGAAGCCGAGTTCCTTGAGGCGACGGATGATGAACGGTTCGAAGAGGACCAGCGCCATCTTCTTCGGGAGTCCGCACTGGTTGAGCTTGAGCTCAGGACCGATGACGATGACAGAGCGGCCGGAGTAATCGACGCGCTTGCCGAGCAAGTTCTGGCGGAAGCGCCCCTGCTTGCCCTTGAGCATGTCCGAGAGGGACTTCAAGGGACGGTTGCCGGCGCCCGTGACGGGACGACCGTGACGGCCGTTGTCGAAGAGCGCGTCGACCGCTTCCTGCAGCATGCGCTTTTCGTTGTGAATGATCACATCCGGCGTCTTCAACTGCATCAGGTTCCGCAGGCGGTTGTTGCGGTTGATGACGCGGCGATAAAGGTCGTTGAGGTCCGAGGTCGCGAAGCGGCCACCCTCGAGCGGGACGAGCGGGCGCAGGTCCGGCGGGATGACGGGCAGCACTTCGAGCACCATCCACTCGGGACGGCTCTTGGAGTGGATGAACCCTTGGATGACCTTCAGGCGCTTCGAGAGCTTCTTTTTGATCTGCTTCGACTTCGTCGCGCGCATCTGCTCCTGCAGTTCGGCGACGGTCGCCTCCATGTCGATTTTCACGAGGGCGTCGCGCACGGCCTCGGCGCCCATCTTGGCGACGAACGAGTCGTCACCGTATTCGTCGAGGGCCTGGCGATACTCGGTGTCGGTGAGGAGCTGCTTGGGCTCGAGCGGGGTCTTGCCCGGATCGATGACCATGTAGTTCTCGTAGTAGATCACGCGCTCGAGGGAGCGCGCGGTCATGTCGAGCAGGAGGCCGAGGCGGCTCGGCATGCTCTTGAGGAACCAGATGTGCGAGACCGGGACGGCGAGCTCGATGTGGCCCATGCGTTCGCGGCGCACGCGGGCGATCGTGACTTCGACGCCGCAGCGATCGCACACGACATCCTTGTATTTGATGCGCTTGTATTTTCCACAGGCGCACTCGTAGTCACGGACGGGGCCGAAAATCTTCTGGCAGAAGAGGCCGCCCGGCTCGGGCTTGAAGGTGCGGTAGTTGATCGTCTCGGGATTCTTCACCTCACCCTTCGACCATTTGCGGATGATGTCAGGCGATGCGACGGTGATGGACACGCAGTCGAACGGACTTTCCTCGAGACCGAGGGTCTCGCGGGCTTCCGTGCGGGCAGAGGCGGCAGTGTCGGCGGGTTGAATCATGTTAAAGGCTCCGTGAATTTGTTCGTGAAAGGGAAACGACGCGGGCTCCGGCTCAGGTGCCGAAGCTCAGCGCGTCGCGCTTCTGGAGTTTGATGTCCAGGCCGAGGGACTGGATTTCCTTGATGAGCACGTTGAACGACTCCGGCGTGCCGGCGACGAGCGTGTTGTCGCCCTTGACGAGCGACTCGTAGATCTTGGTGCGGCCCTGCACGTCGTCGGATTTGACGGTGAGCAGTTCCTGCAGCGTGTGCGCCGCGCCATAGGCCTCGAGCGCCCACACTTCCATTTCGCCGAAGCGCTGGCCGCCGTATTGGGCCTTGCCGCCCAAGGGCTGCTGCGTGACGAGCGAATAGGGACCGACCGCGCGCGCGTGAATCTTGTGCGACACGAGGTGGTTCAGCTTCATCATGTAGATGTAGCCGACGACGACCTCCTGATCGATCTTCTCGCCGGTGCGGCCGTCGAAGAGCGCGCTCTTGCCGGACGAAGGCAGCTTGGCCTCCTTCAGGTAATCGCGGACCTTCTTTTCGGGAATGCCGTCGAAGACGGGCGTCGCGACCTTGAGGCCGAGCTTTTTGCAGGCCCAACCGAGGTGCGTCTCGAGCACCTGACCGACGTTCATGCGCGAAGGCACGCCGAGCGGGTTCAGGCAGATTTCAACGGGCGTGCCGTCGGGCAGGAAGGGCATGTCTTCCTCGGGCACGATCTTGGCGACCACGCCTTTGTTGCCGTGACGACCGGCCATCTTGTCACCGACCTCGAGCTTTTGCTTCGTGGCGATGTAGACCTTGACCTGCTTGATGGAGCCGTCGCCCGACGATTCGCCGGACTCGATGCTGCCGATCTTGCGTTCGCGGTCGCTCTCCAGCTCGTCGAACTTCGTCTGGTAGCTGCCGATGATCTCCATGATCTTGATGCGGACCGGCGAAGGGTCGATCTGCACGTGCTTGGAGACGGCGGCGAGCTTGCGGAGGAGCGTCTTGGTGATCTTGCGGTTGGCCGGGATGATGATTTCGCCGGACTCGCCGTTGATCACGTCGAGCGGGATCTTTTCGCCGAGGAGGATGTTCGAGAGCGCCTCGGTCAAACCCTCGCGGAGTTTGTCCATCTGCGTCTTATACTCTTCCTGGATCTGCTTCACCTGGCGGCGGCGATCGGAGGGCGAGAGTTTCTCCTGCTCGTTGTCGATGCGCGAGGAAACCTTCACGTCCATGATGATGCCGGTCACACCGGACGGGACGATGAGCGAGGTGTCCTTCACGTCGGCGGCCTTCTCACCGAAGATGGCGCGGAGGAGCTTTTCCTCGGGCGCGAGCTCGGTCTCGGACTTCGGAGTGATTTTGCCGACGAGGATGTCGCCGGGTTTCACTTCCGCGCCAACGCGGATGACGCCGTTGTGGTCGAGATTCTTGAGGGCTTCTTCACCGACGTTCGGGATGTCGCGCGTGATTTCCTCGGGCCCGAGCTTGGTGTCGCGGGCGGTGACCTCGAATTCCTGGATGTGGATCGAGGTGAAGATGTCTTCGCGGAGGCACTTCTCGGAGATGAGAATGGCGTCTTCGAAGTTGTAGCCGTTCCACGGCATGAACGCGACGAGCACGTTGCGGCCGAGCGCCATCTCGCCGTGATCGGTCGAGGGACCGTCGGCGATGATCTGGCCGGCCTTGATCTTCTGGCCCTGCTTGACGATGGGCTTCTGGTTGAAGCACGTGCCGGCGTTCGAGCGCATGAATTTCCGCAGCTCGTAAACGTAGGTGTGGTTCTTCGGATCGTTTTTGATCGCGCGAGGGAGCTCGCCGTCCTTGGTGACGACGATGCGCTTCGCGTCGACGGAGGCGACGACGCCCCCCTCCTCCGCCACGACGACGATCTTCGAGTCGCGGGCGACGCGCTCTTCGATGCCGGTGCCGACGAACGGCGCCTCGGCCTGGAGCAGCGGCACGCCCTGACGTTGCATGTTGGCGCCCATGAGCGCGCGATTCGCATCGTCGTGCTCGAGGAAGGGAATCATGCCCGCGGCGATCGAGATGACCTGCTTCGGCGAGACGTCCATGTAGTCGACTTCGACGGCGGGGACCTCGAGGAACTCGCCGTCCTTGCGGACGGTGACCTTGCCGATGAAGTGACCTTTCTCGTCGATCTCGGCGTTGGCCTGGGCGATGACCTTGGCCTCTTCCTGGTCGGCAGTGAGATAATCGATCTTGTCGGTGGCGCGGCCTTCTTTGCAGACGCGGTAGGGCGTCTCGATGAAGCCGAATTCATTGACGCGTGCGTAGGTCGAGAGCGAGTTGATGAGGCCGATGTTCGGACCTTCAGGTGTCTCGATGGGGCAGATGCGGCCGTAGTGCGACGGGTGCACGTCACGGACTTCGAAGCCGGCGCGTTCGCGGTTGAGACCGCCGGGCCCGAGCGCGGAGAGGCGGCGCTTGTGCGTGACCTCGGCGAGCGGGTTGATCTGATCCATGAACTGCGACAGCTGGCTGCGCGCGAAGAAATCGCGGATGACCGTCGTGAGCGCCTTCGGATTGATCAGCTTCTGGGGCGTGATCGAGTCGACGCTCTGGTCATACATCGTCATGCGCTCGCGGACGAGGCGCTCGGTGCGGCTGAGGCCGACGCGGCACTGGTTGGCGAGCAACTCGCCGACGGTGCGGACGCGGCGGGAGCCGAGGTGATCGATGTCGTCGACGACGCCGGCGCCCTTCTTGAGGCGCACGAGATACTTGGTGGCGGCGACGATGTCGGCGCTCTCGAGGATGCGCTGCTCGAGCTCGGCTTTAAGGCCAAGCTTCTGGTTGACCTTGTAGCGGCCGACGCGGCCGAGGTCGTAACGTTTCGGATCGAAGAAAAGGCGCTTGAGGAGGGCCTTCGCGTTCGCCGTGGTCGGCGGCTCGCCGGGGCGGAGGCGCTTGTAGATTTCCTTGAGCGCTTCCTCCTCGTTGCGGGTCGGATCTTTCTTGAGCGCACGGATGATCGCGCCCTCGTCGACCGAGGTGTCGATCACGCGGAGCGTGGTGATTTCGTGCTTCTCGAACGTGCGGACGATCGCCTTGGTGAGCGGCTCGAACGCACGGGCGAGCACGACACCCTTCTGGGCATCGATCGCATCCTCGACGAGCACGAGGGTCGACACGTTCTCCATGTCGAGCGCCTTCGCGACCTTGAGATCCTTGATCTCGTAGAAGAGGTTGAGGAGATCGAGGTCGCTCGAGTAGCCGATCGAGCGGAGCAGGGTCGTGATGAGGAATTTCCGGCGGCGGCGGCGGCGGTCGAGGTAGACGTAGAGGAGGTCGTTGTTGTCGAACTGCACCTCGAGCCAGGTGCCGCGGTCGGGGATGATGCGGAAGGAGTGGAGCGGCTTGCCGTTCGGGTGCGGGGTGACCTCGAACGCGATGCCGGGCGAGCGGTGGAGCTGCGAAACGACGACGCGCTCGGCGCCGTTGATGATGAACGAGCCACGCTCGGTCACCATCGGGATTTCGCCCATGTAGATGTCCTCGTCCTTGATGAAGTCTTCCTCGCGGAGGCGGAGCTTCACGTAGAGCGGCACCGAGTAGGTGATGCCTTCGCGCAGGCACTCGAGCTCGGAGTTCTTGGGATCGCCGAGGTTATACGAAACGTATTCGAGCGTGAGGCGCTCGTCGTAGCTGAGGATCGGGAAGACCTCCCGGAACACGGCCTCGAGGCCCTGCGGCTTGCGCTGCTTCTCGGGGACGCCCTTTTGCAGGAAGTCGAGATACGAAGTGATCTGAATCTCGATGAGATTCGGCGGCTGGATGACTTCGCGAAGTTTGCCGAAGTTGACGCGGTCGGTGTGATTACGGTCGGCCATGAGAGTTCCCGATGGAAGGTGAAGGGCGGAGAGAACGGAGCGCGGCGCTCAACGCGCAGCGCGGGAGTCAAACGAAAGAACGATTGGAAAAAGGGCAAAGGACAGGCCGCGCATTGGCACGGCCTGCCCCGAACATAACGGAAGTTTTGCGAATGAAATCGCCAAGCTTCGCGCGGGCTTACTTGAGCTCGACCTTGGCGCCGGCGGCCTCGAGCTTCTTCTTGATTTCCTCGGCCTCGGCCTTGGGGGCGTTCTCCTTGACGTTCTTCGGCGCGCCCTCGACGAGATCCTTGGCTTCCTTGAGGCCCAAGCCGGTGATGGCGCGGACTTCCTTGATGACGCCGATCTTGTTCGCGCCGGCCTCCTTGAGGACGACGGTGAACTCGGTCTGCGCTTCGGCGGCCGGAGCGGCCGCGGCGGCAGCGCCACCCGCCGGGGCGGCGGCGACGGCAGCGGCGGCGGACACGCCCCACTTGGCTTCGAGATCTTTGACGAGGGCGGCGAGTTCGAGGACGGGCTGCGCGGACAGCCACTCGATGACTTGGTCTTTGGTGATGTTGCTCATGATGACTTCTCCTTGGGCGGGCTAGCGGTCTCGGGAGGTGAGACACGTTTAAGAGACGTATCCCCTAGCCTGCCTCGTTGGATGATTCTTCCCCGGCTTGCGCCGGAAAAACGGGTTTTCGGTTTTAAGGTGGAGGGAACGACGCTCAGGCCGCGGGAGCCGCGGGCTGCTCCTTTTTGACCCTGGCGTCGAGCACACGGACAAAGGCCGCGGCATTGCTCTTGAGGAGGCCGAGCAGTTGCGCGCGGAGCGCGTCGAACGACGGCAGATCGGCGATCTTGGCGAGGTCGGCGGCGCTGATGAGCTTCTTGTCCATCACGCCTACCTTCACTTCGAGCTTCTGCTTTTCCTTGAAGAATTCCTTCAGGACTTTGGCGACGCCCGCGGAGTTCTTGCCGCCAACGACAATGGCCGTCGGGCCGGTGAGCGACGCATCGAGTTCGGGCAGGCCGAGGGCCTTGGCCGCGACGCGCAGCGAGCTGTTCTTCACGACGTGGAACTCGGCCTTCTCGGCGTCGAGTTTCTTGCGGAGGTCGGCGACGTCGGCGACGGTGACCTTCGTGAAGTTGGCGAGGATGACGTAATCGGACTTCTTGAGGTGAGTCTCGACTTCGGAAATCAGGTATTGTTTTTCGGCTCTCATGGTCGGGCTCCTCAGTATTTCGAATATTCGGTGGACGCGATCTTCACTCCCGGGCTCATGCTCGACGACAGGTGCACGCTCTTGATGAACACGCCGCCCTTGAAGGTGTTGGGCTTGGCCTTGCCTACGGCTTCGAGGACCGCGGCGGCATTTTCGAGGATCTGCGCGGACGTGAACGAACGCTTGCCGACGCCGACGCCGATGTTGGCGGTCTTGTCCATCTTGAACTCCACGCGGCCGGCCTTCACGGCCTTGATGCCGGCGGCGATGTCGTCGGTGACGGTGCCCGCCTTGGGATTGGGCATGAGGCCCTTGGGGCCGAGGATGCGGGCGAGGGTGCGGACCTGCTTCATCGCCTCGTTGGTCGCGATCGCGACATCGAAGTCGAGCCAGCCGTCCTGGATTTTCTTCATCAGGTCGGCGAGACCGGCTTCATCAGCACCGGCGTCGAGGGCCTTCTTCGCATCGTCGGTGAAGACGATCACGCGGACCTTCTTGCCGGAGCCGTTCGGGAGCGGCGTGGTGCCGCGCACGTTCTGCTCGCCGGACGCGGCGTCGACGCCGAGGCGGAACGAGAGTTCGATGGTCTCGTCGAACTTGGTCTTCGGGAATTTCGCGAGGATTTCAACCGCGTCCTTCAACGGGTATTCCTGCGTGAGATCGGCGACCTTGAGGGCGCCGCGGTAGCGTTTGCTGTGGGTTTTTGCCATGTGGACTCCTTGCGGTGCGAACGCGCCGTGAAGGCGCTCCCGCGGTGAGTTTTCGTTGTTTTTGCTTTTCGTAGGTCGGGGTTTATCCCCGACATGTCGGGGATAAACCCCGACCTACAAAATTCGTTTCGTGGGGCTAGTTAGTCGACGACCTCGATGCCCATGTTGCGGGCGGTGCCGGCGATGATCTTGATCCCGGCGGCCTCATCCTTGGCGTTCATGTCGTTCTTCTTGATTTTCCAGATCTCGGCGCACTGCTTCTTGGTGACCTTGCCGACCTTGTCCTGGTTGGGTTTGGCGGAGCCACTGGCGATGTTGGCGGCCTTCTTGAGGAGGACGCTCGCGGGCGGCGACTTGAGGATGAACGTGAAGCTCTTGTCGGTGTAGACCGTGATGACCACCGGCAGGATCATGCCGTTCTGGTCCTTGGTGCGGGCGTTAAAGTCCTTGCAGAACGCCATGATGTTGACGCCTTGCGCGCCGAGCGCGGGGCCGACCGGGGGCGCGGGATTCGCGGCGCCGGCGGGCAACTGGAGGCGGATGTAACCTTGGATCTTCTTAGCCATGTGAACCTGTCTTTCGGATATGTGATTTATGATTTTGAGATTCTTGATTCCGATTTCGCGAGAGGCGCGGGAAACCATGAATCGCCAATCATCGATCGGAAATTATTCGGCGGCGCGCTGGACCTGCCAGTATTCGAGTTCGACCGGGGTGAAGCGGCCGAAGATGGAGACGGAGACCTTGAGCTTGCCGCGTTCGGGATCGATTTCGTCGATGCGGCCGGTGAGGGACGCGAAGGCGCCGTCGGTGATCTTCACTTCCTCGCCGACGGAGTATTGCACCTTCGGCACTTCCTTGCCGCTGGCGGCTTCGATGCGCGAGTGAATCTCGTCGATCTCCGACTGGCGGAGCGCCGCGGGATGGTCCCCGCCGACGAAGCCGATCACACCCGTGGTCTCCTTCATGAAATACCACGGCTTGTTGATGAGCTTCTTGTCCTCGTCGTAGAGCCGGGCGCACACGAACACGTAACCCGGATACAGCTTGCGCACCTTGGTGGTCTTCTTGCCGCCCTTGACCTCCGAGACGACTTCCGTGGGCAGGAGAATCTCGAAAATGGATTCGTCGAGCTCCTCGGCCTTTTTGAACTTCTCGATGTAGGTCTTCACCTTGCTCTCCTGGCCGGAGAGCGTGTGCAGCGCGAACCATTGCGCGCCGGCGGGGGCGGTCGTTTGGGCGGACATGGCGGGGCGTTAGCTCACCCAGGAGGTGAGCAGGTCGACGACTTGATACAGCGAGAAATCGCTGATGCTGGTGAACACGCCCATGATGATCGCGGCGACGATTACAATGAGAGTCGAATTGCCGAGTTCGGCCCAAGTGGGCCAGGCGCACTTGAGCAGTTCGTCCCACATTTCGCGGACGAAAACGCGGATGGCGCTGAATGGATTTTTCATCGGACGGTTTTTGGAAAGTGGCAGGGGCGGAGGGACTCGAACCCCCAACCGACGGTTTTGGAGACCGCTACTCTACCAATTGAGCTACACCCCTGTGTGTGGTCTTTTAGACGACGCAGCCGAGGCCCGGAAAAAAGCCTCGGCGTGGTCGATTTAAACGTTTGGGAGACGACTTATTCGACGATCTCCGTGATGCGGCCGGCTCCGATGGTCCGACCGCCCTCGCGGATGGCGAAGCGCTGGGTCTTTTCCATGGCGATCGGCGCGATCAGCTCGATGTCGACGTTGGTGTTGTCACCGGGCATGATCATCTCGACACCCTTGGCGAGCACGACGATACCGGTCACGTCGGTGGTCCGGAAGTAGAACTGCGGCCGGTAACCGTTGAAGAACGGCGTGTGGCGGCCACCCTCGTCCTTGGTGAGGACGTAAATCTCGGCCTTGGCCTTCTTGTGGGGAGTGATCGACTTCGGGGCGGCCAGAACCTGACCACGCTCGATGCCGTCCTTTTCCACACCGCGGAGGAGGAGGCCGACGTTGTCGCCCGCCTGGCCGCTGTCGAGGAGCTTGCGGAACATCTCGACGCCCGTGCAAACGGTCGTGGCGGTGTCGCGGAGACCGACGATTTCGAGGGTGTCGTTCACCTTGACGACGCCGCGCTCGATACGACCGGTGGCGACGGTGCCGCGGCCGGTGATCGAGAACACGTCTTCGACCGACATGAGGAAGGGCTTGTCCATCTCGCGGACCGGCTCGGCGATTTCGCTGTCGATCGCGTCCATGAGTTCACCGATGGCCTTGTCGCCCTCGGGCTTGCCCTCGAGCGCGGCGGTGGCGGAGCCACGGACGATCTTGGCGCTGTCGCCGTCGAACTTGTATTTGTTGAGGAGTTCGCGGATTTCCATCTCGACGAGGTCGAGGAGTTCCTTGTCGTCGATGAGGTCGACCTTGTTGAGCCAGACCACGATCTTCGGCACGCCGACCTGGCGGGCGAGGAGGATGTGCTCACGGGTCTGCGGCATCGGGCCGTCCGCGGCCGACACGACGAGGATGGCGCCGTCCATCTGCGCGGCGCCGGTGATCATGTTCTTGACGAAGTCGGCGTGGCCGGGGCAATCGACGTGGGCGTAGTGGCGCTTGGCGGTCTCATACTCCACGTGGGCGACCGCGATGGTGACGGTCTTGGTCGCGTCACGCACGGTGCCGCCCTTGGCGATGTCGGCGTAGGCCTTGATCTGCGCAAGGCCCTTGCGCGACTGAACCGCCAGAATCGCGGCGGTCGTGGTCGTCTTACCGTGGTCAATGTGGCCGATGGTGCCGACGTTGACGTGCGGTTTGGTGCGTTCGAATGTTGCTTTAGCCATGGAGTGGTTGGGTTTGTTGGATGAAACTTGGCCTCGGGGTTTTACGTCGGCGAAGCAACCGACGACCTTCGTGTTTTGGCATGGAGCCCAGAATCGGATTTGAACCGACGACCTCCCCCTTACCAAGGGGGTGCTCTACCAACTGAGCTATCTGGGCAGAGTAAGGCTGTGCCAAAAAACGAAAAGAGCCGGTGAACGTGCAGCCCGGTTTTGGCACCGTCAACAGCAAATTCGCTTGAATTCCGAAATTTCTACGGCCCGACGCAAATCCGGTAAAACCCGGGGGCCAAACGCTCACCGATCCGCAGCGTCCGCGCGAGGTGGTTCTGAAAGTGGGCATCGACTTCCTCCACGCCGGAGCGGGTCGTCAGGACCAACGCCCCGACCAGCCCAGCCGGATCGACTGCGGCGACGAACTCCAACGGCAGCCAAGCACTGCTACCGGGCGGCCGGGCAGACTCAATGAGCGTTTCGGCAATCACCGGACGGCCAGTGTCGGCAGCCTTTATCACGAGATAGCCGCCTCGCGGGGACAACGCCGGCACCGCCAGCTCAGCCCGACCAAACCCCGAGGCCAGAGGCTCGGGAGACGGGAGGGCAAGCGCCGACCCGGGCGCCGCGGCCGGAGCCGGCAAATCACCCACCGGCTTCGGCAGTGATAGCGCATCCAATTTCAGCCCATAGACTTCGAACCCGAGCTTCGGTGGGTAGTTGGGGAACGCAGCGCCAAACTCCGGCATCTCAATCCCTCGTGGGTTGGCGTTGAAACGTGTCGGCAAAAAGAGCGGCGCAGGATCGAAAATCACCGCCTCATCCCTCAGCAGCGGATTTGAGGTCATGGCCACCGACACTTTCGATGGCTTGTCAGCCGGAGCGTCCGGGTGGGGAGCCCGGAAAAGCACGGCCACCGCGCCGACCGCCACAAGAGCCCCAATCAAGGCAACGGCCCATTTCGCCCGGTCGTAGATCGGAGCCCGGCTCATTTTGCACGTGCGGCGTCCGCACCGGTCACCGGCTCCTCAAACGCCCAAACCACGCGGAATCCCGCTGCCGTCGCCGCGCTCACGATGGCCGCCTGTTTTTCCACGAGCACTCCTGCTCCTGCGATCACCAAAAGCGATGGGTCTTTGGTTTTCGTTCCTTCCTTGGCGAGCCAATCCCTCAAGCCCGCTTCCGAGATCGGTCCGCGGTTGGCAAAGATCATGCCCGAGCTGGAAATGCTCACGTAATGGGTGGTCGGCGAAGCGCTGGCCCGGGCGCCGGGCATCTGCTCGATCCGCAGCCCGGGCGCCACGACGAAGCGGGAGCCGAAAACCGTGAAGAAAAAAACCAGGAGCCCGGCGTTCACGTAGAAGATCCAGTCGAGGTTCCGCGGCGCCGGCTGCAGGCGTGAGGCGAGCTCCAGTGGCCGGGTGGTCATTTGCCCTCCTCCGGAGCGACCGCCTCGCCGGCCCCCGGCGCCTGGCGATACTCCGTCTGCAGATACTTCATGATCTCGTTCGCCGACCACTCCACGTCGCGCACGATCGCCCGCACCCGACCGGACAGGAAATGGTGCGCGAGGTGCGCGGGGATCGCGAGCATGAGGCTTCCCGCCACACTCAGCAACGCCTGCCAGAACCCCCGCGCCAGCGCGCTGGCCGACATGTAATCCTTCTCGAACGCCACGAAGGTCGTGATCATCCCCAGCACCGTCCCCAACAGGCCGGCGAGCGGCGCCACCTGCGCCACCGCCGCGAGCGAGCCGAGGCGCCGTTCGAGCGCGGGCAATTCGATCACCGCCGCCTCCTGCACCTGATACCGCATTTCCTCCGCCGGCGCGTCCGCATGCAACAACGCCGCTTTCACCACCGCCGCCACCGGGCCCGGAGTCTCCTCGCAGACGGTCAGCGCCTCGACGAGCCGGCGCTTGGCCAGGATGTTCTTGATGCCGTCGACAAACGCCTTCGCCCGGATCTGCCCGCGGTGCAGGAAGAGGAGGCGCTCGAGAAACAGCACCAGCAGCGCCACGCCGAGCGGGGCCAGCACGAACATCATCGGGCCACCCTTGGAAAACAGACTGAAATCGAAAGCCGACATCGGAGAAAAGTGTTACAGGCGCTTCGCCGCCCCGCGTAAACCGGAAACGTTCACGGCCTGGCCTCCGGGAGCTTGAAGCGCTCCAGTTTGCCCCTCGCAACCGCGTCGCCCGGGAGCTTCGCCTCGATGATCAACCGCCACGCCCGCTCTGCTTCGGCGAGCTTCGCCTGCTTCTCATACAGCGCGCCCACCTCGAACAGCGTGCGCGACATCCAGTAGCGTCCCGTGGCGCCCAGGCGGCCCGCGCGATTCGCGTCGTTGATCAGGAACGGCTCCGCCACATCGCGCCACCACACTTCGAGCGCCTTCTTCGCCTCGCCCCGCCGCGCGAGCAACGCGCCGAGATTGTAGCCCGCCTCCACCCGCACGTCGATGTGCCGCTCGTCGGCGAGATCCCGCAGCGCCTCGAACCGCGCCTGCACGTCCGCCACCAGCGCATCGTTGCCGCGCTCCTGGTTCGGCGCGCTCAGCGCGTTGAGCGTCTCCGCCAGCGCGAGTTTCGCGTAGATCACGTCGCCGTGCTGCGGGAATCTGTTGATGAGATCCTCGTAGACGAGTTGCGCGCCGGAGAAGTCGTTCAGCTTGCGCAACAGCTCGCCCTGCTTCAGCCGCGCCGCAAACACCAGCGGGCTTTGCGGGTAGTTCGTCACCAATCGCACGATGATGCCGTTCGCGTCGCGGTAGTTCTTTTCCTGGCCGAGCCGCTCCGACTGCAGCGCCGCCTGAAACAGCGCATACGGCGCGTAGTCGTTCTTCGGAAACTTGTCCGCCAGCTGGGTCAGCAGGCCCTGCGCTTTCGCCGTCTGATCCTGGTTGGCGTGGTAATTCGCCTCGATGATGTAGGAGTAGACCGCCGCGTCCGAGGCCGCGAAATCCGGATTGCCGCGGATCTCCTGCAGCGCTTTCAGCGCCTCCGCCTCCTCCTTGACGAGGAAATGCGCCTCGGCCCGCAACAGCACCGCCGAACTCACGATCTGGTTGCGCAAGGCCGCATCGATCTCACCCAGCGAATTCGCCAGATTCTTCGCCAGTTCCAGTGTGCTCCGGGGCTGGCCGGCCTCCAGCGAGAGGCGCGCCCGCAGCCACTCCATCCGCGCCCGCAACTCGGGCTTCAACTGCGCCGCGCCCGCCGGCGCCGTCTCGAGCAGGCGCTGCACGCGCGCGTAGGCCGCGGCCGTCTTGCCCGCCACTTGGAGCGCCCGCGCGAGATTCCATTCCGACTTCCAACGGTCCTCGAGATCGAAGGCCGCGTTCCGCCCGAGTTCATCGAGCACGGGCTCCGCGCCCTCGGGCGTCCCGGCCCGGATTTCGGCCATCACCCGCTGGAACATGAAGGCGCTGCGCTCCCGCGGATCAAACACCCCCGCCCGCTCGCGCAACACCGCGGCGTAGGCGTCCGCCGCCGCGCGGTAATCGCCCGCGTCGCCCTGCGCCTCGCCCGCGCGGAACCGCGCCTCGGCCTCGAGCACCCCGAGTTTCGCCCGCGCCCGCACTTCGTCGTCGCGCGTCGCATTGGCCAATTCCGCCCGCGCCCGCGCGGCGCTGTCCGCCGCGGTCCGGTAGCGGCGCTGCTCCCACGCCGACGCGGTCAGCACGCCATACACCTGCACGCGCAACGGCGAACCGGGAAACTTGTTCAGCAACTGCCGGGCATCGTCCTCCGCCCGCGCAAACCCCTCCGTCGTCCGCTCCGCCAGCGCCACCTGCGCCCGATACAGCAGCAGACTCTCCAGGATCCGGTGCGGCGTCGGCCCGTCGATCAGCTTGTCCAGCTCCGCGCGAAACGCCACGCGGGCCGGCTCCGTGTCCGCCGCGCTGGCGAGCAGCTGCAGCGCGATGCGCTGCTTGTCCGCGTCGACGCCCCCCTCGAGTAATTGCATGAGGGCGGTGCGCCCCGCCGGCTCCCGTCCCAAGCCTGCGATCAACCCGAGCGTGAGCCGGAATTCATCGGCCCGCGCCTTCTCCTCCGGTGGCAGCACGAGCAACACTTCCTGGAGAAACGAAACCGCCGGGCCGTGTTGCTTCAACGCTTCGCGCATGACCGCCACCTGCACGACAAACTGGTAGCCGGCCGGTCCGGAACGAAACCGGTTGTAGTTGTCCATCGCCTGCCGCAGCTGCGCCTCGTCCACCGTCGACAGGCGCTGCAAACGCGCCCGCTCGCTGGCCAGGAGGAAGCGCGCCCGCGACAACTCGGTCGACGACGCCTTCACGGCATTGTCGTAGGCCTCGTTGGCCCGCGGCGCATCGCCCGCCGCTTCCGCCACCAACCCCGACAGAAAATACCACCACGGCCGGTCCGCCCCGCCCAGTTCCTCGAGTCGTGCCGCCGCCAGCGCCGCCCGCGCCGCCTCGGTCTTCTTCAGCTGCGCCGCCGCCAGGCCTGCCCGCAACTGCCACGGCGCGCCGCGCAGCCCCACGAAACCATTCAGCACCTTCTCCGCCTCCGCCGCTTCGCCCGCATCGAGGAGCGACGTCGCCAGCGCCAGGGTCAGCCCCGCCCGATCCGCACCGGGCGCCTCCAGCAACCTCCGGTAAAGGTCAGCCGCGAGACTCGGCAGCCCCAGCTCCTGCGCCCGTTGCGCGGCGGCCAGCGACAACGCCGCGCCACCCGGCGATCCGACCGTCGCCCCGGCCGGCCGCGTGAGCGGCGCCGGCTGGCTCAGCGGCCCCTGCGCGCGCGCGCGCGCCAGCCCGAGGAGAAACATAGAGAGGAGGAGTCGCTTGAACACGATTGCGAAGGGCGAAATTGCGCCGCGGTCTGGAAACAATCAACCGCGTTGTAACTAGTTCCGCCTCGCGCCGCCCGGTTCCCTCGGCACACTCGCCGCATTCCGTTTCACCGGCACCTCCCCCGCTCCGCCCCCTTTCTCTTCCTCCCTCAGTCCCTCCCTTAAGAACATGAGCGCCTTCGTCATCGCCCTCCTCGTCCTCCTCGTCCTCGCCATCGTGCTCGGCGCCTGGGTCGCCGGCATCTACAACAAGCTCGTCGAACTCCGCAACCGCTTCAAAAACGCCTTCAGCCAGATCGACGTGCAGCTCAAGCGCCGCTACGACCTCATCCCCAATCTCGTCGAGGTCGCCAAGGGCTACATGAAGCACGAGAGCACCACCCTCGAAGCCGTCATCAAGGCCCGCAACATCGCCGCCGCCGCCGCGCAGGCCGTCGCCGCCAATCCCGCCGACGCCAACGCGATGAAGTCCCTCGTCACCGCCGAAGCCGGCCTCGGCGGCGCCCTCTCGCGCCTCATGGTCGTCTCCGAGCAATACCCCGACCTGAAGGCCAACCAGAACATGCTCCAGCTCACCGAGGAGCTCACCTCGACCGAGAACAAGATCTCCTTCGCCCGCCAAGCCTACAACGACTCCGTGATGACCTACAACACGACCCGCGAGATCTTTCCGAATGTGATCTTCGCCGGCATGTTCGGCTTCCTCCCCGCCGAGCTCTTCAAGATCGAAGACCCGACCGAGCGGAATGCGCCGAAGGTGAGCTTCGCCTAGGATCAATCTCCTTCTGTGCCACGGGAAAGTGGTAGCTTCTTGACGATGTCGACCGATAAAGGCCAACCAGCCTTGACTCCGATCGAGCTAGATTACCGCGACGCCTTCGAACCAATCGCGCAGGCGAGAAACCGGATTCACCGCCGCATCTCGTGGCTGATAGTTCCAGCTATAGGATTTTGGGCGCTGTTGTTTTTCAAGGCTTGGAACGAAATCGGCGCCATTGGATTCTTTGCCTGCTGGTTAGTCTTGTTCGTCGGCGCTTTCCTCACACCGAAATTGAAATGCCCTGGGTGTAGCCAAGACCCAGAAGCCGACGGGAAATATTGTCCGGAGTGCGGCGCAGACAATTTAGAGGCTCCCAATTTCTTTAGTCTGCGATTCAGTCCAAAATGCCGCTCCTGCGAAAAGACCCTTTCTAGAGGCCGAGGGAATAGCCGGCGCTTCAAAATTCGCTTTTGCCCGCACTGCTCGGGGTATCTGCATACGGAAGGAGTCTAGCCATGGACTTCTTCGAAGCCCAAGCTCACGCGAAGAAACGCACCTCGCGGCTGACGTGGCTCTTTGCCCTCGCTGTCGTGGGCACCGTGGCGGCTACTTACTTCGCCGCCGTCCTCGCGCTCAACTTCGTCAACCGCGACGACTCGCCACGCTACCACCGCGAAAACCGCAACGGCACCATCGTCCGCGTCCGCGACGCCGAGTCGCCCGGCCTGCGCCTCTGGCAGCCGCGTGTCTACGTCTGGACCACGCTCGGCACCCTCGCCGTCATCGGCCTCGCTTCGCTCTACAAGTGGCGCGAATACTCCGCCGGCGGCGCCGCCGTCGCCGAGAGCGTCGGCGGCCGCCGCGTCGATCCCCGCACGACCGACACGCTCGAACGCCGCCTGCTCAACGTCGTCGAAGAGATGGCCATCGCCTCCGGCATCCCCGTGCCCGCCGTCTACGTGCTCGACGACGAAAACGCCATCAACGCCTTCGCCGCCGGTCTCACGACGAACGACGCCGTCGTGGCCGTCACCCGCGGCACCATGGAAAAACTCTCGCGCGACGAACTGCAGGGCGTCGTCGGCCATGAGTTCAGCCACATCCTCAACGGCGACATGCGCCTCAACCTTCGCATCGGCGCCATCGTGTTCGGCATCCTCGTCATCGGCCTCGCCGGCCGCGGCCTGCTCTGGTCGATGCGCAACGTGCGCGTGAGTTCGCGCGACAGCAAAGGCTCCGGCGGCCTCGTCATCGGCATGTTCTTGGTCGGCCTCGCCCTGCTGATCATCGGTTACGTCGGCTACTTTTTCGGCCGGCTCATCCAGGCCGCCGTCTCGCGCCAGCGTGAGTTCCTCGCCGATGCCTCCGCCGTCCAGTTCACCCGCAATCCCGGTGGCATCGCCGGCGCGCTGAAGAAAATCGGCGGCTACGCCCTCGGCTCCTCCCTGCAAACCTCCAAAGCCGCCGAGATCGGCCACTTTTTCTTCGCGCAGGGCTTCACCTCGTCGCTCGCCAGCCTCTTCGCCACGCACCCGCCGCTCGACGAACGTATCCGCGCCATCGAACCCAGCTTCGACGGCCAGATGTTCGAGCCGCCCGAGGTCGTCGACATCGAGAAGGAATCTTTCCAGACCGCCGGCTTCCAGCGCGGCCCGCGCTACACGCCCGACGAAACCGCCCAGCGCGCCTTCGCCGCGCCCGCCGCCGTCCCGCCGCCGCGACTCGCGACGCGCATTCCCTATCAACCCGCCGCCGCCGTCGCCCGCATCGGCGCCCTCGCCGACGAACATTTCCAGCGTGCCCAGCAGCTTCTGGCCGCGATCCCCGCCGGTTTGCGCGACGCCACTCGCGATCCCGCGCTCGCCCCCGCCATCGTCTACGGCCTCCTCCTCGACGGCCCGCCCGACGTGCGGGAGAAACAACGCTCTCTCATCGAAAAAATCGCCGGCCCCGGGACCGCCGCCGCCCTCGACCGCCTCGGCCCCGCGCTCAGCCTCGTCGACCCCGCGGCACGCCTCCCCCTCCTCCAGCTCTGCACGCCCGCGCTCCGCACGCTCGACGCCGCCAGCCCTGAGCCTGCCGAACGGGGCGCGCTCGATCGCTTCGTCACCACGCTCGACGAACTGGTCCACGCCGACGGCTCCGTCTCCACCTTCGAGTTTTCGCTGCAGAAGACGCTCCAGCGTTCGCTCGACCTCAGCCGCGCGCCCGGCGCCGGCGCGACGCAGCTTCACTCCTTCCACGCCGTCGTGCGCGAAATCTCCGTCGTGCTCTCCGCGCTCGCCCACACTTCAAGCGCCGACACCGACGAGGCCGCGCGCGCCCGCCCTGAGCTTGCCGAACGGGCCTTCGCCGCCGGCGCCGCCCAGCTCAAACTCATCGAACAACGCCTCTATCTGCTCGCTCCCGAGGACTCCACCCTCGCCCAGCTCGACGCCGCGCTCGACCGTCTCGCGACCGCGAGCCTCCCGATCAAGCAACGCCTGCTCACCGCCGCCGCCCATGTCATCGGCGCCGACGGCACGATCCTCGTCGAGGAAGCCGAGCTCCTCCGCGCCATCTCCGCCACGCTCGACTGCCCGATGGCACCCATGTCAACTGCGGCTTGATAGCGGTGACATGTTTTGCGGAATGAATCGCCGGCAGCGTCCATATCACCCCGAGATTTCCAGGCCGAATCGGTGACCTCGAAAACTCCACCCCATCCGCAATGATCTCCCGTCGAAATCTGCTCAAACTCGCCGCCGTCGGCGCGCTCGGAAGTGCAGCCGCTCCCGGACGGTCGTCCGCCCAGACTCCGCTCGACAAGAAAGGCACCGCTGCAAACTCCGCGACGAATTCGACCAAGCTCAAGATCATCGCACTCGAGGAGCATTATTGCCTGCCGGCGCTTTTCAACGAGTGGGGGCGACTGTCGCCCGAAATCAAGGGCGGCATCCTGTTTCACCAAAAGCCGATGGCGGAGATGCTGGAGGATTTCGCCGAAAAACGGCTGGCCCGAATGGACGCCATGGGCGTGGACGTGCAGGTGCTTTCGCTGACCACCCCCGGCGCCCAGGTCTTCGATTCTGCCACCGCGATCAGCTTTGCGCGTATGAGCAACGACGCCGGCGCCCGCGCGGTCGCGGCGCACCCGGATCGCTTTCAGTGTTTTGCCGCGCTGCCGATGACGGCGCCGGCCGCGCAATCGGTCGCCGAGCTGAAACGCTGCGTGGAGGAACTCGGCTTCAAGGGCTGGCTTGTGAACGGCCGCTCGCTCGATCGGCAGCTCGACCATCCCGACTTCTTCCCGATCTTTGAAGCGGCGGCGAAACTCCGGGTTCCCGTCTACCTTCATCCCCAATTGCCGCCCAAATCCGTCCGCGACGCGTATTACTCCGACCCTCGCTTCGGCGGTCCCGTGGCCGAGGGGATGTTGGCCGGCCCCGGTTTCGGCTGGCACGTGGAAGCCGGAATCCAAGCGGTGCGCCTGATTCTGTCGGGACTGTTTGATCGCCTGCCCGCGCTGCAGATTATCCTCGGACATTGGGGCGAGACCGTCGTGCCCTACATGGATCGCATCGAGAACGCCGCGCGCGTCCGGCCGGAAAAACTGGCGCGAAAAATCCCCGAATATTTCCGGAGCAATTTCCACGTGACGCCCAGCGGCATGTTCACCGGCGGATTCCTGCCCCAGGCGATCGAGCTGATGGGCGTCGACCGGATCATGTTTTCCGTGGACGACCCGTTTGTCCCACTCCCACCCGGCGGCGCGCGGCGTTTCATCACGGAGCTGCCACTCTCCGAAACCGACAAGGCCAGGATCGCCCACGGCAACTGGGAGAAGTTGACGAAGCGAAGTTGAGCTGCACGGGGCCGCCGCTCATTCACGACTGTCGGCCGCTCACAATCCGATGCGCCTGACGAGGGCTTGGAATCGCGGATCGGACCGCAGATCGTCGAGCACGGCAAAGTTGGTCAGCGAGTAAATCGTCCAGTAGTCACCCGCGCCGAGCGAGCGCTCCAGCAGCGCCAACGCCTCGCCCAGCTCTCCCAATCCCGCGTGAACATAGGCCCGTGCGGTCGCGGGCACGTAGTGGGTTTCGGCGCGCCGTCGCAGCTCCGCGAGTTGCTCGAGCGCCTCGTCCCGCCGCCCGGCTTTCGCGAGCGCATGGCCCAGCAAACCGATCACGTAGGGCACCTCGCCCGAAGAGCGCACCGCGCGCTCGAACTTGCCGACCGCTTCGTCCCATTGGCTCAACGCCAGGTGGGCTTGGCCCGCCAGTTGGAGCGCGAACCAGTATTCGGGCGCGACGTCCAGGGTCACCTGCGTCTGCCGCAGCGCCCCGGCCCAGTCGCGCTTGCCCAGCAGGGCCTGAATGAAGCACGCGTTCCACAGCGGACCGAGCGGATCGAGTTCGATGGCCCGCCGATACGTCGCAACCGCTTCGTCGTGCCGGCCCATCACGCTTTGCAGCACACCATGGACATTGCGGATGTGCGCGGATCGCGGATCGAGGGCCAGGGCGGTCTGGCAGCGTGACTCCGCCAGCGGCCAGTTCCATTCCAGCACGCCGTCGATGATCGCGCCGAGCACCGCGTGCGCGTCGGCCAGGTTCGGGTCGAGCCGGATCGCCGTCTCGAAAAGCGGGCGGGTCTTCGCCTTCTCGAACGGCTCCCGGCCGAGAATCGCCCGCGAGGCGTAGCAATCGCCAAGCCCGAAATGCGCGAGCGCGTAGTCGGGATCGCGTTCGAAAGCCTGATTGAACAGCGTGACCGCGGTGCGGAAGCCTTCGTCCGTCCAGCGATGCCAAGCGTGATAAGCCTTCAAGCAAAGTTGGTAGGCCTCCGGATTTTCGGTGGAGCGCTTCAGCACCAACGTCTTTTCGCGGCCGAGCAGCGTCACCTTGAGCGCCTCGACGACGGCGAGCGCGATCTCGTCCTGGATGTCGACGATGTCCTTCACCTCCCGGTCGTAGCGCTCCGACCAAAGGTGGTAACCGTCGGCGACCTTGATCAACTGCGCCGTGATTCGCAGCCGGTGGCCCGCCTTGCGCACGCTGCCTTCGAGCACCGCGCCGACATTGAGCGCGCGTCCGATCCCGCGCAGATCGCCCGTCCTGCCCTTGAAGGAAAACGCCGAGGTCCGCCCCGCCACCTGCAACTGCCCCACCTTGCTCAGCGCGCTGGTGATCTCCTCGGCGATACCATCGCAAAAATATTCGTTTTCCGCATCGGAACTCATGTTGGCAAACGGCAGCACCGCGACGGAGCGGTCGTCAGCCGTGGCATGAGTCTCCTGACCCATGATTTCAGCGCCCACGGGTCGGGAGACCCGTGCCACTTCCGAGCTGCCGAGCAATGTCTTCACCCGCGCGCAGAACGCCGCGACACTCGCACCATCGAGCCCTGGCCCAACCTGGGTCGCGTCGCCAAGGCGGGCCTGCCCTCCGTAGCCTTGGCGAAGGAGGGTCCACTGCACCTCGCGAAACTCATCCGGCACGTGCGCCTCGGCGTCGCGCGTGTCGTCGATCACGACCGGGAGCAAGAACGCCTTGGCCGTCGCCATCGCATGCGTGCGGCGCACGGCGAGCTTCCACTCGACCCGAAAATAGCCTTCAAGGCGGGACTGCGTGTTCGCCGAGACAATTGGGATAAAGAGCGCGCATGAGGCAATCTGCCCGCGGATCTTCGCGTCCCAGGCATCGCCGCCGGCGAGCCCGCCTTCCTGATCAAGCCACACTTCCACTCCCGCCGCGCGGAGCGATTCGCAAATACGCTTCGCCGCCTCCGCGTCCTGGGACGCATAGCTGAGGAAGACTGCTTTGCCTGTTTCGTTCACGGCTTCATCACAACCCAATGCGCCGGACGAGAGCCTGGAAGCGCGGGTCGGGCCGCAGATCGTCGAGCACCGGCCAGTTGGTCAACGAGTGGATCGGCCAGTAGTCGGGCGTGCCGAGAGCACGTTCGAGAGACGCCAACGCCTCGTCCGTCTCGCCCAGTCCCGCATGGATGTAAGCCAAGGCGGTCGCGGGCACGTAGTGAGTTTCGGCGCGGAGTCGCAACTTCGCGAGCTGCTGGAGTGCCTCGTCCCGACGCCCGGCTTTCGCAAGGGCATGCCCCAGCAAACCGATCACGTAGGGCACCTCGCCGGAGGAGCGCACCGCCCGCTCGAATTCGTCGATCGCTACGTCCCACTGGCCCGTCGCCCCGTGGGCCTGGCCGGCGAATTGGAGTGCGAACCAGTATTCGGGTGCCACCTGCAGCGCTGTTTCCCCCTGCCGGAGGGCCTCCGCCCAGTCGCGCTGGCCGAGGAATGCTTCGATCAAGGAAGCGTTCCAGAGTGGGTGAAATGGGTCGAGCTCGACGGCTCGCCGGAACATCGCGACGGCCTCGTCGTGTCGCCCCATCGCACACAAGGGAAATCCAAAGGCACCGTGCGCATGCGCCGAACGAGGATCCAGGGCGATCGCCTCTCGGCAGCGCGATTCGGCCAGCGGCCAATTCCATTCGAGCAGCCCGTCGACCAGCGCCCCCAACAGCGCGTGCGCAGGAGCCAGATTCGGGTCCAGGCGAATCGCGGTTTCGATCAGCGCCCGGATTTTCGGCACGTCGATTGGTTCCCGCCCAAGGCTGCCCCGCGCCAAATGGCTATCTCCCAGACCGAAGTGCGCGAGGGCGTAACTGGGGTCCAGCGCGAGCGCTTGGTTGAAAAACGTGAACGCGATGCGGAAACCTTCGTCCGTCCACCGCTGCCACGCGTGACGCGCTTTCAGACAGAGTTGGTAGGCCTCGGTGTTTTCGGTGGATCGCTTCAGCACCGCCGCCTTTTCCCGGCCGAGCAGCGTCATCTTCAGCGCCTCGACGACGGCGAGCGCAATCTCGTCCTGGATGTCGAAGATGTCCTTCAGCTCCCGGTCGTAGCGTTCCGACCAGAGGTGGTAACCGTCGGCGACCTTGATCAACTGCGCCGTGATCCGCAGCCGGTGGCCCGCCTTGCGCACGCTGCCTTCGAGCACGACGCCGACGTTGAGCGTGCGCCCGATTTCGCGCAGATCGCCGGTCTTGCCCTTGAAGGAAAACGCCGAGGTCCGCCCGGCCACCTGCAACTGCCCCACTTTGCTCAGCGCATTCGTGATTTCCTCGGCGATTCCGTCGCAAAAATATTCGTTCTCCGCATCGGAACTCATGTTGGCAAACGGCAGCACCGCGACGGAGCGGTCGTCAGCCGTGGCATGGGTCTCCTGACCCATGATTTCAGCGCCCACGGGTCGGGAGACCCGTGCCACTTCCGAGCTGCCGAGCAACGTCTTCACCCGCGTGCAGAACGCCGCGACACTCGCACCATCGAGCCCTGGCCCAACCTGAGTCGCGTCGCCAAGGCGGGCCTGCCCTCCGTAGCCTTGGCGAAGGAGGGTCCACTGCACCTCGCGAAACTCATCCGGCACGTGCGCCTCGGCGTCGCGCGTGTCGTCGATCACGACCGGGAGCAAAAACGCCTTGGCCGTCGCCATCGCATGCGTGCGGCGCGCGGCGAGCTTCCACTCGACCCGAAAATAGCCTTCAAGGCGGGACTGCGTGTTCGCCGAAATCACCGGCAAGAACAGCCCGCACTCCGCGATCTGTTTGCGGATCTTCGCGTCCCACGCATCGCCGCCGACCAGTTCATTTTGATCGAACCAAACCTCGACGCCGGCCGCACGCAACGCTTCGCAGATGCGCTTCGCCGCCTCCGCGTCTTGCGACGCGTAGCTGAGGAAGACGGCTTGGCCGGAGGCAACGGACATGACGAGGGGAACGCAGGCGAACTGGATGGGGCGAAGCCCATCAAAAAATGCGCCGCACGGACTGGCGAGTGCAATTCACCCCGACGCACGGACGGGCCGGACTCGCTGCCCGGTGGTCGAAAAAATCACGCCGGCGCAACCTGCGGTTTATCAGTGTTCATTTGGTCCATCTGTGGTTAACAAAATTCGCCCAATCTTCCCCGCCATGCTCGTCGTCCACGTCCACGTTCACGTCAAATCCGAGTGCATCGAAGCCTTCAAAGCTGCCACGCTCGCCAACGCCCGCGCCTCCGTGCAGGAGCCCGGCATCGCCGCCTTCGATGTCGTGCAGCAATCCGACGATCCCACGCATTTCGTCCTCGTCGAAGCCTACCGCACGCCCGCCGCCCCCGCCGCGCACAAGGAGACCGCGCACTACGCCACGTGGCGGGACACCGTCGCCCCGATGATGGCCGAGCCGCGTAGCAGCGTGAAATTCGCGAACGTGTTTCCCGAGGACGCCGCGTGGTGACCGACCAAAAACAAAACCGCTAATCTGCGCTAATCCTCGCTAATCACCGCGAACACTGAACCAGCCCCGGTCAGCGGCCGATCAGGCCGCGACTCCGCTCCGAAAGATTAGCGAAGATTAGCGGTTCCATCCGCTTTCTCCCATGCGCTTCGACTTCACCACCCCGCCCCGCATCATCTTCGGTCCCGGCTCGCTCCGCGAGGCGGCGCCCGCCGCGCGCACGCTCGGCGCGCATGCGTTCGTGCTCACCGGCCGCAATCCCTACCGCGCCTCGCCGCTCCTCGCGCAACTCGCCACCGCCAGGATCGCCGCCACCACCTTCGCGATCGCCGGCGAACCCACCACCGACCACATCGCGACCGCCACGGCCCGCGCCCGCGCCACCGGTTGCGATTTCGTGATCGGATTCGGCGGAGGTAGCGTCATCGACTCTGCCAAGGCCGTCGGTGCCCTGCTCACCAACCCCGGCGAACCGCTCGACTACCTCGAAGTCGTCGGCCGCGGCGCGACCCTCGCCCACCCCGCCGCGCCCTGCCTCGCGATCCCCACCACCGCCGGCACCGGCGCCGAGGTCACGCGCAACGCCGTGCTGCTCTCCGCCCAGCATCGCGTGAAAGCCAGCCTGCGCAGCCCGCACATGCTCCCGCGCGCCGCCATCGTCGATCCCGAGCTCACGCTCGGCGTGCCGCCGGCCATCACCGCGAGCACCGGCCTCGACGCCCTCACGCAACTCATCGAGCCCTACACCTCCTGCCGCGCCAATCCCTACACCGACGCGCTCGCGCTCGACGGCCTGCGCCGCGCCGCGCCCGCCCTGCGCCGCGCCTTTCGCGACGGCTCCGACGCCGCCGCCCGCGCCGATCTCTCGCTCGCCGCGCTCTACAGCGGACTCTGCCTCGCCAACGCCGGCCTCGGCGCCGTCCACGGTTTCGCCGGCCCGATCGGCGGCGCATTCCCCGCGCCGCACGGCGCCGTCTGCGCCGCACTCCTCCCGCACACAATCGAAATCAACCTCCGCGCCGCCCGCACCCGCACGCCCGCCGCCGAGACCGAACGCCGCTACGCCGACGTCGCCCGTGCTCTCACCGGCCGCCCAAACGCCACGGCCGACGACGCCGCGCCGTTCTGCCGCGACCTCGTCGCCGAGCTGCAAATCCCGCCACTGCGCCGCTACGGCGTCACGAGCGAACACCTCCCCGCCCTCGTCGAACAATCCGCCAAAGCCAGCAGCATGAAAGCCAACCCGCTGCCGCTCACCACCGAGGAGCTGACGGAGATTCTCGCCCGCGCGCTCTGATCTGCGCCCGATCCGGTCGCCGGCTGGAGCGCGGCGACCCCACACCAGCAAAGCCGCCGCAGATGACAGAAATGTAATCTCCCTGTCCCGTTTCTGTCCCCCGCCCCGGCGCATGATGGCGCCACGACAACCCCGGCTTGCGGCCCACCCCGCGCGCCGCCGTCGCGAAAACCGCACTAACCAGAAAGCCATCATGCACACCCTACGTCACCTGACCGTCGCCGCGCTGGCGCTCCTCGCGCCCGCGTCGCTGTTCGCCGTCCCGGCGTGGTCCCGCTCCGAGGCCACCGCCTGCTCCTCCTGCCACGCCACGCCCACCTGGCAGCTCACCGGCGTTGGACTCGACTTCCTCAAGAACGGCCACCGCAACGATCCCTTCAAATTCAACTCCAAGGCCCAGACCTGGGACAACTACTTCTCCCTCGTCTGGAAGGGCCGCTTCTTCAACGACCAGCTCGACAGCGCCCGCACCGGCAACGCCAACACCCAGAAGCCCAGCACCCAGTTCGAGCAGCACTCCTTCTCGATCTACACCGGCGGCGCGCTCGCGGAGCGGTTCTCCTACTTCACCGAACTTTACCTGAGCGAGAACACCGGCTCCACCTCCGGCGGCAACATCGTGCAGGGCGACGCCTCTCGCAAGAAACTCGCCGAGGCCTTCCTCCAATACAACCACCCGATCGAGAAGGATCTCTTCCTCTCGGTGCGCGCCGGCGAGATTCTGCCGGGCATCCTCCACACCTTCGGCGTCGGTGCCCGCAGCGCCGAACAGCGCGCCATCGTCCTCAACGAAGCCCTCGCCGGCAACAGCAACACCTACCGTCCCTTCAGCCGCCAGCAGGGCATGGACGTCACGCTCAACGGCAAGCACTACGAGATCGCCGCCGGCATCCTCAATGGCTCCGACACCTCCACCACCAACTCCATCGACGCCGACAGCCACAAGGACCTCTTTGCCTCGGCCCTCGTGACCTTCGACGAGGAGGAGTCCGGCGTCGGCGTCTTCCACTACAACGGCCAGTTCTCCAACTACACCACGAAGCAGGATTTCACGACCGCGCTGCTCTTCCGGAATGATTTCTACCGCACCGGACTCATGGGCCGCTACATTCACAAGAACTGGCGCGTCGTCGCCACCTACTTCCGCGGCGAGGAGACCGCCAACGCCACCGGCCTCAAAGCCAAGAACGAAGGCTACTACGGCCTCTTCGACTACAACTTCTCCGAAAAGCTCGGCGCCTTCGTCCGCTACGACCAACTCGACCCCAACACCTCCCTCGGCCGCAACGAGGTCTCCATGTGGCTCGTCGGCGTCGACGGCCTCCTCTACAGCAATCTCCGCTCCGGCGCGCGCTGGCAGGTCGAGTATTCCAAGAAGAGCACCTACAACGGCGCCTCCTTCCTCGCCCCCGGCACCACGAAATACACCGACGGCCGCCTCTTTGTTCAGGTCACGTGGGGGTTCTAGTCCAACACCCACCTCAGTGTGGTAGCTCCTGCGCCGGCGCGGTCCCAGCCACCGCGCCGGCTTTTTTCCGGCGTGCCTCAAACCGACCTCAACCGCTGGGCGGCTCCGTTGTAGCGGCGGTCTATGACCGCCGAAGAACCGATCGCCACTTTGCGACGGCGGTCATAGACCGCCGCTACAGCTACTGATCGCTGACATCAAATTTGGTCGCGCCGGCTTTTTTCCGCCTCCGCAAACCCTCTCGCCTCACCAGGCGTCAATCCACTCACTGCCATGATGCGCATCCTGATCGTCGAGGACGAACGCAAGGCCGCCGACTACCTGCACAAGGGACTCAGCGAGTCCGGTTACGTGTGCGACACCGCCGCGCGCGGCGACGACGGCCTCCACCTCGCGCTCACCGAGCCGTTCGACCTCGTCATCCTCGACGTCATGCTCCCCGGCCGCGACGGCTGGTCGGTGCTCTCCTCCCTCCGCCGCGCCGGCCGCGAGACCCCCGTGCTCATGCTCACGGCCCGCGACGCCGTCGAGGACCGCGTGAAGGGCCTCGAAACCGGCGCCGACGACTACCTCGTCAAACCCTTCGCCTTTTCCGAACTGCTCGCGCGCGTGCGCTCCATCCTCCGCCGCGGCCCCGCCCGCCAGCCCGACGTGCTCCAGGTCGCCGACCTCGAGATCGACCTCCCCCGCCACCGCGCCAGCCGCGCCGGCCAGCGGCTCGACCTGACGCCGAAGGAATTCGCCCTCCTCACCCTGCTCGCCCGCCGCCAGGGCGAGGTCCTCACCCGCACGATTATCTCCGAACTCGTCTGGGAAATGAACTTCGACTCCGACACCAACGTCGTCGACGTCGCCGTGCGTCGCCTCCGCACCAAGGTCGACGATCCCTTCGCGCAGAAACTCATCCGCACGGTGCGCGGTGTCGGCTATGTCCTCGAAACCAGCTGACTCCGATCCGCGCCTCCCCGCGCCGATCCATTTCCGCCGTTGGTCGATCGCCGCACGGCTCACGACGCTCTACGCCGGCTCCACCGCGATCGTCCTCCTGCTCGCCGCCGCATATCTTTATTGGGGCCTCGCCCAGAGCCTCGACCGCGAGGACCGCGCCCTCGTCACCGGCAAGCTCCAGGTCCTCCGCCTCATGCTCCGCGAGCACCACGACAATCCCGCCATGCTCGCCGGCGAGATCGAACACGAAGCGTCCGCCAACGAACTGCTCAAATACTACCTCCGCATCCTCGATCTTCAGGGCAAGGTGCTGATGGAAACCGAAGGCATGAGCACGCTGCTGCCCGTGCTCGCGTTTCCTCCGCCCGCCCCCGCCGCCGCCCCGCCGGTCGTCGTGCCCCGCAGCCTCCCCGATGGCCGCACCTATCTCATGGTCGCGGCGGAAACGCCCGCCGGTGATGCCGGCGCCGAACGCCGGCTCGTTCACGTCGCCCTCGATGTCGACCACAACGCCGTCCTGCTCGCCGACTACCGGGTGAAGATCGCCATTGCCCTCGCCGCCGGCGTCGCGCTCGCCGCGCTCAGCGGCGCGTTCGTCGCCCGCACCGGCCTGCGCCCCGTGCGCGACATCGCCCACGCCGCCCGCCGCATCTCCGCCAGCCACCTTGACGAACGCGTCGTGCCGGCCGAGTGGCCCGCCGAGTTGCGCGAACTCGCCGCCGCGTTCGATGCGATGCTCGACCGCCTCGAAGGCTCCTTCAACCGCCTCTCGGAATTCTCCGCGGACCTCGCCCACGCGATGCGCAACCCCATCCACAACCTCCGGGGCGAAAGCGAAGTCGCGCTCCAACGCGCCCGCACCGTCGACGAATACCGCACCGTCCTCGCCTCCAGCCTCGAGGAATTCGACCGCCTCGCGCGCATGATCGACGGCCTGCTCTTCATCGCGCGGGCCGACGATCCCCGCCGCGCCATCGAGCGCTCCCGCGTCCCCGTCCGCCGCGAACTCGACGCCGTGCGCGAGTTCTATGAAGCCCTCGCCGCCGAGCACCACGTGACCGTGGTCTGCGAGGGCGACGCCACCCTCGACGGCGACCCCATGCTCGTGCGCCGCGCCATCAGCAACCTCCTCGGCAACGCCCTCAAGCACACCCCCGCCGGCGGCCGCGTGACCCTCACCACCCGCACGCTCGCCGACGGCACCGTGCAAATTGCCGTCGCCGACACGGGCTCCGGCATCCCGGCCGAACACCTGCCGCGCATCTTCGACCGCTTCTACCAAGTCGACAAAACCTCCGCCGCCCCGATCAAGGGCGCCGGCCTCGGTCTCGCCATCGTCCATTCGATCATGCGGCTCCACGGCGGCACCGCCACCGCCCGCAGCGAACTCACTCGCGGCACCACGATCACCCTCAACTTCTCCGTGTCGCCGTCGCCGGCCTTCGACCAAATCGCGAAATACCGCCCATGACGCGACGGCGGGGCCGGGCACAGACCGCCACGACACTGAAAAAACGCGCAGCTTCGCGCCCGCGGGGCAGGCGGCACTACCCGCCGTCGCGCGACGCCTTCCATGCCGGCCACGTCTCCTCCGCGTAGCCTTGCACGACATCGACCAGCGCCTGCACGAGCAGCGAGGGCTCGCCGCGCCAGATCGCGCCGATCGTCATCGGCGTGAAGCCCGGCAGCGGCAGCACGCGCACCTCGCGTTTCCGCATGATCGGCGAGATGGCGATGCTCACGCCGAACCCGTCGCCATTGGCCACATAGTCCGCCACGAGTTCGATCGACGTCGCCTCCACCGTCTGCGGCCAGATCACGCCGCGCTTCTTCAAGCCCGCCTGGAAATTCCGCGACACCACGCCGCTGGCCGGCACGGAGATCAGCGGCTCCGCGATCCGTTTCGCGGCAAAAATTTCGTCGCACGTCCTGGCCTTGCACGCCCGCGGCACGAGCAGCACGAGCGGCACATCCGTGAGCCGCTTCTGCCGCAGCCGCGCCGGCGGGCGCGCATCGACCGCGGTCACCGCCACATCGATGAGGCCGTCGCGCAACCAGTCCTCGAGCTGCGTCTGGAAACCCGAGCGCAGGCTGAAACGCAGCCGCGGGAAACGCTGCTTCACGCGCTGCATCACGCGCGGGATGTGGTGGCGCAGCGCGAGCTCCGCGCCGCCCATGCGCAGCTCCGGCTCGGCCGCGGCGCGCAGGCGTTGCGCGACGGTGTCGAGATCGTCGAAGAACGGCTGCACGTGCGCGAAGAGCCGCGCCCCGGCATTCGTGAGCTTGAACGGACTCCGCTCGAACAGCTTCGTGCCCACCGTGTCCTCGAGCTGCTTCATCTGTCCGCTCACCGCCGGCTGTTGGATACCGTAGGGGATGTGCCGCACCGCGGCGCTGATGCCGCCGTGCTTCGCGACGTAGTAGAACAGCTCGAGGTGGTGGACGTTCATGGCGCCTCGCCCTCGTTCGCCGCGGGTTCGCCCCGCTGGGCGCCATCGCCCTCCGCCGCGGCACCGCCCGGCACCCGCCACGGCGGCACGTCCGCGCACTTCCAGTCCGGAAACGTCTCGTGGGCGTAACGCTGCACGCCCTCGACCACTTCGCGCAGCAGCGCCGACGCCTCGCCGCGCCATAGCACGGCCATCAGCATCGGCTCGAATCCGTCGAGCGGCAGCACGCGGATTTCGCGGTTCTTCACGCTCGCCAGCGCCGCCCGATTGATCACGCCGAAGCCCTCGCCGTTGGCCACGTAGCGCATCACGAGTTCGACCGACGTCGCCTCGACCGCCTGCGGCCACGCGATCCGGCGCCGCTTCAGGTCGCGCTGGAAACTTTGCATGAAACTCGTGCCCGCCGGCTGGCCGACCAGCGGCTCGGGGATTTTTTTCCGCGCCAGGATATCCTCGGCGTTTTTCCACGGGGTCGCGCGGTGCACCAGCAGCACGAGCGGGATGCGCACCAGCGGGAGCTGCCGCAACTTCGCCGGCGGCCGCGGGCCCGCGGAGGTGATCGCGAGGTCGATTTTCCCCTCGCGCGCCCAGTCCTCGACCTGCGCCTGATAGCCGGTGTGCAGCGTGAGGCGCACGAGCGGGTAGTGCGCGCGCACGTGGCGCATCACCGACGGCACGTGGTCGCGCAGCACGAGTTCGGAGCCGCCGATGCGCAGCTCCGGCCGCGACTCCGCGCGCAGCTCCTGCGCGAGCGGCGCGAGATTTTCGAAGAACGGCTGGATGTGCGCAAACAACTGCTCCCCCGCCGGCGTCAGCCGAAAAGGACTGCGCTCAAACAGCCTCGCCCCCGCGTCCTCCTCGAGCCGCGTCATCTGTCCGCTCACCGCCGGCTGCTGGATGCCGTAGGGGATGTGGCGGACCGCTGCGCTGATCCCGCCGTGCTTGGCGACGTAATAGAACAGCTCGAGATGGTGGACGTTCATCAGAGCGGCGGCGAGTGAAGGAACCCTCCCCCGCCGACGCAACAGCGTTCCGCAGCGTCCTTCCGGGGGGAGATGGCCCCGCCGCTCCGCGAATTTCCCTGATCCGTTGGCGCGGAAAATTTCGCGTTGCCGGGCGGCCTCGCTCCGCCGCCTCCATCACTCCCCCCGATGCCGCATATCATATTTATCAACTCACGCGCTCGCGCAGCGGCTGATATTCTCTGCGCACTCCCGCGAGCCCTCCGCGCCAACCCCGTCCCCGTCGCCCCCATGAAAACGATGCGCTTCTCCCCGCTGGCCGCCGCCCTGGCCGCCCGCCGTCTCCACCACCGAATCTGATGAATACAAATCTCCTGCCCTCCCGTTCCCGCTGGCTAAGGCTCGCGACCCTCGCGCTCGCCGCTGCCGCGCTGCTCACCACCGGCTGCACCGGTGTCTACATCGCCCGACCGATCGGCGACCAACCGCACGTGCTGGCCGCCGCCGACTGGGAAGGCACGTGGATTCTCGGCGACAGCGCGTTCGTCGTGCGGGTGGCCGAAGCCCGTGCCGGCCGGCTCGAGTTTCGCTCGACCAAAATCCGCGACGGCCAGTTCGCCACCGAAACCGGCACGATGCTCCTCCGGGAGTCCGGCGATTGGCTGCTGGCCACGCTCGTCGACGACGAGCACCCCGATCGCTCCGAGTGGGCGCGGATCAAACGCGACGCCGATCGCATCGTCATCCTGCTGCCCGACAAGCAGCCGTTTCGCGCGCTCGTCCAATCGGGCAAACTCCAAGGCCGCCTCCTGGAGGACAACGTCGTCCTCGATCCACTCACCGCCGCCGACCTCACCGCCCTGACCTCCGGCGCACTCGGCGCGCCGTTCCGATGGATGGATCCGATCGTAATCCACCGGCTGCCGCACTGAACCGCCTCCCGACCGGCCCCGATCGTCATGCCCCCTTCGTCTCAACTCCGCGGCTCGCGTCCGCTCCTGCCATTGTTGCTCGCCACCCTCGCCTTCGCCACGACGGGCTGCACCACGCTCAAGCACACCGCGGTCAACCAACTCGGCGACGCGCTCGCCAGCGGCGGCTCCGTCTACGCGGCCGACGACGATCCGGAGCTCATCCGCGCCGCCGCGCCGTTCAGTCTGAAACTCATCGAAAGCCTGCTCGCCGAGACGCCCGCGCACCGCGGCCTGCTCCTCGCCGCCGCGAGCGGCTTCACCCAATACGGCTACGCTTTCGTCCAACAGGACGCCGACGAGCTCGAGTCCAGCGATCTCGGCGCTGCCAGCGCACTCCGCGATCGGGCTCGTCGGCTTTATCTCCGCGCCCGCGACTACGGCCTGCGCGGGCTCGCGACCACGCACCCCGATTTCGCCGCCGCGCTCCGTCGCGAGCCCCGCGCCGCCGTGCGCACGTGCGCCCGCGCCGACGTCCCCCTCCTCTATTGGACCGCCGCCGCTTGGGCCGCCGCCATCGCGATCAAGAAGGACCGACCCGACCTCATCGCCGATCTGCCGCAGGTCGAAGCCCTGCTCGATCGCGCCTTGGAACTCGACGAGGCCTTCGACCGCGGCGCCATCCACTCGCTGCTCATCAGCTACGAACTCGCGCGCCAAGGCGTGCCCGGCGATCCCCTTGCCCGCTCCCGCGCCCACTTCGAGCGCGCCCTCGCCCTCGGCGGCGGACGCGAGGCTGCGCCGCTCGTCACTTTTGCCGAGGCCGTCTGCGTGCAACAGCAGGACCGCGCACGCTTCGACGAGTTGCTCCGCCAGGCCCTCGCCATCGACGCGGACGCCCGGCCCGAAACCCGCCTCGTGAATCTCCTCATGCAACGCCGCGCCCGCTGGCTCCTCTCGCGCGCCGACGACCTCTTCCTGCCCCTCCCACCCTCCACCTCCACCCCCAAGGCCGCCGAGGGAGTGTAACCTATTGGGTTACACTACACCGGTGCCGGTCGACACGAAATCCCGATGAACCCCGTCCCCACTCGTCACTCCCGGCGCTTCGCCCGCTTCCTTTCCCGCGCCGTGCTCGCACTCTCGGCCGCGCGCGCCGCGGTCGCCGCCGAACCCGTCGCCATCCGTCTCGGCACCATCCTGCCGAGCGGCACCCCGCAACACGCGCTCCTCCTCGAACTCGGCGAACGCTGGCGCAAGGACGGCGGCGCCGCGAAACTCACCGTGTTCGCCGACGGCCGCCTCGGCGGCGAGGCGGAGATGGTGAAGAAGATCCGCATCAAGCAGATCAACGCCGGGCTCTTCACCGTCGTCGGCCTCAGCGAAATCGATCCCGGCGTCACCGGCCTGCAACTCATCCCCCTCGCGTTCCGTTCGTGGACCGAGGTCGATCACGTGCGCGAGAAGCTGCGCCCGATGCTCGAGGCGCGCCTGCGCGCGAAAGGCTTCGAGGTGCTCTGCTGGGCCGACGCCGGCTGGGTGCGTTTCTTCAGCAAGCAGCCCGGCGTGCGCCCCGACGATTTCCGCCCGATGAAGATGTTCGTCTGGGCCGGCAACGAGCCGCAGGTCGCCATCATGAAATCCATCGGCTGCCGCCCCGTGCCGCTCGAGACCGCCGATCTCATGCTCGGCCTCAACACCGATCTCATCAACGCCGCCCCGCTGCCGCCGCTCGTCGCCCTCGCCGGCCAGCTCTACGGCCCCGCGTCGCACATGCTCGAGATGAACTGGTGCCCGATCGTCGGCGCGGTGATCGTGCGCACCGATGCGTGGGAAAAGATTCCCGCCGCCACCCGCGACTCGCTCCGCACTGCGGCCGACGACATCGGCGGAAAAATCCGCGCCCGCGGCCGCTTCGAGGACGAGGAGGCCGTGCGCGCGATGCAGCAGCGCGGACTCAAGGTCCACGCGCTTCCGCCCGCCGCCGCCGCCGAATGGGATCACCTCAAGACCCAGCTCTACGCCCGCATCCGCGGCGTCACCGTGCCCGCCGAGATCTTCGACGCAGTCGAGCAACACCTGCACAACTACCGCGCCAGCGGCGCCGGCTCGCAATGAATGCCGTCGTCTCCCGCGCTGAATCAACCTCCGCGGCGATCGCTTCCTGTAGCAGCCGAGGTGACGAGGCTGGTTCGGCCGCCCCCGCCGCTGTCGCCCGGCCTCCTCACGTCGGCCGCTACGGGAAGATTCTCCGCGCCGCCGAGGACTGGCTTGTCGCTGCCGCGCTCGGCGCGATGGTCGCGCTTCCGCTCATCGAACTCGCCCTGCGTTCGCTCTTCCACACGGGCCTCGCCGGCTCATCGACGCTTGTCCAGCACCTCTCGCTCTTCATCAGCCTGGCGGGCGGTGCGCTCGCGGCACGCGACGGCCGGCTGCTCGCGTTTTCCACGCTGCCCACGTTGCTGCGCGGGCGCTGGGCCGCCGCCGCCCGCTGGTTCAGCCACACGATCGCCGCGACGGTGGCCGCCGCACTCGCGCTCGCCAGCGTGCACTACGTCGGCGTGGAGCGCGCCGCCGGCCAGCCGTTTCTCGGCGGCGTGCCGCTGTGGGTGATCGAGCTCGTGCTGCCGCTCGGCTTCGCCGCGATCGCACTGCGGCTCGCGGGGCACGCGGCGGATGCCTGGCGGAGCAAAATCCTTTCGGGAGTCGGGGTCGCCGGGCTGATGGCGTCCGGGGTATGGTCGCCGCTCGCGGCCCCGACCCTCGCCTGGCCCGCCGCGGCGCTCCTGTCCGCCGCGGCGGTGCTCGGCGCGCCGGTCTTCGCCCTGCTCGGCGGAGCCGGCCTGCTGCTCTTCTGGAGCCACGATCTCCCGATCGCCGCGATGCCGGTCGAGCACTACCGTCTCACCGTCAATCCCACCCTCCCCGCCATCCCGCTCTTCACGCTCGCCGGATATTTCCTCGCCGAAGGCGGCGCATCGCGGCGCATGGTCGCGGTGTTCCAGGCGCTCGCCGGCCACGTGCGCGGCGGCCCGGCGATTGCGGCGGCGCTGCTGTGCGCGTTCTTCACGGCGTTTACCGGCGCATCGGGTGTGACCATCCTCGCACTCGCCGGGCTGCTCATGCCCGTGTTGCGCGCGGCAAAATTTTCCGAGCGCGACGCGCTCGGCATGATGACCGGCGCCGGCTCGCTCGGCATTTTGCTCCCGCCGTGCCTGCCGGTGATCTTCTACGCGATGATCGCGCAGGTTGACATGCGCGCGCTGTTCCTCGGCGGCTTCGTGCCGGGCGTGCTGCTCATCGCGATGACGGCGGCGTGGGGCCTGTGGGCCGGTCGCCGCGGCGGTGCGGCGGCGCGCCGCTTCGATCCCGCCACCGCGCGCCGCGCCCTCTGGGACGCGAAGTGGGAGCTTGCCCTGCCGGTCGTTTCGCTCGTGCCGCTCTTCGCCGGCTGGGCGTCGTCTGTCGAGGTCGCCGCCCTCACCGCCGCCTACGCGTTGTTCACGCAGACCGTCGTGCACCGCGATCTCGACCTCGCCCGCGACGGACGCCGCGTGATGGCCGAGGCGGGGCTGCTCGTCGGCGGCATCCTCCTGATCCTCGGCGTCGCCCTCGGTTTGACCAACTACCTCGTCGACGCCCAGCTCCCCGACGCGCTCGCCGCGTGGAGCCTCGCCCACGTGCCGTCGCGCGCGGTCTTTTTGCTCGGCCTGAACGTCGTGCTGCTCGTCGTGGGCGGCCTCGTGGAGATTTACGCCGCGATCATCGTCGTGGTGCCGCTGCTCGCGCCCGTGGGCGCGACGCTCGGCATCGACCCGGTGCACCTCGGCGTGATCTTCCTCGCCAACATGGAGCTCGGCTTCCTCGCCCCGCCCGTCGGCCTGAATCTCCTCCTCGCCTCGTCGCGGCTCCAACGCCCGCTCGGCGAGGTCATGCGCGCCGTGCTGCCGCTGCTCTTCGTGATGTTCCTCGGCGTGCTGCTCATCACCTACGTGCCCGCGCTCACCACGACGCTGCCCCGCCTCCTCGCCTCCCGTCCATGAACTCCTCCAGCTCCTCCGGCGGCTTGCTCGCCCGCCACTTCCAGCACTGCTACCGCCAGTCGCTCGACGACTATCGGTTCTTCTACGACGACATCACGGAAATCGGCAACGCCGCCACGGCCCGGCACGTGTTCTACTTCGTGCCGGGCATCAACGGCACGCCGGGCCAGATGCGCTTCCTCCTGCCGAGCCTCACCCGCGTCTTCGGCAGCCAGGTCTATCTGAAGGCGCTGCACCTCCCCGAGTTTTCCGCCCGCCTGCCGATGTGGGAGAAATACTCGCTCGCCCACGTCGACCGGAAGATCGCGCAACTCCGCGTCGACCTTCACGCGTTGCTCGCCCGCTTCCCGCGCTTCGCCGTGCTGTGCTCGAGCAACGGCTTCTACGACTTCATGGCCGCCGCCGAGGCCTTCGCTCCCGACGAGATCGAGTCGCGCATCCAGCTCGTCTGGGGCGCCTGCGCGCCGGACCATTTCCAACCCTCGGTTTGGGAGGACGTGTTCTTTCCGCTCAACGGTTTCGAACATCGCGGCCACCGCTGGTGGGCCTACCCGAATCACAACGCCCTCGCCGCGTTCAATCCCGAGACGAGCACCTCGTTCCACTGGCGCGACGGCGCGCGTCCGCTCTTCAAGGCCGACCTCGAGTCGCGCTTCCGCTGCCTCGGCCTCCAATGGTGCTACACCTCCCCGGACCAGCTCGGCCGCGCCGCGCAGCGCGCCGTCGCGCAGATCCACCGCTCGTGGCGCGCTCCCGCGGAAGCACTCGTCGCCGCGCACGACGGCTACTGGCAGGGCCGTCCGCGCAGCGACATCGAGTTCCGCATCCGGCGCTATCTGCCCAAGGCCCACTGCGAATTCCGGCCCGACTCGCACCTCTGGGTCGTCAATCCCACCAACGTCACCGCGCTCTTCGCGCGCCTCAAGCCGCGCCTCCCCTCGTTGCATCCCACGCCGGTCCACGCCGTCCCGGTCCCGCCCCCCGCCGACTCGACGCCGCTCCCGGTGCCCGACCTTGCGCTTTCCTCCGCCGCCTGAATCCCGCCCATGCAAACCGCCGACCTCGTCTCCCAGCTGATCATCTCGGTCTTCCTCATCTTCGGCATCTACCAGTTTTATTTCTGGTGCCAGCGCAACCCCCTCGGCCGCCCGCGCGAATTCCGCACCCCCGTCGACGACGCCATTCCTTACCGCCCCGGCTGGGTGTGGATCTACTCGTGCCTCTACTACCCGGTGATCGTCTACATCAACTTCGTCATGGTCTCGCCCGCGCACTTCCTGCACGTCGCGATGAGCTACGTCATCTTGCTCGCCGCGCAGATGGTGTTCTTCACGACCGTGCCCGTCGCCATCCCCGTGGCCTGGCGCGCCTACAACCAGCGACGCGACGTCTCCGAACGCTTCCTCGCGCTCGTGCAAAGCTTCGACGATCGCTCGAACAGTTTCCCCTCGATGCACGTCTCCGTCGCCACCCTCACGACGCTGCACCTGCTCCCGCAGCTCGGCCCATGGGCCTGGCTCTTCCCCGTGCTCATCGCCGTGAGCTGCCTCTTCACGAAACAACACTACGTGATCGACCTCCCGGCCGGCGCCGCGCTCGGCTGGGCCGTCTACGAGGTCTACCGGCTCCTCTTCTAAACCATCTCCGCCCATGCCCGCCGCCTCGCCCCTCCTTCCCACCACCGCGCCCACATCGCGGTCAAGGACGCCGCAGCCAATCGCCGCCTGCTCACCGTGCGCGGCAGCGCTTGCACCTGATCCGCCGCGCCGGATTTCCACGCATTGCCCCCCGAGCCCAACCCAGCGCCGTCGTGAAAGCTACCGTCGCCCTCCTCGCCACCGAAAGGACGGTGGCCCAATGATCCCGCCGCGCACCGGTCGCACCTTGACCTGCCGCTGGGCGGCAACGCATCCGCGATGCCGCGCCTCACTTCCGGATCTCTCCAACCGCCTTCCCATGTCCTCAACCCTTTCCAACTCCGCGCCCATCGCCGGCCCCCTCGCCCCTACGCTGGTCCACGTCGGCGTCACCGGCCTCACGGCCGGCGGTAAGGTCCACGTCGTGCTGTTTGCCAACGGCGGCCTGACCGATCTCGGCACGCTCGGCGGCGACTACAGCTGGGCCAGAGTGCAACCCAAACCGAAGACAGCGCGGGAGCCGCCGCGAAGTGGGCGGGCACGTCCCCGTGCCGGTATTTCGACTGACAAGGGCGGTCCGACCATACGGGCACAGGGACGGGCCCGCCCACCGCACCGGCCACCCACGCACGGTGGCATGACCGCTCGGGCTGTCCTCGGTTTGAGTCACGCCCTCTAAGCCCGGCGCCTTCGGAAATCCATTGCCCCGCGACCCGACCATGATTGCCTCTGCCCCGTGAACCCCGGCGAGATCACCCTGATCCTCCAGCGCGCCGGCCAGGGCGACCCCTCCGCCTCTGCGCAACTCCTGCCGCTGCTCTACGAGGAACTGCGCCGCCTCGCCGCCGCCAAGATGGCCCGCGAGTCCGCCGGTCACACGCTCCAGCCCACCGCGCTGGTCCACGAAGCGTGGCTGCGCCTCGGCGGCGATCAGCAGCCCGCCTGGCAGAATCGCGCGCACTTCTTCGCGGCCGCCGCCGAGGCCATGCGCCGCATCCTCATCGACCGCGCCCGCAGCCGCCGCGCCGTCCGCCACGGCGGTCAGTTGCAGCGCGTCAACGTCGACGAGGTGCAGATTCCCGATGCCACCGTCTCCGACGATGAGTTGCTCGCCGTGCATGAAGCCTTGGAGCGCTTCACCGCCGAGGATCCGAAGAAAGCCGAACTGGTGAAACTCCGCTACTTCGGCGGCCTCACCCTCGAAGACGCCGCCCAGGCCCTCGACATCCCGTTCGGCACCGCCAAACGCTGGTGGCTCTACTCGCGCGCGTGGCTCGCCCAGACCATCACCGCCGCCCGCTGATTACGCCCACCCATCCCCGTCGTGTTCTTCTCTTCCTCACCCGACCGGCAAGCCTGGCTCGAACTCCCCGACGGCCGCACCCACTGGCTCAAGGAGCGCACCACCATCGGCCGGCAGCCCGGCAACGACGTCGTGCTCGCCGGCGACACGCTCTCCCGCCAGCACGCGGTCATCACCCTCGGGGCCGACGGCTACACGCTCACCGACCTGCGCAGCCGCAACGGCACCGCCCTCGCCGGCAGCCTCGTCACGCGCCCCACCCTGCTGCGCGATGGCGACGAGATCCGCCTCGGCGAGATCGTCGTGCGCTTCCGCTGCAAGCGCCGGATGGAACTGCGCGATCAGCTCGATCCGTCCCACCAAACCACGCAGGTGCTCGACCGCATGGAGAGCCGCACCTGCTGGCTGCTGCTCGTCGACATCGAGGGCTACACCGCCGTGGTGAGCGCCGCCGGCAGCGAGGCCGCGCTGCGCCACCTTCAGGATTGGATCGCCGGCGCGCGACCGCTCATCGAGCGCCACGCCGGTCGCATCAACCGCTACGTGGGCGACGCCATTTTCGCCTACTGGCGCCCGGAGGCGAGCCAGCCCGCCGATGTGCTCGCTTCGCTCGCCGCCTTCGAAAGCTGGCGCGCGCAAAGTCCGCTGCCTTTCCGGCTCGTGCTGCACCACGGCACCGCGCTGTTTTCCGTCAGCGACCACGGCGAGGAAATCGGCGGACGCGACGCCACGTTCACCTTCCGCATGGAGAAAATCGCCAAGGGCTTCGGCTCCCACGCCATGCTCAGCGGCGCCGCCGTGCAGAGCCTCGGGCTCGAGGGCCGCTGCGAAACCTATGGTCGTTCCGCCGTCGATGGCATGACCGACTTTTTCCCCTTCTACGCGCTTCCTTCCGATCTGACCGCCCCCCGCTGATCGCCGCACTGGTCCCGCGGTAAAGACGGGTGATCCGTTTGGCCTCCCCATTTCGCATTGTGCGCCTGAACCCCCACGCACCATGAACGACCCGCGCCCCACGGACGAAACCCTGTTCGCCGCCGCCCTCGAACGCCCTCCGGCCGAGCGCACCGCTTTCCTCGACGACGCCTGCGCCGGCGACGCCGCGCTTCGCGCCCGCATCGAGGCGCTGCTCCGCGCACACGACGACGCTGCGCAGGTGATGGCCACCTCCGCCTTCGCCGGCACGGAGGAGACGCGCCCGATGTTCGTGCCCGCGGAAAAACCCGGCGACGTCATCGGCCGCTACAAGCTCCTCCAGAAAATCGGCGAGGGCGGCTGCGGCATCGTTTACATGGCCGAGCAGCAGGAACCCGTCGTCCGCCGCGTCGCCCTCAAGGTGATCAAGCTCGGCATGGACACCCGCGAGGTCGTCGCGCGCTTCGAAGCCGAGCGCCAGGCCCTCGCGCTGATGGATCATCCCAACATCGCCCGCGTCCTCGACGGCGGCGCGACCGGAGCAGGGCGACCGTTTTTCGTGATGGAGTTGGTCCGCGGCGTCCCAATCACGAAGTATTGCGACGAGCAGAACCTCGCCACCGCCGCGCGCCTCGAACTCTTCACGTCGGTCTGCCACGCCGTCCAACACGCGCACCAAAAGGGCATCATCCACCGCGACCTCAAACCCTCGAACATCCTCGTCACCCTCCACGACGGCCGGCCCGTCCCCAAGGTCATCGACTTCGGCATCGCCAAGGCCACGCAGGGCAAACTCACCGACGCCACGCTCTTCACCGCCTTCGAGCAGTTCATCGGCACGCCCGCCTACATGAGTCCCGAACAGGCCGAGCTCAGCGGCCTCGATATCGACACCCGCTCCGACATCTACTCCCTCGGCGTCCTCCTCTACGAACTGCTCACCGGCCGCCCGCCCTTCGACCCGAAGACGCTCCTCGCCGCCGGTCTCGACGAGATCCGCCGCATCATCCGCGAAGTCGACCCACCCCGCCCCTCCACGCGCCTCTCCACCCTCGCCGATGCCGATCAGTCCACGATCGCCAGGCAACGCGCCACCGCCCCCGCCCACCTCTCGACGATCCTCCGCGGCGACCTGGACTGGATTGTGATGCGCTGCCTCGAAAAGGACCGGCTCCGCCGCTACGAAAACGCGGATCACCTCGCGCTCGACGTTGAGCGCCATCTCCGCGACGAACCCGTCACGGCACGCCCGCCAACCCTGGCCTACCGGATCGGCAAATTCGTCCGCCGCCGCAAGTCGGCGATCGTCGCCGCCGTCGCGGTCCTGGGCGCGGCCGCCGGCGGTCTCGCCGCCGCGCAGTGGCTGGACCTCTCGCCCGCCCCGCGACCGCCACCCACGAGCGAGTGTTTCCTGTTTCGCGTGGCGATCGAGCCCGCGACCGGCCGGCCGCTCGGCGCGCCCGTGCAGCTCACCCCCAAGTCGATCGTGCGCCGCGATCCGCCCGCCATTTCCCCCGACGGCCGCACGATCGCGTGCTGGTATGCGGAACATCCGCGCGCCGGCCTCGCCGTCATGGACGCCGATGGCCGCAACCTCCGTCTCGTGTTCGAGAGTCGCGGCCAGGGCCGGATCGTCTGGCTCGGCCCCAACGAGCTGCTGTTCCAAGAAGCCACCGACAACGCCGGGGAACCTGTCGCCCTCATGCGCCTCGACCTCGCCTCCGGCAAGTCGCGCCCCTTCGCGCTGATCGACGCCGGTCGCGACGGGTTCGACTGGCAATACGTCGCGGCCCGCCAGGAGATCGTCTACCTGTCCCGCGAGGTGAATGCCGCCGGCCGCATGGTGAAAGCCCACGTCCTCGCCGATCGCACGACCCGCAACATCGTTCGCATCCCCCATCTCACCGGATTCCGCCATTCGTTCAGTGTCTCGCCCGACGCCCGCCATATCGCCTACGGCATCTGGCTCGACGTCGCCGGCAGCAAGCTCGCGGAGATGCGCCTCATGACCATCGATGGCACGCCGGAAAGGACCCTGCTCCCGGCGCCCAAGGAAATCCAGCAGGGCTGGCGCCCGTCCGGCCTGCCCTACGGCTGGTCGCCGTCGGGAAAATTCCTGCTCTATGACCAGTATCCGGGCGGCATCGCGGTGTTGGAAGCCGACACCGGCAGGACGTGGACCGTGCCCGGCGCGCAGGACCAGGATGCGCACGAGTGGGGCCTGGCCACCTGGTCGCCCACCGGCGATTTCATCGTCATCAACCGCTACCGCATCCGCTAACGGGGCGTTGCCCCAGCCCGACGAGATGAAGGTCAAGCGATCGAACCAAAGCAGTAACCGCTAATCTCCGCTATCGAACATCCCCGCCGGAAGCGGCGGGGCATGTGATCAAACCGATGCCACTAAAGATTTCACTCGGGTTTGGGGAGCGCACGCGCCTTGCGTGCTGCCATTGGCGTCCCGCCAATGGAGCGCATCTCACTTTTTTGCAATCGACGAGGCGGGACGCCGAGGACGGCCTGCGGGACGCAGGCGCTCCCAGGAGAACTTCTCGCCCGACTCTTCCCAACCAAGCCGAAGCAAGCTTCGGGGTATCGGACCCACAGCGAATGAACACTTCTCCGCTCCCGATCGCGATCTCCGCCGCGCCTCGTGGTGTAAGAGGGCGGCTCCTCGCCGCAATCTTCTGCCTCGGCCTTGCCGGCTGCGTTTCCGCGCCCCCCGCGTCGTTGCGCCCGGCGGTGCCCCTCGTCGCGAAGCCCGATTTCAACGGCACCTTTGCGTGGGTGAACTGGAAGACCAACCTGCGCTCCCACGCTCCCGGCGAAATTGGCGGCGGCAACCACCGGCCGCTGCTCCCGTGGCACCGCCTCGCCGATTCCTCGACGGTGCTCGTCACGCACCGTCCCGATCTACTTGCGCTCACCTACCGGACGAAAAGCGGCCGACTCGAAACGCGCTTCTTCGATCCCGCCGCACCTCCCGCCGCATGGCGCGACGGCGAGTTGCGCTACGACTGGGGCACCGTGGCTTCCGGCCTCGGCCTGGCCCGGTCCAGCAACGCGGTCGCGCAACTCCAGGATGGTCGCATCGTGTTTTCCAGCACGGCCACCGACGCCGGCATGTGGCTTGTGCCCGTCTATGCGCGCGGCGAGGACGTCATCACGCTGGAGCGTGCCGCGAACCCCGCCGATGCCGCCGAACTGCGGGCCGAGTTCGCCGCCGCCCTCACCCGCCGGGCGGCCGCCCTCGACGGCGACCCCGCCGCCGCGCTCGCACTCAGTTCCGCGTTTTCCAGCCCCGTCGCTCCCGGGATCGGCTGGGAGCGCTATTTCGCGATTGAACTCCTGCGCCCCGCCGCCCGGGCCGGCGCGGTCGACCTCCAGCTCCGGCTCGCGGAATTTCTTTCCCCTACCGCCGAGGGCTTCGCGATCTATCGACGCGCGGCCGCCACCGGAAATCTCGCCGCACAATACCACGTCGCCGGCGCGTATCAGCACGGCCAGGGCGTCGCCAAGAACCCGCCCGAAGCCGTGCGCTGGTATCGCATGGCCGCCGAGGCTGGCCACCCGATGTCGCAACACCTGCTGGCCGGTGCGCTGGAAAAGGGCGAAGGCCTTCCGCCCAACCTCGTCGAGGCCTACCTCTGGCAGCGCCGCTGGGCCGAGCACGCCTTCGCCAACCCGAACGCCACCATCGCCAAGGAGGTCGCCCGGACCGCCGTCGACCGCCTCGGAGCCAAACTCACGCCGGCCCAACGCGCCGAGGCCGAGGCCCGCGCCCTCGATTGGAAACCCTCCCCGCCCCGGCACCCACCGGTTGACTGATCGCCTCCCCGCACCCCACCCCGATTCCCCGCCCCATGTAATCGCGCCCCGCCTTTCTCACCGCACTCTGCGTGCTGTTCGGCTCCGCCGGCTGCGTCTCCCTGTCCCAGCGCGTGGACGAAAGCGACCTGCCGCCCGAGTGGGTGGCCACCGTGCCCAAGCCCGGCGCTGCGGTCGCGGACATCGCCGGCGTCTTCGTTGAGCGCGGAGAACAGATCACCGCGCGCCACGTCCGCGGCGGCACCACGGGCACCGCCAGTCTCTCCACGTTCCTGCTCTCACAAAAATTGCAGGCCGGGAACGTGCGGCGGCCCGGCGGCACCACGGCGGAACTGCGCCGCATCGACGAAACCCATCTGGAACTGATCACGCGCCAGGGTGACGCGGTGCTCGATCGGCACACCCTTGAGATCGCGGTCGAGAAAAGCACCGGCATGGTGGCGCTGCACCATGCGCAATCCGTGCCGATGCCCGGGCAGATGCCGGCCGCCGCCTACGGCACGATGACGATCCGGCTCTGGCGCGCCCCCGACGGCCGGCTTTATGCCCACGATACCCGCCGCGCGATCGGCGCCGTGGCGGTGGTGCCGATCATGGTGTCGTCCGGCACGTGGAGCCGCTGGGAGGCCGCCACCCCCGAAGCTTTGGAAAAACAGGCCGCCGCACTCGCCGCCCAGGCCGAATCCCGCCGCCGCACCGCCGAGCTCAACCGGTTGCGCGCAAACGTGGGCGCGAAAGCCCCGGCCTTTGCCGGCGCCGATGTCGTCACCGGCCGGCCGGTCTCGAACGCCGACTTCTCCGGCAAGGTCGTGGTGCTTCATGCCTGGTCCACCGGCTCCGCGGCGGCGCCGCTCGGCACCTTGCGGGCCATCTCCGAGAAGTATCGCGCCAGCGGCCTTGCCATCGTCGGCCTGTGCACCAATCCGCCCGATACGCGCGGGCCGGTCGTCGAGTTCATCGCGGCCCACCGCCTTGACTGGCCGCACCTCTATGACGGCAAGGGCCCGCGCGGCGAGATCTTCGAGGCCTACCACGGCGCGATGCCTCCGCGCTACTTCGTGATAGATCGCGCTGGCAACGTCGCCGCGATCGTGCCCACCGCGGCAAGCGTCGAAAAGGCCGTGGCCGCCGCCCTCGCCGTGCCTTGACCCTTCCCAAGGGGCGACGGCGGCGCCGCCCTTGCACCAGCCACGCCGCCCGCGCGCCCGGCCACCCCGCCTCGGCCCGCGCACCGCTCGCCTCGCCCCACCGAAGCGCCCCACCCCACGCACCGGTTTCGCCTCTGCTTGTTCGCGCTGCCTTCGTCCGCCTGCCTCCCGGCCAGGGCACCGCGCCACCCTACTTGTTTTCCACACTCGCCCCCCGCGCCAGCATCGTTGGCTTTGCCGATGGCGACGCACGCTCTCCATCGCCGACTCGTTCAACCAGACCATTCGCGCCGGCGTCCCGGCCATCGCCCCCACGATTCAAGCCCAGTCTTCCAGCTGCGAAGTGGGGCTCGCCGCCAACGTCACGCTCTCGCTCTCCCTCGCCGGCAGTCCCACACCGGCGATCCAATGGTCGCGCAACGGCAACCCGATCGCGGGCGCCACCAACGCCACGCTCTCGTTCACGGGCATCTCCGCCGCCCAAGCCGGCACGTGCACGGCCACCGCTTTCAATTTCTTGGGCGCAGTTTCCCTCCAGCTTATCGTGCTCACGGGCTCCGCCATTCCCGCCATCACGGCCCAACCTGCGTCGCAGACCGTCGGCGGCACGCAGGCCATATCAGCTTGAGCGAGACCGCGCGCGGCGCCCCCACGCCGCGCTCACAGGCCCGAGCCCGTTCATCACCGGCTTCGTTGTCTCCGGCGGCGCCAAGCAGATGCTCGTCCGCGCCATCGGCCCGGCGCTCCAGCAATTCGGCGTCGGCACCGCCATGACCGATCCCCAGCTCACGCTGCTCGCCGGGTCCACCGTGGTCGCCACCAATGACAACTGGGCCGGCGCCACCGCTCTCTCCGCCGCCTTCGCCCAGGTGGGCGCGTTTCCGCTCCCTGCGCCGACGAGCCGCGACTCGGTGCTGATCACCACTTTCGAGCCCGGCGCCTGTTCCGCCCGCATCACCGGCGTCGCCAGCACCACCGGCGAAGTGCTGCTCGAAATCTACGAATTGCCCTGACCGCGCGGCATCACGCCTGGTTTCGCTTCCGCAGAATCTCCGCCGCCTTCGCCTCGTCCAACGCGCCGTCCCATTTGGCGATCACGAGTGTGCCGATCGTGTTGCCGATGAAATTCGTCAGCGTGCGGATCTCCGACATGAAGCGGTCGATCCCGAAGATGATCGCGAGACCCGCGACCGGAATCTTGCCGGTCGTCTCGAGCGTCGCCGCGAGCACGATGAAGCCGCTCCCCGTGATGCCCGCCGCGCCCTTGGACGTCAAAAGCATCACGACCAGCAACCCGATCTGTTGTGCGAGCGGCAGCGCCGTGTCCGTCGCCTGCGCCACGAACAGCGCCGCGCACGTCAGGTAGATGCAGGTGCCGTCGAGGTTGAACGAGTAGCCGGCCGGCACCACCACGCCCACCACCGGCTTCGCACAGCCGATCTTTTCCATCTTGTCCATCAGGCCGGGCAGCGCCGCCTCCGACGACGAGGTGCCGACCGCGATCAGGATTTCCTCCTTCACGTAACGCAGCACCTTCCAGAAATTGAAGCCCGAGGCATACGCGATGACGCCCAGCACCAGCACGATGAACAGCCCGCACGTCACGTAGACCGTCGCGAGCAGCTTGCCCAGCGACACCAGCGCGCCGAGGCCGTATTTGCCGATGGTGAAACCCATCGCGCCAAACGCCCCCAGCGGCGCCAGCCGCGTGACGATCCACACGATGCCGAAGATCACGCGCGCGACTTCGTTGATCAGATTGATCACCGGCTGCGCCCGCCCGCCCAGCCGCGCCAGCGCCGCGCCGAAGAGCAGCGCGAGCAGCAGCACCTGTAGAATCTCCCCCTCCGCAAACGCCCCGACGAACGTCTTCGGAACGATGTTCATCAGAAACGCCACCGTGCTCTGCGTCTCCCCCTGTTTCACGTAGGCCGCGATCGACTTCGTATCGAGCGACTCGGGCTTCACGTGCATGCCCTCGCCCGGCGCAAACACGTTGCCGACCACCAGCCCGATGATGAGCGCGATCGTCGTGACGATTTCGAAATAGATCAGCGCCTTCATCCCCACGCGGCCGAGGCGCTTGAGATCGCCCATGCCCGCGATGCCCGCCACCACCGTCGTGAAGATGATCGGCGCGATCAGCATCTTGATCAGTTTGATGAACCCGGTGCCGAGCGGCTCCACCGCCATCCCCCACTTCGGCTGGAGCCAGCCCACGAGCACCCCCGCCACGATGCCGACGATGACCTGCAAATACAGGTAGTCTCGCTTCTTGGGCGCGCCGGGGGCGCCGGCCGGGGGTTCGGGGTGCATCGCGCGGGAGTGGAGCGGCGGCGCCGCATCTCGTCAAAGGCGGAAGACTGAAAAGTTTTTCAGCCGCCCGATGCCGCCTTCTATTCGCGGTCGTAAACCTTGGTGCCCGGGGCGGGGCTCGAACCCGCACGACCTTTCGGCCAGGGGATTTTAAGTCCCCAGCGTCTGCCATTCCGCCACCCGGGCGAAGCCAGCAGCAGTCAGGCGAAGATTGCCGGCGCATTCCAGCCAAACCGTTCTGGTGCGCCCTGCCCGGGTGTAACTCAAATTGATGTCAGTCCTCGAGTGCCTCGGTGGTAGCGGCGGGCGAACGCGCGCCTTTAGATTTTTCCACGCTTTCTGACATCAGTTTGAGTCACACCCGCCCTGCTCCGGATTGCACTTGAGCCTTGCGACAGCCAGCGGCGAACCACACGTTCCGCGGCGAGTGAAAATCGGATTTCTCGGCGGGAGCTTCGACCCGGTGCATTTTGGCCACTTGATGGCAGCCCAGGATGCGTATGAACAGCACCGCCTCGACCGCCTCGTGCTCGTGCCCGCGGCGCAGGCCCCGCTCAAGCCGAACGACGTCCAATCCACGATCGCGGATCGGCTGGCCATGCTTCGGGCCGCGGTGGAATGGGACCGACGGTTCGAAATCTCGGACTTCGAGCTCCGGCGGGGCGGCGTCAGCTATACGATCGACTCGGCCCGGCACTTCCGGGCGCTCTACCCGAAAGACGACCTTTACTGGATCATTGGCGGCGACCAGCTGCCAAAGTTGCATCTCTGGAAGGACATTCCGGAACTCGTGCAGCTGGTGGAGTTCATCTTCCTCGAACGTCCCGCCTTCCCCGTCAGGGCAAGCCCGGAGATCCCGGGCTTGCGGTTGCACCGCTGCGACGGCCACCTGCTCGCGATCAGTTCGACCGAACTGCGCGAACGCACGCGCCGCGGGCTGTCGCTCGATTATTTCGTGCCCCACAAGGCGATTGTTTACATCAAGGAAAAGGGTCTGTATCGGCAACCAACATGAAATCCAAGCAACCGGCGTCGCCCGACCTCGTGAAAATTTGCTTCAAGGTGCTCGACGACAAAAAGGCGGAGGATATCCGCGTCTTGGACGTCAGCGCTCAATCCTCGATCACGGACTTTCTGGTGGTGGCCACCGCGACCTCCTCGCCTCATCTCCGGGCCCTGCGGGTCGAGCTTGAGAAAGCCATCGATGCTTCGACGCATCGGATTGTCGGAATCGAGCTGGCTGACGACAGCGGCTGGACCGTGATCGACGCCTTCGATGTCACGGTGCACCTCTTCCTCAATGAGCGTCGGAAGCAGTATGGTCTGGAGAACCTTTGGAAAGATGCGGCGGAGGTGGTGCTGGCCGAGCCGGAGATCCGGCCGACCAAACGTTCGGCCGCCAAGCGCAGTCCTGCTCGGGCCAAACCGGGAACCCCAAAGAAACTGCGTAAGTCCCGCAGTGTCTGAGTATTTGTCCCGTAAGGGTTAATGCTTATTCAGGGTCAGGACTTTACACGATTTTGACCTTGAAAACCCTCTAATGATAAGGCTGTATCGGCCTACTGCTCGCATTTGAGCGTATATCATCCAAACATACATAGATACCGTCCATGAAAAGCATGAAACAGTCGTCCAAGGGTTTCACCCTCGTTGAAATCATGATCGTCGTCGTCATCATCGGCCTGCTGGCCGCGATGGCGATTCCGGCGTTCCAGAAGGTCCGCACGTCCTCGCAGGACAAGGCGGTCCTGAACAACGCCCGTCAGCTCGCCGCGGCG
>JACRKC010000111.1 GCA_016235555.1 Verrucomicrobiota bacterium
CTTCAGCGCTTTCGAGTGCGGGCTGAAGCACCGCACTACTCCAAGCCCGCGTCTTCCTGGCTTCAGCCCTTCCGCCTTTCAGCCGTTCAGCTTTTTTTCCTAATGCGCCTCGGACACGTCATCGGCCGCGTCACGCTCTCGAAGCAGGATCCCGCCTACAAGGGCGGCCGGTTCCTGCTCGTGCAGCCGTTCGGCAAAGACCAGTTCCGCGGGGCCGCGATGACGCCGCTCGCCAAAGGCTCGTCGCTCGTCGTTTACGACAACCTCGGCGCCGGCGTCGGCCATGTGATCGGCTTCACCGAGGGCGCGGAGGCGACCGCGCCGTTCGAGAACCCGACGCCGGTCGACGCCTTCAACGCCGCCCTCATCGACCAGATTTTCTACACTCCGCCCGCCTGACCGGGCCTCTCAACTCTCGTCACTCAACTCCCAACTTTAGCGCCATGCCAACTGTCATCACCGCTCGTGAAGCCGAGGAAATTCTCCGCAAGGGAGAGCAGCCGCCCGCCGGCGCCATTCTCACGCCGTCCGCCCGCGACGTGTTTTCCGGCCGCGCCTCGATCCTGCCGGGGGCCGGCGTGAAACCGGCCGCCGGCGCCGCCGCGAAGAAATCCGCCGCACCCTCGATCCCCGACTACGAGTTCAAGTGGAAGCCCGGCTCCGATCCGAAGACGCCCGCCGAGATCGAAAGATTTTTCAACTCGCCCGCGATTCACGTGCTCAAGGAGCGCATCTGCGACATGGGCCGGCGCCTCTGGCAGAAGGACTACACCGACGGCAACGGCGGCAACATCACCATCCGCGTCGGCGACAATCTCGCGCTCTGCACGCCGACGCTCATCTGCAAAGGCTTCATGAAGCCCGAGGACATGTGCCTCGTCGACCTCGACGCCAACCAACTCGCCGGCACGCGTGTGCGCACGAGCGAGGCGAAGACGCACTTCGGCATCATGAAGCGCCAGCCCGCGGCGAAGTCCTGCGTGCACGCCCACCCGCCGCACGCGACTGCGTTCGCCATCGCCAACGTCGACATCCCGTCGTGCCTCATCCCCGAGGCCGAGGTGTTCCTCGGCAAGATCGGTGTCGCCAAGTATCAGACGCCCGGCACGCCCGCCAACGCCGACGAGGTCGGCGAAGTCGGCAAGATTCACCAGGCCGTGCTCATGCAAAACCACGGCGTGATCTGCTGGGGCAAGGACGTCGAGGACGCCTACTGGAAGATGGAGAACATCGATTCCTACTGCCGCACGGTCTGGATCGCGGCCGGTCTCGGTGGCGGTCTGCATCGCTTCAGCGGCAAGCACGCGAAGGAACTCATCGATCTCCGCCAAAAGCTCGGCATGCCCGACCCGCGCGCGGGTCTCAAGGAGTGCGAACTGTGCGATAGCGCCGACTTCCGCCCCGGCGTCGTGTGCGCCGTGCCGGCCAAGGAGGCCGCCGCCAGCGAGCCCGCCGACCCGCAGGTCGAGGCCATCGTCGCCAAGATCACGGAGCAGATTCTGAAGCAGCTCAAAGCGTAGTGTCGCGACACGAAGGTTTGGCGACAGGTGGTCGCGCAACATCGCGTTTCTTTTAGAAGGCGTCGAAAAAGCCTGGTGAACGCGCGGTCCTGTAGCGGAACGCGTGAGCGTTTCGCTCGAAGCGGCGAAAGCCTCACGGCTTCCGCTACCCTGCGGGGCAACCTCTTTCGACGCCCTCTTTTTGAGACTCGCATGATCGACTGACGTCGGACGTTCGGAGTAGGGCGGGTCTGTGACCCGCCCTCGAACACTCACATCGTGAATGGACGGGTCACAGACCCGCCCTACTTCAGACCGGCTGCTTGGGATCGCGGCTCCGTCGGTCTATCGCGCGAGTCTCAATAGGTCGCCGGGCTGGGTCCGGCGTTCGTTTTCGGCCGGGGGCTTGCGCCGTCCCGGCTGGCGGCCCTTGATGCACACGTATGAAGTGCCTCCTGCCCCGGGTTTCCGTGAAGTTCATTTGCGCGCTCGCACTGTTCGCGGGGGTTGTTGTCCGTGGGTTCGCCATCACGGCGACCGCTTTCTCACCGGCGAACAACGCGACCAACCGCTGCCCGGACACGCTGCTCACGCTGACCTTCGACGCGGTGCCGCGGCTCGGCACCGCGGGGCGCGTGCGCATCCTGAATTCCGCCACCGACGCGGTCGTCGAGACCATCGATCTCGCGAGCGCCACGCCGACGCGCCTCATCGGCACCAACACCACGCCCTACAACTATCTCCCGATCATCATCGCGGGCCAGACCGCGACGATTTTTCCGCGCGCAGGCGTGCTCGCCTACGGGCAGACCTATTACGTGCTGATCGACGCGGGCGTGTTCGCCGACTTCGCGGGCATCGCCGACCAGACCGCCTTTCGGTTCACCACGCGTGCGGCCGGCCCCGCCGTCGGTGCGACCGCGCTCACTGTGGCCGGCGACGGCTCCGGCGATTTCTGCACCGTGCAGGGCGCGATCGATTTCGTGCCGCGCAACAACCCCGCCCGCACCACGATCACCGTGAAGCGCGGCACCTATCAGGAAATCGTCTACCTCGGCTCGGCGAAACCGTTCATCACGCTGCGCGGCGAAGATCGCGCCGCCACGGTCATCACCTACGCCAACAACGCGAATTTCAACAGCGGCAACAACCGCACCATGGTCGCGTGCGATGCCGCCGATTTCGTGCTCGAGAACATCACGCTCCGCAACGCCACACCCAAGGGCGGTTCGCAGGCCGAGGCCATCCGCGGCAACGGCCAGCGCTGCGTCTTCGACCGCGTCACACTCTCCAGCTATCAGGACACGTTGCTCTGGAACGGCTCGCTGTTCGTCACTGACAGCCTGATCGAGGGTGACGTCGATTTCATGTGGGGCGGTGGCGCGTGTTTTTTTCAACGCTGCGAGTTGCGGGCGCTGAGCAACGGCTACTACGCGCAGGTCCGCAACAGCCAGACGGGCAAGGGCAACGTCTATGTCGACTGCCGGCTGACCGCGGCCGCCGGTGTCACGAGCTCCGTCCTGGCGCGCATCGATCCCCGCGCCGGAGTGGCCAACACCTGGCCGTTCTCGCAGGTCGTCTTTCTGAACTGCGCCATGGGGCCGCACATCACCGCCGCCGGCTGGCAGCTCGACGGCGGGGCGACGACCGCGCCCGACCTGCAGTTTTGGGAATTCAAGTCGACCGACCTCAACGGTGCGCCGCTCGACGTGACGCGGCGCCTGTCCTCTTCGCGGCAGCTCGACGACGCCACGGCCGCGCAATACCGCAGCCCGCAGTTCGTCCTCGGTTTCACGCCGCAGCTCAGCGCCCCGACGCCGGCGCCGCGGCCTGAGCGGTTGACCGGTCTCTCCACCCGCGCGCGCGCGACCGGTGGCGACGGCGCGGTGATCGTCGGATTTGTCGTGAGTGGCACGACCGCGAAATCCGTGCTGGCCCGGGCGATCGGGCCGGGGCTGGCGGCCTTTGGCGTGGGGGATGTCCTGACCGCGCCACGCCTGGAACTCTTCCGGGCCGGCGCCCAATCGGCCTTCGAGAACAACGTCGGCTGGACCACCGCGCCGAACGCGGCGGCGATCGCCGCGGCCAACCAGCAGGCGGGCGTGTTTTCCCTCGCCTCGACCAGCGCGGATTCGGCGCTCGTCACCTCGCTCGCGCCCGGCGGCTACACCGTGGTGATGAGCGACACGGCCGGTCGTGCGGGCAACGGGTTGGTCGAGATTTACGACCTCACCAAAGACAACCCGGCGCAGCGGCTGGCCAACCTGTCCTCGCGGGCGTTCGTCGGCACCGGCGATGCCACGTTGATCGCGGGCATGACGATCAGCGGCGAGGTCGCGAAGCCGGTGCTCGTGCGGGCGATCGGTCCGACCCTCGCGGTGTTTGGGGTGGGCGGGGCGCTGGTCCAGCCGGTGCTCACGGTCTTCGGCGACAAGGGCGGGGTGGTGGCGCAGAACGCGAATTGGACGGCTGCCTCCAACGCGCTCGAAATCGCGCGCGTCGCGGCCCAGGTCGGCGCCTTCCCGCTGACCACTGGCAGCGGCGACAACGCGATTCTGCTCAGTCTCGAACCGGGTAACTACACCGCCCAGGTGACCGGAGTCGGCGGCGCGACCGGCGTGGCGCTGCTCGAAGTCTACGAGGTGCCGTGATCGCCGGCGCTCAGAGGGAACGTTGCAGTAGAAGATCGCGAAACCTGGTAGCCGCCGAGGTAACGAGGCGGGTTCACGCGACTCACCTTGCTCCAGCCTCCTCACGTCGGCTGCTACGGACGACCTGATCTTTTCGTCAGCGAAACCACATTCAAATGCACGAGTCCGGCTCAGGATTGCTTGAGAAACGTCGCGATCGCCTGCGAGCGGGAGCGCACGTGCAGCTTTTCGTAGATCCGGCGGATGTAGGTGTTCACCGTCGGCCCGCTGATGGCGAGGGATTCGGCGATTTCCTTGTAGAGCAGGCCTTGGGCGAGCAGGGAGAGCACGGCCTGTTCGCGGGGGGAAAGCGTTTCGAGGTCGGAGCGCGGCGGCGAATCGGTCCGCGCAAACGACTGCACCACCTTGCGCGCGATGCCGCTGCTCATGGGTGAGCCACCTTCGACGACCTGATGGATCGCGGTGATCAGTTCGACGCGGCTGGTGCTCTTGAGCAGGTAACCCGTGGCGCCGGCCGCGAGCGCGGCAAAAATGTGATCCGCATCTTCGTAAACGGTGAGCATCAGGAACTGCGTGCGTGGCAGCAGCGGACGCAGCCGCCGCACGCACTCCACTCCGCTGAGTTGCGGCAGATTGATATCGGTCAGCACGACGTCCGGCTGGTTGGCGGGCAGCGCCGTGAGCGCGCTCTCGGCGTCGGTGTGGACGCTCACGAGTTCCAAGTCCGTCGTGCCCCGCACGATCTCGCTCAGGATCTGGCGGATCGGTTCGTCGTCTTCCACGATGGCGAGGCGGATGGGCATGTGCAGGAGGTGAAGGCGGTTCGCGGAGTTTTCAAACGGCGCTGGCCGGCGCCGGGGGCAGTTCGACCTCGAAGAGCACGATGGTCTCCTGGCCGGCACTGCGGGTGAGAGTGCAACGGCCGCCGATCTCGGCCATGCGTTGCTGCATGTTGCCCAGACCACGGCCGGCCGATGCGCGGTTGGCGTCCCGCATGGCGGACTGGGGGCCGCGACCGTTGTCGGCGACTTGGATCGCCAGCGTGCGGCCGCCGAGGCTCACGGTGATCGTCACGGCGTCGGCGTGCGCGTGTTTGACGACATTGTTCAGCGCTTCCTTGAAGCAGAGGAAAAGATGGTGCCGCATCTGGCTCGTCAGATCGATGGCCGGCAGGTGGGCGGGAACGCAGAGCCGGCACCGAATCCCGGCGAGCTTGAGGAAGTTTTGCGCGAAGTTGCCGAGGTAGCCGGCGAGGCTGTCGAGGTTGTCGTGGCGCGGATCGACGGCCCAGACGATTTCGTCCATCGAGCGGATGATCTCGCCGGCGGTCTGGTAGATCTGGTGGATGCGGGGCGCGCCGGCCGCCGGAGTTTCCTCCTGGGCGCACTGGGTGAGGAGGCTGATGCGGGTGAGACTGGCGCCGAGGTCGTCGTGGATGTTGCGGGCGATGCGCGCGCGCTCGCGTTCGATCGCGCTCTCGCGTTCGAGCCGGTCGAGTTTCGTCCGGAGCCGCCGGTGCGACCAGGTTCGCACCACGACGGCGACCGCAAAGACCAGGCCGCCGAGCCCGAGCAAACGGGCGGTCATCGTCTGCCACCAAAAGGGCACCACCGTGAGCGCGAGCGTGGTGGGTTGCTCGCCCCAGAGACCGTTGCCGAGGCTGGCGATGGCCTGCAGTTGATAGGACCCGGGCGGCAACGCGGGGTAGGTGGCGGTGCGATCGGGGCCGGCGAGGGTCCACTCGGTGTCGAAACCGTCGAGGCGGTATTTCACCTGCACGCGATCGGGCGCGGCAAAACGCAGCACCGTGAAGCGAAACTCCAGTTTGCGGGTGCTCGCGGGAATCTCGATCGGGCCGGATGGCGCGTGCGCGTGGTGGTCGAGCTTCACGTTTGAAATGGTCACCGGCGGGGGCGCGCTGTCGGCGTTGACGGTGGCGGGATCGAACGTGAGCACGCCCTTGCGCGTCGCGAACCACAGCCGGCCGTCGCGGCTTTTCCAGACCGCGGGTTGAAAGATGCCGAGGCAGGTGATGCCGCGCACGCCGTCGTCGCGCCCGACCAGCATGGCATGGACCCGCGTGGCGGCGCCGCGGGCGCAGTCTGCGAGTTCCTTCTGCGGCACGCAGAAGATGCCGCGCACCGAACCAAACCACAGGTAGCCGCGATCATCGGAGATGATCTGCGAGATGGAGTCGTCGGGCAGTCCGGCGGTTTTGTCGACGCGGCGGATCTTTCCGTCGACGAGAGCGAGCAGTCCGTGACCCGCCGTGCCGAGCCACACGATGCCGTCCCGCTCGAAATGGATCGCTTGCACCGGGCTGGGTGGCGCGGCGTGGTCCAGCGGAACGGGCGTGAACCGCTCGCCCTCGAGCCGGAAGACTTTTCCATCCGTGGTGCCGGCCCAAATACGGCCGTCGGCGTCCTCGGTGATGCAGCGCGCCTGCTGGCCGTCGAAGCCCTGCTCGCGGTCGAAGCGGGTGAAGCGTTCGCCGCTGAGCCGCCCGAGTTTGTCGGGGTCGATCGCCACCCACAGGTCACCATTGCGGGCGACAAAGGAAACCCGGATGACCGATTGGGACGCCACGGCGTCGATGCGGGTGAGTTTGTCGACCGGGGTCGTCTCGAGTTTGTAGACACGGGTGCCGCCGGTCACCCAGAGCCCATCGCGGCCGTCGGGAAACACCGTCATCATCGCGCTCAGCACCGGCCAGTTGGCGTCCGGCTTCAGCACGTCGACAACTCCGCCACGCGCCCGCGCGATGCCGCCATCGCGGTTGGCGAACCAGATCGTGCCGGCGCGATCCTCGCACACGGTGTAGCTGAAATTGTCGAGCAACCCGGTGGTCCGGTCGAACAACCGGAAATCGCGTTGCCGCAGGCGGTCGAGCCCGCCGCCGTTGGTCGCGACCCAGATGTTTCCTTCGGTGTCTTCGGTGACCGCGAGAATGTCCTCGCTTGAAGTCGGCACATTGGTGCAGGCGCCGCCGGCGACTCGAAACAAACCCTGCGAGCGCGTGCCGAGCCACAGGGCACCGTGGCGATCCTCGAAGAGTGTGCGGACGTAGTGCGCGCCGACGAGCGTCGGGATGGCCACATCGGCGTCGAGGCGCTCGCCATCGTGCTTGAAGACCCGATCCTGCGTCACGATCCACGGGCCGCCGCGGCGGCTCGACGCCACGCGCAACTCCGAGCGGCCGAAATCGTTTTCGAACGGCACCAGCCGGCCGCCTTCGTAGCGCGCGATGAAGGTGCCGGTGGCCAACCAGGTCCGCTTCGATCCGTCGGTGGCGAAATAGGTGACCGGCCGGCCCCCGGGGATCACGTCCGGGCCGAATTCTTCCGTGCGGCCACCGTGGACGCGCAGGACGGTGCGGTTGTCGCAGCTCACCCACAGGGTTCCGTCGGACTCGGCGTGAAGCGCATTCACCGTTTTGCCTTCCGCCAGCGGCGACCGGCGGAACGCTCCCTCGCGCCACGTCACCAGCCCGCCTGACTCGGGCGCGATGACGAGGCCCAACTCGGGCGTCTCCGTCAGCGCGCGGAGGACCGCACCGGGTGCGATGGCCGAAAGTCCCGGCGAGAAATCGTCGAAATGCACCCCGTCGAAGCGGGCGAGGCCCGCGCTCGTCGTCACCCAAAGGTAGCCCGCGCGGTCCTGCCGCACCCCTGTCACCTCGTCGTGCGGCAGGCCTTCCTGCACATGCCACTCCCGGAGCGAAAACTCCGCCGACGGCTGGCTGGGAGCGGCCGGGCACGCAACCACAGCGAGCCCCAGCATGGTGGCCAACAGCGGCAGGTGAAAAGTGGAAGGGGCTCGAGGCATCGCGGGGAGTAAGGCGCGGCAGGGGAGGGGCCCGGCCGGGAAGTCGAAGGGGGTCCGGCACGACGGGCAACCCGGATAATCGTCGTCAATATTGATGACATGACCGACCCTCACGGCACGGCTAAAGTCACGGTGCGATTCCGTGCCTCCACGTGGTTCGCGACCAGTGACCGCAACCAGTTTGGTTTTCGTGCATCGGAGAAACTCCCCCGTCTACCCTTTACCCGCCGCCTCGTATGAATGCCTCCCCCGTCTCCTTGTCCGTTCGCCGGCTGCCGTCCGCCCTGCGGTCCGCTGCCGTGGTTTGTGTCCTCCCGCTCGCCGCTCACGCCCAACTCCAATGGAGCGTGTTCAATGAAACCACCACCACCGCCGCTCCCGCTGCGACGGTCTCCAGCGGCGTCGCCGTGCCCGTGGCGGCCGGCCAGCGCGTGACCCTCGTGGCCAACAACCTCGTGCCCATCGATCTCACGGCCAACGGCACCGAAGCCTACGTGACGATCTCGTTCAAGGTCTCCGGCGGCCTCTCCGGCATCGCCGCCGGCACGCGCGCGATCGGCTACGGCCTTTTCAACAACAAAGGCACGCCGACCGACTACTCCGACGACGCCGGCTACTTCACCTGGCTCAACGGCCGCAATACCGGCAGCCTCATCGAGCAGCGCCGCCGCATCGGCGACGGTTCCAACCCCAGCCTCCTCTGGGCCAGCGGCACCGCGGTCACCAACATGTCCACCGGGCAGTCGTCGCCCACGCCCGGTTCACTCAACGACGGGAACGTCTACTCGCTCACGCTTCATCTCATGAGCCGCGGCGGCGCGATCTCGTTCGGCAACACCAGCTCCAACGTCACCGGCGGTGGCATCATCCTCGATGGCCCCGGCATCCGTGCGATCACGTTTTCCAATCCCGATGCGCCCGCGTCCGCCTTCGTGTTCAACGAAATCGGTTTCATGTTCCTCAACACCACCGCGGCCACGCAGACGCTCACCATCACCGGCGTGTCCTCCTCGAACGGCGCGTTCCAGGCGATCAACCCGCCCGCCATCACCGCCCAGCCGCCGGCCACCAGCCTCAATCCCGGCCAGGCCGGCTCGCTCACCGTCAGTGCCACCGGCACTTTGCCGCTCACCTACCAATGGCGCAGGGACGGCGCCGCGATCGCCGGTGCAACCAGCGCCACACTCAACGTTGCCAGCGCCGCCACCGCCGACGCCGGCAGCTACTCCGTCGTCATCACCAACGCCTACGGCACTGTCACGTCGAGTGCCGCCGCGCTCACGGTCACGGCGACGCCGATTCCGCCGACCATCACGCGCCAACCCGCCTCCGCCACGGTCAACGTAGGCGATAACCTCACGCTTTCCGTGGCGGCCTTCGGCAGCTCGCCGGTCTTTTATCAATGGCGCAAGGACGGCGCGAATGTCGTCGGCGCGACGAATGCGACGCTTGTGCTCTCAAACATCACGACCGCAAGCGCTGGCAGCTACACTGTCGTCGTCTCGAATCAAATCGCGGTGTTGCCCCCGACGATCAGCAACATCGCGACCAGCGCCGCCGCCACCCTCGCCGTCAACACCGCCCCGGCCATCACCACGCAGCCCGTCGGCGTGATGACCAGCGTCGGCCAGTCGGTCACCTTCTCCGTCGCCGCCACCGGCACACCGGCCCCGATCTACCAATGGGCACGCAACGGCACCGCCCTCGCGGGCGCCACCAACTCCACGCTCACCGTCGCCAACGTCCAGCTCGCCGACGCCGGCGTTTACACCGTCGCTCTCATCAACGACGTCGGCGGCATCACGAGCGCGCCTGCCGTGCTCGCGATCCCCTCGACGATGGCCGTCACCGCGACCGCGCCGGCGACCAACGCCTCCGCCGCCAACACCGACGTGCCGCTCTCACTCACGTTCGACCGCGCCCCGGTCGCCGGCCGCACCGGCCGCATCCGCATCTTCAAGGCCTCCGACGACACCGTCGTCGACACCCTCGACCTCGGCGCGTCGCTCCAGCAACGCACCGTCGGCACCAACGCCACGCTCTACAATTTCCTTCCCGTCGCGATCACCGGCAACACCGCGACCTTCTACATGCGCGCCACGCTCGCCTACGGCACGACTTACTACGCGCAGATCGAGCCGAGCGCGATTCTCGACAGCACCGGTGCGTCGTTCACCGGGATCAGCGACAAGACCACGTGGCGTTTCACTACCAAGGCGGCCAGCACCGCTCGCGAAGCCGCGATCACCGTCGCGGCCGACGGTTCCGCCGATTTCAACACCGTGCAGGGCGCCATCGATTCGGTGCCGGCGGGTAACACCTCGCGCGTCGTCATCACCGTGAAAAAGGGCACCTACAACGAGATCGTTTACCTCGGCGCCACGCGGCCCTTCGTCACGATTCGCGGCGAGGACCGCGCGCAGACGATCGTCGGCTACGCCAACAACAACAATCTCAACGGCACCACCGCCACGCGCGCCGCGTTCAGCATCGCCGCCAACGACACGATCCTCGAGTCGATCACCATCCGCAATCCCACGCCCCAAGGTGGCTCTCAGGCCGAGGCGGTTTTCACCGGCGCGCTGCGCGTGATGCTCAACCGCGTGAACCTCCTTTCGCGCCAGGACACGCTGCTGACCAACACCGGCACGGCGTTCATCACCGACAGCTACATCGAGGGCAACGTCGACTTCATGTGGGGCACCGCCGCGGCGTATTACCAGCGCTGCGAGCTGAAGGCGCTCGACGTCGGCACGGGGACGGTCGGTTTCTACACGCAGATCCGCAACGGCGCGACCGGCTTCGGCGCCGTCTACGTCGACTGCAAACTCACCGCCGCCGATGGCGTCGCGGGCCGCGTGCAATACTTCCTCGGCCGCATCGATCCGGGCGCGGCGAATTTCCCCTACAGCCAGAACATCTACCTCAACTGCGCGATGGGTCCGCACATCGATCCCGCCGGCTGGCGCCTCGACAACGCCACCACCTCCTCGACGATCCAGTATTGGGAATACAAGAGCACCGACCTGAGTGGCGCCTCGCTCGACATCACGCGCCGCCACGTCTCATCCCGCCAGCTCGGCGACGCCGAGGCCGCGCTGTGGCGCAACCCGGCGTTCGTCCTGTCCGGCTGGAATCCCTCGGTCGCCGCCGCGATCGAGTCGTCGCCCGCGTCCCAGAGCGCCACCGCCGGCTCGAATGTCCGCCTCACCGTCACCGCCAACGGCGCACCGCAGCCCGCGTTCCAGTGGTTCAAGGGCGGTGTCGCCATCCCCGGCGCGACCGACGCCACGCTGCTCCTCGCCAATGTGCAGCCTGCCGATGCGGGCAGCTACACGGTGACGACGTCGAACGCCGGCGCGAGTGTGACGAGCGCCGCCGCCGCGGTCACGGTCACGCGCGGTGCCTACGCGGGCGTCTATTTCGGAACGTTTAAATACAGCGTCGACAACAGCACCAACGGGAGCTTCGCGCTCTACGTGCGGGACAATGGCACCGGCGTCCTGCTGGCGACGATCATCCCCCCGGGGACTTTTGCCTCGCGATCCGTGACGGTGGACGCGGCCGGGCGATTCCGCGTGACCGAGGAGCGCCTCATTCTGGAGGGAGCCATCGATGCGACGGGCAGGATCACCGGTTCGCTCAGTGCTCCGGCCGGTGGGGTGGGTGGATCGGGGTTGACCTATTCACCGTCCACTCTGACCGGGGCTCGCGCCTCCACGACCGGCACGACGCAAGCCTATGCCGGCTATTTCCTGACCGGTGCGAACAACGCCGCCGCCAATGCCAGCATCATTGCGTCGGCCGACGGCCGGGCCTTCGCGTTCGTGCAGACGGTCGGCAACCCGTCTGCCGGCACCGGCACCGTCGATGCGGCCGGCCGGGTTGCAGTCTCATTTGGGAATGACTGGTCCTTCGCCGGCACCATCGCGGCGGGCGGTGCATCCGCCAACGGCACGATCACACCGGTCGCCGGTGGTCCGATCGCCACCGCGGGCGCGGGCGATAGCCCGGCCGGCGCACCGCGCTTCCGCGAATTCGCCGCGCGGTCCATGGTCAGCCCGACCAGCGCGACTTCCGTCGGCTTCACGATCACCGGCGACGCGCCCAACAGCGTCCTCATCCGCGCCATCGGGCCGACACTCGGCGATGCGTTTGCCGTCGCCGGTTCGCTGGCCAACCCGCGCCTCGACATCTACCGCGGCAGCACCCTCATCGCTACGAACACCGGCTGGACCACCTCGCCCACCGCCACCGACGCCGCGTTCGCCGCGTCGCAGGTGGGCGCGTTTCCGTTGCGCGCTACGAATGCCGACTCGGCGTTGCGACTCTCGCTGTTGCCCGGTCCCTACACGGCCGTGGTGAGCAGCGCGAACGGCACCACCTCCGGCGCAAGCCTCGTCGAAGTCTACGACGTCACCAACGGCGCCGCCGGCCAGCGGCTCGTCAACCTCTCCGTCAGCGGCCTCGCGGGCACCGGCACCAACGGCCTCGTGGCCGGCGTCGTCGTCACCGGCACGCAGCCCAAGCGCATCTTGATCCGCGCCGCCGGCCCCGCGCTCTCCGCGCTCGGTGTCGCCGCTCCGCTGGCGCGCCCGATCCTGTCGCTTTATCGGGGCACGGCGTTGATCGCCAGCAACGCCGGCTGGGCCTCCAACCCCGACGCGACCGGCAGCGATATCGCCGCGGCCGCCGCCGCGGTGCAGGCCTTCCCGTTCGCCCCCCTCAGCGCCGATTCGGCGATCCTGATCAACCTCCTGCCCGGTCTGTATTCCGCGATCGTCTCCAGCCCCGATGCCACGACCGGCACGGCCCTGATCGAAGTCTACGAAGTGCCGTGAGGTCGGCGGGCGCGTCCCTGCGCCCGCATTCTCTAACTTCGCCATGCGGGCGCGGCGACGCGCCCGTGCACCGTTTTTTTGACCACATCACTATGAATACCCTGCTCCTCCGCCTCCTCGCCGCGCTTACGCTCGCGGTGGGATTGGCCCACGCCCAGACCGCCACCGGCACCATCGAGGGCCGCGTGCAAAACGCCACCAACGGCCAATACATCAAGAACGCCCGCGTCGCGGTCGACGGCACCGTGCTCGTCGCCGCCACCAACGAATTCGGCGAATACCGGCTCGCCGGCGTGCCGGCCGGCTCGGCGATGTTGCGCGTGACCTATGTCGGCCTCGACTCCGGCTCGGCCCGCGTGTCGGTCGCGGCCGGTCAAACGCTGGCCCAGGACTTCAGCCTCGGCCGCGACGGCTCGATCGTGCAGCTCGATGCGTTCACCGTCGGCGCGGCGCGCGAGACCAACGCCACCGCCATCGCGCTCAACGAGCAGCGTTACGCCGAAAACATCAAGAGCGTGGTCGCCGCCGACGCGTTCGGCGATGTGACCGAGGGCAACGTCGGTGAGTTCCTGAAGTTCCTCCCCGGCATCACGGTCGAATACACCGCGGCCGACATCCGCAACGTCTCCGTGCGCGGCTTCAACCCGCTCTTCTCCGCCGTCTCGCAGGACGGCGCGCGCGTCGCGAGTTCCGCCGCCGGTGGCGCCAGCCGCGCGGTCGATTTCTACACCGTTTCGATCAACAACATCTCACGCGTCGAGGTGACGAAGGTGCCCACGCCCGACACGCCCGCCGACAGCCTCGGCGGTTCCGTGAACATGATCAGCAAGAGCGCGTTCGAGCACTCGCGCCGCGAGTTCCGTTATCGCGCTTACGTGAGCATGAACAACGAGGACCGCGACCTTTTCCGGCGCACGCCCGGTCCCGGCGACGATTCGACCTACAAGGTGCTGCCCGGCTTCGATTTCAACTACATCCTCCCGGTGAGTCCCACGTTCGGCCTTGTTGTCAACGGGCTCATGTCGAACCAGTTCAACGAGCAGCACCGCTCGCAGCCCACGTGGCGCTTCGTCGGCGCCGGCGCCACCCCCACCGCTCCGTATCTGCGCAACTACACGATGCAGGACGGCCCGAAGCGCGTGGAGCGTGAGTCGCTCAGCGTGAAGGCCGACTGGAAACCCGCCCCCGGCCACGTCGTGTCGGCCACCGGCACCGTCACCTACTACACCGCGTTCTTCGGCAACCGGAACATCAACTTCGATGTCGGCGCCAGCGACGTGCCCACCGTGGCCACCGGCACGGCGCTCAGCTTCGGGCCGACGTTCACGCAGGGTGCCACCGGCCGCGCGGTCGCGAGCTACGGCGCCAGCTTCCGCACCTTCACCAACCCGCTGGAGTCACTCGTCCTCACGCATCGCTTCAGCAGCTCGCTGTGGGAGACACAGGCCGGGGCCAACCTCTCGCATTCGCGCACGCTCTTCCGCGACACGCGCGATGGCCACTTCCAGTCCTTCAACATCACCCTGCCCGTCGCGTCGACCATCCGCTACGACAACATCAACACCCCCGCTTCGCCGCGCATCACCGTGCGCGATGCGGCCGGCGGCACGGTGGACTACACCAATCTCGCCAACTGGCGCCTCAACACCGTCACTGCCTCGCCCGTCGACGGCGAAGGCACCGTGCGCGGCACCTACTTCAATGTGAAGCGCAACCTCCCGTCGCTTCCCGTCCCGGCCAGCGTCAAGGTCGGCGTCGATCTTCGCAACGACACCCGCGACAACCGTCGCTACACCAACGCATGGAACTACATCGGGCCCGACGGCATCGCGGGCACCGCCGACGACTCCGCCGGCCGCATCCTCGACACCGGCTACAACGAGGATCCGTATTGGGGCTTCCCGCGCACGCAGTGGCCGAGCCCGTTCCGGGCCAACGACCTCTTCCGGAGCAACCCGAACTACTTCGCCTTCCAGGAGGTCTCGTCGGCCACCAATCGTATCAACAACTCCGAGCGCATCTCCGAGACGGTGACGGCGGCCTTCCTGCGCGGCGACCTGAAGTTGTTGTCGAACCGTCTCCAACTCGTCGGCGGCGTGCGCTTCGAGCAGACCCGCGACAAGGGCGAGGGGCCGCTCATCGATCCGGATGCTCCGTTTCAGCGCAACGCCAACGGCACCTTCGTAACCGTCAACGGCGTGCGCCAGCGCAAGCCCGAGGCCGGCGCCGCCGGCTCGATGCAGGAACTCGCCCTTGTGCGCAAGGAGCGCGCCGCCCATGCCTCGCGCACCTACGACGGCTACTACCCGAGCCTGCACGCCACCTACAACCTCACCGACAACGTGATCGCCCGCTTCGCCTACGCGCAGACGGTGGGCCGGCCCGAGTTCAGCAACATCCTGCCGAACACCACCATCGACGAAGCCGACACTCCTCCCGCGCCCGGCGGCTCGCCCGGCAACATCACGCTGCGCAACACCGGCCTGAAGCCGTGGACCGCGCAGAACTGGGACCTCTCGCTCGAGTATTACTTCGGCAAGGGCGGCGTGCTCTCGGCCGGCGCGTTCCGCAAGGACCTCGAGGACTTCTGGGGCGCCGTCAACCAGCCGCTCACCCCCGCGCTCGCGACCTCCCTCGACATCGATCCGAAATACGTCGGCTGGAACGTCAGCTCGTTGGTCAACGCCGGCAGCGCCCGCGTCACCGGCCTCGAGGCCAACTTCACCAAGACCCTCGATTTCATTCCGCGTTGGGGCCGCTACCTCTCGCTCCAGACCAACGGCACCATGCTGCACCTGACCGGTCGCAACGACGCCGACTTCAGCGGCTTCATCGCCCGCACCGGCAATGTCGGCCTCACCTTCAGCAAGGCGCCGTATGTGGTGATGGCGAAGTGGAACTACCGTGGCCGCCAGAAGAACAGCGCGCAGTTCGGCACCGCGCCCGGCGCCTACGAGTATTTCGACTCCCGTTACTACCTCGACCTCAATGCGGAATACGCGATCTCGAAGCACGTGACGGTCTTCGCCAATGCGCGCAACGTGACGAACAGCCCGCAAAACGCCGAGCGCTATAATAGCGACACCCCCGGCTACTCGCACCTCTCGCGCTCCGAGGAATACGGCGTCCAGATGTCCTTCGGCGTGAAAGGCTCGTTCTGACCCGACCGTCGTGGACGAGGCGTCCCCGCCTCGTCGTCCGGGAAACCCACCGCGATGTCACGATCCCCGTGACGGCGCGTCTTTCTTTCGGATGAAGATCCCCGCTCCGCGATTTGTAGGAGCCTGCTTGCAGGCGATTTCAGCGCGTTCGCATCGCCTGCAAGCAGGCTCCTACCTTCGCGCGTTTGCAACCTGCGCGCTCTTCGCAACGGCCGCCCTTGCGAAAGACCTCGTCGTCGCTCCCGATGGCTCCGGTGACTTCAAGACCATCCAAGCCGCCGTCGACGCCGTGCCCGCCGATTCCGCCTCACGCACCACCATCCTGGTGAAGAACGGCACCTATGCCGAACTTGTCACCGTCGCGCCGGGGAAGAAGCAGCTCACCCTCCGCGGCGAGGACCGGAAAAAGACGGTCATCGCGGCGACGAACAACGCCAATCTCAACCCGCGCCGCCGCGAGTTGTTCTCCGCGCTGGCCGACGACTTCCGCCTTGAAAACCTCACGCTCCACAACACCACGCCGAAAGGCAGCTCGCAGGCCGAGGCGATCCGCGTGCGCGCCGACCGCGTGGTGCTCGATCACTGCGATTTCAAGAGCTTCCAGGACACGCTGCGTCTCGACGGGCGCGTCTACGTGCGCGAGTGCTACATCGAGGGCGACGTGGATTTCATCTGGGGCGCGGGCGCGGTCTACTTCGACCGGTGCGACATTCTCGCGGTCAACGACGGCTATCTCGTCCAGTCGCGCAACGGGGCGGATCAGTTCGGTTACGTGTTTGTTGACTGCCGCATCGACACGCGGCCCGACCTGAAGCGCTTCGTGCTCGCCCGCATCGACCCGGGCCGGTTCGCACACAGCCACGTGGCCTTCATCAATTGTGCGATGGGGAAATTCGTGACGCCCGCCGGCTGGATTTTTGACGGCCCCGGCGCGAGCGCGTCGAAGGCGACCACGCGGTTTTGGGAATTTCAGTCGACCGATCTGACTGGCCAGCCGCTCGACGTCTCGCAACGCGTGGCCGGTTCGCGTCAACTCACCGCCGCCGAGGCCGCGCAGCAACGCGACGTCGCCCGCATCCTCGGTGGCGCCGACCATTGGAATCCGAAATGACTCTCAGCGGGTGTCGAAAAAGGTTGTTCGAAGGTAGGGCCGGACCTCCGGCCGGCCGTTCTTTGCTCGGGTCGCGGCGCGGCGTTCGGCCCGCCCGGAGGTCGGGCCCTACCTTTTCGACGCCCTCCAACACCGAGGACGCAGAGAGCGCATTCTTGTCGTCCGGAGCGGTCGACGGAGCGGCGGTTTTCAGCCGTCGGGCTTGGGCGCTTGGAAAAGCGCCCCTCCGCAGTGCAAGAAAGTGAGATGCCCCGCCGCAGTCTCTGTGCGCTCTGCGTCCTCTGTGTTAGAAAGATTTTCCCTCAGTCATGAATACGTCCCTTCGCCTCGCCTCGCTCTTCTTGTTGCTTTTTGCCGCGCAGATTCGCGCCGCCGATCTGCCCGCATTCCCCGGCGCCGAGGGTTTCGGCGCCACCACGCCGGGAGGCCGCGGCGGCAAGGTGCTCTTCGTCACCACGCTGGACGACTCGGGCCCCGGCAGCCTGCGCGCGGCGTGCGAGGCGAGCGGCCCGCGCATCGTGGTATTTCGCGTCGCCGGCACGATCGCGCTCAAGCGGCCGATCACGGTCACCCAGCCTTTTCTTACCGTCGCCGGCCAGAGTGCGCCGGGAGACGGCATCTGCTTGCGCGACGCGGCGTTTGCCGTCGCGACGCACGATGTGGTGGTGCGCTACCTGCGGGTGCGGCTGGGCGATGAGTCGCGGCAGGAGTCCGACTGCATCGATCTGCTCCACGGCGCCCACCACTGCGTCCTCGATCACTGCTCGGCGACCTGGTCGATCGACGAGTGCCTGTCGACCTCGGGCAACAACCAGAATTGCACGATTCAGTGGTGCCTGATCGGCGAGTCGCTCAACCAAAGCAAACACGCCAAGGGCAAGCACGGCTACGGCTCGCTCGCCCGCGCCAACGGCCCGATGTCCTGGCACCACAATCTCTGGATCCACAACGACGCGCGCAACCCGCGCCTCGGCGACAACTACGGCCGCGACGGGAAGTCGCCCTCGTTCGACGTGCGCAACAACGTCATGTATGACTTCGGCGGCACGGCGTCGGGCCTCACGCAGGGCAAGTTCACGGTCAACTACGTCGGCAACTACCTGCGCCCCGGCCCCAGCAGCAAGGCGCCGAAGCCGATCACGGTCGGACATCCGTCGGAGCTGAGCTATTTCATCCGGGACAATATTTTCGAGGGTAACGAAGCGCTCACGGCCGACAACACGCAGTTTTTCACCACGGTGGAGTGGGAGGGAAAACGCGAGGTGCGCACGGTCGACACGCCGTTTGCGGCGGCTCCGGTGAAGACGGTTCCGGCGGAAGACGCGCTGGCCCTCGTGCTCGCCGGCGTCGGCGCCTCGCGCCCGGTGCGCGATGCGGTGGATGCGCGGCTGGTGGAGCACGTGCGCACGCGCGGCGGAAAACTTATCGACTCGCAAACGGAAGTGGGTGGCTGGCCGGTGCTGAAGAGCGGTCCGGTGCCGGTCGACTCGGACAACGACGGGATGCCCGATGCGTGGGAAACCGCGCGCGGCCTGGATCCGAAGAATCCCGCGGATGCGAAGGCGGTCGCGAAAAGCGGCTACACGCAGATCGAGGAGTATCTCAACAGCCTCGCGGCGAAGTGAGGTTATACCAACGGCTGCTGAAGAATGGACTATTGGGTGTAGGTCGGGGTTTATCCCCGACGCCGGCGGTCGGACGATGTCGGGCGTAAAGCCCGACCTACGATCATCCAAATCTCAACAGCCGTTGGTATTACTGAGCCTCGCGAAATAGGGTGACAAAGAGTTCGGTGGTTCGGGGAGCGCACCCGTCTCGGGTGCTGGTGCCGGCGTCTCGCCGACACCTCCGAAATCCTCGGCGAGACGCCGAGGACGGCCCGCGGGACGCGGGC
>JACRKC010000114.1 GCA_016235555.1 Verrucomicrobiota bacterium
CCGCGGGCCGTCCTCGGCGTCTCGCCGAGGATTTCGGAGGTGTCGGCGAGACGCCGGCACCAGCACCCGAGACGGGTGCGCTCCCCGAACCACCGAACTCTTTGTCACCCTATTTCGCGAGGCTCAGTAATGGGTTACTTTGCGTTTTACCTGAATGTGCGGCGCCGCGTGACGCTGGAACGTCAAAGATGGCAGCGAGCAACAGTCGAAAAGCGGGGCCACGTATTGTGCGTCCAGGGCGCATCTCACTTTCTTGCCCTGCAAAGGGGCGCTTTTCCAAGCGCCCAAACTCGGCGGTTGAAACCGCCGCTCCTTCGCCCTTTCCGGACTGCAAAAAACTGAGATGCACCCGTGCGTCCACTTTCCCTCAAGCAGGTCTTGCGTTTCGCCGGTTTAGTGTTCACCTGAACACATCATGCCGCCTGAACTCACCGCCCGTCAGCAGCAGGTCCTCGATTTCATCCAAGTCCACCAGCGCCAGCACGGCGTGGCCCCATCGCTCCGCGAGATTCAGGCCCACTTTGGTCTCGCCAGCCCGTTTGGCATCCAGCGCCACATCGCCGCCCTCACCAAGAAGGGCGCGCTCCACCGCCTCGCGGGCAAGGCTCGCGGCCTCCTTCACCCCGCCCACCACCCCGGCAAGAACCCCCTCGTCCGCATCCCGCTCTATGGTGTGATTCCCGCCGGACTGCCCACCGCCGCCGAACAGGAGCCGGACAGTTATGTGTCGGTCGATGCCGCGTCGCTCGGTGTGCGGGCCAATGCCCGCCTCTTCGCCCTCCGCGTGCGGGGCGATTCCATGATCGGCGCCAACATCGCCGATCACGACATCGTCTTCCTCACGCCGCGCGAACCGCATCCTGGCGACATCGTGGCGGCACTCATCGACGGTGAGTCCACGCTCAAACGATTTCTCATCCAACGCAGCCGCGCCTTCCTCCGCGCCGAGAATCCCCGCTACCCCGACCTTCTGCCCGCCACCGAACTCATCATCCAGGGCGTGATGATCGGACTCCTTCGCACGGCGAGGTGAACGCCACGCCGCCGTCGCTCATCCCCATGCCATGTCCGTCGCGACCGAAAAACTCGCGAAGCTCCGGCGTCAGCTCGCCGAGCGTTTCCCATCCGCTCCGCGGATATCCGGTCGCACCCTGCCCACCGGGCTCGCCACCATCGATCACCCCACCGGCGGCCTGCCGCTCGGCGCCGTCACCGAATTTGTCTGCGCCGCGCCCAGTTGCGGCGGCCAGCTGCTGATCGGCCAGCTGCTCGCGGCCACGCGCGCCCAGCGCATCCGCGCCGCGCTCGTCGACGCTGCGGACGCGTTTGATCCGTCGTCGTCGCCGCCCGACCTGCTCGTGCATCTCGTGTGGGTGCGCTGCACCCCCGCCACCGCGCTGTCTGCCGCCGATCTACTCGCCCGCGATGCCAACCTCGGTCTCGTCATCCTCGATCTCCGTCGTGGCGCCGAAGCCGAGCTCCGCCGCACGCCGTCCACCACCTGGTATCGCCTCCAACGCGCCGTCGAACCCGCCGATCTCGCGCTGGTTGTGCTCACCCCGCAGCCCGCCGTGCCCAGCGCCCAGCTCCGCTTCATGTTGAGCAGGTCACACCCCGCCGCCGCACTCACCACCGAACGCCCTGCGCTCGCCACCGCCCTTTCCCCGGCCCTCCAACGCCAGCGTCTCCAAGTCGCTCTCGCCGGTTAATCCAGTCCGCCTTCGTTCGCGTTCGGCATTCGATGCTTCCTCATGTTCGCCGTCCTCCACGTCGCCGACTTCGCCCTCTGCGCCGTCCTGCGCACCGCGCCTGACGCCCACGGCACAGCCGCCGCGCTTTTCGCCGGCGTCGGAAAAAAATCCACCATCCTCGCCGCGACACCCGCCGCCCGGACCGCTGGCGTCGAGATTGGCATGACCGCCCCACAGGCCGTCGCCCGGTGCCCCGCGCTCCTCATCCGCAGTCCCAGCGCCACCGCCGAGGCCGAGTCACGCGCTGCGCTGCTCGCCCTCGGTTTCACGCTTTCCCCCTCGATCGAGGACACCGCGCCCGGCATCTGCACCATCGATCTCCGCGGCCTTCCCCGGGATAAATACGCGCCCGCCACTCACACCGCGATCAGCGAACTCGCCCGCCTGGGCCTGCCCGCCACCGCCGGCATCGCCCGCACTCCGCTGCTCGCCCTTTACGCCGCCCGCGCCACCGCCTCGGTTCTTTTCGTCGACGCCGAAAAAAACTTCCTCGCCCCGCTCCCGCTCGCCACCGCCGATCCCTCGCCCGGCCTCGCCCCCGTCCTCGCGGACTGGGGCCTGCGCACGCTCGGCGATCTCACGGCCTTGCCCCGCGACGAAATCGTCCGCCGCTTCGGGGCCGAGGGGCTCGCCCTCTGGCAACGCGCCACCGGCGGTGCGCCCCGGCCGTTGCGACCCGTCACACCGTCCCCCACCTTCGGCGCCGGGCTCGAATTCGAAAACGAAATCGAGACCCTCGAGCCGCTGCTCTTCGTCCTCCGCCGTTTTCTCGACCGCCTCACGCTCGAACTGGCCGCCGCGCAACTCGTCGCCGCCGAGATCGAACTCGCGTTTCGCCTCGAGGATGACACCCGCCACACCCGCCGTTTCCGCCTCCCCGAGCCCACGGCCGACGCCGACATCCTGCTCCGCGCCCTGCACACCCATCTCGAATCGCTGCAAACCGCCGCCGCGATCCGCACCGTGCAACTCCGCCTCGTCCCCACGCGCCCGCTCGTCCGGCAGCAAGGTCTCTTCGAAACCGGCCTCCGCGATCCCCACGGCTTCGCCGAGACCCTCGCGCGCCTCGTCGCCCTCCTCGGCCCCGAACACGTCGGCACGCCGCAACTCGAAACCACGCACCGCCCCGACGCCGTGAAGCTCACTCCGCCGCTCGCCGTCGTGCCGCCACCGGCTCCGCCGCCGCTGCACGCCCCCCTTGGCCTGCCGCTGCATCGCTTTCGTCCGCCCGTGCCCGCACATGTCGAATTCACCGGCGGCCAGCCGACCTATCTTTGGTCGGAGCGCGTGCACGGCGAGATTGCCTTCCACTCACCGGCCTACCGCAGTTCGGGCGATTGGTGGCAGGCTGACCGCGCCTGGTCCCGCACCGAGTGGGACATCGCCCTCGCCCTCGGCGGCGTTTATCGCCTGCTCCTTGTCCGCCAAGCTTACTTCGTTGAGGGAGAGTATGGTTAGTGTTTTTTTGAACACTTGACGATGAATGCGCAATGCGTTCGCTTCGAAGCATGCGCCCCTACTTGCCTTCGCAGATCTCGCCGCAGGTGCCTGTAATTACCGAACAGTGCGAATCACGCGATCCCTGCCTGCCAGGCTTCGAGGATATCATCTGTGATTCCGAACCCTCCCCGGACATCAACGATTTTCTCGCGTTGCGTCTCGATCCCCCTACGGCGCACCTCGTCGGCGAACGCCTGCCTCAGTTTTGTGGACGCTGCTACAGCCACGACCGCCTGGTTAGGCCAGAAAATCTGCATGTGAGTCTGCATGGGTTTGGTCCCTGCCTGACAGGGTCCAGGTTTATGCATGCGTCAGTCCTTGCTGCCGCCGCGTCCATCGCATCAGCCCCCTTTGTGGTCACGTTCGATCATGCCACGAGCTTCGATGTGAAGCGCTTTAAGAAACCGTTCGTCCTGCGTGGCTATGATGGCGTGACCGCATTGGGCGCCTTCCATCAGCAATTGGGCACCGCGCTCAAACGACGCGGGTTACAACGCTTTGTCCGAAGCAATTTCACGCCCCACCTCACCTTGCTCTATTCGCCCAAAATCCGTGCGGAACTTCCCGTAGAACAAGTCAGCTGGACCGTGCGGGAATTTGCCCTGCTGCGGAGCATTGTGGGACAATCACGCCAAGTTGAACTCGCACGCTGGCCACTCCGGGGCTGAAATCACGCCTCCGCGAGCGCCGTGTGGAGGCGGCTCGTTTTCTTCCGCAATCTGGCGAGATTATCCGTGGACACCTACATCGAACTCCACGCGCGCAGCGCCTTTAGTTTCCTGCGCGGCGGATCCTCCCCCGAAGCCGTCGTCGCGGCGGCGAACAAGGCGCACCTGCCGGCCGTCGCGCTGCTTGATCGCGACGGCCTTTATGGCGCTCCCCGCTTCTACGGCGGCGCCCAAGAGCTGGATTTCTCGGTCCGCCCCCGCGTCGGCGCGGAGCTCACGATGGAAGACGGCAGTGTCGTTCCGCTGCTCGTGGCCGACCGCACCGGCTACCAGAACCTCTGCCAGCTCATCACCGAGGCGAAACTCGTCGACCGCCCGCCTCATGTCGTCCGCCTCGCGCGAGACGGAACGCCAAATCCTCCCGACGCTCACGAGCGGGGCTGCGCGCCCGATCCCCGCGACCGCAAACGCCCGTGTTTCGCCACGTGGGACGAACTTGCCCGCTTCAGCGACGGCCTCATCGCACTGACCGGTGATGAGGAGGGCCCCGTGCGCCGCGCCTGGCGCACCACCGGCTCCGCCACCGCCGGCGCCGCGCTCGAAAAGCTGACCGCGATCTTCGGCCGCGATTCCGACCCGGCGAGCGCCCGGCTCTTCGTCGAACTCCAGCGTCACCGCCTCCGCGGCGAGGATCGCGAAGTCGATTTCCTGCGCGACCTCGCCGCCGCTCACGGCCTCCCCCTCCTCGCCACGGGCGGCGTGAACTATGCCAGCCCCGGGCATCGCCTGGTCGCCGATGTGTTCACCTGCCTCCGCGCGCACACGACCCTTGATGCCGCCGGCCGGCTTTTGTCCGCCAACGACGAACGCCACATCCAATCCGCCGCCGCGATGCGGCCGCGCTTCGCCGATCTGCCCGCCGCGATCGAAAACACCGTGCGCCTCGAATCGCGCCTCGCGTTCACGCTCGAAAATCTTGGTTACGAATTCCCCGTCTTTCCCACGCCCGCCGGCGTGACCATGGATCAGCTGCTCCGCGAACGCACCTTCGCCGCCGCCCCCGCACGCATCGGCGGCCCGGTCACGACCGAACTCAACGCGCAGCTGAATCGCGAACTCGAACTCATCGCCCGGCTCAAGTTCTCGGGCTATTTTCTCATCGTTTGGGACATCTGCCGCTGGGCGCGCGAACAAAACATCCTCGTGCAGGGCCGGGGCAGCGCCGCCAACAGCGCCGTCTGCTTCGTGCTCGGCATCACCGCGGTCAACCCGCTCACGCACCGCCTCCTGTTTGAACGCTTTCTGAACGACAGCCGCGTCGGTCGCGACGGCCGGCCCTCCTGGCCGGACATCGATCTCGATTTCCCGAGCGGCGAGCGGCGCGAGCGCGTCATCCAGCAGGTCTACGCCCGCTACGGCCGGCGCGGCGCGGCGATGACCGCCAACGTCATCACCTACCGCGGCCGCAGCACGATCCGCGAAATCGGCAAAGTGCTCGGCTTCGGCGACGATGCGCTGGATCGCTGCTCGAGTCTTTTTGCCCACGGCGATTTCCCCGAAACCCTGGGCTTGCAGGAGCAGTTGCGCATCTCCGGCATCGCCGCGCAGCACCCGCGCGCCGAGGCCATGGTGCGGTTGAACCACGCCATCCAGGGCCTGCCGCGCCACCTCGGCCAGCACTCCGGCGGCATGGTGATCTGCCAGGGCCAGCTCGACCACGTCGTGCCGCTCGAGCCCGCCACCATGCCCGACCGCAGCGTCTGCCAGTGGGACAAGGAGGACTGCGAAAACCTTGGCATCGTGAAGATCGACTTTCTCGGCCTTGGCATGATGGCCGTGCTGCAGGAGACGATCGAGCTGTGCGCGCGGCGGCCCGACGGCCCGCAGACCATGGACGCCATCCCGCCCGACGACCCCGAAACCTACGCCAAAATCCGCGCCGCCGACACCGTGGGCGTGTTTCAAATCGAAAGCCGCGCCCAGATGTCGACCCTCCCGCGGTTCAAACCCGTCGACCTCTATGATCTCGCGATCCAGGTCGCGATCATCCGCCCCGGTCCGATCACCGGCGACCTCGTCCATCCGCTCATCCGCCGCCGCGATGGCCTCGAAGAGGTGGACTACCTCGATCCGAGCGTCGCGCATATCGTGGAGCCCATTCTACGGCGCACCATGGGGGTGATCCTGTTTCAGGAACAGATGCTCGAGCTGTCGATGGCCCTCGCCAAATTCAACGGCGCCGAGGCGGAGGAGCTGCGCCGCGCGATGGGCTTCACGAAGAATCCCGCGCGGATGGAGCAGGCCCTGGCCAGGCTCACCGCCGCTCTCCGCGCCCAGGGCCACAACGAAACCGTGGTCGGCAAAGTCGTGCGGGCGACCACGTCTTTCGCCGCCTACGGTTTCCCCGAGTCGCACGCCATCGGCTTCGCCATGCTCGCCTACGCCAGCACGTGGCTGAAAGTCCACCGCCCCGCCGAATTCTTCGCCTGCCTGCTCAACAACCAGCCGATGGGGTTCTATTCCCCCGCCACGCTCATCCAGGACGGCCGCCGCCACGGCCTGAAGGCGAGTCCCGTCTGCGTCCAGCACTCCGACTGGAACTGCACGGTCGCGGGCGAGAAATCCATCCGCCTCGGCCTGCGCTACGTCAAAGGCCTCCGGGCGGCCGCCGCGCAGACGTTGCTCGCCGCCCGCGCCGAAAGACCCTTCGTCTCGCTCGACGATTTTCTCCGGCGCACAAATTTCTCGGCGACCGAGCGCCGCGCGCTCGCCGCCGTCGGCGCACTCCACGCTTTCTCGCCCCACCGCCGGGCGGCGCTCTGGGAGGTCGAGACGGCGTGGTCCGACGACGAGGATCTGTTCAAGCAATTCGCCGACGCCTACCGCGACACCTCGCCACTCGCCCCGATGACGCCGGCCGAGCGCCTGGCCGCCGATTTCCGCGGCCTCGATCTCACGGTCGGCAGCCACCCGATGGCGACGCTTCGTGCGCGTCTGCCCGATGTGTGGTGTGCCGCCGAGTTGGTGCATGCGCCCAAGGGCGCCCGCGTCACCATCGCCGGCTCGGTCATCTGCCGCCAGCGCCCCGGCACGGCGAAGGGTTTCGTCTTCATCAGTCTCGAGGACGAGACCGGCATCGCCAATGCCGTGGTCGTGCCCGCGCTGTTCGAATCCCTCCGGCTCGTCATCTCCCAGGAACCCGCCCTGCGCATCACCGGCCCGGTGCAGAACGTCGCCAACGTCATCCACGTCCGCGCCGAACACATCGCGCCCCTCCGCGCATCCGATTTACCCGCCCAGGCGTCGCACGACTTTCGGTGAGCCGCCCCGCCCGGCCGCACTCACAGCGCCGGCCACCGCCAGTCCGGCACCAGCCCCGCCATCAACTCCCGCAACGTCGCCGCCGAGCGCTCGACGGCCGAACGCAGGTCGGCCTTCACCGGCAACGCGCCGATCTCGAGGCCGCGGGAATCGAAATTGAGCTGCTCCACGCGGCGGCCATCCGGCGCCGTCGGTTCACCGCGGCGCTGCCGCAGTTCATGCAGCAACTGCAGATTCACCTCCGCCAGCTGGTGATGCAGCCAGCGTTGCGCGGCGATCAGTTCCCCCCGCTCGATCTTCTTTCGTGTCGAAACGTAATCGCATACGAAGCCCTCCGCCATGGCGAGGATCTCGGTATCATCGAGCCGCGGTGGTGCGAACTTCGCCACTACTTGCGCGAAAAAGCCCCCCCATTCCCCGGCGCCGACCAGCACCCGGTGTCCCGCCTGCAATACGGCCGCCATCCCGCCCAACGCGATCCGCAGCCCGGCCATCCGGCGGGCGAGTCCCGCCGCCATCAGCCAGCGGACCAGCCGCATGCGCCATAAGGGCAGAATCACCAGATCCAGTTCGCCATCCCGAAAGACCGCCGAAACCTTGGTGGCGGTTCCCAGCCGGCCCGTCCGCGCCACATACGCCAGCGGCTCGCCCAGGCCCAGCGCGCCGGTCCAGCGACGGTCGGAGAAAAGCCCCGGCGCCGCCGTCACGATCTGAAAGTCCCAGTCGGAAAACTCGTCCGCCGCGAACGCCGCGGCCTGCCCCTGGTGCACCCGCGATCCGATCAACACCAGCGCCCGCACCGCCGCCTCCGCCGCCGCCCAGCGTTCCACTGCCGCCCCGACTGCCGCGCCCCTCACCATTGCCGGATCGAAATCAGGATTTCCGTGCCCTCCATCCCCGGCCCGGCATGAATCTCGCCGTGGTGCAGCCGCAGGATCTCTTTCGCCAGGAAGACTCCGAGGCGGCCTTGATTCGGGATCGAGCCCTCGGCCGGCTCGGGCAGGATGCCCTCGAGTTCGAGCTGTCTGCCTTTCAACGACAGCAGCGCCGTCGTCTCGGCGCCGGTGCCCGTGGAGCGCACCTGCAGGGCCAGTTCGCGCGCCCCCAAGTCTCCGCGGTTCTCGGCGATCGAGGCGATCAGCGCCCGGAGCGCCACTTCGAGGTGTTTCCGGCAGGCATGGAGGACCACCGGATCCGGCCCGACTTCGACGCGCAGTCCCAAGGCATGTCCCATCTGCTGGGCGATCTCGCGCACGTCGCACGCCGCCGGACTCGCCTCGTGCAGGCTTTGCATCAGGGCCACATGGTTGTTGAGCGCCTCGAGTTTGGCCACGTCGCTCTTCGCCGCCTCGAAGATCGCCGGTGGCAGCGGCTGGCCGGAGGGATTGAAACGCAGCGTCGCCAGCGAGACGAGCGCGTTGCCCAGTTCGTGATTCAGCGTGAGTGCGATCTCGCGCAACAGCGCCAGGCGCTCCGCCCGCTGCCGCGCCACCGCATCATGCACCTCGCCACTCGCCTCCTGCCAGAAGGCCCAGACGCCGCCGGTCTCGGCAATCAACCCCGCCGCCGCGCGGAACGGTTGCGCCTCCGTCGGCGCCGCCCGGCCGACTTCGCGCGTGCGCCGCGCTTCTCCGATCAGGTCGCGCACGATCAGCGGCACGTGCCGCGGGGCGTTTTCGTCCGGCCCCAGCACCAGCGTGCTCGGCAGGTATTTCGCGCCCAACGCCACTTGCTCGGACACGAGGTGCAGGCGCGAGATTTGCGCCGACTTGGTGAGCGCGTGGCGCAACAGCCGCGCGAAAAACACCGCCCGGCCGCGGTCCGCCTCATCGTAGGGCTCGCCATCGTCGCGCACGCCGAGCGCGATCAGACCGAGCAGCCGGCCGTTGTCATGCACCGGCACGAGCAGCCGCGCCCCCCATAGGGCCAGACGATTGCGCACCGCCAGCTCGGCGATCGGGTCGGCCGGGCCGTCCCAGTTCGTGCCATCGATCACCGCCGGATGATTCTCGAAAAAAAACACCAGGGGATCGTCGGACGGGAAAAACGACGTCCCGCGATCCGCGCGGAACCCGTCCGGCTCCCGCAGGAAGAAGACCGCGTGCGAGGCCCGCAACAGGTGGCGCGACGCGCGCCGAAACTCGCCGAGCAGGCGGTCCCGCGCCTCCAGGTTCTCGATCGTGCCTTCGACAAAGTCCCACAAGTCGGCCGCGTCGGGCGTCGCCACCGGGCGGACGACCGGCCGCGTCTGCCCGGCCCGCCGGCCCCGCTCGACCATCAGGTCCAGCATCGATTGTTTTTCGGCCAGCTCTTCCACCAGCGGCAGCAGCTCGCGCAAGCGCGCCGCGCTCTCCTCATACGACAGAAACACCCGGGCCCGGCCGGAGAGCTTCGCCTGCTCGAAGGGCAGGCTGCGCGGCTCGCCCACAAAAATCGTCGGGCAACGTGCCAGGCCCGGGGGCAGGGCCGGCTCCGCCACGGCATCCAGGATCACCACCGCGGCAAATCCCGGCGTCGTCCCGCCCGGCAGCAACTGCGCGCCCAGCCGCAGCGCCGTGCGACCCGCCGGGAGCTGCCGCTCCCACGCGTCCGCCAGCGCGGCGTCATTCGTCGCTAAGATGACTGGGGTTGGCATGGAAAGATGACGCGAAACGTCGCCCCGCTCCCGGTTCCCGCCGGATCGACAGAGATCGTCGCGTCGAGATTCGCCAGAATATCGCTGCAGATGGCAAGCCCAAGTCCGAACCCGGAGGACTTAGTAGTTTGAAACGGCTGGAAAAGACGCGGCCGAATATCCGGCGCGATGCCCGGGCCGCTGTCCGCCACCGCCATCTCAACCCCCGCCGGCACGTTGCGCGTCGCCACCTTCACCCAGCGCTCCCCGGCGTGCCCTTCGACCGCTTGGATCGCATTGAAGCAGAGGTTGAGCATCACCTGCTTCGCCGCCGAGGCATCCGTGTGCACGAGGTCTGGCTTGGCGGTGAAATCCGTCAGAAACGCGATGTTCTTGTCCGACGCCTTCGCCGCCACGAGATCGAGGCTGGCGCGAAGGACCGGATGCAATTCGACCTGCGTGGCCACATACGCGCGCGGCGAGGCGAGATCGAGCAACTGCTCGGTCAGCCGGTCGATCCGGTTCACTTCGTCGCCGATGAGCCGGAAAAACTTGGCGCGAAACGCCGCGTCGTGGTGGTGCTGCGGCAGCAGTTGCACGAACGTCTTGATCGTGACGAGCGGGTTGCGGATCTCGTGGGCCAGGCTGGCGCCGAGCAGGCCGACGGTCGCGAGCTGTTCGGTGTGCTGCACCTTCACCGCGAAATGCGCGCGCTCCAGCGCACTTTCCATGATCGAGGCGAGTTCGATCAGCTGGGTGACCTGCGGATAGGTGAACGGCCGGCGGTTGGCCGGGACTCCGACGCCGACGAGCGCCGTCAAGGTCGGCCCCTCCCCGATCACGATCACGCCCAGCGCCCGCGCGGCCAGGAAACGCGCGACTTCCTCGCGGTCCGGCGATGACCGTTCCCGCGTGAGCCGTTCCGGCGTGGCCCAGCGCAGCTGCCGCATGGCCCGCAACAGCTTCGCCTCCATCTCCGGGGTCAGCCCGCTGCCCCGCAACTCACCCCGCTCGCCGCACAGGAGCAACACGTGATCAGCCTGCCCCCAGCCCTTCAAAATCGAGAGAAACTCCCGCTCGAGGTTCTCCACCTTCGCCTCGCGCCGCGCCGCTTCAAAGGCCGCCTGGCGCACCGCCGTCGCCTGCGGATAAAACTGAAACAACCGGTTGAGCCAGCCGTTCAGCTCGGCCGCAAACCACAGGGCCAGCGCCACTGTGCTGAGCAGCGCCACCGGCGCCGCCACGAGCGGCGACAACACCAGATCCAGCCCATACGCCACCGTTCCGACCAGTCCGACCAGCGAAAATTTCTGTGCCACCGCCAGCAGGATTTGCCGCGCATTGAACACGCGGCTCGTCGTGATCGCGACGACCGTGCCCGAATAGAAAACGAGCACGGCCAGCGGATACAATTGCGTCACCCACGGCAGATCGGCGGCATTCCGCACGACCACCAGCAGCATGATGGCCAGGCCCGTCGAACTCCCGCCCAGCAGGGTGATCTGAAGTTCCAGGCGCTTCACCCCGGTCGCAAGCCGCAGGTCACGCAACGTCTGCCTGAGCAAAAAGCCATACAGCGCGGCCGAGCCGAGAATGAAACCCCACAGGCTGACATTCACCCCGTTGACCAGCCAGTTTGACGCCCGGCCAAAGCCGAGGAACGCGCTGGCCACGATCCAGCCGATCCCGCGTTTCAACATGACTGCGCCCGATTCCGAATCGTGGACGATCGCCTCCTTGATGAACCAGATCGGCACGATGATCGCCGCCCCGGCGATGGCCGTCGCTTGCGCCCAGAACTGCCCGTCCACCCCGCCCTCGCGCACGCGATCGAGGCAGTAGAGCCAGACTGCGACGAACAGTGAGGCCGCAAAAAAGCCCCGGTTCACCAACCGCTCCGGGTTGGACCAAACGGCCGTGAAACCGACCGCCACGGCCACGAGCGCGACCACGACCGTCGCATTGAGCGCTATTTGCTGAGTAAGATGCATGCGTTGCTGCCGGACAGGCCGTGGGCGTTCACCAGCACGTTGGCGTGCGGCAGATGTCGCACCCGGCCGGAGAGATTCAACCGGCAGGCGGGATCGGGATGCTCCCAATTCACCGTCGGCGGCATGAACTCGTGGCGCAATCCCAGCGCCGCACAACCGACCTGGATCGCACCCGCGGCCCCCAGCGGATTGCCGATGGCCCCCTTGATCGAGGTCACGGGGATTTCCGGCAGGCGTGACGCGAAGAACTGGCCCAACACCGTCGCTTCGGCGGCGTCGATCAGCTTGTGCCCGGGTCCCCACGCGCTCACCGCCTCGATGTCGATCGGCCGCATGCAGGCATTACCCACCGCGAGTCGCATGGCCTCCAACATTCCGTCGCAGGAACTACCCATCGCGTCCGAGGCAAACGAATAGCCGTCGACATGCGCATACGCCGGACGCCCGACGTGCTCCGCTTCAAGCACCAGGATGCAGGCCCCCTCGCCGATCACCCCGGTGGTCCGCCACCGGTCGAACGGACGGCACTGCCGTTCCGGCTGTTCGGGATTGCCCGGTGCCAGACCCAGCATGCGCAGCTCGATCATGGGGTGGAGATGGAGGGGCGCCTCGGTGCCTCCGCAAATGGCGATATCGGCCTCGCCTTGCGCGATCATTTCCGCCGCCCGCCCGATCGAATCAAGTCCCGCGCAGCAGGCGCTCTGAAACGACATGGCCCGCGTCACCCCGCCGATCGCCTCGCCCACGGTCGCTCCGATGCGGCTGACCATGGAACTGGTGACCGAGGTCGGCATCGCGCTCAAGGGCCCGGTGTCCACCACCGTTTCCATCGCCCGGTTGATCGCACCAAAATCCATGAGCGTCGCGCCGATCATGATCAGCGCGGATCGCGATCGCAACGCTCCGAATGTATACCCGGCATCCTGCACCGCCAGTTGGGCCGCCGCCAGGGCGAACTGGGTATGGCGCGCCATCCGCCGCGCATTCACGCCGGGCACGAATTTTTCCAGCTTGAAGCCCTTCACCTCCGCGCCGGCAAACGCGCCCGCCGCATCCGGAAACCGTTTGAGCGCCCCGACCCGGCTCACCGGCTCCTTGATCTGCCGCAGAAACTCGTCGGTCCCGATCCCCGCCGGCGTGACAAATCCGATGCCCGTGATCTTTACCCGGCGCCGCTTCATCCCAGCGGAGCGGCGGGAAAGGCCATGCGCACCGTCGTGCCGACGTCCTCGGTCGACTCGACCTGGAACGTCGCACCGTGCGTGCCGACCAGGTGCCGGCAGATGCTCAGGCCGAGGCCCGTGCCATTGGCCTTGGAGCTGAATCCGCCGTGCAGCGCCCGTCTGAGCCGTTCGCCGTCCATCCCTCCGCCATTGTCGGCGACGCTGATTTCAATTTTCTCCGCCGGCTGCGCGAGGCTGACCGTCACGCGGCTCGCCCCGGCTTCGAGGGCGTTCTTGAACAGGTTCTGGAAGACCCGCATGAGCTCGAACTTCGAGCCCCGCACCCACGCGGCGGGCAGCCCGCTGCACTCGATGGCGACGTTGCCAAAAAAGATCACCTGCCGCACCTCGTTCACGACCTGCACCAGATCGACCCGCGTGAACTCCGGCGCCTTCTTCGCCGCCATGCGCCAGTTTTCGGACAGATGGTGGCAATACTCGGCGGCCTTCTCCACCATGGCGGTGTAGTCGAGCAGCTTCTTGGCGGTATCGGGGTCGCGCTGCGCCAGCAGCCGGGCCTCGTCGGCGACGAGCGCGGAGTAACCGATCACCACCGTGAGCGGATTGTTGAGGTCGTGCACGAGTTCCACCGAAGCACGCGCCTGCCAGATCTGCGGCTCATTGCGTTCGATCTCCCGCTTGAGGGCGGCATTGGCTTCGTGCTCTTCCACCACCGCCTGCGCCTGCGCGCGGCGCAGCCGCGTGGCCGCGGTCTGCTTCCGCACGGCTTCCACCAACTCAGGGATGTCCGGCGGCTTGCGCAGATATTGGTTCGCCCCGTTCACCATCGCCTGCTGCGCCGTGAGCAGCGTGCCGTAGCCGGTGAGCATGATCACCGAGACGTGCGGATCGATCTTGCGCAGTTCCTCGAGCGCCCGGATGCCGTCCATTTCCGGCATCCGGATGTCGAGCACGACGGCCGCAAATTTGCGGGACTTGATCTTCGCCAGCGCCTCTTTCGCCCGTTCGGCGGTTTCCACCGCGAACTCCGTGCCGAGACTGAAGGCGATGGATTCACGCGGGCCATACTCATCGTCGACGACCAACACGGGCGCTTTTTCCGTGGAAGTGGCGGGCAGAACGGGGGAGTTTTCGGTCGGCATGCGGATGACGGGGGCGCGAACGAGTCGAAGTTTCGAGTCCGGGCCGGGGAACAGGAGGGTGTTTGCAGGTCGCCTTTCCGGCTGTCAAGGCACGCATCCGGGATTGATTTGCACCAAGCCCACCCCGACCATCTTTACGTGACTTTTACCGTCGCACTCGTCTCCGCTCTGCTGGCCGGACTGCTCGTCTGGCTGTTTCTCCGCTCGCAAAACGCCGCCCTGGCCGAGCGGGCCCGGCTCCTCGGCGAGGAGCACGCCCGCCTCGCCGCGCGACTCGCCGAGACCGAGGCCCAGCGCTCCCGGCTCGAACGCGACCTCGCCACGACCCAGGCCGCCGCCGGGGAAAAACTCTCCGCCCTCACCGACGCCCACGAGCGGCTCAAGGCCGAGTTCAAGTCCCTTTCCGCCGATGCGCTCAGCCGCAACACCGACGAGTTCCTGAAGCTCGCCCGCGCCACTTTCGCCCAGCTCCACCAGCAATCGACCGGTGAACTCGAGAAGCGCCAGCAGGCCATCGACGCTCTCGTGAAGCCACTGCGCGAGTCGCTCGACAAGGTCGGGGCGAGCGTGGTCGAGATCGACAGGGCCCGCGCCGACGCCTACGGCCGCCTTTCGGAGCAGCTCAAGTCGCTCGGCGCCGCGCAGACGCAACTCCAGGCCGAGGCCGCCAAACTTTCCACCGCACTCCGCTCGACCACCACCGCCGGCACCTGGGGCGAGCTTCAGCTCCGCCGCGTGGTCGAACTCGCCGGCATGACCGGCTACTGCGATTTCGCCGAGCAGCAGGCCAGCGGCGCCCTGCGCGCCGATCTGGTCGTCCGTCTCCCCGGCGGCCAGCAGATCGTCGTCGACGCCAAGGCCCCGAACGAGGCCTTCCGCGAAGCCGCCAACGCTTCCGACGAATCCGTGCGCGCGGCCAAGCTCGCCGACCACGCCGCGAAAGTCCGCGGCCACATCGACGCGCTCGGCGCGAAAAACTATTGGGAGCAGTTCCAGCCCTCTCCCGAGTTCGTCGTGTTGTTTTTGCCCGGCGACCAGTTCCTCGCCGGCGCGCTGCAGGCCGATCCCACCCTCATCGATCGCGCCATCGGCAAAAAAGTCCTGCTCGCCACGCCCGCCACGCTCATCGCCCTGCTCAAGGCCGCCGCGTATGGCTGGCGCCAGGAGGACGTCTCGAAAAACGCGCAAATCATCGCCGACCTCGGCCGCGTCCTCTACGACCGCATCACCGGATTCGCCGACAACCTCGACAAAGTCGGCCGCGGTCTCGAGACCGCCAACAAGGCCTACAATGCCGCCGTCGGCTCGTTCGAGCAGACCCTCCTCCCCGGCGCCCGGAAATTTTCCGAACTCGGCGCCAAGGGCACCAAGCAACTCGCCGAGCCCGCCCCCGTGGAAACCACACCGCGCGACGTGCTCAAGCGCGCCTGAGGCATGCACGCATCGCTCCCCGGCACCTGGGAGATGATCCGGGCCGAGCAAAACGGCGAGCCGTCGCCCGACCTCGTCGCACTGCGCGTCGAACTCGAACTGACTCCCGCCCACTACGTCGTCCGCTTCGCCGGCCGGATCGCCGACCGCGGCACCTGGCTGCCGGCCGGGGCGGGCGCGCTCCAATTGACCGGCACGGCCGGACCAAACGAAGGGCGCATCATCCCGTGCATCTTCCAACTGGCCGGCGATCGACTGCGGATTTGCTACGGTCTCGACGGCGCCGCGCCGGCCGCGTTTGCGACCGCCGCGGGCCAGTCCATCTATCTCGCCACCTACCGGCGCAAACGCTGAGCGGTTTCCGAATGCCCGGCTGTAGCGGCGGTCTGTGACCGCCGAACGAATCCCCTCGGCGCAACGTCGGCGGTCATAGACCGCCGCTACAAATCGCTGACCTCAGTTTGAGTTGCAGCCCTGGCCAGCGCCCGCGTCTTTTCCGTTGCCCCGGGCCCGCCGCGGCGGCTGCGTGTGGGAGGTTTTCCCGACCGACGCCATGCACCTTTCCGCTCTCTTCGTCTACCCCGTCAAAGGTCTGCGCGGCATCGCGCTCGATGCGGTCGCGCTCGATGCCCTCGGACCCGTTGGCGATCGCCGCTTCCTCGTCGTTGATGAAACCGGCCGCTTTCTCACGCAGCGTTCCCACGCTCGCATGGCCCTCGTCCACACGGCGCTCTCGGCCGACACCTTGACGCTCTCGGCCGGAGGCGCCGGTGCCGTGTCGGTCGGCCGCCCCGCGGATGAATCGGCGCCGCTGCGCACGGTGAGCGTGTGGAAGAGCGCCGGGTTGCTGGCGGAAGATTGCGGCGATGCCACCGCCGCCTGGCTCAGTGATTTTCTCGCCGTGCCTTGCCGGCTGGTCCGCATTGGCCGGCAATTCACGCGCCCCGTCACCAAGCCCGCCGCCCACCCCGGCGACAACGTGACCTTCGCCGACGCCGTGCCTCTGCTCGTGATCAGCGAAGCCTCCCTCGCAGCGTTGAACGACCGCCTCGTCGCGCGTGGTGAAGATCCGGTGCCGATGGATCGCTTCCGGCCCAACCTCGTCGTCACCGGCTGCCCGGCCCACGCGGAAGACGCGTGGCCGCGTTTTCGTCTCGGCGAAATCGTCTTCCGTTCCGCCGGCCCGTGCGCGCGCTGCGTCGTGACCACCACCGATCAGGCGACGGCCGAGCGGGGCGTCGAGCCGCTCCGCACCCTGGCCGCCTATCGCCGCGCCCCCGACGATCCCACCGACGTGAATTTCGGCCAGAACCTCATCCACGAGACCAAACACGGCACGCTGCGCGTCGGCGACCGGATCGAGTTCCTATGAAACGCGCCCTTGCCCTCCTCGTTCTCCTCGCCGCCGTCGCTCCCGCGCGGGCCTACGATCTCACCCGCTGGCAGCAACACGCCGCCAACGTCACCATCATGCGCGACACCTGGGGCATCCCGCATGTGTTCGGCCGGACGGACGCCGATGCCGTGTTCGGTTTGCTCTACGCGCAGGCCGAGGACGATTTTCCGCGCATCGAATTGAACTACATCGACGCCCTGGGCCGCCGCGCGGAAGTCGAAGGCGAGGCCGAACTCTGGCGCGATCTGCGGATGAAGCTGTTCATCGATCCGGTGGACTTGCGGGCCAGATACGCCGGCTCCCCGCCGTGGTTGCGCGCCCTCATGGACGCGTGGGCCGACGGCCTGAACTACTTCCTGCACACGCACCCGCACGTGCAGCCGCGGCTCATCGCGCGTTTCGAACCGTGGATGGCGCTCTCGTTCACCGAGGGCAGCATCGGCGGCGACATCGAGTCGGTTTCGCTCCGCCGGTTGGAGGCTTTCTATGGCCGGCGCCCCGCGCGTGCGTTGAGTTGGTCGCGCGAGTCCGACCCGCCGGGCCGTGGCGCGGAGCCGGGTGGTTCCAATGGTTTCGCCATCGCCCCCGCGATCAGCGCTTCGGGGCACGCGCTGCTGATGATCAATCCGCACACCTCGTTCTACTTTCGTCCCGAGGTGCATGTCGTGAGCGAGGAGGGCCTCAACGCCTACGGCGCCGTCACGTGGGGCCAGTTCTTCGTCTACCAGGGCTTCAACGACCGCTGCGGCTGGATGCACACCTCCAACGGCGCGGACGTGATCGACGAATATCTGGAAACCATCGTCGAGAAGCCCGGCGGCTTCTTCTACCACTACGGCACCGAGGAACGGGCGCTCATCACCAAACCGATCGTCCTCCCTTACCGCTCCACCACCGCCACCCGCGAACGCACCGTCACCGCTTACTTCACGCCTCACGGTCCGGTCGTCCGCGAAGTCGACGGTCGCTGGGTCACGGTCCGGCTCATGCAGGACCCGGTCAACGCGCTCATCCAATCCTACCAACGCACCAAAGCGCGCGGCTTCGCCGATTTCCGCCGGGTGATGGACCTGCGCACCAACACCTCCAACAACACCGTCTTCGCCGACACCGACGGCAACATCGCTTATTTCCACGGCAACTTCGTTCCCCGCCGCGATCCGAAATTCGATTGGACGCAACCCGTGAACGGCAGCGATCCCGCGACCGAGTGGCGCGGCCTGCACGACGTGAAGGAGATCATCCAGCTGCTCAATCCACCGAACGGCTGGATTCAAAACACCAACAACTGGCCGTTTTCCGCGGCCGGCCCGAACAGCCCCCGGCGCGAGGATTTCCCGGCCTACATGTGGACCAATCCCGAAAACGCCCGCGGCCGCAACGCCGTGCGCGTGCTCGATCGCCCGGCCGCGTGGACGCTCGATTCCCTCATCGCCGCCGCCTACGACAGCTATCTCGCCGCGTTCGAAACCCTCCTGCCCCCGCTTTTCGCCGCCTTCGACGAACTGCCGGCCACGGCTCCACTGCGGCCGGTGCTCACGGAACCGATCGTGGCGCTGCGCGCATGGGATCGCCGCACCTCAAGCAGCTCCGTGCCGGCGGCGCTCGCGATCCTGTGGGCCCATGAAATCGCCGCCACTCCCGCGGCTGCCGCATCCGCCACGCCGGCGCAGCGGCTCGACGCCCTCCAGCGCGTCGTCGAACGCCTCACGCGCGACTTCGGCACGTGGCAGACGCCCTGGGGCGAGATCAACCGCTTCCAGCGGCTCAGCGGCGATATCAATGCGGGATTCGACGACACCAAGCCGAGCCTCCCGATTCCCTTTGCCTCCGGCAACTGGGGTTCGCTCGCGGCATTCGGTGTCAGCGGACCGCCGCAAAAAACCAGGCGCATCTACGGCAACCGCGGCAACAGCTTCGTCGCCGCCGTGGAGTTCGGCCCTCGTATCGTCGCCAAAAGCCTCCTCGCCGGCGGCAACAGCAACGACCCCGCGTCCCCGCACTTCAACGACCAAGCCGAACGCTACGCCCGCGGCCAGTTCAAGGACGTGTGGTTCTACCGCTCAGACATCGAGCGCCATGCCGAACGCAGGTATCGGCCGGGCGAGTGATCGAGGTAGGGACGGCTCTCCGCGCCGTCCTGAGTTCCATTTCACATTCACGCCTTGGGCGTGCACTCCACCCGCCAACTCAGGACGTCTCGAGACGTCCCTGCCTAAAACGGCATGAAACGCCGACTGAGGTGGAGCGCGTTGCCCTCAACGCGCTTTCCGGGTGTGCGCCGTAGCCCGAGCGCGTTGAGGGCGACGCGCTCCACCTCGACTGCAAGTTTCCACTCACTCAAAGCCCCCGCCTCGCCGGTTCGCCTTGATCCGCGCCCGGTGCTTCTTCGATTGAATCATGCGGACCTTCTGGGCGTGAGACTTTTTCCGGTTCCGGCGGCGCTCCAGTTCGTGTGCATCGATGACCGCTTCGCTCGCCGCGCGCGCCCGCGTTTCCAGTTTTTCGCACAACTCCACCCACGCCCGCTCCCGATTCGCCGTCTGCAACCTCTCGTGCTGACATCGCACTTCGATTCCCGTCGGCCCGTGCCGCAGCCACACCGTCGAGCTTGTCTTGTTGATTTTCTGTCCGCCCGGTCCCGAACCCCGCACAAAACGCTCCTCCACGTCCGCCAGTTGCACGCCGACGGCCGCCAGGCGTTCGACGATTTGGGCTGGTATGCGCATGGGAGGCCGTTTTCTTGAGGGAAACTCTTTCCTCCTCAAAGAGTCAAACGCGCCTCCATCTTCCATCTCCCACCTCCGCTCCCTCATGCAATCAGGTCCCGCTTGGTCTCAGAAACTCCGTGCCGAAATCGGCAAGGCCGTCATCGGTCAGGATGCCGCCGTCGAGCGCATGCTCGTCGCCCTCCTCGCCAACGGCCACGTCCTCCTTGAGGGCATGCCCGGCCTCGCGAAGACGCTCCTCATCAAGTCCCTCGGCACCGCCCTCGGCGTGCAATTCGAGCGCATCCAGTTCACCCCGGACCTCCTGCCGAGCGACGTGGTCGGCACGATGATTTTCCAGCCAAAGACCGGCGAATTCACCGCCCACCGCGGTCCGATCTTCGCCAACCTGGTCCTGGCCGACGAGATCAACCGCGCTCCCGCCAAAGTCCAATCCGCCCTCCTCGAAGCCATGCAGGAACGCCAGGTCACCATCGGCGGGCAAACGCATCTGCTGCCGAAGCCGTTCTTCGTCATGGCCACGCAAAACCCCATCGAGCAGGAGGGCACCTACCCGCTGCCCGAGGCGCAGACCGATCGTTTTCTTTTCAAGCTCATCGTCGGTTATCCCACCGCCGAGGAAGAATCATCGATGATGGGCCGCTGGGGCCAGGTCACGAAACAGCCCGCGCTCACCCCCGTTTCCAGCGGTGAGGAACTGCTCGCGCTGCGTCACGAGGTCGATGCGATCCACCTCTCGCCGCAAGTGCAGGGCTACATCCTCTCGCTCGTGCGCGGCACCCGCGCGCTGGCGGAGAAAGGCGGCGGCGCCAAAACCTATCTCAGCTTCGGCGCCTCCCCCCGCGCCTCCCTCGCGCTCTACCAGGCCGGCCGCGCCCTCGCCTGGCTGCGCGGACAGGATTACCTCTCACCCGCTCTCGTCCAGGAACTCGCCCCCGACGTGCTCCGGCACCGCATCGGCCTCACCTACGAAGCCGAGGCCGAGGAAGTCACCACCGACAAAATCGTCGCCCAGGTGCTCGAACGCACGCCGGTGCCGAGCGCCTGATCTTCCTCTTTCTCTTTATCCTTCTCTCCCCTTTGCGACCGGCGAGCTCCTGACGAAAGAGAAAGATAAAGGATAAGGAGAAAGATTTCCCTGAACCATGCCGCTGAAGATCGACACGTCGAACGCCAGGATCGACAACCCGCTCGCCCTGCTCCGGCAGCTCGAGTGGCGGGTGCGCCACGCCGTCGAAAACATCCTCAGTGGCGAATACCGCTCCGCGTTCCGCGGCCGCGGCATGGAGTTCGATCAGGTGGTCAAATACTCGTTTGGCGACGACGTGCGCGACATCGACTGGAACGTCACCGCGCGCCTCGGCGAGCCCTACCGCAAGAAATTTGTCGAGGAGCGCGAGGTCACGCTGCTGCTCGTTTTCGAGGACTCACCGTCGCTCCACTTCGGCTCCGGCGCCCAATCGAAACGCGAAGCCCTCATGGAACTCGCCGGCCTCGTCATGCTGCTCGGCGCCGTCAATCGCGACCGCGTGGGCTTCGTCCACGCCTCGCCCGACGGCACGTTGGTGCGCGAACCGGTCCGCGGCCGCGGCCAGATCCTGCATTCCGCCGCCACGCTCCTCGCCCGTCCCGCGCCCGATCCCACGGCCGGCCCCGTCGCGATGCCGTGGCGTTTCCTCTCCCGCGCCGCGCCGAAGCACAGCATTCTCCTCTGGCTCGGCGATTTCGCCCCGCGTCCCGAGCCCGAGGGCTGGCCGGTGCTGCGCCGCCGCTATCAGACGATGGGCTTCCGCGTCGATGACCCGTGGGAACAGGCGCTGCCCACCGGCGAGAACTTCGCCGCCTACGATCCCACGGCCGGCCGCCTCGTCACCCTCGAGGGCAGCGCCGCCGAGCGCGCGGCGCACGCCACGTGGAAACGCGAACGCGAGGACGCCTGGGAGTCGCTGTTCCCTGACCCGCTCAGCCGCCTCGTCGTCACCACCGAGCAAAACCGCCTCGAAGCCCTCGTGCGCTTCTTCCACGCGCGCATGAAACCCGGCTCACGCCGCTGACGCGCAAACCCCAAACACCAAATGTCCAAATTCCAAAAAAATCCCAGGCTTCAATATTCAATGCCGGCTGGCCCCGCGCGTTTTGAAGTTTTCGAGAATTTGGAATTTCTTTGGCGTTTGGGTTTTGGCGTTTGGGATTTTTCGTCATGGGCCACCTGATTCTCAAAGACCCGCTCTGGCTCGCCGCCCTCCTCGCGCTCCCGCTCATCGTCTGGCTGCGCGGGCGTCGCAGTGTGCCGGTGCTGCTCGTGCCGTTCGCCGCGGCGTGGCACCGCCCGTCCCTCGCCGCGCCCTCGCGGTGGCCCGTGGCGCTCGCGCTCGGCGGCCTCGCCCTCCTCGTCGTCGCCCTCGCCCGGCCCCAACGCGTCGAAGACAAGCGCGAAGTCCGGTCCGAGGGCTACGACATCATGCTCGCGATCGATCTCTCGGGTTCGATGCTCTCCGAGGATTACGAACGCGGCGGTGAGCGCATCAACCGCCTCCAGGCCATCAAGCCCGTCATCCAGGCCTTCATCGAGAAGCGCACCAACGACCGCATCGGCGTCGTGCTCTTCTCCGGCCGCGCCTACACGATGGCCCCGCTCACCTTCGACCACGACTGGCTCGCGAAGCAGATCGAACGCCTGAAAATCGGCCTCATCGAGGATGGCACCGCGATCGGCGACGGCCTCGGCGTCGCCCTCACGCGTCTCGAACAGGCCAAACGCGAGAGCGGCGGCAAACGTCAGGGCGCCTTCGTGGTCCTGCTCACCGATGGCGTGAACAACCGCGGTGCCCTCTCGCCCGAGCAGGCCACCGAACTCGCGAAGTCGCGCAGCGTCCCCGTCTACACGATCGGCGCCGGCAAGGACGGCTATGTGCCCTACCCCGTCGGCACCGACCGTTCCGGCCGCAAGGTCTACCGCACCGTCGTCTCCGACCTCGACGAGGGCGCCTTGCGGGCGATGGCCGACGCGACCGGCGGCAAGTTCTTCCGCGCCGCCGATGTCGGCACGGCCGAGCGCGCCTTCAAGGAAATCGACCGCACTCAGAAGATCGAATTCCAGGCCAAGAGCTTTCTCATCACGACCGAGTTGTTCTGGTGGCTCGCCGCACCGGGGCTGGGCTGCCTCACGCTCGGCGCCCTGGTTTCGCGTCCCGTCTGGCGGAGGGAGGCGGCATGAAAAACAACCAGGCTCCGGCAATCAGCGGCACGGCGTCGGAAGGTAGCGCCGGCATCTTGCCGGCGTTGATCGGAGCCGGCTGGAAGCCGACCCTACTTTTCAAGCCGCCAACCGCCGGAGGCGCCCAATCGGCCAAGCTCGCCTACTCGCCACTTGTGACTTGTCACTTCTTGCACCGATGAGCTTCCAGTGGCCCCACCTCTTCTGGCTCCTGTTGCTGCCCGCCGCGCTTCTCGCCTGGGAGTTGTCCCGCCGTCGCCGCGCGGCGGACTCCACCCATCCCAAGATTCTCCGCGCCGAAGCGGGGAGCGCCGAGTTGCGCCTCGCCGATTTTCGCACCGCCCCGTCCGTCGCCGCGTCGCGGCCGCGTTACTGGCTCTGCGCCGCCCTCGTCCTCGCCATCATCGCCCTCGCGCGCCCGCAGTGGGGCCGCATCGAGGAACCCGTCTTCGATCAGTCCCGCGAGATCCTCCTCGCGCTCGACCTCTCGCGCTCGATGCTCGCGCCCGACGTCAAGCCCACGCGCCTCGACCGTGCGAAACTCCTCATCACCTCCCTGCTCGAAAAACTCAGCGGCGAGCGCGTCGGCCTCGTGGTGTTCGCCGGCACGTCGTTTCTGCAATCCCCGCTCAGCGCCGACTACGAAATCCTCCGTGAGTTTCTGCCGGCGCTCAATCCCGAGTTCCTCCCGCAGGGCGGCTCCAACTACACCGCCCTGCTCAACGCCTCCACCGAGGCCTTCAGCGCCACCAATTCGGCCGATCGCTTCCTCATCATCCTGAGCGACGGCGAGGCGACCGAAGAGGGCTGGCGCGAGCGGATCGAGGAACTGAAAAAGAAGAACGTCCGCGTCATCGGCCTCGGCGTCGGCACCGCCGCCGGCGCGATGATCCCCGACAACGCGGGCGGCTTCGTGAAGGATGAACGCGGCGCCGTCGTCCTCTCCAAGCTCGAAAACGCCACCCTGCAGGAACTCGCCCGCGCCACCAACGGCGCCTATCGCGACGCCTCGTCGTGGATCGACCTCGCGGCACTGGTGAAGGAAACGGTCGACGCCGGCCGCAAAGGCCAGTTCCTCGAGAAAAACACGGTGCGCCTCGTCGAGCGTTTCCAGTGGCCGCTCGCCTTTGCCGTTTGGTGCTTCCTGTTCAGCTTGTGCTACGAATTTCCGGTCCGCCCGCGCCCGCGCGCGATGGTGCTGCGCGCGCGGGAGGCAGGAGACCGGAGGCCGGAGGCGGGAAAACTCGCCGCCACCGCCGCCCTTCTGTTTTTCCTGGTTCCCGTCTCCAGCCTCCCGCCTCCGGCGCGCGCGGCGGAGGCCGCTCCGCCCGTCGCGCCCTCCGCCGCGCTGTCGAAGATCGTCGGCCGGGTCGCCGCCGCGTCTGCGCCGTCCGCCCGCGATTGGGCCGAACTTGCCCGCGAGACCGTCACGTGGGGCTCACGCATCCAGTCGGAGCGCCAACCCGTGCCCGAAGGTCCCGTGCGCGATGCGCTGTCGGCCGTTTCGCTGGGTCAGAGCCTCGACGCCAAAACCGCCGACTGGCCGAAGCTCCGCGAAGAACTCGAGACGCTGCTCGAAAAGAAGGACGACGAGAAAAAGGATGACCAGCAGCAGAAGCAGCAGGACAAGGACAAGCAGCAGAAGGATCAGGACAACAAAAAGGAACAGTCCGATCAGCAGCAGAACCAGCAATCGAACCAGAATCAGGACGACAAGCCGGAGCAAGGCCAGCCGAAGGACCAGAAGTCCGACCAAAACGACAACACGCAGCAGAAGCAGTCCGACACCGACGACCGCAAACAGGGCGAATCCGCCTTCGGCGATATGAAGAAGCCCGAGCAACCGCCCGAGGAGCAACCGCCGGCGGAGACGCAGAAAGTGGGCGGCAACAAGGAGGAAAAGCAGGCCCAGGCCGAGCCGGCCGACCCATCGCTGGCCATTCCACTGCAGAAGCTGGAGCAAATCCGCAGTCAGGATTCTCCCGCCCGTCTCTTTCAGTTGATGGAGGGCGAACGGAAGCCCGACCAGAAAAAGCCCGGAAAAGATTGGTAACCCGCATGCGCTCCACCCTTGCAGCTCTCCTGCTCTTTTGCGCCACGCTCGCCGCCGCGCGCGCCCAATCCGTCCGCTGGGAGGCCTCCGACTCCGGCTCCAGCGCGTTCCAGCTCATCTTCGACGACTGCGCGCCCGACGGCGCTCCCGAGTTGCCCGCCGTGTCCGGCCTGACTTTCCGCAAGATCGGCGAAAGCAGCAGCACCAACATCATCAATTTCGACGTCCGGCGCTCGATCATCCATACCTACCTCGTCAGTTCGCGCCAGAATGCGCCGATCCAGATCCCGCCGTTCACCGTGAAGACCAACCGCGGGGTCCTGCGCGTGGCCGCGTTCAATGCCGCGGCCCCCGCCGCCTCGGCCGCTTCGGTGGCGGGTGCCCGTCTGATTCCCGAACGCCCCACCGTGTGGGCCGGCGAGGTCTTCGGTCTCGTCTACGAACTCAACGCCGCCAGCCGCGCCAATCCGCAGATCTCCCCCAACTTCGAGTGGAACTCGGCCCCGCTCACCATCGAGGATTGGTCCAAACCCGAGGTCACCGAGGATCCCGTCGGCGGCGAGCGCCGCGCCCGCGTCACCTACCGCACCCGCGCCTCGGCCCGCACGCCCAACACCGTCAAACTCGAAGCGGCGACTCACCTCATCAACATCCAGACCGGCACCGTCGGTTTCGGCTTCTTCACCCAGTCCCGGATGGAACCCGTGTCGGTCACCTCCGATCAGCCGGTGATCACGGTGCGCCCGCTGCCCGCCGGTGCGCCCGCCGGCTTCGCCGGCGCGGTCGGCGAGTTCGAACTCGTTTCGGAAATCGTTCCGGAAAATGCCGGCGTCGGCGAACCGATCACGTGGACCCTCGAACTCAAGGGCACCGGCAATTGGCCGGACATCGCCGGCCTGCCCTCGCGCGAGGTGTCCAAGGATTTTCAAGTCGTCCAGCCCAAGGCCCGCCGCACTCCCACCGACAACAAGCTCTTCGATGTCGTGCTGGCCGAGGATGTCGTCCTCGTGCCCACCAAACCCGGCAACTACCCGCTCGGGCCGGTGAGTTTCACTTACTTCGACCCGAAAAGCGGCACCTACAAGACGAAGAAAACCGAAGCCAAGACGTGCCGCATCGCGGCGCCCGCTGCGCCGAAACTAAACCTCACGGTCGCTCCGTCCGCCACCGCTCCCGCGGCCGAGACGCCACCCGCTCCCGCCGCCGCACCTGCTGGGCCGACTCCGGCGCAGATTGAAAATCTCAAGACGAAATCGCCCGTGCCGCCCGCCGGCCTCCCCCGCGATCCCCTGCCCGGCTCGGCGATCGCCGCCCCACCGCTTCCCGTGCGCACCTGGCTGGCTTGGATCGTCGCGCCACTCGCGTTGCCCGCGCTCGTTTGGGCCTGGCTCGCCGTTCGCCGCGCTCAGACCACCGACCCGCTTCGCCCGCGCCGTGAAGCCCGCCAGCGACTCGCCCGCACGCTCGCCCAGCTCCGCTCCGGCCCGCTCTCGCCGCAATTGCTCCTCGCGTGGCAGCGCGACGCCGCGGTGCTGTGGCAACTCCACCACGCCGCCCCGCCCCCCTCCGCCACGGGTGATGCAGGTTGGTCGGCGCTCTGGGCCGAGTGCGACCGCGCGCTCTACAGCAGCCGCACGGAACTTCCCTCGGACTGGGTCGCGCGCGCCGACGCGGCGCTCGCGGCCAGGCCCGTCGCTGGCTTCAATCCGCTCCGCGCTCTCCTCCCTCGCAACCTTTTCCCCTTCGCCGCCGCGATCGCCGCCTTGCTGCTCATCCCGTGCTCGATTTTGCTCGCGGCCGCCGCCGCCACCAACGCGGCGGACGGTCACGCGCTCTACCGCCGCGGCGATTTTGCCGGCGCCGAAAAATCCTGGCGCGCCGCCACCCTCGCCGCCCCGACCAACTGGATCGCACGCTACAATCTCTCCCTCGCGTTGGCTCAACAGGAACGCCCGGCCGAGTCCGCCGCCCACGCCGCGGCGGCCTTTGTGCAGCAGCCCGGCTCGCCCGCCACGCGCTGGCACCTCGTGCTTGCCAGCGAAAAGGCGGCGTTTGTCCCGGCCGGCCTTGGCGCATTCCTCTCACCCGACGCCCATCATGCCCTCGCCCGGCAGGCGTCGCCCGCCGTCTGGCAGTATGCCGCCGTCGCCGCCTCCGCGCTCGTCGCCCTCGCCCTGTGCACGCTCCTCCTCGGCGCCTACGGCCGGCGCCAGCGGCTCACCACCTGGCTGGCCGGGTCGGCCATCGTGGCAGCCGTCGTCGGTGGAGCGATTTCCGGTTGGAGCTGGCAGACTTTCGGCACGACCGGCGATCCGCGCGCCGTCGTCGTCACGCGCGCCGGCACCCTGCGCTCGATTCCGACCGAAGCCGACACCGCGCAAAAAACCACGCCCGTCACCGCTGGCAGCGTCGCCCTCGCCGTCACCACGTTTCTCGATGGCCGCTGGACCAAGCTCCAATTCGACAACGGCCAGACCGGCTGGGTGCGCTCCGCCGAATTGGTCGGGCTCTGGCGCTAAACTCCGCCGTTTCGCTGCGCGACAGGCAGGAGCCTGCTTGCAGGCGATTCGAAAACCGCCGAGACTCCATCGCCTGCAAGCCGGCTCCTACCTCTATGAAACGACTCCTGCTTTTTGTTGCCCTGCCCATCGCCGCGCTCGCGGCCGACTCGAAACCCGCCGCCGAGGTCCTGCTCTTCAACGGCGAGTCGCTCGCCGGCTGGAAACAGACCGCGTTTGATACGCAGAAGGAGGTGAAGGTGGAGCCCAACTTTCGCGACGGCCGCGCCGCGATCGTCATTCCCGCCACCGACTACCTTTGCGGCATCAACTGGCAGGACGAATCCCGCCTGCCCCGCACCAATTACGAGATCAGCTTGGAAGCCATGCGCGTCGAGGGCAGCGACTTCTTCTGCGGGCTCACCTTTCCGGTGGCCCGGTCCGCCTGCACGCTGATCGTCGGCGGCTGGGGCGGCATGCTGGTCGGGCTGTCGAGCGTTGACGGCAACGACGCCTCGGAAAACGAGACCACCACCGGCCTCGAATTCAAGAAGGACCGCTGGTATCGCATCCGCGTCCGCGTGACCGACGAAAAGATCGAGGCCTGGATCGACCAGGAGCGGTTCATCGATCTCGAAACCACGAATCGCCGCATCAGCCTCCGCTACGGCGACATCAAGCTTTCCCTCCCGCTCGGCATCGCGACCTACCAGACCAAGGCCGCGATCCGCGACATCCAGTTGCGCCGCCTCTGAGCCGGAAGTGTGCAGTCGGCAGTAGCAGCCGACGTGAGGAGGCTGGAGCAAGGTGAGTCGCGTCAACCCGCCTCGTTACCTCGGCAGCTACGACGTTTCGCGCTTCAACCGCACGTTTCCGGCTGAGCGGGCGTCGAAAAGGTAGGGCCCGACCTCCGGGCGGGTCGAACGCCGTCGGGTCAAAGCAACCGCGTCAGCGCAGTTCGTCCCGCCTCGCTCGCCAACACATAGACGTGGGCGGCGTCGGTCCACGACGCGACGCCCATCTTGCCGTGCTGGGCGAAAACCGGCTCCGCCGCCGCCAGCGCCGGGAAATCCCCGCGCCGCCCGACATAACAATGGAACCAGTGCCCGTCGCGCTTGAAGCACACTTCCAGCACCTCGCGGCCGCCGACCGACAGCGTGCGGCAACCCGTATCGCGCAGCGCAGCGAAATTCACCGGCAGCGCCGCGCCAGCCAGCCGCCGGGTCGGCTCCGCCATCGCGCGCTGCAATTCCGCCGCCGCCGCCCCGTGGCCGCCGTGCATCAGGTGGCGTTCGGTGTCCTTGGCCGCAAACGCCACCAAGTCTCCACTCGCGGCCGAAATCCGCCACGGCCACCACCACGCCATCCCGCCCAGCCCCAGCAGCATCGCCGCCGCCGCGGCCACCAGCCACGACGGCACCCGCCGCACCCGGCGCGGCTGCGGCGGCTGGCTGATCCGACCGCCCGCCAGAATCGCGTCGCGCAAACCCGGCGGCGGCGTCACTTCGCTCAGCTTCACCGCGACCGCCGCCGCGTGCGCTTGCTCCCGCGCCAGCCATGCGACAAGCGCCGGATCGCGCTTCGCTTCCGCCAGCGCGGCCACCATCGGCGGATCGCCGGCATCCGCACCGTTCGGCCGGCAGGCCTCCAGCACGAATTTTGTCTCCTGGTTGGTCATGCTTGTTTTCCTCCTCGGGCGCCGGGAAACGGAATCACTTTCGATCGCGCCAGATTTTCCTCGCGCGCCAGCGCCGCTCGCAGCTGCGCCTTCCCGCGCGACAGCCGCGACATCACCGTCCCGATCGGCACGTCGAGCGCCTCGGCGATTTCGATATACGACAGGTCCTGCAAATAAAACAGCGTCAGCGGCGCCCGAAACACCTCGTCCACCGACTGCAACGCCGCGAGCACTGTCACCGCATCGAGCCGCGCCACGCGGTCCACGTCCTCCGCCGCGATGTCCTGCTCCCCGGGCGGCAGATCCTCGATCGAAGTCGCGCGCGCGTCGCGCCGGCGCCCGCGCAGGAACTCGCGATAGAGCGTCGTAAAGAGCCACGATTTCGCCTTCGCTGCCTCCCGCAGCGCCGCCCCCTTCGTCGCCCAAATGTAGAACGTCTGCTGCACCAGATCGCACGCATCCGCCTCCCTGCGCGCGAGGCTGAGCGCAAAGCGGTAGAGCGACGCGTAGTGCGCGTCCACCAGCTGCGTGAAAGCCTCGTTGCTCATCGTTCGTTTTTCAGAGTTGCGCCAGCCCGTGGTTATTCCCGGATTTCTCGCGCTCCTGCAACCATGCTCCGCCTCCACCTATACACAGCGTCAGAAGTCGCCGACCGAGATTGGCCATCGCCTAGCGGCGGGCGCCCCTGCCCGCCGACTCTGACGCATGGGGACCGGCCGGCAGGGACGCCTGCCACCACACCGCGACTTCTCACGCCTTGTGTAGTTTGTCATTGCGAGGCCTGCCGTGGCCGGCCGTGGCAATCCATCTGATTCATGCTCCGCCTCCACCTCCCGCCCAACCTCGCCGCCGCCGCCGCGCGCGATGCGATTCCGCTCCGGGTGGAGCTGAAGCTCTCCTCCGGCGTTGTGCCGCCCGAACTGCTGCCCGCACTCGTCCTGCTCCAACGCTGGTGCGGCGGCCTCCCGCCCAACTTCATCCAGCTCACCCGCGCGCAACTTCGCGACCTCGCCACGGCCGCCGGCAGCCAGCCCCTCTTCGTCGAAAACGGCCAGCCCACCGCCTGGCACCACGAAGCCCTCCTCGCCACCCCACCGTCCCATCCCTCCCGCTCTGCCCCGCCGCCCCTTCCTTCACTGCAAACCGAAAACCGAAAATCAAAAATCGAAAATCCCAAGTCCGCCCCCGCCCCCCTCGCAGTCGACGGCAGCGAACAATACCTCGCCCTCACGCTCCCCTCCCGCGAGCACCCGCTCTACAGCGCCGCCCTCGCCCTCGTGAAGGAAAACGGTTTCGTGCTCGAACCCTCCAACCGCAAATGGTGGCTCCGCGACCGCCACAAGGCCCTCAACTTCCTCGCCGCCCACCTCACCCGCCTGCGCACGAGCTTCGACGCTGACTTCACCCCCAACTTCGAACGCAACACCGCCCACCTCCGCACCGCCGAGCTCGCCACCACCGTGGAAAACGCCGGCGGCGGCGACTTCGCCGTCACCATCGGCCTCCGCGCGGGCACTGCCGACGATTCCACGCTGCGTGCCGCCGTGGCCGGCAATCGCGGCTACCTCGAATCCGACGGCAAGGTCTTCCTCTTCGACGCCTCCCAGTTGGAAAAACTCGCCACCGCCCAGCGCGCCCTCGCCGGCGATCCGACCACCGTCCTTTCACCGCGCCGCACGCAACGCGTGACTTCCGCCCGCGTCGCCGAAGCCCAGGAAATCCTCGAACAACTCTCGCCCCACTACGCCGCGCCGGAATCGTGGCGCACGCGCGGCAGCGCCCTTAAGAACCTCTCCGCCCTGGCCCCCGCGCCCGTGCCCGCCGCGCTCGACGCCCAGCTCCGCCCTTATCAACGCCTCGGCGCCGCCTGGCTCTGGCACCTCCACCGCCACGACCTAGCCGGCATCCTCGCCGACGAAATGGGCCTCGGCAAAACCCTCCAAGCGCTTGCACTCATTTCCTCTCTCAACTCTCAACCCTCGGCCCTCAACTCACCACGACCTTCGCTCGTGGTGTGCCCCGCCTCCCTCCTGGAAAATTGGCGCCGCGAAGCCGCCCGCTTCGCCCCGCAGCTCCGCACCTTCGTCCACCACGCCGACCACCGCCTCGCCGCCCCCGCCGATTTCGCCGCCTGCGATCTCGTCATCACCAGCTACGGCACGCTCACGCGCGACCAGTCGCTTTTCATGGCGGTCGAGTTCGCCTGCGCCATCGCCGACGAAGCCCAGCACATCAAGAACCGCCGCTCGCAAAACGCCGCCGCCCTCCGCGCCCTGCGTGCCCGCACCCGCTTCCTCCTCACCGGCACCCCGCTCGAAAACTCCCTCGACGATCTCCGCTCGCTCTTCGAGTTCCTCCTCCCCGGCTACCTCACGCGCGTCCCGACCGGCCTCCGCGGCGAAGAACGCGCCTGGTTCGACCAACGCCTCCGCGCCCAGACCGCGCCCTACATTCTCCGCCGCACCAAACGCGCCGTCGCCCCCGAGCTCCCCGCAAAACTCGAGCAAACCCTCTGGTGCGAACTCACGCCCGCCCAAGCCGCGCTCTACCGCGAAACCCAGGAACGCTCCGAACGTGAACTCTTCGACCTCGAGGCCAGCGGCGCCAGCGAGGCAAAGCTCAAGTTCGCCGCGCTCACCCAACTCCTCCGCCTCCGCCAGATCTGCTGCGATCCGCGGTTGGTAGGGTCGGCTCTCCGAGCCGACCTGGGTTCCAACGAAAATCGCGACTCAAACTCAGGACGCCTCGGAGAAGCGTCCCTACCTTTCCCCGACTCCACCAAACTCGCCGCCTTCCACGAACTCCTCGCCGAAGCCGTCGACGACGGCCACCGCGTGCTCGTGTTCTCGCAGTTCACCTCGCTGCTCGCTCTCCTCCGCACCGACCTCGACGAACAAGCAATCGCATACTGCTACCTCGACGGCTCCATGCCCGCCCGCACCCGCCAGGCCGAGGTCGATCGCTTTCAGTCCTCCGACGAGATCCCGCTCTTTCTCCTCTCGCTCAAGGCCGGCGGCACCGGCCTCAACCTCACCGGCGCCGACACCGTCATTCACTACGACCCGTGGTGGAATCCCGCCGCCGAGGCCCAGGCCACCGACCGCGCCCACCGCATCGGCCAGACGCGCACCGTCACGAGCTACAAACTCATCGCCTCCGGCACCGTCGAAGAAAAAGTCCTCGCGCTCCAAACCGAAAAACGCGCCCTGCTCGCCGATATCTTCGAAGCCAGCGACGCCGCCTCCGCAAAACTTTCCCTCGCCGACTTGAAGTCGCTCCTGCAAAAGTAGTCGGTCGTGCGATTTCGTTTCATCCTTCACCTCGCGCTCGCCAGCGGCCTCATGCTCACCGGCTGCAAACCCCGCCCGGTCAAGACCACCGTCCGGCAAACGGTCGCCGAGGCCCTCGACCAGACCTCCGCCTCGTGCGAACGCTGCCACAAGGAGATCCACGCCGCGTGGTCCAGGACCGATCACGCTCTCGCCAATCACAAAATCGACGCCCGCGACCGCGCCGCCTTCACCGTCGCCAAACTCATCGCCGACGGCGGCTCCCGTTTCGAACTCGCCTGGCAGGACGACAAGCCGCTGATGACCGAGCTGCGCAAAGACCTTCCGCCCAACCGCCACGAGCCCGACCTCATCCTCGGTCACAAACCGCTCTGGCAGCCCCTCATCCCCGCGAAGGGCGGCCGCTGGCAGCCCGCCGACCTCGCCTTCGATCCTGCGAAAAAAGAATGGTTCAACGTCTTCGGCCAGGAAAACCGCCAGCACGGCGAATGGGGCCATTGGACCGGCCGCGGCATGAATTGGAACTCCATGTGCGCCCACTGCCACATGACGGGCTACGACAAGAAATACGATCCCGCCACCGACACCTTCGCGTCCAAGTGGGTCGAGCACGGCATCGGCTGCATCCAATGCCACGGGGCCATGCCCAACGAGCACAAGTCGCTCCCGCCCGACGCCAAGCGCCCCGCCGGCGCGCCGCCCACTGAACTCTTCCGCACCGACCGCACGAAGATGATGCACACCTGCGCACCGTGCCACGCGCGCAACGAACTGCTCACCGGAAAATTTCAGCCCGGCGACAGCTACCACGACCACTACCGCATCACGCTCCCCGTCGAGCCCAACGTCTACTACCCCGACGGCCAGCAGCGCGACGAAGACTTCAACTGGACCTCCGTCCTCATCAGCCGCATGGGCCACGCCGGTGTCACCTGCTTCGACTGCCACGACCCGCACACGACCAAGACCATTCTCCCCGCCACCGACAACAACCTCTGCATGCGTTGTCACAGCAATCCGTCCAACCCCGCCTTTCCCAAAGCCCCCGTCATCGACCCGCTCGCCCACTCGCGCCACAAGCCCGACAGCACCGGCAACCAGTGCGTCACCTGCCACATGCCGACGACCAACTACATGGTGCGCGCCCCGCGCCACGATCACGGCTGGCTCAAACCCGATCCGCTGCTCACGAAGGAACTCGGCATCCCCAACGCCTGCAACCGCTGCCACACCGACCAGACCACCGAGTGGGCCATCGACTTCGCGAATCAATGGTATGGCTCGAAACTCGACTCCCACCAACGCGCCCGAGCCCGCGCCATGGCCGCCGCGCAAGCGCGCCAGCCCGGCGCCGTGAGCGCCGTCCTCGCCGTCCTGAAAATGGAAGACGTGCCCGCATGGCGCGCCACGTTGCTCGAAGTCATCGCCCCCTTCCTCGACATCCCACCCGAGAGTAGTGGACGAGCCGTCCCGGCTCGTGCGTCCGCCAACGACTCCCCCTCCGCCCAAATCCTCGCCACCGCCCGCGAATCTCTCTCCGCCAAAGACCCGCTCGAACGCTCCGCCGCCGTCCGCCTCCTCGCCAGCCACGCGCCTTCGCAGGATTTGCTCCGCCCCCTCCTCCGCGACCCCGTCCGTCTCGTGCGTCTCGACGCCGCCTGGGCGTTGTCCACGACACTCGCCGCCGGCTCGCCCGAGCGCGCCGAACTCGACGCCTACATGTCGCTCTCGCTCGACCAACCCTCCGGCCGCCTGCGGCTCGGCCAGGATCTCGCGAATCGCAACCGCCTCCCCGAGGCGCAAAGGGAAATGGAAACCGCCGTCGAATGGGATCCGTTCTCGCCCGGCATTCGTGACGCGCTTGGCTTTGTGCTCAACGCCCGCGGCTACTCTCTGCAAGCCGCTGCTCAATTCTACCGCGCCGCGCAGCTCCAGCCGGCCGACGCCCAGTCCGCCTACCGTGCCGCCCTCTCCTTCGCCGAGGCCGGCCGCCTCCCCGACGCCGAGGTCGCCTTCCGCCTCGCCGTCGAACGCGACCCGCGTTTCGACCGCGCGTGGTATAACCTCGGGTTGCTCCTCGCGCAGACCAACCGCCTGCCCGACGCGATCACCGCGCTGAAGAAAGCCGAATCGCTCAACGCCACCTCGGCCGACTACCCCTACGCGCTCGCGACCGTCCTCCTTCGTTCCGGCGACCGCGACGCCGCCCTCGCCGCCGCCCGCCGCACGCTCGCCCTCGACCCGAACCACGCCCAAGCGCGCGAACTCCTCCGGTAGCCGCGAGCGCCAGCGAGGGAATCAGGCTCCCGTAGCCGCGAGCGTCAGCGAAGGAGTTAGCCGCCCCCCCCCCCGTAGCCGCGAGCGGGACAGACCGTGTGAGAACGGGACGGTGGTAGCGGAAAGCGTGAGCTTTTCGCCCGAACGCGGGCCAAATCCCACGAAAACCTCACGGTTTCCGCTACACTTCGCGCGGCTGAACGAATGCCGCCGGGTTTTCACCCAGTCTGGTGAGCGAGTGGCCGATCCGCTTGCCAAGATTTCGCTTGGTAATCCGCCCCTTTCGTGTGTTTCGTGCTCCTTTCCTTCCTCCCACCATGCCGAAAATCGACGTCAACAAGGTCGCCGAAATCCTGAAAAAAAATCAGATCGATCCCGCCCTCCTCCGGAAGGTGGTCGAGGAGATGAATCTCGCCGTGCAGCCCGAGGGCGGCGACGAGGAGAAGCCCCCCGCGATCAAGAAACAGTTCGTCATCCTCGTGAGCGACCCCGACGGCCTCATGCCCAAACGCGACCTCGTCGGCTGGGTGCTCCAGATTCCCGAGAGCGAAAGCCCGGCCACCACGCAGGACCGGATTTTCCGCACGACCTACGATTTCAACACGACCAAGAAGGGCCGCCTCCTTCCCGCGAAAACCGTCGGTGAATCGCTCGAAGCCATCCCCGCCAAATTTTTCAAAGAGGCCGATGTCTGGGTGAAGACGAAGACCCCCGTGCTCGTCCTCAAGACCGACAACGAAATTCCGAAGGAGTAGGTTTTCGCTCTGCGAAAACCTAATGTTAGGATTTTGGCACCGCCAAAATCCTCACCTCGAAAATCTTCGGCCACAGCTTCCCGGTGATGAACAGCCGGTCAGCCGCCGCGTCGTAGGCGATTCCGTTGAGCACCGCTTCCTCGCTGCCCCGCCCCGATTGCGCCACGATCGCGGCGCAATCGATCACGCCGCGCACCTGCCCGCTCGCCGGATCGATGCGCACGATGCGGTCCGTGTGCCAGACGTTCGCAAAGATCTCGCCGTTGATCCACTCGAGTTCGTTCAACTCGGCCACCGCCTTGCCGCTCTCCGTCACCTCGATCGTCCGCGTCACCTTGAACGTCGCCGGATCGAGGAACCGGATGCGACTCGTGCCATCGCTCAGGATCAGGCTGCGGCCGTCGGTTGCGAGCCCCCAGCCCTCGCCGTCGTAGGCAAACTCCTTTTCGAGCCGGAAAGTGTCCGCATCGTAGACGAACCCTTTGCCGCCCTGCCACGTGAGCTGATAAGCCCGGTCGCCGATCACGGCGAGACCCTCCGCAAAATACTCGCGCGCCACGTCGATGCGCTTCACCACGCGACCGGTCTTGAGTTCGACCTCGCGCAACGACGAGCGCCCGTTGAGCCCCGTGCTCTCCAGCAGGCCGCCGTTGCGCCACACGAGCCCCTGCGTGAACGCCCCCGCGTCGTGCGGCCAGGTCGCCACCACCACGCACGTGTAGCGCGCGACCGCCCCCGCGGCTGCCGCGGCCGGCAGCACCGGCACGCTGACGGATTTTTCCGTCGCGGATCTTGCACAGCCGGCCAGCCCCAGCGCCGCCGCCAGCGCCATCGCGACACGCCACCCGTGTCCCACCTTCTGGTCCCGCGGCCGCCCCGCAAGGTGGGCCGGGCGCTCCGCGCACGGCCAGATCGCTTCGATTCCCGCACGCCGTTGGCCGTCCACGGAGTGGCCGGCCCACCTCTCGGACCTCGACCGGAAAGCAGTCTGCGCCACCTCGATCTGCGAATGCAGATTTGCGTTTTTCACCGCGGCATTGGGTAATCACCCTCTCTCGCAACTCAACCACTCTCTCATCTTGGCCGCGAAAATCCCTCCGCTCCTCTACGCCGACACCGAACGCAGCGCCGACGCCCTCTATTTCGGCCGCGTGGGCGTGCCCGATCCGTTCATCGCCTTTGGCCTGCGTGGCAAAAAATACGCGGTCGTCAGCGCGCTCGAGTTCGGTCGCGTGCGCAAGACCTCCGATTTCGACGTCGTCCTTCCGCTCGAAAAATACCTCCAGCGCGCCCGCGAACTGTGGCCGCAGCGCAAGCCCGCCGCCGCCGAGGTGATTTACCTGCTCGCGAAGGATTTCCGGCAGACGCGTTTCGTCGTGCCGGAGGATTTTCCGGCCGGTGTGTTCGACAAACTCTACGAACTCGGCCTCGACGTCTCGGTCGCCGACGGCGCCTTGTTCCCCGAGCGCGAGATCAAGACGCCGCGCGAAGCCGCCGCCATCCGCGAGGGCAACCGCCTCAGCGCGCTCGGCTTCGCCGCCGCCGAGCGCATCCTGCGCGCGAGCAAGATCCGCGGCCGCGCGCTCCTCCACCGCGGCCAGACCGTCACGAGCGAGATGCTCAAGTTCGCCATCGAGGTCGCCATCCTCGAGGCCGGCGGCGTCTCGGCCAACACCATCGTCGCCGGCGGCGACCAGGCCTGCGATCCCCACGAACGCGGCGCTGGCCCGCTCCGCCCGCACGAGTTGATCATCGTCGATATTTTTCCACGCGTCACCGCGACGGGCTACCACGGCGACATGACGCGCACCTTCCTCCGTGGCCGCGCCAGCGATGCACAAAAGAAACTCGTCGCCGCCGTCCGCGCCGCCCAACTCGGCGCGATCAAGATGATCCGCACCCGCGTCAACGGTCGCGCCGTGCACCTCCAGTGCGTCGAGACTTTCAAGTCGCACGGCTTTGAGACGAAGCACACCGCCCAGGGCTCCGTCGGATTCTTCCACGGCACCGGCCACGGCCTCGGCCTCGCCGTGCACGAACCGCCGCGCATGAGCCCGACGATCGACTACCCGCTCAAAAAAGGCTCGGTCGTCACGGTCGAGCCCGGCCTGTATTATCCCGGCCTCGGTGGCTGCCGCATCGAGGACGTCGTGCAGGTCACTGCGGCCCGGCCCAAGTTGCTGTCCGATTACCACTACACGTGGGAATTGTGACGCTTCACGCCCGCATCGACCTTTCTTTTTCCCATGTCCATCGCTCCCCGCCAGCTCGGTCCGCTTCTGAAAAAAATCGCCGGCCTCCGCGTTCTCGTCGTCGGCGACTTGATGCTCGATCGCTACATCTGGGGCGACGCCACGCGCATCTCCCCCGAGGCACCCGTGCCCGTGATCGACATCCACAAGGAAACGTGGACCGCCGGCGGCGCGGGCAACGTCGCACTCAACATCGCCTCGCTCGGCGCCCGGTGCAGCGTCGCCGGTTACATCGGCACCGATGAGGCCGGCAAACGCCTCACCGTCGCGTTGGCCGGGAAGAAAATCACCGCCCTCGCCACCCCCGGCTCCGCGCAGACCATCATGAAGACGCGCGTGATGGTGCAGCATCAACAACTGTGCCGCCTCGACCGCGAATCACCGCCCGACGCCTATCGCATCGATGCCACGGCCGCCGAGGCCCTGCTGGCGAAAGCGATCAAAGCGTGCGACGCCGTGGTCTTGTCAGATTACGCCAAGGGCATTCTCAGCAACGAACTGGTTGACCGCGTGACCGCCCTCGCCCGCGCCGCCGGAAAATTTGTCGCCCTCGACCCGAAGCCGAAGCGCAAACTCGCTTTTCACGGGCTCGACCTCATCACGCCGAACAAAAGCGAATCCCTCCAACTCGCCGGCCTCGATTCGCCGCCGCACACGCCATTCCCTGCCGCCGAAGTCTGCGCCCGCCTCCATGAGCGTTACGCCACCAAGCACCTCGTCGTCACCCTCGGCGGCGACGGCATGCTGCTCAGCTCCGGAGGCCGGATTCTCAATACGATCCCGACCGCCGCCCGCGAAGTCTACGACGTGTCCGGCGCCGGTGACACCGCGCTCGCCGCCCTCGTGCTCGCGCTCGCCGCCGGTGCGACGCTTGAGACCGCCGCCCACTTCGCCAACGCCGCCGCCGGCGTCGTCGTCGGCAAGCTCGGCACCGCGACCGTCACGCCCGCCGAACTCAAGGCCTACGTCGCGCACGAATCATGAGCAAAGCGCTCTTCCTCGATCGCGACGGCACGCTCATCATCGACAAAGTCTACCTCGCCGATCCCGCCGGCGTGGAGTTGTTTCCCGGCACCGCCGCCGCCCTCCGCCGCGCGCGCGACCTCGGCTACCAGCTGTTTCTCTTCACCAACCAATCCGGCATCGGCCGCGGTTACCACACGATCGAGGACACCCACCGGGTAAACGCGCGCATGGAAGAGCTGCTCGACCTGCCCCGCCCGATCTTTGCCGAGATTTGCATCGCCCCCGAAGCACCGGGCCAGCCGGCCGTCTATCGCAAACCCTCGCCACGCTTCATCCTCGAACGCATCGCCGCGCACCACCTCGACCCGGCGCAGTGCTGGATGGTCGGCGACTCCGCCGCCGACATCGGCGCCGGCCTCGCTGCCAAAATCAACGTCGCCGCCCTCCGCACCGGCAAAGTCGATCCGCTCACCCTGCCCGAGGTCGCCGCGCAGCGCGTGCCCGTCTTCGAGAATCTCGCCGCCTTTGCGGCGACCCTGACGTAGGTCGGGCTTTACGCCCGACACTCTGCCCCATGCCCGAACTCGCCGAGGCCGAATTCTATCGCCTACGCTGGCACCTCGCCGCCCGCGGCCGGAAAATCATCCGCGCCCTCACGCACGACCGCGCCAAGATCTTCCGCGGCATCGATCCCGCTGCCGTTCGTCGCGCGCTCGCCGGCACGCGCTTCGTCTACTCCGAGGCCCGCGCCAAGCAGATGCTCTTCCGCTTCAGCAGTGGCTCTTGGATCGGCGTGCACCTTGGCATGAGCGGGGAGTTGCGCGCCGAGCCCGCCGGTTACCTCCCGCAGAAACACGATCACTTCGTGCTCGTGACGGCGAAACACACGCTCGTCTTCAAAGATCCGCGGATGTTCGGCCGCGTGCAGTTTCACCGTGGCGACGAACCGCCGCCGTGGTGGACGCACATCGCGCCCGCCATCACGTCGGAGGCTTTCACGCTCGAAGCCGTCGCCGTATTTCTGCGGCGCCGCGCCCGCGCCCCGATCAAGGCCGTGCTGCTCATGCAGGAGCGCTTCCCCGGCATCGGCAACTGGATGGCCGACGAAATCCTCTGGCGCTCCGCCATCCATCCGAAGCGCCCCGCCGGATCGCTCACACCGGCGGAAACCCGCACGCTCTGGCGCGAATGCCGCCGCGTCTGCACGCTCGCACTCGAAACCATCGCCGGCCATGGCGGTAAACTGCCGCCCGACCTCAACGTCCACATTCCGCGCACGTGGCTGTTCTGGCACCGCTGGGAAGACGGCGGCATCTGCCCGCGCACGAAGCAGCCGCTTGAACGCGCGGAAATCGGCGGTCGCACCACGTGCTGGTCGCCCGCCCGACAGAAGCTCTCCAGTAGGGCGGTGCTTCAGCCCGCACTCGGCCGCTTCCCTGCGCGGACTAAAGCCCCGCGCCACCGCCGACCATGAGCGCCGCGAAAAAACTCCGACTCGACGAACTCCTCGTCGCCCGCGGTCTCGCCGAATCGCGGGCGCAGGCGAAAGCGCTCATCATGAGCGGCCGCGTCCTCCGTGGCACCGAGCGACTCGACAAACCCGGCAAGGAATTTCCCGCGGATCTCGAGCTCGCGATCGAGCAGCCGCCGCGCTTCGTCTCCCGCGGCGGTGAAAAGCTTGCCGCCGCCCTCGCCCACTTCGCCCTCGATTTGCGCGGTGCCAACGTGCTCGACGTCGGCGCGTCGACCGGCGGTTTCACCGACTGCGCACTCCAAGCCGGCGCAGCCGCTGTCGTGTGCGTCGATGTCGGCCGCGCCCAGTTGCATGCCAGGCTCCGCGCCGACCCGCGCGTGACCAATCTCGAAAAGATCAATGCCCGCCACCTCACCGCCGCCGATCTCCCGCGCGCCGACTTCGACGCCATTGTGATGGACCTCTCCTTCATCTCGCTCACCGCCGTGCTGCCGGCCGTCTGGCCGCTGCTGCGCGCCAGCGGCGTGCTGGTCGCGCTCGTGAAGCCGCAATTTGAAGCCGGCAAGGCCGAGGTCGACAAAGGTCGCGGCGTCATCCGCGATCCCGCGGTGCAGGACGCCGTGCTCGCCCGCGTGCGCGATTTCGCCGTCACCGACCTGCCCGGCGCCACGCTCATTGGCACGATGGATTCGCCCATTACCGGCGCCGACGGCAACCGCGAGTTCCTGCTCGCCCTGCGCAAGCCCGTGGCCGCGGCATAGCACGCTGCCATGTCGTGGACGAGGCGTCCCGCCTCGTATTTTTTGCAGCGAACACGCAGAAGCCCGCCGCCGCGACGCAAGGTCCACGCTCCAAATTTTGCGCATTGTTTCCGCCCGCGCCGCGTCTACTTTCACCGCATGGCCACCTCGATCACCCCGTCTGCGACGCAGTCGCGCCGTCGCTTCCTCCAAGTTTCCGCCGCGGTCCCCGCGGCCGTCGTTGCGCAGAGCCTCCTGCCCGCCGGCCTCGCCTCGACCGCCCGCGCCGCCGAGTCCGCACCCGCCGCGCCCAGGAAATATCCGATCGGCATCGAGCTCTACGCAGTCCGCGGCGAACTAACAAAGGATCTTCCCGGCACCCTGCGCCGCATCGCAAAGATGGGTTACGAAGTCGTCGAGTTCTACTCGCCGTATTTCCAGTGGAAATTCCCCTACGCCAAGGAAGTCCGCGCCCTGCTCGACGATCTCGGGCTGCGCTGCTACTCGACCCACAACGGCTTCGCGTCGCTCACGCCCGGCGAGACGATGAGCCGCGCCATCGAGCTCAACCAGATCCTCGGCACGCGCAAGATCGTCATGGCCTCGCCGCCGCCCAACACCCGCAACGCCGAGGATTGGAAACGCGTCTGCGGCCAACTCACGACCGCCGTCGAAACGCTCAAGCCCCACGGTCTCACCTGCGGCTTCCACAATCACCGCGTCGAATGGGCCAAGGATGCCGCCAGCGGCCAGCGCCTCATGGACATCATCGCCGCCAACACGCCGCCCGAGTTCGTGCTCCAGCTCGACGTCGGCACCTGCCTCGAGGCCGGCGAAGATCCCGTCGCGTGGATCAAGGCGAATCCCGGCCGCATCAAGAGTGTCCATTTGAAGGACTGGGCCCCCGGCAAGAAGGAGGAGGAAAAAGCCTACCGCGTGCTCTTCGGCGAGGGCGTCGCCCCGTGGAAGGAACTTGTCGCCGCCGTCGAGGCGGTGGGCGGCGTGGAGTTTTACCTGCTCGAGCAGGAAGGCAGCCGCTTCTCCGAATTCGAAACCGCGGAACGCAGCATCGCGCTGTGGAAGAAATTCCGCGCAGGCGCCTGAGCCGCCCTCACTCCACGCGATGAAGAAGACTTTCGCCCTCACCGCGCCCGGCAAGGACCCCGCGCGCGTGCGCGACCAGATCCGCCACGAGGTCAACAAATACTTCGGCCGGCAGAACCGCAAAGCGCCGCCCACCGGTTTCGATTACTGGACCTTCGAGTGCAAAGTCGGCGCGACGCCGGCCGACGCCGCGCCCACGCCGCAGAAGGAAATCGGTCGCGCCATCGACGCCGCAGCCGCGGCGGGCGCGACCGAAATCTACATCGCAATCGTCGCCACACCGCAGCGCCGGCGGTTCTCCGGGTAGGACGGTCTCGCGATACTGTCGCCCTGTGTAGGTCGGGCTTTACGCCCGACGCAGGCCCGCCGCGGCGGATGTCGGCGATAAACGGCCGATAAACCCCGACCTACGGGGCAGTCGCGCCTGCGTTTCAAATCGAACAACCAGGATCGCGGTTGTCGCCGGCTACTTCGCCGCGAGCGCCGCCTCGATCGCCTTGACGACCTTGGGCGAGTCCGGGGCGTCGCCCGAACCGAACCGCGCCACGATCGTGCCGTCGCGACCGACGAGAAATTTTCCGAAGTTCCACTTGATGTCGCCGGGAAACGGCGAGCTCTTGCCCGCGAGCGCCGCGTAAAGCGGATGCCGCTTCGCGCCGTTGACGTCGATCTTGTCGAACATCGGAAACGTCACGTGAACTTGCTGGAGCAGAAATTCTTGATCTCGGCGTTGGTGCCGGGCTCCTGGCCGCCGAATTGATTGCACGGAAAACCGAGCACGGTGAGACCCTGCGCCTCGTATTTTGCGAAGAGCGCCTGCAGGCCCGTATATTGCGGCGTGTAGCCGCATTCGGACGCGACGTTCACGATGAGGAGCACGCGCCCTCGGTGGGGCGCGAGCGTGGCGGCCTTGCCGTCGATATCCTTGACGGCGATTTCGTAGAGCGATTCGGCGCGCGCAGTCATCAGCGAAAGCAACATCACGACGGCGAAGGTGGCGGGGCGGAGCGGGAAACGCATGGCGCCACAACGGCCCGCGCCGCGCGGGTTGTCAACCGCCCCGGACGGGCTCCGGCTCACGGTCGCTTCTCAATTTCGTGCAGTCCGGTGAGAGCGACGGAGCGGCGGTTTTCAACCGCCGGGCTTGGGCGCTTGGAAAAGCGCCCCTCCCCAGCGCAAGAAAGCGATCTGCTCCCTCGCTCACTTCAATCGAAAGCCGAGCGCGTCGAGTTCTTTCAGATGAAACGGCGCGCTCGCCAGCAGCTCCTGCAATTTGTCCAGCGCCGCGGCCATCGTCGGCGTGTCGCACAGCGCCATGCCATCGTCACTGTCGTGGAGATGCACAGCCCACGCCGCGTCCGCGGCAGCCGTGAGCTGCAGCACCGAGCCATAGAGGTAATTTCCCGGCAGCCCCACGTGCGGGCCCGTGCCCGGCACGAGAAAGAGCGAATGCACCGGATCGTGCGCGAGCATCCCGCCATGCTTGCGATGGTGCGCCGGCCGCCCCGCCACGAGCAAACGCAGGCTCTCGGCCTTCGCGTGCAAGCCCGCCGGCAGCGACGCCACATAGCGGTCGAAAATCTTTGCGTTGGGCTCCAGCGCCTCGGCGGCGATCCGGCCGCCGATGAGCGCGTCGAGATTGTCCGCCTGAAACGCCGGCAGCCGCGTCAGCGAGCGCACCGTGACATGGCCGTCCTTGTGGTTCGCGTTGTGGTAGACCTGATGCGACGCGTAGAGGCGCCCGAGCGCATCCTGATACGAAGGCGTGTTGGGCACGGCACCTACCGGGCTGTGCTCGATCATCTCGAGGACTGTTTCGTCGAACTGCGCGTGGGGGTTGAGCGACATCGCCCGGCACTCAAACGATCGCGCGCTCCCAACACGAGATTCATCTCACCCGCGCCCGTCCGCCGGGCGCATCTTACTTTTCTGCAATCGACGAGGCGGGACGCCTCGTCCACGTGGCTGAGGTGTCCCGCCTCAGTCAGAAAGTGAGCTGCCCGCCAGCCGCCACGCTCAACCGCGCCCCAGATAAGGCATCTGCGCTGCCATGACCGTCATCGTCGGCACGGTCACGCTGAGCGGCAGGTTTGCCAGGTAGAGCACGGCGTCCGCCACGTGCCGCACATCCATCGTCGGCTCGGCGGCGATCGTGCCATTGGCCTGCGGCACCCCGGTTTTCATCCGGCTCGCGAGCGGGGTGTCGGCGTTGCCGATGTCGATCTGGCAAACCGCGATGCCGAACGCCCGGCCGTCGAGCCCCAGCGACTTCGTGAGTCCGGTCACCGCATGCTTCGTCGCCGTGTAAGGCGCCGAATTCGGCCGCGGCACGTGCGCGGAAATCGACCCGTTGTTGATGATGCGGCCGCCGCGCGGCGTCTGCTGCTTCATCAACCGAAATGCCTCCTGTGCGCACAAAAATACGCCCGTGAGATTCGTATCGACGACCGCGCGCCACTGCTCGAACGACAATTCCTCCACCGGCACGCCCGGCGCGCTTACGCCGGCGTTGTTGAACAACACGTCGAGCCGCCCCCATCGCTCCTTGGTGCGCGCGAACAGCGCCCGCACGCTCGCGGGATCGGTCACGTCCGTCGGCACGGCGAGCCAGCGTTCAGCCAGCGCGCCCGACTCGCGTCCCGTCGCGTCGAGCGCGTCAGGCCGCCGTCCCGCGAGCACGACCGCGTAGCCCGCGCCGAGCAGCGCCTGGGCGCACGCGCGACCGATGCCCGAGCCGGCTCCCGTGACGACCGCGACCTTGGGTGGGGTTTCCATGCCCGGAGTCTGCGGCGCGCCCTCCGGGACTGCCGAGTCAATTTCCGCTCGAACTGTTTGAATGAAAAACCAGGTGCGTTTCCGCGCGTCATCGAGTTTGATCCCGCTACCCCGTCCTCCCCAGCCATGCACTCATCTCGCCTCACCACCGCCTTCCGCCGTCTCGTCGCGTTCGCTCCGGTTCTTCTCGGCGCTACAATCTTCGCCCAGACTCCGGCCGCACCTCCGCCTGCTACTCCCCCCGCCGCCGCCGGACGCGGCGGACCACAACCCACCGTCGTCTCCCCCGAAATCGCCGCCGACGGCAAGGTCACCTTCCGCCTCCGTGCTCCCAATGCCAAAACCGTCACCGCCTCCGGCCAGTTCCAGCGCGGCCCGGCCAACCTGACTAAGGACGACAGCGGCGTCTGGAGCGTCACCGTCGGCCCCGTGCCCGCCGGCGTCTACGAATACACCTTTAACGTCGATGGCGTCGGCATGATCGATCCCGGCAACCGCGACATCAAACCGATGCGCGCCCCGCGCACGAGCATCCTCGAGATCCCCGGTAATCCGCCGCTGCTCACCGATTTTCAGAGCGTGCCGCACGGCAAGGTGACGCTGCACTGGTATCAATCGAAGTCCCTCAACCGCCGCCGCCCGATGCAGGTCTACACCCCGCCCGGCTACGACGCCGATCCGACCGCGCGCTTTCCGACGATGTATCTCTTCCACGGCTCCGGCGACAACGAGGCCACGTGGGTCGCCCACGGCAAGGCCCACTGGATCCTCGACAACCTCATCGCCCAAAAACGCGCCCAGCCCATGATCGTCGTCATGCTTGACGGCCACGCCGTGGTCGGTGGCGGCGGCGCCCGAGCCAGCAACACGCCCGCGTTCGAACGCGATCTCCTCGAAGACGCGATGCCGCTCGTCGCCGCAAACTACCGCACACGCGAGAATGCCGCGAGCCGTGCCATCATCGGCCTCTCCATGGGCGGCGGCCAGTCGCTCACGATCGGGTTGAAGCACGCCGACAAGTTCGCCTGGGTCGGCGGCATGAGCAGCGCCGCCGGCAACGCCAGCTCGCTCATCGGCGACCCCGCCGCGCTCAACCGACAACTCAAGCTCCTCTGGATCGCCTGCGGCAAAGACGATCAGCTCATCGCCGCCAACCGCACGTTCTCCGCCGCCCTCACCACCGCTGGCGTGAAACACGAATTCGCCGAAACCGAGGGCAATCACAGCTGGCCCGTCTGGCGCGGCTACCTAGCCGACTTCGCGCCGAAGATTTTCAAAAACTAACCGTAGCCCGCTTGTCCCGGCTCTCACGAGACTGTGTGAAAACCTGGCGCCTTCGTTCATCCGCGCGAAGCGTAGCGGAAACCGTGAGGTTTTCGTTGGATTGCACCCGCATTTGGGCGAAAAGCTCACGCTTTCCGCTACAACCGCCACGTTTTCACACTGTCTCTCACGAGCCGGGCTACACCGCCGTAGCGCGCTTCGTAAGAAGCGGGACCAGTGAGCCCCGCCCACCGCCCAATCGTCCCAACCTTCCCGTCATGCTCCGCCGCCCATTTCTCTCCGTCTCCCTGTCTCTCCTTCTCCCCGTCCTAGCTGCTCCGCTCGTGGCCGCCGATGGTCCTCCGGCGTCCGTCCCGGCCGCGGATGCCGCGAAGAAAAAAGCCAAGGCCCCGCCCCGCCCCCTCGCCGAGAAACCTTCCCCCGCGCATACCACCGACGGCGTCGAATTCACCATCGGCCCCGACTACACGTGGGCGCCCGAGCTCAAAGTCCGTGCCGGGGCCCCGACGGGCACGATCCACGATTTCACGATGAACTCCGAGGACAGCAAAATCTACCCCGGCATCGCACGCGGCCAGACCGGCGTCGTTCCCTACAAGCGCCGCGTCACCGTCTACCTCCCCGCCGGCTACCAGGCCGGCACGCCCTCGCCTGTCATCATCGGCCAGGACGGCAACTATCGCGACTTCCTGCCGACCGTCCTCGACAACATGATTCACGACAAACGCCTTCCCGCGATGATCGCCGTGATGATCAATTCCGGCGGCGGCGATTCGCTCGGCAGCCAGCGGGGGCTCGAATACGACACCGTCTCCGGCGTCTACGCCAACTTCATCGAAACCGAAGTCCTCCCGCGCATCGAGAAGGACTACCACGTGAAGTTCACGAAAGACCCCGACGCCCGCGCCACGCTCGGCGGCAGCTCCGGCGCCGCGGCCGCATTCACCATGGCGTGGTTTCGTCCCGACCTCTACCACCGGGTGCTCTCCTACTCCGGCACCTACGTGAACCAGCAGTCGCCGCTCAACCTCAGCGCCCCGCGCGACCAATGGGTCTATCAACCCGATTCGCCCCGCGGCGCGTGGGAGTATCATGCAAAGTTCATCCCCGAGAGCCCCCGCAAACCGATCAAGATCTGGCTCCACGTGAGCGACGAGGACAACGGCTACACCCGCGACGAAGCCTCGCTCCACAACTGGGTGCTCGCCAACCAACGCATGGCCACCGCGCTGAAGGCGAAGGGCTACACCTACCGCTACGTGTTCTCGAAAGCCTCCGGCCACACCGACGGCCGCGTGATCCGCCAGACCCTCCCGGGTGCGCTCGAATGGCTCTGGTCCGATTATAAACTGACACCCTGAGTCGGTATCCAGCAGATCTTACTGAGCCTCGCCAAAAAGGGTGACAAAGAGTTCGGTGGTTCGGGGAGCGCACCCGTCTCGGGTGCTGGTGCCGGCGTTTCGCCGACACCTCCGAAATCCGCGGCGAGACGCCGAGGACGGCCCGCGGGACGCGGGCGCTCCCCGAACCACCGCGTGTCACTCAATTGCGCGAGCCTCAGTAGAGGCTGTCATGCATTTTTGTCCGAAAAGACGGACGGACTCCGAGGTAGGGCAGGTCTGTGACCTGCCCTTTCACGCGGTGAGTGCTTGCCGGGCAGGTCACAGACCCGCCCTACGCCCAGCCACCGCTCCGCGCAAAGTTCATGACAGGCTCTAGCCGGCAAGATTCAGTCCTCAGCGGTATGGCACAAGTCTGCTCGAAGACACCCCGCGTGCTGTCCGCGCGATGGTCAACGTGCGAGGCCGGAACGCCGCGCATCGTAGCCGTCGGTGCCGATGAAATTTTCACGCGCCGGCCCGTCGCGAATCGGCATTGACGCCTCCGCTCGCTCCGGTAGCCACGCACCGATGTTCCCCCGCCCTTTCGCCGCGCTCGCGGCGGTCATTGCGTGCAACGCCGCCGTGGTTGCGGCCGATTCCTCGGCGGAGCGAGGCGCCGCGGCCTTTGTCGTCACCTGCGCCGCCTGCCATCAGGCCAACGGCGAAGGCGTGCGCGGCATCTTCCCGCCGCTCGCGAGCTCCGACTACCTCATGGCTGACAAGGAGCGCTCCATCCGCATCGCGCTCCAGGGCACGAGCGGCACGCTCGTCGTCAACGGCATCGAATACCAAGGCGTGATGCCGCAGCTCCCGGGCCTCGACGACGACAAGGTCGCCGACATCCTCACCTACGTGCGGGCTTCGTGGGGCAACAACGGCGGCCCGGTCACGTCCGCCGAGGTCAAAGCCGTCCGCGAGAAACTCGCCGCGGTCGACCCCAACAAAGCCGATCCGTTCGAGCCGCTGCCGAAACCGCCCGCTGGTTTCGCGCTGCGCGATGTCGTGCACTCCCCCGTGCACTTCGTCCGGCTCGCCACCATGCCCGGCGTCCCGTGGATTCTCGCCGTCAGCAACAACGGCGACCTCTACCGGCTCGAGCCCGACACGGGCAATCTCGCGCGCATCCTCGCTCTCAAGGACTATTACGCCGACACCGCCGCCGGCAACGTCGACCTCCTCGGCATGACGATCGATTCGCAGCGGCGGCTCTACCTCGTCACCAACCAGCGTGTCGCCGAACGCCCGTGGCACGTGAACCGTGTGATCATTTTTCGCTCCGAGCCGCTCGACGTCACTGGCGTGCCGGGAAAGATGCGCGCGTGGCTGCGCACGAGTTATCCCTGGGGCAACAACTACTACAACCACGGCGTCTGCCACATCGCCGAAGGCCCCGACGGAATGATCTACGTCAGTAGCGGCGCCCGCACCGACGGCGGCGAAGTCGACGGCGGCATTTTCAAAAACGAATCGATCTACTGGAAAGGCAGCGAAACCGAACTCACCGCCGGCATCTGGTGCCTCGACCCCGCCAAGGACTCGCCCGAGATCGAGATGTTCGCCCGCGGCATCCGCAATGCCTGGAGCTTCCAGTGGAACGATCGCGGCGAACTCTTCAGTGTGAGCAACGGCCCCGACGCCGACATGCCCGAGGAACTCGACTTCGTCGAACGCGGCAAGCACTACGGCTTCCCCTACCAATATTCTGATCGCGATGATCGACCCTATCCTTCGGCTCCACCCGCACCGGCCGGTGTGCCGTTGATCAAGGCCGTCCGGAGTTTCGGCCCCGCCGGCGGTGGCTCCGCCGAAAAGCCGCTCGCGACCTTCCATCCGCACTCCTCGCCGGCCGGCATGATTTTCTGCGGACCCGATTGGCCCGCCGCGCTACGCGGCAAATTTCTGATGGGACGTTTCGGCAACTTCATCAAAGACCCCGACGTCGGCAACGACCTCCTCGCCCTCGACATCCGCCGCAACTCCGCCGGCGTGCACGAGGTGCGCGCAGAGACATTTCTCGCCCCACTGGCCCGCCCACTCGACCTGCTCCAAGTCGGTAAGAAACTCTACATCCTCGAATACACCCGCCCCATCGGCACGAAGACCGGCCGCCCCAACAACCCCGGCCGCATCCTCGAACTGAGTTGGTGACGCCGAAAAAAGTAGTGCGGTGCGTCAGCCCGCACGCCGAGCAACCGAAAATACCGACCACGGACTACCAGGCGCGGCGAACCCGCCACCCAAGTTTGGATCAAGGCATTTTTCACCGCAGATAACGCGGATATCACGGATAAATCTGGATTCCGCAATTGAACCGCAGAGATCGCAAAGCACGCAGAGAGAAAAAACTCTTTGGCGGCACATCATCCCCATTCACCCGCGAGGTGAACGCCGCATGACCAGCACGAGCAACCGGCGAGGCTCTCTTTGCGTCCTTCGCGCTCTTTGTGGTTAATTCCAACTGCGCTTTCTCGGATAAAGGCACGCATAGCCCCGGCCATCCGCGTAATCTGCGGTGAAACGGATTGGAAATCTTCGTCGCAACACGGGCACATGTTCAGGGACAGCGAACGCATGAATGTGGATCGAGCCTCGCTGGACCGTGTTTTATCCGTGTTCATCGGTGTAATCTGTGGTCCACTGCCTTGGTTACCCGGCGCGGGCTGAAGCACCGCGTTACGCCAAATCATCATATCCCGCCCATGCGCCTCCGCATCACCTTCGCCCTCATGCTCGCCTCCGGCCTCGCCACTGCCGCGGCCCCGACAGAATTCCACGTCTACTTCGGCACCTACTCCAAGGCTCCCAGCAAAGGCATCTATCGCGCGCGCTTCAACGCCGCCACTGGCGCACTCGTCCCGGTCGAACTCGCCGCCGAGATGAAAGATCCGTCCTTCCTCGCGCTGCACCCCAACGGCCGATTCCTCTACGCGATCGAGGAGAGCAGCGACCCGAAGCGCACGCCCGGCCGCGGCGTCAGCGCCTACGCCATCGACGCAAAGTCCGGCGCGCTCACCTTGCTCAACACCCAGAGCGTCGGCAGCCCCGGCCCGTGCCACCTCACCGTCGATCGCAACGCGAGATGCGTCCTCATCGCCAACTACGGCGGCGGCAGCGTCGCCGCGATCGCGCTGCTGCCGGATGGCAAACTCGGCGCCCTCGGCTCCGTCCTCCAGCACACCGGCTCGAGCGTCAACGCCGCCCGCCAGAAGGCCCCGCACGCCCACGGCATCTACCTCTCACCCGACAACCGCTTCGCCCTCGTCCCAGACCTCGGCCTCGACCGCGTGCTCGTCTACCGCCTCGACGCCGCGAAAGCCACTCTGACCGCCCACGATCCCGCCGGGGCCGCGCTTCCACCCGGCAGCGGCCCGCGCCACCTCGCGTTTTCGCCCGACGGCAAATTCGTCTACGTGATCAACGAACTGCTCTGCACGATGGCCGTGTTCAAGTGGGATGCCGCGAAAGGCACGCTCACCGACGTGCAGAACGTCTCCACCCTGCCCGCCGACGAGCCCTTCAGGCCCGCCTACAGCACCGCCGAAGTCTTCGCCCACCCGAGCGGCAAATTCCTCTACGGCTCCAACCGCGGCCATCACTCCATCGCCGTCTTCGCAATCGACCGCGCCAGCGGCAAACTCACGCAGATTCAAAATCAGTCCACCCTCGGCAAGACCCCGCGCAACTTCGCCCTCGACCCCACGGGCACGTGGCTGCTCGCCGAAAACCAAGACTCGGGCAACGTCGCGGTCTTCAAAATCGACGCCGCGACTGGCAAGCTCACTCCCACCGGCCCCCTCGCCGAGGTGGCGTTTCCGGTGAGCGCGGTGTTTGTTCCCAGGCGGTAACCGCAGTCATCCCGATCAAAAATCGCTGCTCCCACAGATGCAGCTACTTGCCGGAAAAAATCTGCCCCAGACACACACCCACTGAATCCACCGTGCCGGGTTTCTCGAGCACTGCCGCGACCCCCAACCGATCCAATTCCGCCTGCGGAGTGGCGCCCGGATGTCCGGTTACAAGCACGACTGGCAGCTCAGGGCGCACTTCGCGCAGATGCGCCGCAAGTTCCAGCCCGGTCAGCGCGGGCATGGAGATGTCCAACACCGCCGCATCGAATTCACCGGGTGACTCCAGAAAAAGCGAAAGCGCCACCACCGGATCGGATAGCGCCGTCACCCGATAGCCGAGGTGGGAGAGCAGTTGCTGCCCGAGCGCGGTAAGCGCCTCTTCATCGTCGACGAGCAGAATGTGCTCACCTTGGCCGCGCCGCACGTCTGACGCAGCTGCGGCCGCCGGCGGCGCGAGGGTTTCAAGTGCGGGAAAATACAGCTGAAACGTCGCGCCTGCCCCGGGTGCGCTCTCGACCGTGACGGAGCCCTCGTGGCTGCGCATGATTCCATGGACCGCCGCCAGCCCGAGCCCGGAACCATCGCCGGGCGCCTTCGTGGTGAAGAACGGCTCGAAGATGCGTTCGACCACGGCCGTGGTCATGCCGGGTCCGTTGTCAACCACACTGAGCACTGCATACCGCCCGGCGCGCAGCCCGGGATGGGCGTGCGCAAAATCAAAGTCGATTTCCCGGGACTCGACCTTGATCGCAATGAATCCCTGGCGCCCACCGATCGCCTGCCGGGCATTGGTGCAAAGGTTCAGCAGCACCTGCTGCACTTGCGTGGCATTGGCGAGCACGGCGGGCGAGTCCGGTGGCAACACAAGGCGCAGTTCGATCGAGGCGGGCACCACCGGACGCAGGAGTCGGACGGTGTCTCGCACCACCGCCACGAGGGAAACGATCGCGCGGTCCTGCGGCTGCAGCCGGCTGAACGTCAGCAACTGCCGCACGAGATCCGACGCGCGTCGCGCCGCGATCGCAATCTCCCGCGCGCACTCCTTCGCGGTGGGACCGTCGGGCTCGGCGGCTTCCGCCAGCTGCGCATAGCCGAGGATGCCGGTGAGAATGTTGTTGAAATCGTGGGCGATGCCGCCGGCAAGCGTGCCCACGGCCTCGAGCTTCTGCGCCTGGCGTAATTGGGCTTCGAGCCGCGCATGCGCCTCTTTCGCCCGCCGTGCCGCCGTGACATCGCGGAAACTGACCACGCGGCCCACCGGCCGGCCATCGAGGAGTTGCGGCCGGGAGTAACGCTCGTAGACGCGGCCATCCTTGAACCGGATCTCGTCCTGGCGCTCAACCATCGGCTCGCTCATGAGGCGGCGCACCCCTGCGATGACACCATCGGGATCGATGACCTCGTGGGAGACGAGTTGCCACGCGTCGAACATCGTCGCCGGGAACGGCACGATTTCCGCCAAGCGCCACAGCTGGACCGCCAACCGGTTGTGGGCCATGATGCGACCCTCAAGATCGATGACGAGAATGCCGTCGGCAGTCGATTCGAGCGTGGCCTGCATGCGCGAGAGCGAATGGTCCCGCGCCGCTTCGATGCGCCGGCGCTCGGTGATGTCACGGAGGATCGCCGTGAAAAAGACTCCCTCCGGCAGATGCAGGCGACTGATCGAAGCCTCGGCCGGAAAGAGCGAGCCATCCTTGCGGCGCCCTTCAATCGGGCGTCGGCCCGACATGGCGCGCGACACGTCGGTGCCCGCACCGAAGGCCGCCACATGGGCGGCGTGTGCCGCCGCGTGCTGCGCGGGCAGCAGCAGGGCAAGCGGCTGACCGATCGCCTCCCCGGCGCTGTAGCCGAAGGTTCTTTCCGCGCCGCGGTTGAACAGCACCATCCGGCCCGTGCCGTCGATGGTGATGATAGCCTCCTCGGCGAGGGTGAGGATGCCGGCAAGCCGGGCTTCGGAAGCTTTGAGCGCGGCGACGGAACGGACCTGCCCGGTCACGTCGCGGAAGCTACACACCCGGCCGGTCACCTGCGTGCCGTTGAGCTGCGGGCGGGTGAGCCGCTCGAAAATGCGTCCGTCTTTCAGCTCGAATCGATCATGCGAGACAAAGTTCGGATCGGCGTCGATGGCGGCGGTGCGGGTGCGCGCGGCGCTGGAATCCTTCATGCGCGCGAACATCTGCTCGCGCAAGGCCCGTCCGTCCGCCGGGTCCGCCGCCGGCAACCCAAAACCCCACATCTCGAGCAGGCGGTGGTTGTGGTGCAGGAGGCGGCACCCGCGATCGATGGCCATGATACCGTCTGTCGTCGAATCCAACGTGGCGCTGAGTGCGGCCGCCGCCTGCGTGAGTGCGGCGTGCAGCTGTTCGCGTTCGGTGATGTCTTGCACCGTGCCGAACATGCGCACCGGGTCGCCGGCAGGCGTGCGGCTGACCGTCGCTCGTTCGTGCAGGACGCGTTCGGTGCCGTCGCGACGCACGATGCGGTGAATCAAGTCGAACGGAACATACTGCGTGAGCGTGGCGTCGACGGCGGCATGCACCCGAGTGCGGTCCGCCGGGTGGACCAATTCATAGAAGGCCTCAAGGTTGGGTTCGATTTCTCCCGGCTCGAATCCAAAGATGCGAAACACCTCTTCGGACCAGACGATGCGTCCGTCCTGGAAGCCGTGATCCCAGTGCCCCAGCAGCGCGATGCGTTCGGCTTCCTGTAGCCGGGCCGCGTCGAGCGCCGGCGCGATCTCCCCTGAGGGAGGCAACGTGGAATGCTGCCCGATGATCGCGATGCGCGTCAGGCGTCCAGCCTCGTTCAAAGGAATGAGCGTTGTCGCCATGACGACCGGCGGCCCCGCGGTCACCGGGGCGCGGAGTTCGCAGCGCACCGTTTCGCCGCCCTGCGCGCGGCGGAGGGCGGCGGTGGCCTGGGCACGCACAGTCTCGTGGCCGGCAAACCAGTGCGCCGCGGCGAACTCCCGCTCAATCACCTCGGCGCGCGCGACACCGACGGCGGCGAGAAACGCATCGTCCGCCTCCAGCACGACTCCGTCGGCCGAGAGCAGAGCATAGAAGCTCAACTGCGTATGATCAGGTGAACGGACACCGGGAAGAATGGGCGTGTGCAGCGACATAAACGTGCAGGGTGGCACACTACTGCCAGGACAGAGTCATTTGGGTGGGTAGGAAACTGGATTGAAGCCCGGGCAGTTAACTGCCGGTCGCATGCCTTTGAGTCGAGCCGAATGGCTGCGGCACGACTGTGGTGACGTCCGGACGGTTGTCCGCCAACCTTTCCGACCCCCGCGAGGCGACAGCGCCGCGGTAGGCGACGGCAGCTCGCTCGATCACGGTGCGGAGTTCGGCGAGGCGGGCTGGTTTCGGAAGAAAATCGTCCATCCCCGCCTGCTCGCAGGCGAGTCGGTCTTCGCAGCTCACATTGGCCGTCATCGCGACGATGAAGGCGCGGGCGCCGCCGAGAGACTCATGGCGGCGGAGGCGCCGCGTCGTTTCGAGACCGTCGAGGCGCGGCATCTGCATGTCCATCAGCACGAGATCGAAATTCATGCGCAAGGCGACCTCCAGTGCCTCGTCGCCATCGGCCACGGCGGTAGGATGGTAGCCGAAGCGCTCGAGCATGCTGGTGGTGACGAGGCGATTAACCGGATTGTCGTCGGCGAGCAGCACGCGCAGCGGCAGGCGGTGGGCGAGTTCGCGATCAACGCCGGAAGCCGGTGTCCGGGCCGTGCCGGCGGCGCCGGTGTCGAGCGTGTTCGCGACCGCGGCGCGCAGGATGGTGCGCTTGACCGGCTTGTGGAGCACGCCGGCGAACAACGCACGCGCCTCCGGCGGCAGCGCCGTGCCGGCCGAGCTGAGCAGCAGCAGGGGCGGCGGTGTGCCGGGCAGGGCGCGGATTTTTTGCGCGAGTTCGACGCCGTCCATCTCCGGCATGTGCAGATCGAGTAGCGCGAGATCGCAGGGTTCACCCTGGGCGAGCGTCGCGAGCGCCGCGCGTGGCGAGGCGCACGGGACGGCCAACGCGCCCCAGCGCTCGATCTGGTGCAGCAGGATGCGGCGGTTGGTGGCGTTGTCGTCCACGACGAGCAGCCGCCGGCCTGCGAGCGTAAGCGGCGCGGGTCCGGGGTCCCTCCGCGACGGCGCCGGGATCGCGAAACTCGCCGTGAACGAAAAGGTCGCGCCCGCGCCGGGTCGGCTCGTGACCCAGATGCGGCCGCCCATCATCTCCACGAGCGAGCGGCTAATCGCCAGGCCGAGACCCGTGCCGCCGTAGCGGCGCGTGATCGAGTTGTCCGCTTGAGTGAACGGCTGGAAGAGTCTCGCTTGCTGCTCGGCGGTGAGACCCACGCCGGTGTCGCGGATATCGAATTGCAGCTCTACCCGCGCAGCCGTGAATGCGACCGCCCGCGCATGCACGATCACCTCGCCGGTATCGGTGAACTTGATCGCGTTGCCCGCGAGGTTGAGCAGCACTTGCCGCAGCCGGGTGACGTCGCCCGCCAGATCGTCCGGCACGGTCTCGTCGACTTCGGTCACGAGATCGAGCCGCTTCTGAGCGGCACGCGTGCCGAGCAGATCGGCCACGGTCTCGACGCATGGGCGCAACGCGAACGGCGCCTGCTCCAGCGCGAGGTGGCCGGCCTCGATCTTGGAAAGGTCGAGGATGTCGTTGATGACGGCGAGCAGAGCATCGCCGCTGCCGCGGATGGTTTCGGCGAATTCGCGCTGCTCGGCGTTGAGCGGCGTGTCCAGCATCAGATCGGCGAGACCCACGACGGCGTTCATCGGGGTGCGGATTTCGTGGCTCATGGTCGCGAGGAAGACGCTCTTGGCGCGCGTCGCGGCCTCCGCCTGCTCCTTCGCGGCGGCGAGTTCGGCCTCGAAGCGGCGTTGCACCGTGACATCCCGCACCACGGCTACGAGTGTGACTTCACCTTCGGCCCCGGCCCTCGCGATGGAAACGTCCACGGGAATCTCCCGGCCATCCTTGGTCCATCCGGCGAGCCCACCACGCTGGCCCATGAGGCGCGCAGAGGCCGCACCATCACGAAAGGAGCGCAGGTAATCGTCATGCCGTTCAGCCACGCGCGGCGGCAAGAGTATCCGGAGCGGTTGACCAAGAACTTCGGCGGCTGTGTAGCCAAAGATTTTTTCGGCGCCGGGGTTGAAGGCGAGGATGCGCCCGTCCGCGTCGGTAACGACGATGCCGTCGACGGTCGCGTCAAATATGGCGCCGAGGCGCGCGGCCTGCTGCTGGCGGTCGGCCGCCTCGATCCGGCGGGCAAGATCGCGCGTGAGCCACCACAACAGCGGGCTGGCGAGCAGGGTGAGCAAGGCGGCGTCGAGCGCGGCCTCCTGCCAGGGCGGTAATTTCGGAAAGCACGCGAGCAGAAACATGGCCGCAAACTCGGCGAGGGCCACGATGCCGAGCACGGCGACCGCCGTGGACCACCGCGGCCGGGGGCCGGCAAGTTGCCGCCCGAGCGTGCGCAGGTGTGCCACCGGGCAGGTGGCACGGGGAGCGGATGCGGTCGGCATCATGTGGAGCCTGGCGGAAGCCCGGAGTGAGTCCGCCGGTTCAGCTGTTGCCGAAAAAATCCTCGTTACCGCCGCGGCGGATGATGGCAGCAGGGACGATGCGCGGGGCTTGGCCGCGGGCGTGAAGCAAAAGTTTTTCTTTCCCAAGCGTCTGCATCACCGGCGCTGGGTCGGCAGGCGGGAAGCCTGGGGCCGCCGCCACCGGAGCGACCTCGGTGGAGTGCTCGGCATCGCCATTCGCGCGGCCGACGAGCTTCTGCAACTCGGAGACTGCGTCCTTGAGCACATTGGATTGAGCGTTGAGCTCCTCCGCGGCTGCGGCGCTCTCCTCAGCGGTCGCGGCATTCGCCTGCGTGACCTGATCCATCTGGTGGACGGCGGTGTTCACCTGCCCGATACCCTGGCTCTGCTCGCCGGTGGCTTTCGCAATCTCAGCGACGACGGAGTCGAGCTGACGCACGCGGTCCTGAATGGTGGCGAAACTCTTCGCCACCTCGGCGCTGATTTGGGCGCCCAGCTGGCTCTTGGCGACGGAGTCGTCGATCTTCACGGCGGACTCCCTGGCGGCGGCGGCGCAGCGTTGGGCGAGCGCACGCACTTCCTCGGCGACGACGGCGAAACCGGCGCCTGCCTCGCCCGCACGGGCGGCCTCGACGGCGGCGTTGAGCGCGAGGATATTGGTCTGGAATGCGATTTCGTCGATGGCCTTGAGAATTTTGGCGATGTCGGCGCTGGCGGTCTTGATGGCGTCCATGGCCGCGACCATCGCCTGCATCTGCTCCGCACCGGCGTCGGCCACCTGGCGGGTTTGTCCGGCGGCCGTCCTGGCCTGCGTCGCACTGTCGGAGTTACGCTTGGTTGCGGCAAAAAGTTCCACCAGCGAGGCGCTTGTTTCTTGGAGCGAGGCCGCCTGCTCGCTCGATCCCTCGGCCAGCGTCTGGGCCGAGGCAGACACCTGGCCCGCCGCAGCCGCGACCTGGTCGGAGCCATCGCGCAGGGTCTGCGCCAGCAGCCGGAGGGCACGGTTGACACTGACGGTAATCCCAATGGCGAAGCCGATGCCCAGCACGAGGGCGACGAGCGTGGCGGTGCTGATGATCGAGCTGGCAAGGGCCAGCGTGCCCCCGCTCGCGGCTCCGGCCTTCACGCCATAGTCGGCGTTCGCCTGGAACAGCTCATCACATTCCCTCTGGAATGCGACATAGGCGGGGCGGAGGGTGTGCTTCAGGTAAGCGGCCGCCTCGTCGGACTTATCCTCGCGGCTGAGCGCGAGCAGCGGTCCGCGGGCCTTGATGTAGGCGGCGCGCGCTGCGCCCATCCCTGCGAATTGCCTCCGATCCTCGGGCCGGGAGATGGTGACCTCGTATTCCTTCAGGTATTTCTCATTGTCGTTTCTGAGCTCGTCGATCCGAGCCTCGAAGGCCTTCTTCTCGTCCGGGCTTTTGGCTAGAACGTGGCGCAACACGGCGATCTGGATTTCGCTGGCGACCCCCTTGATCTTCGCGCTGGCGCTCGTGCCGGGCAGGGCGTCGTCGAGAATGTCGCGTTGGCGGGCCTTGATTTGCTGGAGAAGATAGTGCGTCGTGCCGGCCGTGCCGGCGAAGAGAACGAGAACGAGGGCAAAGCCGAGGATGACTCGCTTGCCGACAGTGAGTGAGTGCATGGGGAACGGAACTAACGATTCGGTTTTTGGGTGGGGAACTGGCAGTCGCACCGCACGGGCGGACTCGCATTGCTCCCCTGCTTTCAGGCCGGACACCTGACCGAAGGAGGCGGCCACACCGATGACGGCGTGCCACAACACATCCGGGTTATCGGTGCAACCGGCGGATCACTTAAGAGTTTTTTTCGCCCGGACCGCTTCCCCAACCATCAGCTCCGGGCGGATTCCACCAGAGTCTGGAGCCTCCGCCGCAAGTCTCCCAACTCCGCCGAGCGGAAGCTGCGCTTCGTCTTCTCCAGCACCGCAACCGCGCCCGCGAGCGCTTCGGCCTGCTCGCGCACCGTGGCGACCAGCCGCCGCAGCCGTTCGTCCTGCAACTGCCGCTCGGTGATATCCTGCACCGTGCCCATCGATCGCAGCGGGCGTCCCTCCGTATCGTAACTCGTGACGCCGCGCTCGCGCACAAACTTAATCCGCCCATCGGGCAGCAGGAGCCGGTGCACGAAATTGTAGGGCTGCCGCGCCTGCACCGAGGTCGTGTAAGAGTCGTCGACCGCGGACCGGTCCTCGGGATGGACGAGAGCGAGGAAAGCCTCGTAGGAGGCGCCGAAACGCGCGGCATCTATTTCGAAGATGCGAAACACTTCGTCAGACCACACGAGCCAGCCGGTCGTCAGATCGAGTTCCCAACCGCCGAGGTGCGCGAGCCGCTGCGCCTCGTTGAGCCGGCTTTCACTGGCGCGCAGGGCATCGAGCGCGCGAAAGCGCTCCATCTCCACCGCCAGCCGCTGCCCCGCGGACCGCAACAAGGCCTGCTCCTCCGCCGTAAACAAGCGCGGCCGGTCGTGCAGCAGGCAGACCACGGCAAGCACCTCCCCGCGGGTGCTCACCGCCGGGAAACCGCAATAGGCCTCGGCATGGTGCAGCCGCAGAAACTCCGCCGCCGGGAAGCGCTCCGCCACGCGATCATAGACCTGCACCTCGCGGCTAATGTGCACCATTGCGCACGGCGTTATCTCCAAGGCGCAGCCGCCGGCGTCGGTCCGGACGTCGCCTGCGATATTGACGGCCCGGAAGCGGAGGGACTCGCCCTCAATCTCGGACAGGCACACCACCCGCACGCCGAACAACTCACCCAGCGCACGGACGGTGCGCGCGAATACCTCCTCGCGCCCGCTGCCGAGCACGAGGCTGAGTTCCGCCATTCGATTCAGGCGCGGCGCCAGCGCCGCCGCCTGCTCCTCGGCCGCCTTGCGGGCAGTAATATCGGTGCGAATCGAAACATAACGCTGCGGCCGGCCGTCGGTGCCGGGGAAGGGCACGATCGTCGTGGCGACCCAGTAATACGAGCCGTCCTTCGCACGATTCTTGATTTCACCCCGCCATACCTGACCGCGGCCGATCGTCGACCACAGGTCACGGAAGAACTCGGGCGGGTGGTGCGTCGAGTTGATGAGGCGGTGATCCTGCCCCACCAGCTCTTCGATCGCGTAACCGGAGATGGCGCAGAATTTCTCATTCGCATAGGTGATCCGTCCCTGCGCATCGGTGATCGCCACGATCGCATGCTCGTCGAGCGCTGTCTTGAAGTCACGCAGCTCCTGCGCAAGGCAGAGCGTCTGCTGTTGCTCAGCGGTGAGTTTCACCTGGGCGGTCATGGGAACGCGTCACGCCAGCACGGGAAACTTGCGCGACGGAAGTCAGTGAAGAAGTAAAATTTGACCCCGACGGCAACAGAAACCTTCCAGTGGTCTCGAACTTGCCCCGTTCATCGTGTGGCGGTTGTGTGCGAGCTTGGTCCGTGTCAATCCTTCCCGCCGGTTCAGGACTTTCACCGAAACCTCGGCGGGCAGAGACGCCCGCCGCTGCTACATCGCGCATATCCTCTCGCTGTTCAGCGTTTCTGAAACGCTCCCGGCGCGTAGGCATCGCGCTTTGGCCAGCCGAGCGCCTGCCGCACGTCGTCCGGCACCGCCGACTTCACGGTCCAATCTCCCGTCAACTCGTAGCGTTGCAGTTCGGGGCTGCGCAGCACGGCGCCCAACTCAGCGGACACGGTGCGGCTCGCGCGCTCGAAGTCCGGGAACATCACCCGGAGCGCCTCCACGGTCTGAAACGCCGCCGGACTGCCGTCCCCTTTGGCCGGAGCCCACGCCACCAGCGTGCGACCTGAGGGGTCGCCGGCGCGCACATAGAAATTGTAATCGAGCGCGGCGACCTGCGGGGTCGTCAACTTCGTGCGCAGCGTCGACGCCTGGCCGAGGGTGAGCAGTGGCCGCGACATGCGCGCATCGGCCATCAGCAGGTTGCCGACGAAGACATGGCCCTCCCGCTGGTCGACGTCCGGCCCCGTCGTGATGTGCCAGCCGAAATGGTCACCACCGCTGCCGCGCTCGTTGCGCTCGACCAGCGCGGGAGCATTGAGAAACGTGTTGTGGTAAATCCGCGCCTCCCGGGCGTTGAGAATACGGATGCCGTTCTGGCAATTTGCGAAAACATTCCCCGCGCAAATCACCCCGCGCGAGATCTCGAAAAAGAGCCCGTCGAGGCAGCCATCGATCCAGTTGTTGACGAACACGCCGTCGAGGTTGCCGACGTCATACCAGATGCCGTTGGAGTTAGGGTTGTCGTGGACGAGATTGTCGCGGCAAACGACGCGCCTCGTCTGGTTGAAAATCTTCACCGCCGCCGGATAGTAGCCCGTGAGCTTCTCGACGTTGTTCCGCGCGATGATGTTCTTCTCGATCACGCAGTCCGACGAGGCGATGATGTAGATGCCCTCGGTGCTCGTGTCGCTGACGAGACAGTGGCGGATCACCAGCTGGTCGCCGCGAAAGTAGCCGGTGACACGCGAACAGTGCGTGATTGCGCAGTGTTCGAGGAGCGTGCCGACCACTTCCTTGCCGAAGGTCGCGGGGTCGGCGAGACCAACGGGATCGTCGGTCGGCTCCTCGCTGGGCGGCACCGAGCCGCGTTTCCCCTCCACCTCGAGGGCGCGATAGGCGTATTGGGTGAACGTGATCCCGCGGATGGCCGGGCCTTTGTGGTCGGCCGGTTTGCCGTTGGCCGGTTTGCCGGTGATGATCAGGGCGCTGTCGCGGGCGGTGATCTCGACGAGGTGGCCGGCCGGATTGTTTTTCAGGTAAACGTAGCGGGCCTCGTAATCGATGTAGTAGGTGCCGTCAGTGAGTTCACCCTCCCAGCCGGCCGATTGGAGCGGGCGGCCGTCGAGGAAGACCATGTCGTTGTTGAAACGGTGGAGCGGCGTGCGCATTCCCTCGCGGTTGCGCTGCCACCACTCCCGCGGTTTGCACGGAAAAAGCGTCGACCACTTCGTGCGGTAGATGCCGTCACGCAGGGTTTCCCATTTTTCCGCGACCAAGGTGCCCTTGAGCACCGGCTTCTCGTCCCGATACGGCTGGAGCGAAATACCTTGGTTCAACACGAGGCCGCCTGTGCGATAGGTGCCGCCGCGCAGGATGATCGCGTCGCCCGTCACGACGCGCGCGATCGCCGATTCGAGCGTCGTCGGCTGAGCCAACGCGGCACCCGGTGCCTCCGCCTGCCCATCCGGAGCGACGTAATAGACGTGCGCAGCGCCCGCCGGCACCTCGTAGGTCACCGCCAGCGGCCCGTAGGGGCCACCCGACGGCTGTGCCTGCACTGCACTAACGCTGACGAATGCCGAGAACAAAGCGCTAGCCACGAGACTCGGACGAAACGAACGCAAGAAGGTGCGCAGCATGGTGGGGTCGGGACCGGCACTCACGGTGCCAACAATTTTGACCAAAACGACTACGTCCAGGCTTCGCGCCGGCCAACGGAGATCACGCTCTAACGCTAGACATGACAATCTCCGAGACAGAGCCGCACCGTTTTCTGTTTGCCCTCCTCCCGCCGCTCGCGTTTTCCCTTCCCGGCAACAGGGGGTTCGCATCGCGCGGCTTCGGTTGCCGCAACCAACCGCACCATGTCCCTGCTTCCGTTTACCAGCCAGCTCATCGCCGACGTCGGAATTTCCCTGGGCGACGAGGGCAAAGGCCGGCTCATCCCTGAGGTCGCCGACGAACTCCGTGGCACCGCCTCCCCCGTCTCCGTGGTGCTCAAGGTCAACGGCGGCGCCAACTCCGGCCATACTGCCGGCGGCATCAAGCTCAACCTCCTCCCTGCCGGTGTCGTCGTCCGGGACGCCGCGCACTTGTGCGTCGGCAGCGGCGTCGTCGCGGATCCGCGCAAAATCTGGTGGGAGACGCGGCCGCTCGAGAAGAAAGGCTACGCTATTCTTCCCCGCCTCGTGATCGACGAACGCACGCTCGTCTCCGATCTCACGCACCGGCTGCTCGACCTTTCGTGGGAGGATTACCGCGTCAACGTCCTCGCCGAGGAACCGCGCGGCTCGACCGGCCGCGGCATCACGCCCGCCTACCTCGACGAAGTCGGCCAGCAGCAGATCACGTTTTCCGATTTCCTCGCCGGCCCGAACTACTTCGCCCGCAAACTCGCGCAGCGCGCCGACCGCGCCTGCCGCACGATCCAGCACGTGTGCCGCGTGAGCCCCGCGACGTGGAACGCGTTTTTCGAAAAGCTCACCGCCGCCGAGCTGCGCGCCAACGCCGAGGCCATCGAACTCGGCGTGTTTGCCAGGGACGAGTTTGACTTCCTGCGTTTCCGCGGCGCCGCGCCGTTCACGCTCAATCTCGAAGCGCTCACCGCGGTCTACTGGGCCGCCGGCACGGCGCTCGCGCAAAACATCGGCGAGGTGCGCGAACTCATCCTCCGCGAGCTGCACGCCGGCCGCACCATCATCGGCGAGTTCGGCCAGGCCTACTGGCTCGACAAACGCCACGGCTTCTCGCCCAACGTCACCGCGTCGCACACCTACACGCCGGAATTTTTCGAGAGCGCCGGCATCCCCGTGCAGCGCATCCACACGTTCGGCGTGGCCAAGGCCTACGACACCAAAGTCGGCACGCACACCTTCCTCACGCAGATGGACGACGCGCATCCGCTCGCCGCCAAGCTCAAGCAAATCGAGTTCGGCACGAGCACCGGCCGCCAGCGCATGGTCGGCTGGTATGACGCCGTGGAGAAAGGCGACGCCCTCCGCTACGGCGGCTTTCAGGACGTGATGATCAACAAATCCGACGCCCTCACCCACAGCGGCGAGTGGCGCGGCGACTTGCTCATCTGCACCGCCTATCAGGACGCCGCGGGAAAAATCTACCACCACGTCCCGCGCAACGAAGCCGTGCGGAAGACCCTGCGGCCCGTCTATTCGAAACACGCCGGCTGGCCGGAAGACATCTCGCAGATCCGCTGCTTCGCCTCGCTACCGAAAAACGCGCAGCGTTACGTCGCCGCCATGATGAAAGCCACGCTCGACGTCGCCTACGAAGGCGCCCCGTGGCCGCCCGCCGACAAGCTCCCGAACCTCCGCTACCTCGGCGTCGGCCCCGAGCCTTCGCAGATCATCAAGGACGTGCCGGCCACGACCGAACTCGTGCGGCTGGCCTAGCGACCCCGCACCTTTGAGGTGGAGCGCGTTGACCTCAACGCGCTGGTTTGAAGGCGGGAGCGGGTTTAACCCGCGACTGGTCGGGGCGTAAAGCCCCTCCCACCAAAAGCGCGTTGGGGTCAACGCGCTCCACCTCGATCCAAAATGTTTTGCAGCGAACGCCGCTTCGGCTCCACGACTCCGACTCAGAAATCCTGCAACCGCCCCTCGCCCGCGCCGCGCTCCGGCTCGATCCGCGCCATCACTTCGCCGAGCAGGTAGATCGATCCCGTGACGACCACCACGTCGTCGGCGCCGCCCGCCGTGCAGCGCCCCGGCTCCGGGAAAAGCTCTTCCACCGTCGCGCGATAAACCCGCCCCCCAAACGCCGGCGGAATCAACGTCTCCAGCTCCGCGTGCGAACACGCCCGCGCCTGGTGCGGCACCGCGAGATGGACCTCCCGCGCGTGATGCGCCACCGTTTCCAGCAGCGCCCGCGCCCGCGCGGCCCCGAGTGCGCCCGTGATCACCACCGGCGCGCGGCCCGTCTCCGCCACGAGTCGCTTGAGATTGGCGTCGAGCACCTGCGCCCCCTCGGGGTTGTGTGACGCGTCGAGGATCGTCAGCCGCCCGCCGAGGTGCACGCGTTGCCAACGACCCGGCCAGTCCACATGCGCGAGCCCGCGCGCGATCGCGTCCGGCGTGATGCGCCAGCGCGAACCCAGTGCGCGCGCCGCGAGCGTGGCGGTGGCCGCGTTCCAGCGCTGGTATTCGCACTCGAGGTTGGTCGTCGGGTAGCCCGCTACGTCGTCGCCGAACGCCTCGTGCACCGCGGTGACGGCGCAGCCGCGCTCCGCCGCCACCTGGCGGATGACTTGTTCCGCTTCCGCCGCCATCCGCCCGATCACCACGGGCCGGCCGGGCTTGATGATGCCGGCCTTCTCGCCAGCGATTTTCTCCAGCGTCTCGCCGAGGAATTCGCAGTGATCGAGGCTGATCGACGTGATGATGCTCACTTCCGGCGTGACGATGTTGGTCGCGTCCAGCCGCCCGCCCATCCCGACCTCGATCACGCTCACATCGCAGCGCTTCCGGGCAAACTGGAGAAACGCCATGGCCGTCATGAACTCGAAGAAACTCGGATGATCGTCCGGCTCCGTCGCCGCCAGCTTCTCCGCCACCGGCCGCAGCTCCGCTGAAAATGCCACGATCTCCGCTTCCGTCAGCGCATGTCGCTCCACCTGCACGCGCTCGCCCAGCTTCACCAGGTGCGGCGAGGTGTAGAGTCCCGTGCGCCACCCGGCGGCATGCAGGATCGCTTCGAGCATCGCCGCCACGGAGCCTTTGCCGTTGGTCCCCGCCACATGCACGCCCGGCACCGCCCGCTCCGGCTGACCCAGCGCGGCGGCGAGGAGTTGCATGCGATCGACGCCGAACTTCGCTCCCCGCGCCTTCAAGCCGAAGAGATAGTCCGTCACCGCCGCGTAGTCAGTGGTGGCGCGGTTGGGCATCGGGGCGCGTCCGCGCTCAGGTTTTGGCGGCGACGGGCGCGGCGGATTTCTTTTTCACGTGCAACGCGAGCAACACATCCCGCAACCGGTCGCGCAGCTCGAGCCGGCTCACGATCTGATCGATCAGACCATGCTTCAGGAGAAATTCCGCCGTTTGAAAGCCCGCCGGCAGCGTCTGCTTCGTCGTGTCCTTGATCACGCGCGCCCCGGCAAATCCCACCAGCGCGCCCGGCTCGGCGATGATGACATCGCCCAGCGTCGCAAAGCTCGCCGTCACCCCGCCCATCGTCGGATGCGTGAGCACGGAGATGAACGGCAACCGCGCCTCCGCCAGCCGGCCGAGCGCCGCGCTGGTCTTGGCCATCTGCATGAGCGAGTAGATGCCCTCCTGCATGCGCGCACCGCCGGAGGCGCTGAAGATGATGCAGGGGATTTTCTTCGTCAGCGCCGCTTCGATCGCCCGCGTGATTTTCTCGCCGGCCGCCGCGCCCATCGCGCCGCCGCAGAACTTGAAATCCATCACGGCCACCGAGACTTCGATTCCGTGGATTTTGCCGGTGCCGCTGATGACCGCCTCGGGCAGACCGCTGTCCTTCTCATAGCGTTTGATGCGCTCGGGATACGCCTGCGAATCGACGAACTTCAGCGGATCGCTCGACTTCACGCCCGCGTCGGCCTCGGCAAACGTCCCGGCGTCGAACAACCGCGCGATGCGCGCCCGTGCGCCGATCGGGAAATGATGCCCGCTCTTCGGGACGACCATCAGGTTGTCCTCGACCTCCTTGTTGAAGACGATCTCCCCTGACACCGGGTCCTTGGTGTAAACCCCTTTCGGGATGTCTTTCTTCTTCGCTTTGCGGACCGTGTAGGTCGGTTTGTCAAAATGCATGGCGGAAACGAGGGCGGTTAACCGTGACCGAGCGTGACCACGTCGAGATTCAACGCCCCCGCCCGCCGCAGCGTGCGTGCGCAGTTGTTAAGCGTGGAACCGGTCGTAAAAACGTCATCGACGAGGATGTAATGCTGCCCGGGGATTAGGGTGGCGCCGCGGGCAAGTGCAAAGGCATTTTTCAGATTCGCCATTCGTGTGCGACGGTCGAATGCCGTCTGGCTCGCCGTGTCCTGCGCCCGCCGCAGCAGCCGCTCGACCCGTGCCCCGCCGCCGGCTTGGGCGGCCAGCGTATCCGCCAGGAGCACGGCCTGATTGTAGCCCCGCTCGCGCTCTTTGCGCGCGTGCAACGGCACCGGCACGAGCACCGCCCCGCGCGCCAGCTCGAGCACGTGCGGCGCGCGACGCAGGATTTCGGCCAGATCCGCCACCACGTGCAGGCCCCGGTGGTATTTCAATTCGATGACGAGCGACCGCGCCGGCCCCTTGAACAGCACCGCCGTGCGCCCCTCACGAAACGCCGGTCCGAGGCCCTCGCAGTGCGGACACATCCGCTCGCCTTCCACCTCGCCGTAGAACGGGTGGCCGCAAGTCGTGCAGTGCGGCGGCCGGACGAAATCGATCTGCGCCGCGCACGCGACGCACAGGTGCTGGAATCCCGCGCGATCGTCGTCGCGCGCCACGAGCCCGCGGCAGTGCACGCACGCCGGCGGAAACACCACGTTGGCCAATCCGTCCAGCAGTCGGGCCGCCACGCGCTTCATGCGTAGAAGACCCGTTCCAAAAACAACCCCTGCGGCGGCGCCGTCTGGACCGCCACGGTGCGTTTCCGCGCCTCGAGGATGGCTCGCACCTCGCCCGCCGTCATCCGGCCCTCGCCCACCGTCACCAACACGCCGGTCAGGCTGCGCACCATCTTGTAGAGAAATCCGTCCGCCTCGGCGATGATCCGCACCTGCCGGCCGCGCTGCACGACCTCCAGTCGCCGCACCTCCCGGACGGTCTCTTCCTTTTCCGGTCCGTTCAGCGCTGTGAACGCCCGGAAATCATGCCGGCCGCACAGCACCCCGGCCGCCGCCCGCATCGCCGCCACGTCGAGCTTCCGGAAAATCGCCCAGCAATACGGTCGCGTAAACGGGTCCGCGTCGCCGAGGTGCAGGTGATAGATGTAGCGTTTGCCCGTGGCCCGGAAGCGGGCGTGAAAATCCGCCGCCACCGCGTGCACGCTCTTGATCTGAATCGCCGCGGGTAATTCCGTGCGCAGCGCCGCCAGCAGCTTGCCGGTGCCGTGGCGCCACGCCGCGTCAAAATGAAACACCTGCCCGCGGGCATGCACGCCCGCATCCGTGCGGCCGCTGGCATGGATGCGGACCTGGCGTTTGAAGATCTGCGCCAGCCGCACCTCGATGACATCCTGGATCGAGTTTCCCCCCACCTGACTCTGCCAGCCTCCGAACGCGCTGCCGTCGTAGGCGCACACGCATTTCCAACGCTGGAGAGATTCTGATTCGACCGCCTTCATGAAGGAGCCTGCTTGCAGGCGATGGTGGTTTGCACACACATCCCATCGCCTGCAAGCAGGCTCCTACCTTCACGCTAATGCCCGCCCGCTACCGCCACATCATTTGGGACTGGAATGGAACGCTCCTCAATGACGTCGATTTCTCGATCGACATCATGAACGGCCTCCTGCGCCGCCGCGGTCTGCCGCTGCTTGACCGCGCACGCTACCACGCCTTGTTCGATTTTCCGGTGCGCGACTACTACTACCGCCTCGGCTTCGATCCCGCCCGCGACTCGTTCGAGGCCCTCAGCGTCGAATTCATCGGCGGCTACGATGAGCGCCGGTGGGAATGCCGGCTCCACTCCGGCACGCGCCCCGCCCTCACCGCGGCCCGCGCCGCCGGCATCTCCCAATCCATCCTCTCCGCCTACCGGCAGGAGACGCTGCACGAAATCGTCGCGCACTTCGGGCTCACGGATTTTTTCCTGCGTCTGACCGGCCTCGACAACATCTACGCCCACAGCAAAGCCGAACTCGGCCGAGCCTGGGTCGCCGAACTCGGCCTGCCGCGCTCCGATATCCTCATGGTCGGCGACACCCTGCACGACCTCGATGTCGCCGCCGAGATGGGCGTCGACTGCGTGCTTGTCGCCGCCGGTCACCATCCGGAGGCGCGCCTGCGCGCCCGCACGCCGCGCGTCGTGCCGCACCTCGAAGCGCTGCTCGCCGACGCGGAAATCTTTCCAACCTGAACCGCTACACCGACGTTTCGTCGCCGGCGGTCGGCGGAAAACGCAGGTTCAAATAGTCCTGTAGAATGAGCGTCGCCGACCGGGAGTCGATGATCCCGCTCCCCCGGACATCACGCCGCTTCGATTTCGCGATGGTCGACTCGGCTTCGTAACTCGTGAGGCGCTCGTCCACCAGGTGCACCGGCAGGCCAAGCTCGGCCTTCAATCTGTCGGCAAAAATTCGCACCTCTTTCGCCTTGAACCCCTCGGTGTCGTCCATGTTCAACGGCCATCCGACCACGAGGTCCGTGATGCGCCGCTGCCGCACGACCGCAATCAGTGCCGTCCACCGTTTTCCCTCGTCCGCCTCGGTGAGCGCCGGCAACGGCGTCGCCACGCCGAGTTCGTCACCGAAACTCAGGCCGATCCGGCGCGTGCCATGGTCGATGCCGAGGAAACGCATGGCGCATTTCCGCGCGGGCCGCCGGCGCGTGCAATTTCAATTGCGCGACCGCGCCTTCAGCCTCTCTTTCGCGGCGATGGCCGAACCGTCCAGTCTCTCGCCCGCCGAACTCGCCCGCTACAGCCGCCACGTCCTCCTCGGCGAGGTCGGCGTCGCCGGCCAGCAAAAGCTCGCCGCCGCCCGCGTGCTCGTCGTCGGCGCCGGCGGCCTCGGCAGCCCCGCCGCGCTCTATCTCGCCGCCGCCGGCGTCGGCACGATCGGGCTCGCCGACTTCGACCGCGTCGCTGCGCACAACCTCCAGCGCCAACTCCTCCACGACGACTCCACCGTGGGCCAGCCCAAGGTTTCATCCGGCGCCGCCCGCCTGCGCGCGACGAACCCCTTCATCCGCGTCGTCGAACATCCCGAGGGCGTCACGCCCGAAAACGCCGTCGCGCTCTTCGGCGCCTACGACATCGTGGTCGACGGCACCGACAATTTCTCCGCCCGCTACCTGAACAACGACGCCGCCGTGCTCGCGCGCCGACCGCTGGTTTTCGGCAGCGTGTTCAAATTTGAGGGCCAGGTGTCCGTCTTCGCGCCCCATCTGGGCGGTCCCTGCTACCGGTGCATTTTCCCCGAGCCGCCCGCGCCGGGCAGCGTGCCCGGTTGCGGCGAGGCCGGCGTGCTCGGCGCGCTCTGCGGCGTGATCGGCAGTCTCCAGGCCGTCGAGGTTTTGAAACTGATCGTCGGCGCCGGCGAGCCGCTGCTCGGCCGCCTGCTCACTTACGACGGCCTCGCACAAAATTTTCGCGTGCTTGCGCTCAAACGCGACCGCGCCTGCCCCGCCTGCGGTGAGCATCCGCCCATCCGCGCCATCGACCCGGCCCGCTACCGCGACACCTGCCAACCGTCGACTCCGGCCGCCGAGCCGGAGGAGGTGCCGTGGGAGATTTCGGTGACCGAAGCGAAACACCAACTCGACCACGCTTCCGCCCGCACGTTGCTTCTCGACGTGCGCGAATCCTACGAATGGCAAATCTGCCACGTCGCCCACGCCGAGCATATCCCGATGCGCCAGATTCCGGAGCGCCTGGGCGATTTGCCGCGCGACCGCCGCCTGCTGGTCATCTGCCACTCGGGCGTGCGCAGCCTGCGCGTTACCGAATTCCTCCGCGCAAACGGATTCACCGCGGTCTCCAACGTCGCCGGCGGGATCGACGCGTGGGCCGCCCAGATCGATCCGACCATGCCGCGCTATTAACCTGCAGGCGATCGGCGCGCTGGTGCTGTCAGTGAGAACTATACCCGCTGATGCGGGCGCGCGGCCACATACGTCCGCATCTCCGACTCGAACGCCCGCTTTAACCGCAGGCCCACGGTGTCGTCACCCACCGCAAACGTGACGTCGTCAATCGCGCTCACCGGCGAAACATCCTTCGTCGTCGAGAGCAGAAAACATTCGCTGCACCCCGCTAGATCCTCCGGACACACGATCTCTTCGCGAATCGCAACGCCGGCCGCCGTCGCCACCCCGCGCAGGAGAAAATCCCGCGTGATGCCGCCGAGGATGCCCACCGCCAGCGGCGGCGTCACCACCACGCCACCGCGCACAAAGGCGATGTTCGACACGGCCGACTCCGTGATCTCGCCCGCACGATTCAGCATCACCACCTCGTCGGCGCCGCGCGCCCGCGCCTCGCGGAGGCACAGGATGTTGTTGAGATAGTTGCCGGTCTTCCACGCCGGATTGAGGCTTTCGATCGGGTTGCGGCGCAGCGAGGTCGCGAGCGCGAGGCGCAGACCGGTGCGAACTTTTTCCGACGGCGTCACCGGGCACGGTTGCACCATGAGGACAAAGTCCGCGCGATCCGCCAGCGCCACATCGAGCCCGATCGCGCCACCGCCGCGGGTGATCTGAAGCCGGATATACAACTCGCCGCTCGCGGTGGATCGCTCGCGATAGGCCGCCACCGTGCGTTTGATCTCCGCAAAAATCTCGCCGGCCGACCACGGCAATTCCAGATGCAACGCCGCCGCCGAACGCAGCAGCCGCTGCCAGTGCTCGTCCCACGCGAACACCACGCCGTCATAGGTCCGCCACACTTCGTAGATCGCGTCGCCATAAAGATAGCCGCGGTTGAGCGGCGACAGCGACGGTTCGTCCGCCGGGTGCAGCCGGCCGTTGGTGTTGGCTTGGATGTAGTGGGCAGGTTTCACGGCCTCCGAAGTCCGGGGAACTTCGCCCGGCGGGCAAACAAAAAGCCCCGCCGAAGCGGGGCTCGATGCGGGAGGGGCAATCGCGCGCCTCTCACCTTCTTGCCATGCGGAGGGGCGCTTTTCCAAGCGCCCAAGCTCGGCGGTTGAAAACCGCCGCTCCGCCGCCTTCACCGGACGGTAGAAAACTGAGATACGCCCGGAACAATCTTCCCAGCTATTTCTTCCCGACGAGGCCGAGCGCCTTCTTGATGTTTTGCACGCTCGGCAGCGAGATGCCCACGGCCGCGGCGATCTCTCCGCCGGTCTTGCCGGCTTCGACCAGCTTTTTGACTTCGGCGCGCGTGGCGTCGGTGATGACGGCACGCTTGCGACGTTTCTTGCCCGCCGCTTTCGCCTTCTTCGGCGCCGATCCGCGGCGTTTGCCGGCGGCCGCTTTCACGGCCTTGCAGAACGCCTCGACGCTATCGAATCCATACTGACCCGGCAAAGCCGCGAGTTCCTTGGTGAGCTGCGCGGCGATCGATTGCTCCAACTTGGTGACCCGGGCCTTGGTGGCCTCGAGTTCCTTGATTTTGTCGGTTACCATAGGCCGCCAGCAAACCGTAACCGGTCAATATAGCAAGCCTGCGCCCTGTAGTATCGGACACTACAGCTATATCAAATCGTCATCGCATGGAACCCGCCGTCCACAATGATTTCCGACCCGGTGATAAAGCCGCCCGCCGTGTCGCTCGCGAGCAGCAGGGTCGCGCCGATGAGTTCGCGGGCCTCGCCAAAACGCTTCGCGGGCGTGTGCCCCATGATGCTGGCGACGCGCTCCGGGGAGAGAATCTTGCGGTTCTGCTCGGCCGGGAAGAAGCCCGGCACCAGCAGATTGACCCGCACGCGCTTGGTCGCCCACTCGCGGGCGAGGTTCTTCGACAGGTTGTGGACCGCCGCCTTGCTCGCCGAATAGGTGAACACGCGCGACAGCGGCACCACCGCCGACATCGAGCCGAGGTTGATGATCGAGCCGCCCTCGCCGCGATCGACGAGATACTTGCCGAAAATCTGGCAGCCGAGGAACACCCCCTTGACGTTGATTTTCATGATGCGGTCGAACTCGTCCTCCGCGATGTCGAGGTAGGGCGTGGCCGAGTTTACGCCGGCGCCGTTCACCACGATGTCGACCTTGCCCGACCGCTTCAGGACGGTGTCGAGCAGCTGCTGCAAGGCGGCCTTCTCGCTCGCTTCCGCCGACACGAAATACCCCTTGCCGCCCGCCGCCTGGATGCGCTCGAGGCGCGGCCTGGCCTTTTCCTCGTTGCGCCCCACCAGCACCACTTCGGCGCCGGCGCCCGCCATGCCTTCCGCCATCGCGCCGCACAATTCGCCGGTGCCGCCGATGACCACCGCGACTTTGCCGCTAAGTGAATAGAGTGACGTGAGGTATTCGGAAGGAGTGCTCATGAGAGCAAAAAGCAAAGGCGGCCCGACGCCCGAGTGGCAACGGCAAACCTCTCCCCGCCGCCCCGGCGCGTGTCATCCCGAGACCAGGATCGTGTTGGCGTATTGCACGGTGTCGCCGGTCCGGATGAGTCCGATCGCTCCCGGCACGCGCTTCTTGAAGTCCACGTGCGGCTCATGCGTGACCTTCGCGCCCGCCAGCGCAGCCGCGAACGCCCGCCGCGTCGCCGGCGGATTCACCCGCAAGAATTCCTCCGCCATGAACGCCTCGGCGACGATCCACTCCCGTCGCAGCGCCGCGATCACCTGCAACACCGTGGGCACGCCGTCGACCAGCGACAAATCCACCGTTTCGATCCCCGGCCACGATGGAAAACCGCGATCGGCGATCACCAGGGCGTTGGTGTGGCGCACCCGCGCGACCAGCGAACGCACGTGCGGATTGAGCAGGCCTGACTTGAGCATGGTGCGCGGACCGTAACGCCGCCGGCGGCGCGGACTCCAGTTTTATCTCGGCGCGCGCGGACGGCACCCTTTACTCGCCGCATGGCCCGCATCCCACTGGAGGACAATTTCAACGACGTCATCAACAAGGCCCAGCGCGGCCTCAAGCTCTCCGACGCCGACCTCGCCGGCCGGGCCGAGGTGTCCGCCGCCGATCTCGCCGCCGTTAAAGCCGGCACGCCCATCGTCGCGGTGATCCGCCGCGTCGCCCGCCACCTGCGCCTTTCGCCCGACGCCCTCGAAGCGCTCACCCGCAAATCCTGGTATCCCCAGCAGCCGCTCTTCCCGCACGGCTTCGCGATGTTCAACACCCCGCACGACGACATCACGGTCAACAGCTACCTCGTGTGGGACACGCGCACCAAAGCCGCCGCCGCGTTCGACACCGGCGACAAATGCGACGGCGTGCTCGACCTCATCCGCGCCGAGGGGCTCACCCTCCGCTATATCTTCGTCACCCACACCCACGAAGACCACATCGCCGATCTGGCAAAACTCGCCGCCACGGGCGCCGAAGTCTGGGCCAGCGAACGCGAACCCGTCGCCCACCCGGGCGCCCGCACCTTTGCCGAAAACGCCCACTTCCATGTCGGCGGCCTCGCGATCAAAACCCTCCTCACCTGGGGTCACTCACCGGGCATGACGACGTTCTACGTCACCGGCCTGAGCTGGCCCCTCGCGATCATCGGCGACGCGATCTTCGCCAGCTCGATGGGCGGCAGCCCCACGAATTTCGCGGACCAATTCCGCAACAACCGCGAAAAAATCCTCACGCTCCCGCGCGACACCGTGCTCGCCTGCGGTCACGGCCCGCTCACCACGCTCGCGCAGGAAAAACGCCACAACCCGTTTTTCTCCCACTCTCCCAAACCATCCCAGACCACATGACCGAAAAAATCGCCTTCGTCGGAGTCGGCCGCATGGGCGGCAACATGGCCCGCCGCCTCAAGGATTGCGGCTACCACATCACCGCCGTCTACGACACCCACGCGCCCACCGCCGCCGCGCTCGCCCGGGAACTCGGCGCGCGCCACGCCACCAAACTTGCGGCCGTCACCAAGGCGGCCGACGTCATCTTCACCGTCGTCACCGACGATGCCGCGCAGCTCGGCGTGTTCGCCGAAAGCGGCGACTCCCTGCTCACCGGTGCGCGCGGAAAAATCTTCGTCAACTGCGCCACGATCACGCCGAAGACCCACGTCGAAGTCGCCCGCCGCGCCCGAAAAGCCGGCGCCGTCTCCCTCGAAGGCTGCATGGCCTCGTCGATCCCACAGGCGCGCAACGGCACGCTCTACCTCATGTGCGGCGGCGACAAGAAGGCCTTCGAGCGCGTGCGCCCCGTCCTCGAAAAACTCAGCACCGCGCTCCGCTACGTCGGATCCGACGGTCGCGCCGCGCAGGTGAAGGCGCTCGTCAACATGGTCATGAACATCAACACCGCCGGCCTCGCCGAGGGCCTCGGCCTCGGCGCCGCGCTCGGCCTCGACCTCGACACGCTGCGCGAGGTCTTCGCGCAGACCGGCGCGAATTCCCAGGTCCTCAAAACCGACGGCGAAGATATGCAGAACCGCGCCCACGATTGCTTCTTCTCCGGCGCGCACGCCGCGAAGGACTCGACCATCGCCTGGGTGCTCGGCTGCGAAGCCGGCCTCAATCTCCCGCTCGCCGCCGCGACCAAGCAGCAGTTCGACAAACTCACCGCCCTCGGCCTCGGCTCCCTCGACAAGAGCGGCGTCGCCGAACTCACGTTCAAGGGCCGCCACACCTGAAAAGGCCGAAAGACTGAAAAGTGGAAGGGCTGAACTCACCCGAGCGCCGTCCCCGCCAATTCAGCCTTTCAGTCCTTCAGCCTTCAGTCCTTTCATGCACCTCGCCCACATCGCGAACCTCTGGTCGCTCGTCGGCCACCCCTCGCCCGCCCGCGAGTGGTCGCTCGACCGCAAAATCCGCGCGTGCGCCGACGCCGGGTTCGACGGCATCACCACCCTGCTCACTCCCGAGCACCGCCGCCTCGCCGCGAAACACGGCCTCACCCACCTCCTCGGTTTCATCTCCTCCAGCGATCCCGCCGAGTTTGCGCGCTGCCTGCGCGAGCAGAAGGAGGGCGGCGCGGTGCACATCAACGTCCAGCTCGACGACCACGACACCCCGCCCGCCGTCGCCACGCGCCACTGGATCAAGCTCGTGCGCGAAGCCGGGAAGATCGGCGGCCTCGTCCCCGCGCTCGAAGTCCACCGCGACACCTGCACCGAAACCCCGGAGAAAACCTTTGAAATCGCCGAGCGTTTCCACCGGGCGACGGGCGAGATGATCAAGCTCAACTTCGACTTCTCCCACTTCGCCGTCGTCAAGCACCTCACCGCCGCCAACTACGCCGGGCGCCTGCTCACCCACCCCGGCCTCATCCAGCATTCCGATCAGTCGCACTGCCGTCCCTTCAACGGCCACCATTGCCAGGTCGCCGTCACGCACCGCGGCGCACTCACCCCCGAGGCGCGCGACTACCTCGCGTTCATCGTCGAGTTGTTTCGTTGCTGGAAATCCGCCCCCGCCAACCGCGATCGCACCCTCTTCGTCTGCCCCGAACTCGGCCCCTACTCCTCCGGCTACAACACCACCGGCCTGCCGCCCGCGTGGCCCGACGCCATCGTCCTCCGCCGCGAACTCGCCCGGGCCTGGGCCCGCGCCTGACCCGCTCGCCGGCACTTTTTCACCGGCGGGCGGTCGCACCGCCTGCACCCCTCCGCTTCACATGAAACCCCTCCGCCTGCTGCCCGCCTCCGGTTTCGTCGCCGCGCTGCTGCTCGCGCTCCCCGCCGCCGCGCAACGATCCGCCACCGCCCGCGCGATCTTCTACACCGAGCCCGGCTACCGCGGCGAATCGCTCGTCGTCGAAGCCGGCGCCGTCGTCGAAAATCTCGAATTCGTCCGCGACCGCCGCGGCCGCGCGCTCAACGACCGCATCTCCTCCGTCCGGTTCGAGGGTCCGGTGCGCGCCGCGATTTTCGAGCACTCGCAGTTCCGCGGCGCGTTCACCTGGATCAGCCGCGACATCCCCGACCTCTCCGCCCACTCGCTCGGCGACCAGCGCTCCGCCGAGACCTGGAACGAAAACGTCTCCTCCCTCCAGGTCGAGGCCCTCAAGACCGACGGCCCGCGCGACTTCGTTGCGTGGGAGCGCCGCGATGCCGAGCGCGCCGTGCGCGCCACCTTCCGCGACTACCTCGGCCGCGATCCCGATGCGCAGGGCCTCCGGTTCTACACCGGCCGTCTCATGGACGCCGGCTGGAGCGAGGAGCAACTCCGCGACGCGTTCCGCCGCAGCGACGAATTCCGCACCCGCGACGTCGACGCCATCATCCGCAAAACCTACCGCGAAGTCCTCGGCCGCGATCCCGATCCGTCCGGCCTCGCCGCCTATCGCCGCGGACTCGGCCGCGGCATGACCGAGCCGCAGATGCGGGCCGAACTCGGCCGCAGCCGCGAGGCCGCGGAATTTCGCGCCCGCGAGACCATCACCCGCGTTTACCGGGAGATGCTGAAACGCGATCCCGACGCCGACGGCCTGGCCACGCACACCAAGGCGTTTCTCGAAAAAGGCTGGGACGAAGGCCGCCTGCGCGAGGCGATCCGCCGCGGCGACGAGTATCGCAAGCTTCGCGGCAATTGACCGGAGCGACTCCCTCGCTCTCTTAGCGCTACAGAATTCGGCCGGGAGGCCGATGTAAGAGGGCCACGACCACTTTTCATGGCCGCGATTTTGATTTTGCGAATGAGTCCCGGCTCCGGTTGCGTGCTCCGTGTGCCCACCCGCCGACTTGTCCACGCGTCCCTTTGGGTGGCGATGCTTGCCCTGGCGTTTTCGGCCGGCGCGGCACCACTGCGCGTGGGCATCGAGCCCGACACCCAGCCACTCTCCCTGCTCGACTCCGATGGCCGGCCCTCCGGGTTCGCACCCGATCTGATCCGGGCCGTGGCGGCCGGTGCGGGACTCGAAGTCGAGTTTGTCGCCGCTTCTTGGGAAAACATCTTCGCCGACTTTCGCGGGGGCCGGATCGATGTTCTGGCCGCCTGTGGCCGGAACGCCGAGCGCGACCGGCAGATGATCTTTTCGGTGCCGCACATCGACCTCAAGACCGGCGTCTTCATCAACTCCTCGCAGCGCCCGCCGGCCTCGCTGGACGACCTCGAACACCGCCTGCTCGGGACGACTCGCGCGAGCCTCTCCGACGCCTTCGCCGGCCGGCGGGGCTGGAAGCGTGTGGTGTATTTCGACACGCTGCCGCAGGCCCTCGCCGCTCTCGATCGCGGCGAGATCGAAGTCGTCATGGCCTCCCAGGTCGTCACGAGCTACTACGTGCGCGAATACGGGTTTCGCCGGGTCTCCCTGACTTCGGTCGAGGCTCCCGGCCTCAGCTACGAACTGCACATGGCGGTGCCGCCGGGCGAGACCGCCCTGCTCTACGCGCTGAACCGCAGTCTCGTCCATCTCCGGGTCGACGGCACCTACGATCGTATCTACGAACGCTGGATCGGACCGCTGGAGCCGCGGCGTTTGCGGTTGCGCGACGTCCAGCGCTACCTCCTCGGGCTGGCCGCCCTCGGCGGTCTGGCGGCGATCGCCCTCGCCTGGCAGCGCCGGCTCCTGCGCCAGCTCGCCCGCCAGGCGGCGCTACTCCGCGACAGCGAACAACGCCTCTCGCTCGTCCTCGAGGGCAGCGAGGATGCCTTCTGGGATTGGGATATGCGCACCGGGCGCATCGCGCGGAGCGAACGCTGGGCCACCATGCTCGGCTACACACTCGGCGAGATCGAACCCACGCAGGAAGGCGGCCGCACGCTGATCCATCCCGACGATCTGCCTGCCTACGCCGCGTGGCGGCCCCGGCTCGAGTCCGGCGAGACCGACCGCTATGACATCGAGTATCGCATGCGCGCGAAGTCCGGCGAGTGGCGCTGGGTGCATGATCGCGGCAAAGTCGTCGCGCGTGACGCCACCGGGCAGCCGCTGCGCATGGCCGGCACCCACACCGACATCACCGCCCGCAAACGCACCGAGGCCGCCCTGATCGAAAGCCAGGAGATGCTCCGGCGGTCGGCGAAACTGCTGCAACAGACCCAGGCCACCGCCCACATCGGCGGGTGGGAGGTCGACCTGCGCACCGACAAACTCTTCTGGTCCGAGGAAACCTTCCGCCTGCACGACACCACGCCGGCCGACTACACGCCGAACGTTGAAACCGCCATCGGGTTTTACGCGCCGGAAAGCCGCGCCATCATCAGCGCCGCCGTCGAAAACTCCGTGCGCCACGGCACCCCCTACGAACTCGAACTCGATGTGATCACCGCCAAGGGGCGGCCGATCCGCGTCCACACCACGGGGCGCGTCGAACTGGAGGCGGGGCGCGTCGTGAAACTCTACGGCTCCTTCCGCGACATCACCGCGGAGAAACACGCCGAGGAAGACCGGCGCAAACTCCACTTGAAGATGCTGGAGGCGCAGAAACTCGAAAGCCTCGGCGTGCTCGCCGGCGGCATCGCCCACGATTTCAACAACCTCCTCACCGTCATCCTCGCCAACGCCACGTTTGCCCGCGACAGCTCCGCCGGCGGTGATGCGCGTCTCGCCCACATCGAGACGGCGGCCCGTCGGGCGGCCGACCTTTGCCGCCAGCTCCTCGCCTACGCCGGACGCGGCAGCTTCATCGTCGCCCGCACCGATCTCGGCCACGTCGTCCGCGACACCGCGCAGCTCCTGCAGGTCTCGATCAGCAAAAAAGCGCGGCTGGCCGTCACCCTCGCCCCCGATCTGCCGCCCGTCGAGGGCGACGTGTCCCAGCTCCGCCAGGTGATCGTGAACCTCGTGATCAACGCGTCCGAGGCCCTGGGCGACAACACCGGCGACATCCGCCTCGTCACCCGCCTCACGCGGCCGCCCGAAGCGCCGGCGGGAGGGTTGATCCATTCCTTCGATCTGCCGCCGGGCGATTGCGTGAGCGTCGAAATCTCCGACACGGGCCATGGCATGACGCCGGCGACCCTCGCCCGCATTTTCGATCCGTTCTTCACGACCAAGTTCGCCGGACGGGGTCTCGGGCTGGCCGCCGTGCTCGGGATCGTCCGGGCGCATCGTGGCGCGCTCACCGTCGAAAGCACCGCCGGCGCCGGGACCACCTTCCGCCTGTTTTTCCCTGCGGCCGCGCCGCTGCCGGCCCCCGCGGCGCCCGTCGCCGCCAAGGCGATGAACCCGGCCCCCGGCGGCACCCTGCTGCTCGTCGACGACGAACCGGTGGTGCTCGCCACCGCGGATGCGCTGCTCCGCTATCAAGGCTACAAGACCGTGCTCGCGGCCGACGGGCACGAGGCCGTGCACCAATTCCGCGCCAACCCCCGTGGCTTCGCCGCGGTCCTCCTCGATCTCACCATGCCGGGACTCGACGGTGGTGAAGTCCTCCGCGTCATCCGCGCCCTCAATCCGAACGTCCGCGTCCTGATCATGAGCGGTTTCAGCGAACACGACATCCTCGCCCGCGTGCGCGGCCAGGGTGACGTGCCCGTGCTGCGCAAACCCTTCACCCACGACTCACTCCTGGCCAAGGTCGCCGAGGTCATCGCCACCGGCTGACGCGAACGTCCGTCCGCCGCTACAACCGAGGCATTCGAGAACGGACCTCAGTTTGAGATGCACCCGTCCGCCGGGGGGCGCATCTCACTTTTCTGCGATCGACGAGGCGGGACGCCTCGTCCACGTGGCTGAGGCGTCCCGCCTCAGTCAGAAAACTGAGATGCGCGCTCCGCCGGCTGCGGCACGAAACCGACTCGCCACCCCGGGCGAATTGTGAGTGCCTGCGGACGCCGATGCCCGCCCCTGCCACCGAAGCGCAACACGATCCCTACGCCGCGCTGCGGATCGCCAATTTTCGCGATTACCTCATCGGCAGCACGCTCGCACTGGTCGGCCGGCAGGCGGTGGTCGCGGTCGCGATCTGGCAGGTTTACGCGTGGACGCATTCCTCCGCCATGCTCGGCCTGGTCGGCATCATCAACGTCCTGCCCTTGCTCGCCCTGATCCTGCCCGCCGGCGCCCTCGCCGACCGCTATGACCGAAAGCGCCTGATCGCTTGGGGCACCGCCTGTTTGTGCGGGCTGAACATCGCCCTCGCCGTGCTCGCCATCGCCCATGAAGCCGTGCCGGCCCTGGCGCCCCTGCGCTGGGGCAACGCGCTGCTCCAGCACCTTGCCATGCCGTTCGAGCGCCACGCCGATCCCGCCACCCTCCGCTTCGATCAACCCGCCCTCTCGCTGCTGTTTCTCCTGCTGATCGCCCACGCGTGCGTGCGCGTGCTCATCTGGCCGGCTCGCGGCAGCATCACGCCGTTGCTGGTCCCGGCCGAGGCGCTGGGCAACGCTATCACCTGGAACACGAGCGCGTTCGAACTCGCCACCATCACCGGCCCGGCGGTCGGCGGCATGCTCATCGACCGCGTCGGCTTTCCCATCGTCTACGCCGGTGGCGCGGTGCTGGAGATCGGTTTTCTCGTGCTGCTGCGCCCGGTGCGGTATTTCGTGGCGCCGGTGCGCTCCGCGGCCCGGCGGACCTGGGGCGAAGTGCTGGCCGGCGCGGAGTTTATCTGGAAACGCAAGGTCATGCTCGGCGCCAGCACGCTCGATCTGTTCGCCGTGGTGCTCGGCGGCACGACGGCGCTCCTGCCCGTCTTCGCCGATCAAGTCCTCCACGTCGGTCCCACGGGTTTCGGCTGGCTGCGCGCCGCGCCGTCGCTCGGCGCATTTTCCATGGCGATGTGGCTCGCCCACCGGCCGCCGCTGCTGCGCCCCGGCCTCGCGTTGCTGTGGTCGGTCGCCGGCTTTGGCGCCGCCACGGTCGTTTTCGGCTGGTCGCACTGGTTCTGGCTCTCGCTGGTGGCGCTGTTCCTGACCGGCGCGCTCGACAACATCAGCGTCGTCGTCCGCCAGTCGCTCCTGCAGTTCATGACGCCGGACGAACTGCGGGGCCGCGTCACGGCGGTGAACCAGATTTTCGTCGGCTCCTCCAACGAGATCGGCGCCCTGCGCGCCGGGCTGAGCGCCGCGCTGGTGGGCCCGGTGGCCGCCGTCGTCTGGGGCGGCCTCGGCACGATCGCGGTCACCGCCGGGATCGCCCGCGCCGTGCCCGCGTTACGCAGTCTCCGCAGCCTCAAGGACCTTCGGCCCGCGCCCTGACGCCCGGCGGCGCGCGGCGCTTTTTCAATAGACTTCGCCGCAGCCCCCATGCATTTCTAACGCCGCCATGTCCGCCAGCAACACGCGCAAATCGCTTTTCCTTCTCACCTTGGCGGCGAGCCTGATGGTCGCGATGGTCGCGATCGTCATCCGTGTGCTGCAGGACGAGGAGTTGCGCGACAAGTTGGGCGAGGACTACTACATCCTCGGCCTCGCCATCATCGGCACCGTGCTGCTGGTGCTCTCCGGCTACGTTTGGGATCGCGGCGTCATGCAGCGCCTCAAATCCCTCCGCACCACCGCCGCCGCCGTGCCGGGCGAGGAAGCGCCCGGCGAGGAGCCGGATCACGATGAGATCATCGGTCTCGCCCGCAATATCGAGCGCATGGCCCAGACGCTTCAGAAAACGGAGGCCAGTTACCGCGGCATCGTCGAGGATCAGGTGGACTTGATCTGCCGCTACCGCCTCGACGGCAAACTCACCTTCGTCAACCGCGCCTACGCCGACTCCTTCGGCCGCAAGCGCAACGAACTGGTCGGCCAGCCCTTCGCCCTCTACACCCCCGGCGGCGCCATCGCGGACGAGCCTTACACCTTCGAGCGCGAACTCGACTTCGCCGACGGCAAGCGCCGCTGGCTCATGTGGACGCAGCGGCCCATCAAGGACGAAGCCAACAACACCCTCGAATACCAGGCCGTCGGCCACGACATCACCCTGCGCAAGGAGGCCGAGGCCGCGCTCCTCCACGCCAAGGAGGCCGCCGAGGCCGCCGACCGCGCCAAGAGCGACTTTCTCGCCATCGTCTCCCACGAGATCCGCACGCCCATCAACGGCGTGATCGGCTTCGCCCAGATTCTCGCCGAGTCCCCGCTCTCCCCGGAGCAACGCGAGCAGGTCGCGATCATCAAGTCGAGCGGCCAGGCGCTCGAAAAACTCATCGCCGACATCCTCGACCTCTCGAAGATCGAGGCCGGCAAGATCGAGATCGAGTCGGCGCCGTTCGGCCTGCACAAGAGCGTCGAGGAAGTGCTCGCGTTCTTCCAGCCGAAGGCCCGCGCCGCCGCCCTCGCCCTCACCGCCAAAATCGAGCCCGACGTGCCCGCGATCGTAAACAGCGACGAGGCGCGCCTCCGCCAGATCCTCACCAATCTCGTGAACAACGCGCTCAAGTTCACCGAGCGCGGCAGCGTGACGGTGCACATCTCGTGCATGCGCGGCGAGCCCGTGGGGATGGACGACACGCGCCGCGCCCTGCGCCTGTTCTTCGAGGTGGTCGATACCGGCATCGGCATCCCGCCCGAGAAAATCTCGAAGCTCTTCAAACCGTTCTCGCAGGTCGACAGCTCGTCCGAGCGCCGCCGCAGCGGCACGGGCCTCGGCCTGATCATCTCGAAACGCCTCTGTGAACTCATGGGCGGCTCGATCTCCGTCGACAGCAAACCGGGCGAAGGCACGACCTTCCGCTTCTCGCTGCTGACCGACTACGAAAAGGGCGACACCTCCCCGCCGATGTCGATGCGCCGCGGGGCGTGAGTTGTTGCGGCGGTCTATGACCGCCGTCGAATATCTCTCGCTGTTCACTCGGCGCTCATAGCGCGCCGCGACAAGATCACCGCACCCCCGCCGCCTTCAGCGTCGTGTCGTAGAACTTCACCGCGTCGGCCTTCAGCTTCGGGAGTTCGGCCGGGACCATATACATCATGTGGCCGCCTTCGTAGAAGGTCTGCGTGAGGTGGCTGCGGACTTCCTTGTCGAGGCCCATCTGGCGCACGGTGTAGTCGGTCGCGAAGAACGGCGTCGCGAGATCGTAGTAGCCGTTGGCGATCCAGACGTGGAGCGCGGTGTTGCGGCTCATCGCCTGGTGGAGCATCTCGGCGGTGTTGAGATATTCGTTCTGCACGTTGCTGTAGTTCCACGGGCGCACGTCGCCGGTGAGCGCGTTGTAGGGCAGATCGTTTTCGTATTTCAGTTCGCGCCGGACGTAGTCGTTGAAGCACGCCGTGTAGCTGCCGAAGACGGCCTCGTAGCTCGGATCGAAATCGGTGCGGCCCGCCGTGCCGGGCCAGTAGCGGATACCGGTGAGGCGCGCATCGTAGCGGCCGACCGAGCGGTCCTTGTCCTCGAGCAGTTTGCCGGTGAACGAAAAGATATCGATGCGCAGGCCGCGCTGGAAAACGTATTTCTCGTCGAGGCCGGTGAGACGCGCGAGTTCGGCGGCGACGGCGGCTTTCTCGGTGTCGGTGATGGCGTCGCCGCGTGCGAGAGCCGGCGCGAGCTTGTTCTGCGCGAAGTCGGTCGCGGCGGAAATCACCGTGGCGAGCGGCGCGCCGGCCAGCGAGCCGCGCAGGCGCTTGTGATACCACGCGGCGGCGCTGTAGGTGGGCATGAAGAGCCAATACGGCAGGTCGTTGCCGGGCGCGAAACGCGCCGTGGCGAAATTCATGATCGAGGAGACGAGCGTGATGCCGTTCAGGTAGAGGCCATATTTGTCCTGCAAGTAATCGCTGAGGCCGGACGCACGCGTGGTGCCGTAGCTTTCGCCGACGAGGAATTTGGGCGAGGGCCAGCGGGCGTGGCGCGTGGTGTAGAGCCGGATGAAATCGCCGACAGACGCGATGTCCTCGTTGAAGCCGTGGAATTGCTTCGGATCCTCGCCGGCCGCGGCGCGGCTGTAGCCGGTCGAAACCGGATCGATGAAGACGAGGTCGGTCTGGTCGAGCCAGCTCCACTCGTTGTCGGCCATCTTGTAGGGCGGCGGGAGCGACTCGCCCTTTTCGGTCATGAGCACGCGCTTCGGGCCGAGCATGCCCATGTGCAACCAGATCGAGGCGGAGCCGGGGCCGCCGTTGAAGGAAAACGTCACGGGCCGTTTCGCGAGGTCGACCTTGTCGTCGGCGGCGCCGACTTTCGTGTAGGCGATGAAGAAGATGTTGGCCTTGGTCTTCTCGTTGCGGGCGTCCTTCATCGCCAGGTAGCCGGCGGTGGCCTTGTATTTGATGACTTTGCCGCCGAGCGTGATTTCGTGCTCGGTCACGGAGAGGACTGGCTCTTTTTCCGGCGTGGCGGGTTTGGCATCGGCGGTGGACGACGACGTTCCCGCAGTGGCCGTCGTGCCGGCCGCGGGCGGCGTGGTGGCGCCACCCGCGCGGGCGCCGCGTCGACCGGCGCCGGGCTCCTGGGCAAAGGCGGTCGAAGTGGTGAGAGCGAGCACGGAAAGGATCAGTCGGGAAGCATTCATAGAAAGGTGGTTTGAAGGTAGGGCAGGTCTTTGGCCTGCCCTTGGAATCCAGAGGGCGTGTGAGGGCCGGTCACGGACCGGCCCTACTTTTTCAACTGCTCGTATTTTTGTTTATACTTCTCGTAGAGCCGCGTGTGGCGGCTGGAGAGATCGATGCGCGCGCCGTCGATGTAGGCTTGCTCGATGCGCGTCGGGATTTCGATCGGATCGCCGTCGGTGACGATCAGCGTGGCGCGCTTGCCGACTTCGAGGGAGCCGAGCTCGCTCGCGACACCGAGGAGTTGCGCGGGGTAAATCGTGATGGACTTGAGTGCCTCGGCCGGAGGGAGCCCGTAGGCGGCGGCCTTGCCGGCCTGATAAGGGAGATTGCGGTCGGCCATCGGGCCCATCTCGGCGCTGCTGCCGTCGTTCGCGATGCAGAAGCGCACGCCCGCGGCGGGGAGTTTGCCGGGGTTGGCATAGGTGGCGTCGTAGGGATCTTCGCGGCGGAGCGGCAGCGTGAGCACCGGGCTCACGATCACGGGAATGTCGTTTGCCTTGAGCAGATCGGCGACCTTCCAGGCTTCGATGCCACCGACGAGCGTGATCTTGAGTTTCTCGGCTTTCGCCCACGCAACGGCGGCCTCGATTTGTTTGCGCTCGTCGGCGTGGACGAACACCGGCAAATCGCCGCGCAGCACGGGAATCATCGCTTCCCAACGCGAGTCGAGATCGACGGGTTTGCCGGCGCCCTCCTTGGATTTCACATAGGCGCGCGCGGTGACGAAGGCGTCGCGCAGGCGCCTGATGTTCTCGTTGATCGTGCGCTCCTGCTCGGTCGCGGCGCGGGCCGCGTTGGGATCGCGATTCACGTTCATGCTGGGCCAGTAGACGTGGAGCGCGACGGCCGGACGGATCGTGAGATCTTCCCACGTCCAGCCGTCCATGCGGATGAGCGTGGAGGTGCCGGCGATGAGGCCGGCGGAGAGTGGCACGCTGAGGGCGGTGAGGATGCCGTTGGCGCGCGAGACGGGGATGTGCTCGCTGTCGGGATTGAGCGCGGGCTGCGCGCGGGCATTGGGGTTGAGCGTGCCGGCCTCGGCGAGATCGACGGTGCCGCGGACGGAGGACGTCTCGGTGAGGCCCATGCCGGTGTAAGCGGAAATGAGGCCGGGATAGAGATGTTTGCCGGTGACATCGACGACTTGCGCGTCGCGCGGCGCGGCGAGCTTCGAACCGATCGCGGCGATCTTGCTGTCGCGCACGAGCAGATCGGTCGCGGGCAGATCGGCGCCGGTCACGGTGTGCACGGTCGCGCCGCGCAGCAGCAGCGGCTTGGCGGGGCGCACCGCCGGCACGTTGTCGGAGGCGCGGGCCGTCATTGCGACGCACGCCGCGAACAGGGCGTAGCGGAACGCGTGAGCGTTTCGCGAAAGCCTCACGGCTTCCGCTACCGGGGAGTTATTGCAGCGCATGGGTCGAGCAATTGCAGGCGTCGCCGCCGTCGTGATAGATGGATTGGTATTCGCGGGCGGCGCGCTCCTCGAGGGCGCGAAGCACGCGGAGAACGTTGGGCGGCTCGGCGGCCGGCGGCTCGCCACCGCGACGCGCCGCACCCGCCGGTGCGCCGGCGCCACCGGCCAGCGCGCGAGAACGCTCGGTCAGGGCTTTTTGCGCGAGGGCCTCGCGCTCGGTCGTCGCGGCCTTGCGCAGCGCGGCATCGTCGTCGAGCGAGAAGTAGCAACGCCCGTCGATCCACGTTTGCTCGGCGCGCGTGTAGGTGGAGAGCGGGCTCGCGCTCCAGATCACGAAGTCGGCGTCCTTGCCGACCTCGAGCGAGCCCACGCGATCGTCGATGCGGAGCTGCTTGGCGGGATTGAGCGTGACGAACTTGAGCGCCTCCTCTTCGGGCACGCCGCCGTATTTCATGGCCTTGGCGGCCTCGGTGTTGAGGCGGCGGGCGAGTTCGTTGTCGTCGGAGTTGAATGACACCACGACGCCGGCCGAGTGCATGAGCGCACCGTCGTAGGGAATCGCATCGCCGACCTCGGCCTTGTAGGCCCACCAATCGGTGAAGCACGAGCCGCCGGCGCCGAGCTTCGCGATCTCGTCGGCGACCTTGTAGCCCTCGAGAATGTGCTGAAATGTCGCCACGGTGAGCTTCTCGCGCTGCGCGAGCCGGATGAACATCAGCACCTCGTCCTGCCGGTAGGAATGGATGTGGATCACGCGCTCGCCCTTGAGCATCTCGAGCGCGGATTCGAGGCGGAGGTTGCGGCGCGGCGGGAGTGCGGCGCCCTCCTTGTAGTCCTTCCACTGGCGTTCGTAGTCGCGCGCCTGCGCAAACGTATCGGCCATGATCTGCTCGACGCCCATGCGCGTGGCCGGATAGCGCAGCGTCGTGCCGGGGGTGAGCGTGCGATTCGACTGCTTCACGTTTTCGCCGAGGGCAAACTTCACGCCGGGCTTGGCGCCGGCGAACTTCAGTCCCTCGGGGAGTGCGCCCCAGCGGAGTTTGATGACTTGATTCTGGCCGCCCATCGGGTTGGCGGAACCGTGAAGGATGTTGGCCACGGTCACACCGCCGCCGAGCTGGCGGTAGATGCTCACGTCCGTGGCATCGAGCACGTCGCCCACGCGCACTTCGACCGTGACGGCGCTGCCGCCCTCGTTGACGCCGCGTGATACCGCGGTGTGCGAATGGCAATCGATCAGGCCCGCGGTCACGTGTTTTCCTGCGGCATCGATTACCACCGCGCCAGCCGGCGGCGTAAGATTTTTCGCCACCTTCTCGATCTTGCCGGAATGCACCAACAAGTCGGCTCCGGCCACGCGCCCAAGGGAGCCGCTGGTCCAAATCGTGGCATTCTTCACCAAGATCCATTCCGGCTGTGCTGGAATACCCGACCGCGCATACGCGCCCGCCGGCCACGCCTCGGCGGTCGCGAGCAGCTTTTCCTCGCGGGGCGCGGGTGGTGTGGTTTTTTCGGCCGCCGCCGAGCGTTCCGCGCTCCAGCGAAACGCCGTGCCATCTGGCAGCAAACCCGTGCCGTCGATCGTGCCGCCGGTCCCGGCGGGGACGACCGTGCCGGCGAGGCGCACCGTGCCCTTCGCGTCCTTGCCCTGAAACAAATCCGCCGGCGCGAGCAACGTGAGCTGGCCACGCGACTGCGCGAGGGTCAGGTCCTTGTCCCCCAACCGCGCCCGCGGGCGACCACCGGTCGACGGCCCGCCGGGACCACCCGTCACCCGGCTTTCGATGCGCAGCTCCTCCGGCGCGGTTGCGCCGCGCCACGCGACTTTCCATGTGCCGCGCGCGTCGATCCGCTGCGCGGCCTCGGTCTCGAAGTGAATGCCGTCCACCCACAACTCGGTGACTTCCGCCGTGCTGTCGGCGGCAAACAAATCGCCGCTGGCCACCAGCAGGTGGCCGAGCTTGCCCGGCGCGATCGTGCCCACGAGATCCGCCACGCCCAGCATCTGCGCGGGAGTCGTGGTGAGCGCGGCCAGCGCCGCATCGGGCGCGAAGCCACGTTTCACGGCGAGGCGCACCGCCGGCCAGAACTGCGAATCCGGCGCACGCAATCCCGCCGTGGTGAACGCCACCGGCACTCCTTTGGCCGCGAGCCGCGCGGCGTTTGCTGGCGCCAGCTCCCAGTGTTGCAGGGTCGATAGCGCGACATCCGCCGCCTTTTCCGGCGTCTCCACCTCGGGCACCGTCGGGAAATTCAACGGCACAATCACGGGAGTCTTTTTCTCCGCAAGCGAGGCCGCCATCCGGTATTCCGTCCCGCGGCCGCGCAACACCGCGCGAAGCTTGAATTCGTCGGCAATCTTCTGTGCCCGGAGGAGATCCAACTCATCCGCGGCATCAAACACCACCGGCTTTGCCCCGGCGACGCAGCCCTGCAGCGCTTGCAGCGACGCATTGGCCTCCGGCCGTTGCAACGCCGTGTTCCGCGCCCGCGCCGCCACCGCCGCCCCGTGCCATTGCGCGTCGAGCAGCGTCTGGCGGATCAGGGCGATGCAGCCCATGAGCGAACTCGGATAGCCCGCACCAAATCCCCCCAGCTCGAAGGCGACGTGCTGCGCGATATTTGGCCGCAAGAGCGTCGCACCCGGCCCCCGTCCGCTCAGGCTCACCAGCGCGCTTTCGCCCCGGAAAATCCCCCGTCCCGGCGCCACCGCCGCGGAAGCGAATCCAAGTTCACGCAATGCCGACGCCCCGCGGTCGTCCGCCACGAGAACCCTGGCCATGTCGCGCTCGGGCGTCACCCGCGGATTCCACGAGCGCGCCACTGCTGCCGGCGGCATCGTTTCGGTTGGCGTCGCCGGCACCGCCCCGCGACCACCGCGACGACCGCCCTCCCCCTCGACGGCGGTGGTTTCCGCCTTGAGCCCCGCCGGCGCATGCACTTCGGAAAGCGGCTCGACGAAGCCCGCATAGACCGTCTTCCCGTCGGCCGGCCACAGCCGGGCATCGGCCGGGACCTTCACCGCAGGTTCGGCACCGACCGCCTCGATCAGGCCATCCCGCAAGACCACCGTGCCGCGTTCGATCACGGCACCGGGCGCCGTCACGATCCGCGCACCCGTGATGGCGTGCACGCGCGGGCTGGCGTCCCGCAGCCCCTCCACGGGAGTGGTTGCCACCTGGGCGGGCAGCGTCGCAAGCGAGCATCCGCTGAGGAAAAGCCAACGCGCCATCCGTCCTAGATGCGCGGCACGGGGGGAACAAGGCCGACCGGAATCATTGAGCATGGGAAAGCCGCCGCAGCGCGACGGAAGGCGCGAGGCAAGGGACTGCATATGACACTAGCAATCCCCTTTTTGCGCAGCCGTTCCCGCGTCGAGTTTTCGCGTCACCTTTTGGAAATCGCCGCGTCTTTGCGCCCGCGCAACACCGCTTCTGCCGATGCCCGCGAAAATTATTTTGCGGACGAAGATTCGTGTCGCGCGCGGCGAAACTTCCTTCAACTCTCCACGTCCCCCACACCACTACCTCATGGCTAAATCGAAAAGCTACGGCGGTCTCGTTTTCCTCCTCATTGTCCTGGTCGGCGGCGGTGCCGGCGCCTGGTTCTATTTCAACAAGGCGGCCGACAAGCAGCCGGAATTCACCACGGTGAAAGTCACCCGCGGCGACATCATCCAGTCCGTCACCGCCACGGGCGATCTCCAGCCCGTGGTGACGGTCGACATCGGCGCGCAAGTCTCCGGTCAGATCAAAGAGGTGTTGGTCGATTACAACTCCAAGGTTAAGGCCGGTGATGTGCTCGCCAAGATCGACGAGTCCACGCCCACGCAGCGGCTCAACCAGGCGAAGGCGGACCTCGAATCCGCCAAGGCCAACAACCGCCTCCTGACCGTCAATGCCGAGCGCCAGCGCGATCTCTTCGCCAAGAACCTCGTCGCCCAATCGGAACTCGATAGCGTCGAGGCCCAGCTCGCGCAATCGTCCGCCACTCTTCTGACCCGCACCGCCGCCGTCGAAAATGCCAAGCTCGACCTGGATCGCTGCACCATCACCGCCCCCATCGACGGCATGGTGCTCGACCGCAAGACCGACAAGGGTCGCACCGTCAACGCGAGCATGAATGCGCCCACGCTCTTCACCCTCGTCAACGATCTCACCAAGATGCAGATCAATGCCGCGGTGGCCGAGGCCGACGTCGGCCTGATCTCCGAGGGTCAGCCCGTGAAATTCACCGTCGACGCGTTTCCCAACCGCTCCTTCAACGGTATCGTCCGCATGGTGCGCAATGCCGCCAGCGCCAACCAGAGCGTCGTCTCCTACGCCACCATCATCGACGTCACCAACGACGACTTGAAGCTCAAGCCCGGCATGACCGCCAACGTCTCGATCATCGTTTCGCAGAAAACCGATGTCATCCGCGTGGCCAACCAATCGCTCCGCGTGCGCATCCCGCAGGAACTTCTGCCCAAGACGGTGGCGGCGGCCGCCCCCGGCACCAAAGGCGGCAAGGACGGCAAAGCCGGCGAAAAAGGCGGCCCGGCGATGACCGATGACGAAACCCGCCGTTCGATGATGGAGATCATGGCCGCCGTCGGCTTCCAACGCGGCTCGCCCGCTTCTCCCGACCAGATTGAAAAGGCCAAGACCATGGCGAAGGAGAAAGGGCTCGATCCCGATATGGTCGCCGCGCGGATGTCGATGCCCGGCGGTCGCGGCAAAGGCGGACGCGGCGGTGGCGACCGCGGCGGTGGTGGCGGCGGTTTCGGGGGTGGTGGCGGCGGTGGCGGCGGCGACCGTGGCTTCAACAACACCATCGTCACCCGCACCGTTTACAAAATGGCCGACGTGACCGGCAAAGAGAAGAAATTCGACCCCGTGTCCGCGAAACTCGGCATCTCCGATGGCATCAACACCGAGGTCATCGAGGGCCTCGCGGAAGGCGACGTCCTGGTCACCAACGTCACCCTGCCCGGCGCCGCCGCTCCGGTTCTCCAAGCTCCCGGCGGCATGAACAATCCCTTCCAAGGCGGCGGGCGCGGCCCCCCCGGCATGAGCGGTCGCGGACGTTAAGCCCCGTCCACTCACGTGTCCTCCACGATGACGCCTGTCGTAAAAATCGAAGAGATCCACAAGATCTACGACTCCGGTGAAGTGCCCGTGCACGCCGTGCGCGGTGTCTCCCTCGAGATCGTCAAAGGTGAGTTCGTGGCGCTGATGGGCGCCTCCGGCTCCGGCAAATCCACGCTCATGAATTTGCTCGGCTGTCTCGACCGGCCGACGCGTGGCCGCTTCTACCTCGACGGCATCGACATCTCCCAGCTCGACAAGAACGAACTCGCCGATCTGCGAAACCAGAAACTCGGCTTCGTTTTTCAAGGGTTCAACCTCCTCGCCCGCACCACCGCCTTGGAAAACGTCGAGCTCCCCATGCTTTACGGCCGCCACCGGCGCATGAGCGGCAGCCAGATTCGCGACCGGGCGATGGAGTGCCTCGACGCCGTCGGCCTGGGCAACCGCGCCGATCATTTCCCGAATCAGCTGTCCGGCGGCCAGCAGCAGCGCGTCGCGATCGCTCGCGCACTCGTCAACCATCCGCAGGTGCTGCTGGCCGACGAACCCACCGGCAACCTCGACTCCAAGACCTCCGTCGAAGTCATGGGCGTGTTTCAGAAACTCAACGCCAGCGGCATCACCATCGTGATGGTCACGCACGAGCTCGACATCGCCCACTACTGCAAGCGCAACCTCATCCTGCGTGACGGCGTGGTCGTCCGGGACGAGTTCGTGAAGGATCGCAGCATCGCCGAATCCGAACTCGGCAAACTCCGCGCCGCCGAAGCGGCCGCCAAGCTCACCGCCGCCCCCGCCGCCTGATTTGCCATGAGATTCACGAACACCCTCCTCGTCGCGCTCCGGGCCCTTCGGCGCAACAAGATGCGCTCGGTTCTCACGGCTCTCGGCATCATCATCGGCATCGGGGCCGTCATCACCATTGTCAGCATGGGCAACGGCGCCAAGGCCCGGGTCGAGGCCCAGGTCGCCGCCCTCGGCCAGAACATCATCACGGTCTATCCCGGCAGCTTCTCGTCGGGCGGCATGCGTGGTGGGTTCGGCTCGTCGGCCACTCTCACCGTGGAAGACGCCGAGGCCATCGCCGCCGAAATCGAGGACATCGATGGTGTCAGCCCCGAAGTCCGCGACCGTAATCAGGTTCTCGCCAACGGCCTCAACTGGAACACCTCGGTCAACGGCGAGTCGCCCGACTACCCTTACATCAAGAACTGGCCCATCGTGCAGGGCGCCATGTTCAGCGATCAGGACGTCAAGTCCCTCGCCAAGGTGTGCGTCATCGGCAAGACCGTCGTCGATCAACTCTTCCCGAACGAGGATCCGATCGGGCAGACGCTCCGCATCCGCAATCTCCCGTTCCGCGTCGTCGGCGTGCTCGATGTGAAGGGCTTCAGCCTCTTCGGCTCCGATCAGGACGATGTCGTCATCATTCCCTACACGTCGCACATGCGCCGCGTATCGCGGCGCGCCAACATTTCGTCGATCCTCGTCCAGGGCGCTTCGCCGGAAAAACTCGACGTCGTCAAGCAGCGCATCGAAGACCTCCTCACCCAGCGCCGCCGCGGCCGTGAGCCGGATTTCACCGTGCGCACCCAGGAGGAAATCGCCCAGACCGCGACCGAAACTTCCAAGACCATGACGCTCCTGCTCGGCGGCATCGCGGTCGTCTCACTCATCGTCGGCGGCATCGGCGTCATGAACATCATGCTTGTGTCCGTGACCGAGCGCACCCGCGAGATTGGCATCCGCCTCGCCATCGGCGCGCACGGCCGGGATGTGCTCACGCAATTCCTCATCGAGGCTGTGTTGCTCTCCGTGCTCGGCGGCGTCCTCGGCATCCTCTGCGGCGTCGGCGCCTCGGAATTTGCCTCGGCGTATTTCGGCATGCCCACCTTGGTGTCGCCCGGCTCGATCGTGGCTGCCGTCGGATTCTCGACCGCCATCGGCGTCTTCTTCGGTTTTTATCCGGCCCGCAAAGCCGCCCAGCTCGACCCGATCGAAGCCCTGCGTTACGAATAGGCGCGTCCGGCCACGACGGGCTGTGTCTCGACCGCCCGGAGGGGCGACAGTTGATCGCCCGGGGCGCCCAGCCCTGGGTTTCTTGTTGATATACAGAGCGTCAGAAGTTGCCGGCCGAGATTGGCCATCGCGTAGCGGCGGGCGTCCCCGCCCGCCGACTCTGCCGCATGGGGACCGGCAGGCGCAGGGACGCCTGCCTCTACATCACGTCTTCTGACTCCCTGTGTAGTAAACCAAGCCCTGCAAGGGCCACACTCCGTGCCATGACCGCTTCCCCGCTTGCCACCACGCGCCCTCTGCGTGTGTTTGCCGACGCATGTCCGCGCCGCCCATCGTCGAGTTCCGCGAAGTCACCAAGCGCTTCGGTGCCGGCCCGCTTGTGCTCGACCGCCTGAGCCTCGCCGCGCAACCCGGCGAGTTCGTGTCTCTGATCGGCCCGAGCGGCTGCGGCAAGTCCACCATCCTCCGCCTCATCGCCGGCCTCAGCGCGCCTTCCGGCGGCACGCTCACCGTCGACGGCATGACGCCCGACGACGCCGCGGCCGAGCTCGCCTTCGTGTTTCAGGAACCGACACTCCTCCCCTGGCTCACCGTCGCAAAAAACGTCGAGCTCGCCCTGAAACTCCGCGGCGTCCCGGCCGCGGACCACGCCGTCCTTCGCCAGCGCGTGCTCGACCTCGTCCGCCTCGGCGACCGTGGCGATGCGTTTCCCCGCCAGCTCTCCGGCGGCCAGAAGATGCGCGTCTCCCTCGCCCGCGCCCTCGCCCTCACGCCGAAAATTCTCCTGCTCGACGAACCGTTCGGCGCTCTCGACGAAATGACCCGCGAGCACCTCAACGAAGAGTTGCTCGCCATCCGCGGCGCCGCGGCGTGGACCGCCTTCTTCGTCACGCACTCCGTGGCCGAGGCCGTGTTTCTCTCCAACCGCATCCTCGTCCTCGCCGCCAACCCCGGCCGCGTGCACACCGAGATTCGCGTCGCCCTGCCCTACCCGCGCACCGAGGAGACGCGCCTTTCGCGCCCCTACCACGACCTCGTCGCCGACGTGTCGCGCATCCTGCGCACCGCCGAGTCCGCCGCCGCCTGAGTCATGTCGCGCAAGCTGCTCAACGTCCTCCTCCCCGCCGCCATCGGCGCCCTCGTGATCGCGGCGTGGTATGGCGTGCGCTTCGCGCTCTCCGACGACACGAAGTTCCTCCTGCCCGCGCCCGACCGCATCGTCGCCGCGCTGATCGAACAATGGCCCGACCTCGGCCGTGCCGCCTACAACACCACCGAAGGCGCGCTGCTCGGCTTCGGTCTCTCGATCACCGTCAGCTTCGTGCTGGCGATCCTGCTCTCGCTGTCGCCGTGGGTCCGTGTGGGCCTCTATCCCTACCTTATGATCCTTCAGATGACACCCGTGATCGTGATCGCCCCGATCCTCGTGCTGTGGGTCGGCGCCGGATTGAAGAGCGTCACGCTCATCACGTTTCTCATCTGTTTTTTCCCGCTCGTCGTGAACACCACGCAGGGCCTCGTCTCCACCGACCGCCACCTCGTCGAGCTTTTCGCCATGTGGCGCGCCAGCCGCTGGCAGCAGCTCTGGCACCTGCGCGTGCCCGCGGCGCTGCCGTATTTTTTCACCGGCCTGCGCATCGCCGCCACGCTCGCCCCGATCGGCGCGCTCGTCGGCGATTACACCGCCGGCAGCTCCGCCGGCGATGGTGGCGGTCTCGGCTTCCAAACGATCATCTACTCGAACCAGGCGAAATATCCCGCCCTGTTCGCCACCGCCGCCGTCACCTGCGTGCTTGGCTTCATCTTCACCGCCGGGGTGCTTGCGCTGAGTTGGTTCGCGCTGCACCAGTGGCACGACTCCTACGAACGCCCTGACAAGTAACCTCCCATGACCCGCCGCTTCTTTCTCCTTCTTGCTCTCAGCTCTCAACTCTCAGCTCTCAGCTACGCCGCTGCGGCGTTGACCAAAATCACCATCCAACTCGACTGGGTCGCCGAGCCCGAGCATGGCGGCCTCTACCAGGCGCTCGCCCGCGGCTTTTTCCGTGACGAGGGCCTCGACGTCACGCTCCTCCCCGGCGGCCCCGGCGCGCAGGTCCTCCCGAGCGTCGCGACCGGCAAAGCCGACATCGCGCAGGCCGACAGCTCCAACGTCCTCCTGCAACAAGCCGAGGGCCTCCCCTTCGTTCAGTTCGCCGCCGTGTTTCAAGACGACCCGTCCGGCATCCTCGTGCATGCTTCGAGTCCGGTGAAGAAATTCGAGGACCTCCAGGGTCGCACCATCATTGCGCGCCCGGCGTGGCCGTTCCTCAAGTTCATCGAGAAAAAATACCGCGTCACCTTCAGCATCGTGCCGCAGAATTTCTCGGTCGCCGCCTTCCTCGGCAACAAGGAGGCGCTCCAGCAGGGTTATTTCATCGCCGAGCCTTATCACATCGTGAACGCCGGCGGACAGATGCCGCGCTTCCTCTCCACCTGGGACGCCGGCTTCCGCTCCTACGCCGTTCTGGTCACGAACAAGAAATTCGCCCGCGAACACCCCGCCGAACTCCGCGCGTTCGTGCGCGCCAACATCCGCGGCTGGCAGGACTACCTCACCGGCGACCCCACCGCCGCCCACGCTGCGCTCAAGGCCGCCAACAAGAGCAACGACGACGACTTCATGCGGTTCTCCCGCAAAATGATCATCGACGAGAAACTCGTCACCGGCCGCGACGCCGACGGCGGCCCCGCCAGAATCTGCCGCCTCGACCCCACCCGCTACGCCACGCAAATCGCGCAGCTCGAGGAACTCGGCATCCTCGCCAAAGGCAAAATCACCGCCGCCACCGCGATGACGACGGAGTTCCTGCCGAAATAGTGCGGCGCGTCAGCCCGCACTCGAGCATCGCAAAGCCATCCGTCGCGGTCCGCCGCGTCGCTTTTTTCATTTGTCATTCTGAGCGTAGCGAAGAATCCAAAGCGAATCACGTCACGCTTTCAGCCTTCGCCTCTCCTGCCGGATTTTTCGCTGCGCTCAGAATGACCACCGAAGCGGGCACCGCCACCGTCCACGCCGAGGACCGCCACAACCACTTCGCTCTGGCCACGTGGCTCTTCCTCCGCGCGCTCGGGCTCATTTTCCTCGTCGCGTTCGCTTCGACGTGGATTCAGCTCCCGGGTCTCGTCGGTCCGCACGGCATCCTGCCGGCCCAGCCGTTTTTCAACGCCGTCCGCGAGCAACTCGGCCCCGGCGCCTACCTCGCGCTCCCTTCGCTCTGCTGGATTTTCGGCGCCGGAAAATTCCTGCCCATCCTCTGCGCCCTCGGCTGCGGGCTCTCTTTGTCGCTCTTCGCCGGACTCGCGCCCGGCCCGTGCCTCGTCGCGCTCTGGGCCTGCTACCTGTCCCTGTGCGGAGCGGGCCAGGTGTTTTTCAATTTCCAGTGGGATGCGCTCCTGCTCGAAACGACCCTCCTCGCCGTCTTCCTCGCACCGTGGTCGAGGCGTGAGTTCCGCTGGAGTCGCGGCGCCCTCGCCGTGCTGCCCGAGCCACCCCGCCTTGCCCGCTGGCTGCTGTGGTGGCTGCTCTTCCGCCTCATGTTCGTCTCGGGCGTCGTCAAGCTCACGAGTGGCGACCCCACGTGGCGGGATCTCTCGGCGCTCACGTTTCACTATGAAACCCAGCCGCTCCCCACGCCGCTCGCGTGGTTCGTGCATCAGCTGCCCGCGTGGTTGCACCGCGCTTCCTGCGCCGGCATGTTCGCCATCGAACTTGTCGCACCGTTCCTCCTCTTCGCGCCGCGCGCCTTCCGCCACCGCGCCGCGTTGCTCACCATCGCCCTCATGGTCGCCATCGCGCTCACCGGCAACTACACCTATTTCAACTTCCTCACGATCGCCCTCTGCGTGCTCTGCCTCGACGATGCATGGTGGGCCCGCCTGCCACGCCGCCTCCTCGCCCTCAGTGTTTGTAACGTAATACGTTACAAGTTCCGCCCTGCACCCCCTCCGGGCGAAGCCGGAGTTTGTAACGTATTACGTTACAAACTCCCGTCTCCGCGCAGCGGCATTCGAGTGTGGTCGCTGCGCGTTTTCGCAGGGCACACGTTCATTTTTACCGCCCTCCTCGCCGTGCCCTCGTTCACCCGTTCGGCGTTTCTGCCCGCCATCGTGGGCCCGCTCCAAAACGCCCTCGGCCCCCTCCGCAGCTTCAACTCCTACGGCCTCTTCGCCGTGATGACCAACCCGCGCCCCGAACTCATCATCGAAGGCAGCGACGACGGCCGCGACTGGCGCGCTTACGAATTTCCGCACAAACCCGGCGCGCCCGCCCGCCGCCCAACGTGGGTCGCGCCGCACCAGCCGCGGCTAGACTGGCAGTTGTGGTTTGCCGCGCTCGCACCGCCGCAGCACAATCGCTGGATGCTCGCGCTCGCCGAACACCTGCTCCGCGGCACACCCGACGTGCTCGCGTTGCTCGCGCCCGATCCCTTCCCGCAAAAACCGCCGCGCTTCGTGCGCATCGTGCGCTACGAATACCACTTCACCGACGCCGCCACGCGCGCCCGCACCGGCGAGTGGTGGCGCCGCACGCCGCTCGATTTCTATCTTCAACCCGCCTCGCTGCGCTGAACATGTCGCCCCCCGCCGCCCGCGAACGTTTCCTCGCCCTCCTCCGCACCGCCCTCGCCGACGGCACGCTCACCAAGCTCACGCTCGGCAAATACCGCGGCGCCGATTCCACGCTCCGCAATCTCTTCGTCCGCCCGGTTGCCCTGAAATCCGGCCCCCACCTCGCCTTCGTCTGGCGCCACGCCACGCGCGACACCACCAAAAACCATCTGCCCGCCGAGGCTCTCGCCCAACTCGAAGCGCTCATCGGCGCCGATTTTCTCGACGCGCACCTCTTCACCGCCGCGCAGACCGCCCAGCTCGAAACCCAGCCCGACGGCACCGCGCGCCTGAAAGTAGGACCGGTCTCTGACCGGCCCTCCGCCGCGCCCACGAGCCACGACCGCGCGAAACATCACCTCATCCCCGCCGACGCCCCCTGGCTCCGCACCCTCGGCGTCACCAACGACCGCGCCCGCCCCCGCGAGGGCATGACGGACAAGTTCAGCCAGATTCAGAAATTCGCAGAACTGCTCTCGCACTTGATCGCCGAGGCCTTCCCCGGGTGGAGCGCGTTGCCCCCAACGCGCTTGTCCGACGGTCCCGCGCCGCCCCAGCGCGTCGAAAGCGGTGCGCCCCACCCCCTGCTTGTCCTCGATGCCGGCTCCGGCAAAGGCTACCTCACCTTCGCCGTCGCCACGCTCCTTGGCCCGCGCGCCACCGTGCGCGGCATCGAAGTCCGCCCTGAGCTCGTCGACCTCTGCAACCGCGCCGCCCGCGAGAACCAACTCGCCCATCTCACTTTCGCCGCCGGCACCATCGCCGATGCCGCGCCCGGCCCGCTCGACGTGCTCCTCGCCCTCCACGCCTGCGACACCGCCACCGACGACGCACTCGCCAAGGGCATCGTCGCCGACGCCCGGCTCCTCGTCGTCGCCCCGTGCTGTCAGAAGGAACTCCGCCCGCAACTCACCGCGCCACCGGTCCTCGCCGACGCCCTGCGCCACGGCATCTTTCAGGAACGCACGGCCGAATTCGTGACCGACGCCCTGCGCGCCCAGCTCCTCGAATGGGCCGGCTACAAAACGAAGGTCTTCGAGTTCATCTCCACCGAGCACACGGCGAAAAATCTCATGATCGCCGCGATCAAATCGCGCCCGGCCGGCGCACCCGACGACGCCACCGCCCAGCGCCTCCGCGCCTTCGCCGCGTTCTACGGCATCCGCACCCACCGCCTCGCCGCCCACCTCGGCTTTTCACTCCAGTGCCTGTTGTAGCTTTTCCGATGAAACCCACTGCTATACTCTTTGCGCTGCTCGCCACCGCAGGCGGTGCGCGCGCTGAAATCGAACTTACTGGCGTTCTTGTTGATTCAGGTGGCCTGAGATTGCATCTAGTCGACACCACACGCGGAGCCAAAAATTGGGTTCGGCTGGGAGAAATCTTCGCCGGTCATAAGGTGGCCTCCTTCGACGACCGCGAAGGCAGCGCAATCTTAACGGGAGACGGCCATTCGATTCAGCTGAAGCTCAAGACCCCGAAAGTCCAGAGCGACGAGCCGCCTGAAGCGCGAAAAGAATATGTGATCAAGGCGGGAGACACTATAGCCAAAATTGCCCGCGCTCATGAGATCACGATCGCCCAACTACTGGAGGTGAATCCCGGAGTTAACGCCTCGAAGCTCAAAGTCGGGCAAACAATCAATCTGCCGTAGAATGAACTGGGAAACCTTGGACTGGGAAGCGCTCGACCGCCTGCGCGAGCAGTTTCTCCGCGGCCAGCCCGCCGGTCCCTACTGGACCTCGCCCGCCGACCTCGCGAGCTACGATGCCACCTACGCCGAACGCATCGGCTGGAAATGGGATCACGTCCTCCGCGAGCTGCGCCTGCGCAGTTGGCAGCCCACTTCGCGCACCGTCTTCGATTGGGGCTGCGGCAGCGGCATCGCATCCCGCCGCGTGCTCTCCTTCTTCGGCGCGGAAAACTTCGACTCGCTCACCGTCTGGGACCACTCGCCGCTCGCGTGCGACTTCGCCATCGAGGCTGCCCAGCGCGCCTTTCCCGCCCTCAAGATCGATCAGGCCACGCCGGGCTTCCTCACCTCGCCCGAGCCGCTCGGTCTTCTGCTCGTCAGCCACGTGCTCACCGAGGTCACGCCCGACCAACTCGCTGCGCTCATCGCCCTCGTCGATCGCGCCGAGGCGGTGCTGTGGGTCGAGCCCGGCACGCACGAAACCAGCCGCGAACTCGGTGCCATCCGCGACGATTTGCGCGGCGAATTCCGCATGGTCGCGCCCTGCACTCACCAGCATTCGTGCCCGATGCTCCGGCCCGACGCGGCCCGCCACTGGTGCCATCATTTCGCGCCGCCGCCGGCGGAAATTTTCTCCAACCCCGACTGGGTGAAGTTCGGCCAGCGCGCCGGCATCGACCTGCGCAGCCTGCCCTACAGTTTTCTCGCGCTGGAACGCTGCCGCGCGACGGACGGCGACGGCGCTCATGAGCCGCCACTACCGCCGGACTTCGCCCGCGTCATCGGCCGCCCTGAACATTTCAAACCCTACGCCCGCGTCCTGAGCTGCGACGCCTCCGGTCTGGCTGAACTCGAGTTGCCCAAGCGCGCCGACCCGGCGCTCTACAAACAGCTCGAACGCACGAAGGCGCCGCTGATCTATCGTTGGACCCTCAACGGCGACAAAATCACCGCCGGCGCGCCGCTCGCTGGCGGCGGCGTGTAATCGCTTTTTTCTTTCGTAGCGGCCGACGTAAGGAGGCCGGCCTCGTCACCTCGGCCGCTACACCTTTTCGCCGAACGCCCGCCTCACCGCCCGTCGTTCCACACGATGTGCGTGCCGCTCTTGCCGGCGGCGACGAGATCCTTCCAGCCGTTGCCGTCGAGGTCGACGAGCCGCAGTTGGAGCCCGATGCCCGGACCGCCGTCGGCGATCATGTGCTTGGAAAACTGCCGGCGCGCCGCGTCCCATTTGTAGTAGACCATGCAGCCGGGTTCGTTGTCGCCCGGATCGCCACCGCTGTGGGCGCGCACGCGCCGACCCGTGATGAGGTCGGGCTTCCCGTCGTTGTCGATGTCGCCCCAGACGAGGCAGTGATTCTGCGAAATCTTGTCGTCGATCACGAAGTGCCGCCAGTTCGTGCTGCCGTCCTTGTTGTCGTCGCGGCGCTCTTCCCAATAGAGGCCGTAGTTGTGGCCGTGGCCCCAGATGATGTCGTTGCGGCCGTCGCCGGTCAGATCGACGATGATCATCGGTGTGCTCGCGTGCGGCCAGGTCCAGTCCGCATGGCGGATCCACGGCTTCATGGTCGCGCCGTCGGCGGGGCGCTCATACCAGCCGTTGCCGTAGACAATGTCGTCGCGACCGTCGCCATTGATGTCGCCGAAGCCGATGCCATGGCCGTTCACGAACGGACCGCCGGGCTGGATCGTCCACGGAGTGAGGATGGGCTCGCCCTGGGCGTTCTTGGCGAGGCGATAGGCCATGACGGCGTTGGCGGGGCCGTAGGAGTTGACGATATATTCAGGCACGCCGTCGCCGTCCAGGTCGCGAAAATCGCTCCATTCGTTCTGCGCGAGCTTCGTGTCGATGAGCAGGTGGGGCGTCCAAAGGGTCCCGGCTTTCAGGCCGGCCGCACCCGGATTCTCATACCAAAATATCCGCGAGTCCATGAACGCACTGCTGATGATGTCGGGAAAACCGTCGCCGTTCACGTCATAGGCATGCTCGCCGTTGTTGGTCAGATAATCCTTCCCGAAGGGCTCCAGCTTGCGCACCGGCCGCTTCGTCTTGAAGTCGGGTCCGGCATACCAGAACTCGCCCGCGCTGATGTCGAGTTTCCCATCGCGGTCGAAGTCGGCGACGGCGCAGCCCTCGTTGTTGTCGACGTGCAGTTGCTGCACCCGGAATTTCAGGGCGACCGGCCCCGCTTTCTTGGGCGCGCCTTTGCCCTTGGGCGCATCGGCGGCAGGAGCCGGCACAGCAAGCGTGCAGGCGACGAGGAGTTGGAGGCCGGCGACCAGCGCGCGGCAGGGGTGGAGTCGTCTCATGTCGATGGTGGGGATTGGGGCACGTTTCGACTACCCGGCGGCCCGGGAGGTGCAAGTGCCAATCCTGCGCAGGCCTTGCGGCCGCGGTTTCACGGCGCGAGCCCCACGCTTGACTCGCCCCGGGTGGTCTGACTCATTGCGCGCTTCACTCGACCAAACAACATGGGCCAACAGTTCAACAAAGTCATCAAACGCAAACGCCGTGCCGCTTACTTGAAGCGCCGCAAAGCCCGCGATAAAGCCGCGGCCGCCGCGAAGAAGAAGTAACGTCCGCGCCGAAGCGCCCCTCGCTGTCGCGGCCCCGACCCATCGGGGCCGTTTTTATTTTCGATGCTCAAAGTCAGCCTCATCTCCCTCGGTTGCGCCAAGAATCTCGTCGATTCCGAGATCATGGTCGGCCACCTGCACCAGGCCGGCATGCAGGTGATCCCTGAAGCCGAGAAGGCCGATGTCGTCATCGTCAACACCTGTTCGTTCATCGACTCCTCGAAGGAGGAATCGATCGGGCACATCCTCGAGGTGAATCAGAACCGCGGCATGCGGAAGCGCCGCAAGGAGCAGAAACTCATCGTCGCCGGCTGCATGTCGCAGCGTTTCGCCAAGGACCTGCCGAACTCCCTTCCCGAGGTCGACGCCTTCATCGGCCTCGACCAGGTCACCAAGGTCGCGCCGATCATCGAGGAGATTTACGCCAAAGAACGCGGCAAAGCCGACGCGCCCGCCTCGTTCATCGCGGGCCGCTCCACCTACATTCCGGACTACGACACCCCGCGCTTCCGGCTCACGCCGAAACATTTCGCCTACGTCAAGATCGCCGAGGGCTGCAACCACCCGTGCACCTTCTGCATCATCCCGCAGATTCGCGGCCGCCACCGCAGCCGCACCGTCGCGAGCGTCGTCGCCGAAGCCCGTCAGCTCGTCGCCGAGGGCGTCAAGGAGCTGAACCTCATTTCGCAGGACACGACGTTCTTCGGCATGGACCAGTGGGAACAACGGCCCGGCCCGCGCACGCCCGTCGACTCCTCGCGCGGCGACGCCCTCACCACGCTCCTCCGCGGGCTCAACGCGATCCCGGGCGATTTTTGGATTCGGCTGCTCTACACGCACCCGGCGCACTGGAGCGACGAGCTCATCAAGACCATCGCCGAGTGCCCGAAGGTCGCGCGCTACGTCGACATGCCGCTGCAACACATCTCCGACCGCATGCTCACCACCATGCAGCGTGAGACCAGCGGCGACTACATCCGCGACCTCGTGCGCCGCATCCGCGCCGGCATCCCCGGCATCGCGGTGCGCACGACGTTCATCGTCGGGTTCCCCGGCGAGACCGGCGCCGATGTCGACGAACTCTGCCAGTTCATCGAAGAAACGAAGTTCGAACGTCTCGGCGTCTTTCGCTACTCCCAGGAAGAAGGCACGCGCGCCGCGAAGATGGACGACCAGATCACCAAGAAGGTGAAGGAAGCCCGCTGGCACCGCCTCATGGCGCTCCAGCAGAAAATCGCCACCGAGGTCAGCCAGCGTGCCGTCGGCAAAAAACTCCGTGTGCTCGTCGAGGAGCCCGGCGTCGCCCGCGGCGAGGCCGATGCACCCGACATCGACGGCCGCGTCTACGTCCCGCGCACGCTGCCCGTCGGCGAATTTGTCGAGGTCACGATCACCGGTCATCACGATTACGATTTGCTCGCACTCCCGCCCGGCGAGAAACCGGCGCAGTGGAAAGTCGCCCGTCAGGCCCAGTGAGCCGCGGGTAGCAACACGTATGGGCTCACCGGTTCGGGCCTACGTATCGGATAAGTAAGACCTTCTTTTGCCGGCGGCGGACGGCTCCCGCAATTATTTGCGTGCCACCTGCCATGCACGCCACGGCGCTCATCGAAACAATCCTCCGCTACCGGCTCGACGCCGTCGCGTTGGTCGCGGTCACGGCCCTCGCCTGCCGGCTGTGCTGCGGCTACGTCCGTCGGCGCCACGCCGCGGCCGAGTTCGCCCTGAGCACCTGCTGGATGCTGGTTTCGCTGGCCGTGGTCGGCGCGCTGCTGACCGAGTGGCTCTCCGCCGTGTTCGAAGTCCCCGAGTCCGTGCGAACCGCCGGACTGTTTACCGTCCGCGTGCTGGCGTTCACCGGCGTGGGCAGCGTGATCGCCGTGCTGCTGGCCAGCGCCACGCTCGTGGCCCGCATGCGCGCCGAGATCCGCGAACACGCCGAGACCACCCGCCAGCTTCAAGCCGCCAAAACGGCGGCGGATGACGCCAACCGGGCCAAGAGCAATTTCCTCGCGGTGATGAGCCACGAAATCCGCACCCCCCTCAACGCCGTGATGGGTTTCGCCAACCTGCTCTCCGAGACCAAGCTCGATGAAGCCCAGCGCGGCTACCTTGCGACCATCACCGGCGAAGGCGGCCGGCTGACTTCGCTCATCAACGACATCCTCGATCTCTCCAAAATCGAGGAGGGCCGTCTCGCGCTCGAGCGCCTGCCCTTCGCGCCGTCCGAGACGGCGCATGAAGTGCTGCGCTTGCTCGGCCCGCGCGCGCAGGAGAAGAAAATCGACCTCCGGTTCGAGGCGCAGCTGGCGGGCCCGCTCCTCATCGCCGGCGACCCGCTGCGCTTCCGCCAGGTCATCCTCAATCTCGTCGACAACGCCCTCAAGTTCACGCCGCACGGTTCGGTCACACTCTTCCTCAACTGGCGCGAACCCGGGGACGGCGAAGCGCACGGTCACCTGCGGGTGCGCGTGCGCGACACCGGCATCGGCATCTCCCCGGAAAAGCAAAAATCGCTTTTCCAGATGTTCATGCAGGCCGATGCGTCAACCACCCGCCGCTATGGCGGCACCGGCCTCGGCCTCGCGATTTGCCACCGCCTTGTCGGCCTCATGGGTGGCGCGATTGCTGTGACCAGCCAGCCCGGCCAGGGCGCCGAGTTCGATTTCACGATTCCCGCCGCCGTGGTCGCGCTGCCCGAGGAGGAGGCGTCCACCATTCTCGAACCCGCCACCACGTCGGTTCATCGGCCGCGCGTGCTCGTCGTCGACGACATGGAGACGAACCGCTTTCTCCTGGAGGTCTTTCTCACCCGCAACGGCTTCGATCCGGAGCTGGCCGCCAGCGGCGAGGAGGCCATCCGCCTGGCGGCCGCGAAGCGCTACGATGCCATCCTGATGGATCTGCACATGCCGGACCTCGACGGCTACGCCACCACCCAGCGTCTCCGGGCCGCCGAGCCACCGGGCACCCACACGCCGATCATCGCGCTCACCGCGAGCATCGCGAAAGACACCCGACAGAAATGCCTCGCCGCCGGCATGGACGAGCACCTCACGAAGCCCCTCGATCTGCGGAAATTCAAGACTCTGCTCCAAAACTACGTCGCGGCGGCGAAAGCCCCGACGCCCTCGGCGCCCCTCGCGCAGCCATCCACCGGCGCTCCGGCGTGAAAGCAGGGCCGGTCTCCGACCGGCCCATCGAACACTTCTTCGGGTCCGTGGGCCGGTCTGAGACCGGCCCTCTCCCAAGTCAGTCGTCCGCCCCCACCGCTCAGGTCGCCTTCGCCGCCGCCACGTAGCGGCCGATGATTCCGTCGAACGATCCGTTGGAAAAAAACGCCACGACCCGCGGCTTCTCCGCGAGATCCGCCGGCAGCGTGCGCCCGATCAGCTTGTCGAGGATCGCGGCATTCGTCGGCGCATGGCAGGCCTCCACTCCCTGCGATTCCAAATGCTGCACCACGGCCTCCGGATCGAAGCGTTCGTCCTCGCGCAACCGGGCGGGCCGGTTGAGCGCGCCGATGAACACCTCGTCCGCCTGCGCCAGCGCCCGCATGATCGCATCCTGCATGGTGCGCCGCGACGTGGTGTTGGTGCGCGGCTCGAACACCGCCGCGAGCAGCGAGCCCGGATAACGCGCGCGCAGCGACTGGAGTGTTTCCGCGAGCGCCGTCGGGTGATGCCCGAAATCCTCGATCACCGTCAGCTTCGGCGTGCCGAGCAGCACCTCCTGCCGGCGTTTCACGCCGCGGAAATTCGCCAGCGCCCCGAGCGCGAGGCCCGTCGGATCGTCCGTAGGTCGGGCTTTATGCCCGACATCGGGCAGTGTCGGAGATGAACCCCGATCTACGTCGTCCGCCAATATGAGTCCGGCCGCGGTCGCCGCCATCGCCGCGTTGCGCGCATTGAACAGCCCCGGCAGCGCCCATTTTACCTCCGCCCATCGCGTGCCTTTCCAGACCAGCGTGAAGCTCGCACCCGCCGCCGACTCCGCGAAATCGACGATGCGCGTGTCGCACGCCTCGCCCGTGCCCACGGTCACGACGCGCGTCCACGGCGTCGGCCCGAGCGCGCGCAGGTTGCCGTCGTCGCCATTCATCACGATCCACCCGTTGCGCGGCACGATGCGCACGAGGTGCGTGAACGTCCGCTGCACATCCACGAGATCGCGGAAGATGTCCGCGTGATCGAACTCCAGGTTGTTCAGCACCGCGACGTGCGGCGCGTAGTGGATGAACTTGCTGCGCTTGTCGAAGAACGCGCTGTCATACTCGTCCCCCTCGATCACAAACGGATCCGCCGCCGCGCCGAGGTGCGCGCCCACCGGCGGATCCTGCGGCACACCGCCGATGAGAAATCCCGGATCGCGCCCCGCCGCGCGCAGCAGAAACGCCGCGAGCGAGGTCGTCGTCGTCTTGCCGTGCGTGCCGCACACGACGACGTTGCGCCGCCGCCGCAGCACGTGGTCGTGCAGCATCGCGGGCAGCGACGTGCACGGAAACGCTCGCCTCTCCCACAACCATTCGATCTCGGCGTTGCCGCGCGACATCGCGTTGCCCACCACGACGAGATCGGGCGCGAGTTTTTCCAGCCGCGCGGGATCGTAGCCCTCGTGCAGCGCGATGCCCGCCGCGGCGAGCACGGTGCTCATGGGCGGATAGACGTTCGTGTCGGAGCCGAGCACCTCGTGCCCCGAGGCGCGCGCAAGAAGTGCGGCATTGCCCATCGCCGTGCCGCAGATGCCGAGGAAATAGATGCGCATGAAGTTTTGTTGCGCGGTGCCGCGCGAGAATCCACACGAAAACCATGCTTCGACGCCTGTCCCCCATCGGCCTCGCCCTCCTGATCGCGTTCGCCCGCGCGCAGACCGCCCCGGAGAGCCCGGTCAAACTCGCCGAGTTCGTCGTCACCCCCAGCCAGTTCGGCGTCGCCGATCAGCGCAGCGCCTCGCTGGCCTCGCTCACGAGCACCGAACTCGACACCCTGCCGCAGGTGGGCGACGACCTCTTCCGCTCCATCGCGCGCCTGCCGGGGCTCTCCGCCGCCGACTTCACCGCGTCGTTCTGGGTGCGCGGCGCGCCCAATTCCCAGGTCCTCGCCCGCCTCGACGGCGCGCAGCTCATCGAACCCTTTCACCTCAAGGACGTCGACGGCGCCCTTTCCATCATCGATCCGCGCAGCATCAGCCGGCTCGATCTGATCACGGGCGGTTTCGGCGCCGACTACGGCGACCGGCAGGCCGGCGTGCTCACGCTCGACACCCGCACGCCCACCCGCAAGCGCACCGGCCTCGAACTCAGCCTCACCGGCGTGGGCGCACACAGCGAGGGGGTGTTCGCCGCCAACCGCGGTCGTTGGCTCGTCTCCGCGCGCCGCGGTTATCCCGACATCGCGCTGCGGGTCGCCCATCGCGACGACGAGGTGAGCCCGCGCTACTACGACGCCTTCGCCAAGGTCGAATACGAGCCCGCGGCCGGCCACACGCTGTCGTTTCACGTGCTCCACGCTGGCGACACCTTTCGCTACCACCGCAAGAACAACCCCGACCTCGTCTCCGACTACGACAGCGATTACGCGTGGGCGCGTTGGCGCGGTGCCGCCGGTCCGCAGCTCAACGGCGAGGCCGTGCTCGCGTTCACCCGTCTCACCTGGGGCCGCAACGGCGCCGGCACAATGGACGGTTATCCGTTTTTCCTGCGCGACCACCGGTCCCTGCGGCAGGTCAGCCTGCGCAACGACTGGTCGCTCACCCTCGGCGAGCGCGCCTTGGTGCGCAGCGGATTCGAAGCCGCGACCGGCTCCGCGCGTTACAACTACGGTTTCTCGCACCAATTCAACTCCGTCAGCGCCGGCCGCCAGATCGTCGTCACCGACACCCGCTCCGTCGCGCCCAACCCCGATGGCGACACGCTCGGCGCCTTCGTCGCGGCACGCGTCCAACCGCTCGGCGCTCTCGTGCTGGAGCCCGGCCTCCGCTTCGACCGCCACACCGCCTCGCGCGACCGCGACGTGAGCCCGCGCTTCAACGCCGCGCTCCCGCTCGGCCGCGCCACCCTGCGCGCCGCCTGGGGCCTCTATTTCCAATCGCAGGGCCTGCACGAACTCGCCGCCAACGCCGGCGACACCCGTTTCTACCGCTCCGAGCAGGCCGAGCACCGCGTGCTCAGCGTCGAAACTCCCCTCGCCCGCGGGCTCGGCCTGCGCGTCGAGGCTTACGAACGCCTCATGACCCACGTCCGCCCGCGCTGGGAGAACCTCGACAACGCCTACGACCTCTTCCCCGAGGCCCAGGACGACCGCGTGCGCCTCAACCCGTCGCGGGGCCGGGCCCGGGGCGTCGAATTCCTCCTCACCGGCCGGGCCGCCTCCCGCCTCACCTGGAACGCCACCTACGCCCTCGCCCGGGCCGAGGAACTCCTCGTCGGACGCTGGACCCCGCGCGCCCGCGACCAGCGCCACACGTTCTACGTCGACACCACCTACACCCCCAGCCCGCGCTGGCAGTTCAGCGCCGCGTGGCAATATCACTCCGGCAATCCCACCACCGACGTCGCCTACTCGCTCGCCACCCTCACCAACGGCCGCCGCGTCCTCGTCTCCGCCAACGACCCCATCTACGGCCTGCGCCTCCCCGGCTACCACCGGCTGGACGCCCGATTGACCCGGAAAATCACCCTAGCCCGCGGCGAGCTCCGCCTCTTCCTCGACGTGTTCAACGCCTACGACCGCGACAACCTCGTCGGCTACGACCACAACGTCGTCGTGTCCGGCACTACAGTCACCGACACCCGCAAACCCCGGAAGCAGCTCCCGCTCCTCCCCAGCGTCGGCGGTAGCTGGGAATTCTAATGCGGCGAAAAATTTTCCGACTTCCTGCCGGCCGCTTGTTTCCATACGCCTTTTTCTCCGTCATTAGGAACTCATGTCAGACCCTAGAAAACCCCGCTGGATCAAACGCACCGTCAAGCTCGTCATCACCCTCGTCGTCTTGGCCGCGCTCGGCTGGGGCGGCCGGTGGGGCTGGCAGAAACTCAGCCCGGGCCTGTTCGGCAGCCGGCGCGTCGAGAAGATGCCCACCTCCAAGACGCGCATCGCTTCCATCTCCGAGGAGATCATCGCCGTCGGTCGCGTGCGCGCCGTGTTTTCCACCGAGCTTCGCTCCGAGATCAACGGTCGCATCGTCAAGATCGTCGCCGTCGACGGACAGGCGGTGAAGAAAGACGACGAAATCCTCCGGCTCGACCAGACGGACATCCTCACCCAGTTGCAGGAAGCCGAGCGCAGCATCGAGGCCGCCAAACTCCGCGCCGAGCGCGCCAAGGCCGACTTCGCCCGGCAAAAAGCCCTGCGCGATTCCGGCCTCATCACGGCCAAGGATTTCGACGAGGCCCGCATCACCTTTTCGCTCGCCGAAAACGACAACCGCATCTTCGAGGCCCGCGCCGCCAACCTCCGCGACAAACTCACCAAGACCATCATCCGCGCCCCCCATAACGGCACCCTCCTCCTCCGCGACCTCACCGAGGGCCAGGTCATCACCGGCGCGGCGGCCCAGAACGGCGGCATGCTCCTCGGCGAAGTCGCCGACCTCTCCGTGCTCATGGTCCGCACCAACATCAACGAAATCGACGTCGCCCGCCTCAAAGTCAGCGACGCCGCCCGCGTGCGCGTCGATTCCATCCGCAGCATGATCGTCAACGGCACGATCAAGCGCATCTCCACCAGCGCCACCGACAGCAGCGTGGACCGCACCCGCATCTTCCCCGTCGACGTCGTGCTCGAAAACGCCACCGACCGCATCCGCCCCGGCATGTCCGCCACCGTGTTTGTCACCCTCGCGCACGTGGAAAACGCCCTGACGCTCCCGCTCGCCGGCGTGTTTTCCACCGCCGAGGCGGTGCGTTACGTCTTTGTCGCAAAAGGCGAGCGTTTCGAGGTTCGCGAAATCGAAGCCGGCATCGCCGACAACCGCCGGGTGCAGGTGCTTTCCGGTCTGGAGGACAACGAGGAGGTCGCGCTCACCCGTCCCCTGGAGTTCGACGGCGAGATTCCCGCCGGCGCCCAACCCGTCGTCCCCACCAAGCCCAAGGGCGCCGCCGGCGGCCCGTCCCTGGGGCCTCCCGGCGGCGGTCGGTCCCGCGGTCGCGGCAACTAATCCCCCGTCATGCGGCTGATCTGGATGGGAATTGTCAGCGGGTGCGGCGAAGTTTGGGCTCACAAACTCCGCTCGTTTCTCACGCTCTTCGGCATCGTGCTCGGGGCCGCCGCGCTCGTCGGCATGATCGGCGTCGTCAACGGCCTGCTCCGCAGTTGGGAGATCATGATCTACGAAACCGGCGGCATCGAGCGCATCACCGTCAACGCCGGCCCCGCCCCGGAAGCCCAGCGCGAGAAAGCCGCGCTGTCCCCGGGCCGCACGCTCAACGACGTCGACGCCATCCTCGCCGCCGTACCCCTCGCCCGCCGCGTTTCCGCCGAGGTGCAGATTCCCGGCGGCGCCCGGCTCTATTTCCAGGGCAACGCCAGCACGCAGCTTGTGCGCGGCGTGCTGCCCGCGACGTTCATCATGGACCGTTTCGAGGTCGCCCAAGGCCGCCTCATCGGCGAACTCGACCTCGAACTCCAGACGCAGGTGTGCGTCATCGGCATCTACGTCGCCCAAAATCTCTTTCGCCGCGGGATCGACCCGCTCGGCCGCGTCATCACGATCAATGGCCAGCCCTTCACCGTCGTCGGTGTCCTCAAGGACTACACCGCCAGCGGTTCCGGCGGCGGCCGCGTCAGCTCGAAAAACTACTCCGTCTTCATCCCGCTCACCACCGCGCAGACCCTTTACCGCATCGACGAAAACGTCGACACCATCAGCGTCCAGCTCGCCGACATCGAGGACATGCCCCACGCCCTCGAGCAGGTGAAAAACGTGCTCACCCAGACGCACCGCGGCATTCAGGACATCCGGCTCGAAACCCGCGAAGACCTCCTCCGCAGTTTTCAGAAGACCCGCGACAGCTACTTCGTCTCCCTCGGTGGCGTCGCGGCGATCGGCCTCATCGTCGGCGGCATCGGCATCATGAACGTCATGCTCGCCTCCATCAGCGAGCGCGTCCGCGAGATCGGCGTCCGCCGCGCGCTCGGTGCGACGCGCATGGACATCCTCGTGCAGATCCTCTCCGAATCCATCACCCTCGCGATGGCCGGCGGCGTGCTCGGGCTGTTTGCCAGTGTGGGCCTGATTCTGATCCTGCAAGTCTTCGCCTTGGAATCCAACCGCCCGGTCCTCTCCGTGTGGGCGATGGCCATCGGCATCGGATCGAGCGCGGTGGTCGGCGTCCTTGCCGGCCTCTACCCCGCCGTCCGCGCCTCACGTCTGCCCGTGGTGGAAGCGCTGCGCACGGATTGATACACAACGTCCCGTAGCTTTCCGACTTTCCGTTGTAGGCCCGCCCGCTGGGCGGGCCTACCGTCCAAAAGCACGGTGATGTTGGTATGAGCTTTCGGCGTTGAGCGTCCACGCGCAACTCGCAGCGGGGCGCGGCTGCCCTCGTGTCCGGCCATACCTTCCGCCATATCGACGATGTCTTCCGCAAGGAAGCCGGTGGCACCACGAAACACGATCACCCGGGCAGACATCGTGGCGCCTCTGCCTGAAATAGCTCTGGATCTCGCCTGCGGCGGGCCCGTCGAACCGTCATTTGCGATCCCTCACGTCAGGTTCACCGGATCCACGTCCAGCACCTGCGTGATGCCATCCGGCCACGCGAACTCCTCCCGCAATTTCATCAGCACCGGCACCACCTTCGTCACGCCGTTGGTGAAATACCACAGCTGCCAGCGATACTCGTCCTTGATCTTCTCGATCGGCGAGGCGGAGGGACCGCGCAGCTCGACCCGGTCGCCGATGTGTTTCTCCACCAGCTTCGCCCATTGCTCCGCGAAAAACTTCAACTTGTCCGGGTTCGGCCCGCGGAAGAGATGATGGATCAGATGCCGCGCCGGCGGATACTTGAAGTCCGTCCGGATTTTCATCTCGGACGCCGCAAAGCCCGCATAGTCCGCCCGTCGCGAAAACTGGATCGCCTCCGCCTGCGGCGTGAACGTCTGCACGATCACTTCGCCCGCCCGGTCCCCCCGGCCGGCGCGCCCGGCCACCTGCACGAGAAGTTGAAACGTGCGTTCGTTCGCCCGGAAATCCGGCACGTGCATGGAAATGTCGGCATCGACCAGCCCGACCAGGGTGACATTCGGGAAGTCGAGCCCCTTCCCGATCATCTGCGTGCCCACCAGCACATCGATCTTGCCGGCGCGGAACCGCGACAACACCTCGCGGAAGCGGTTCTTCTTCGCCATCGTGTCCGTGTCCATCCGCTCGACGTGCGCACGCGGGAGCACGCGCTTCACCGCTTCCTCCACGCGCTGGGTGCCGAGGCCGCGCCAGCGGATGTCGGGCGCGGCGCATTGCGGACAGCGCACCGGCGCCGGGCGGATGTCGCCGCACAGGTGGCAGCGCAGCGTCTCGTCCGTGCGATGATACGTCATCGCGATGCTGCAATGGTTGCACTCCTCCGTGTGCCCGCACTTCGTGCAGAGCATCGCCGACGAATAGCCGCGGCGGTTGATGAACAGGATCGTCTGCTCGCGGCGCTCGAACCGTGCCTGCATCGCCGCCACGAGTTTGCCCGAGAGCGCCGGCAACGCGCGCTGCTTGGCCGCCTCGATGCGCAGGTCGACGATGTCGATGTAGGGCAGTTGCCGTGCGTCCACCCGCTGCGGAAGCTGGAGCAGGCGGTATTTGCCCGCGGTCGCGTTGGCGAAGCTTTCGAGCGACGGCGTGGCCGAGCCGAGCACGCACACCGCGCCCGCGAGCTTCGCCCGCATCACCGCCACGTCGCGCCCGTGGTAGCGCGGCGTCTCGTCCTGTTTGTAGGCCGGCTCGTGCTCCTCGTCGACGACGATGAGCCGCAGATCGTGCACCGGTGCAAACACCGCCGACCTCGCGCCGACGACCACCCGCGCCTCGCCGGTCGCGAGGGCGAGCCAGCCGTCGAAGCGCTCCCCGTCGCTGAGGAAACTGTGCCACACCACACAGCGGTGCCCCGGTGCGATCGCCTCCAGCCGCGCGCGCAGCCGCGCCACCGTCTGCGGCGTGAGCGCCACCTCCGGCACGAGAAACATCACCCCGCCGCCGGCCTTGAGCGCATGATCGATCGCCCGCAGGTAAACCTCGGTCTTGCCCGAGCCGGTCACGCCGTGGAGCAGCGACACGCCAAATTTTTTCCCGGCCAACGCCCCCGTCAACGCCTGCACCGCCGCCGCCTGGTCCGCGTTGAGCGCGTGCGGCTGCGAGGCCACCAGTTCGCCGGCGTCATGCGAGTCGGCGTAGGCGATGCGTTCGATCCGCCGCGTGTCCTCGCGCACGAGGCCGCGCTTCACCAGTGCGGTGACGGCCGCCGGGGCGGCGTCGAGCCGGCCCAGCACCAGGCCCTTCGGCTGCGGGCGCAGTTGCTGGACGAGAAACGAGTAGAGCCGCGCCTGCTGTGGTGCGCGCTTTTCCAGCGTCGCGAGTTCCTCGGCGGTGGCGCGGCGGGCCACCGCGAGGAGTTTTTCCTGTTTCACTCCCGCGCCCCGCCGCACGGCCACGGGCAGCATCGTTTCGATGATGCTGTCGAGCCCGCAGGCGTAGTAGCCGGCCATCCAGCGCGCGAGGTCGAGCAGATCGCGCGTCAGCGCCGGAAAGGGATACACCACCTGCGCCACCGCCTTGAGCTTCTCGACGGGAAAGTCACTCGGCGCCCCGATCTCGCCCACGATCCCGAGCCGCATCGTGTGGCCCACCGGCACCCGCACCAGCGAGCCGACCGCCGTGTGGGCACGCTGCGACTCCGGCACGCGGTAATGCAGCACCTTGTCGAACCCGGCGAGCGGATGCACTCCAACCATCATCGCCGCGATCACGGCGCGCCGCGCGGCCACTGGCAAACCCGAAGCACAGCGCAAAGTTGACAGCACCGCCCGCGCGCGCATTTCAATCCCCCGATGTCGCGTGCGCCCAAATCCGATCCGCAGTTCGAAATCGCCTTCTACGAGTCGGTGCTCCGCCGCGATCGCACTTACACCGACGTGATCGAACTGCTGGGCGGTCTCTACACCAAGCAGGGACGCATCGCCGACGGTCTGCGCATGGACCGCCGGCTCGTGAAGCTCCATCCGGCCAACGCCACCGCGCACTACAACCTCGCGTGCAGCCTTGCGCTCTCGAAGCGCAACCGTGACGCCCTCCGCTCCCTTCGCCGGGCCATCGACCTCGGCTACCGCGACCTTGAGTGGATGACACAAGACCCGGACCTCGACAGCCTCAAGTCGCACCCGGAGTTCGAGTCACTCGTCACCGAACTGAAACCGCAAAGCTGAAATCCGGCCATCGCGGCAGGGTGAGTTGAAAGCCTCCGTGCCGTCGGAGTGTCCGACACTCTGCGTCACTTGACGCGCCCGCCACTCTGCGCAACGGTTCCGCCGCTTTCCCCCAATCCGCCGCACGTCCCGTTGGCGTCGGCCCCACCCACCATGAAACTGACCCTCCCCCGCCTCGCGGCCGCGTCGCTTGCACTCGGCCTTTCCGTCCTCACCACCCACGCTGGCGTCACCGCCGGCATGACCGAAGGTGCGCCCGCGCTGAAATCCGTCGGCCCCCTCGCCTTCGGGCCCGACGGCATCCTGTTCGCCGCCGACACCAAGTCCGCCGCGATCTTCGCCATCGCCACCGGCGACACCAAGTCCGCGCCGAACGCCGCGCAGCCGCTCAAGATCGAGGCCGTCAACGAAAAGATCGCCGCGCTGCTCGGCACCACGGCAGACCAGATTTTGATCGCGGACCTCGCCGTCAACCCGGCCTCGCGCAACGCCTATCTCTCCGTCTCGCGCGGCCGCGGGCCCGACGCCGTGCCAGTGATCGTGCGCGCCAGGCTCGACGGCCAGATCGAGGTCGTCTCCCTCGCCAAGGTGATGTTCTCCAAAGTCGAGCTGCCCGATGCACCCGTTGACCGCGTGGTCAGCCAGGGCAAACGCCAGAGCAATCCCCGCCAGCTCTCCATCACCGACATCGCCTTCCTCGACGGCCGCGTGATCGTGGCCGGACTCGCCAACGAGGAGTTCGCCTCGTCCCTGCGTGCGATCACCTTCCCGTTCAAGCAAGCCGCCGGCGGCACGACGGTCGAGATCTACCACGGGGCGCACGGCCAGTTCGAGACGCGCGCACCGGTCCGCACGTTCGTCGCCCGCAACGTCGGCGGCCAGTCGCAGCTCCTCGCCGCCTACACCTGCACACCGCTCGTCGAATTCGCCCTGAGCGAGATCCAGCCCGACGCCAAGGTGAAGGGCAAGACCATCGCCGAGCTCGGCAACGGCAACACTCCGCTCGACATGATCGTCTACCAAAAGAACGGCAAAGACTTCCTGCTCATGGCCAACACGTCCCGTGGCGTGATGAAAATCGGCACCGACGGCATGGAACGCGCCCAGCGCATCGAGTCCCGCGTGAGCGGCACGAAACACGAAACGTTCTCCGTCGAAGCCATCGCCGACTGGAAAGGCGTCGAGCAACTCGACCGGCTCGACGCAGCCAACGCCGTCGTCGTGCGCAAGGCGACCAACGGCGCGCTCAACCTCGAAGCGCTCCCGCTCCCGTGATGGTGCGCCCCGCCGCCCGGCCCGGCGCGCATCTCGCTCTTCAATCATCTACCAGTCCGGACGCCGCCTCCCCGTGGCTGACGCGTCCCGCCTCAGTCAGAAAACCGCGGTGCGCCGCCCGGCTCACCGCCGGGATCTGGGTGCTGTGCAGCGCCGTCGTTTTCGCGGCAGCCCCGGTTCCTCCGGCGCCACCGCTGTCGCTTCGGTGGCTTCCTCCCGCAGATGGCGCGAACGCCGCCGTCGAGGTCTCGGGGCTTGGTGCCGACGAGCTCCGTCGCCTTTCCGCGGCCAATTACGATCTGCCACACTGGCAGCAGTTCTTCAAAGTTTTCGCTGAACCCAAGGGCGCATCGGCCGAGGGGAAATTGCCTCCGATGATCGGCGCCTATCGCGTGGTCGGAGCCGCGCTCCGCTTCGAACCGCAATTTCCACTGCATCCGGGCGTAACCTACCGCGCAGTGTTTTCTCCGGGTTGGACCATGGATCAGACGAGTGCATCCACGCCGCTCACGGCGCTCTTCGAGGTGCCCGCTGCGGCCCGCACCGCCACCACGCGCGTGAGCGCCATCTACCCCAGCGGCGACGTGCTGCCCGAAAATCTGCTCAAGTTCTATCTGCACTTCTCGGCGCCGATGCGTGGCGGCGACATTTATCGCCACATTCACCTGCGTGACGCCCAAGGCCGCGAAGTCGCCCAGCCCTTTCTCCAAATCGGCGAGGAGCTGTGGAGCCCCGACATGACGCGCCTCACGCTCCTCCTCGATCCCGGCCGCATCAAACGCGGCCTCCGGCTGCTGGAGGAACTCGGCCCCGCCCTCGAGGCCGGTGGGAGCTACACCCTCACCATCGATCGTGCGTGGCCCGATGCCGCCGGCATCCCGCTCGCCGCAGACGGCACGAAGACGTTTCGCGCCGCGCCCGCCGATCGCACGCCGCTTGATCCGACGCGGTGGGCGATCCGCGCACCCGCTGGCGGCTCGCGCGACGCCCTGGCGGTCGCTCCCGGCGAGGCGCTCGATCGGGCGCTCGCCCTCCGCCTCATCCGGGTGTTCGCCGCGGGCGGCCCCGAAATCGAGGGCGACGTCGAGCTCAGCGCGAATGAAACCATGTGGAAATTTGTGCCGGACGCCGCATGGCGCGCCGGCGACTACCGCCTCGTCGTCGCGACGACGATCGAGGATCTCGCCGGCAACAACGTCGGGAAACCGTTCGACGTGGATGTGTTTGAAAAAATCGACCGGCGCATCCCGAACGAATCAGTGGCGGTGCCGTTCAGCATTCGCTGAGCGGGTGTCGCCAAGGGTGCCGGGCCGGGTAGCGGCGGGCGTCCCTGCCCGCCTATGTTTGGGTTTCCTGCGTTATAATCCGGGGGGCAGCGACGCCCGCCGCGACGCCACCGCTTGCTACCCAACTTCTGTTGCGGGCCTTTTTCGCCGCTCTCCGAACGAGTGGCACGGGCCTTCCAGCCCGTGACGTCTTGCGTCGCAACACAGGCCAGAAAGCCCGTGCCACTTCCGCTCACCGCGCCAGCCCGAGTTGCTGCAGCACCATCTCGAGATCCTTGCCGACGCCCCAGACACCGCCGCGCCGGGCGACCGCGAGCGACTTGCTCCGCTCCCGCTGCTCGATCTCGGCATTCACCTCGACGATCACGGGCACGTCGGGCGTGAGCGCCATCACTTCCAACGCGGTGAGCGGCGTCCAGCTGAACGGCACGCCCGTCCAGTTGAACCGGATCTCCCAGCCCGCCACGCCGCCCAGCGGCACGGGTTTGGTCAACAGACCGGGATACCGCGCCGTAAAATCCGGGACCCGCTTCGTCGCGATGCGCAGGCGCACCACCGTCGGCAGCCGGGAAAAATATTCCTGGAAATTGTCCACGCGCCGCAGCCGCCACTGGTTCAGAAAATCGAGCGGATCGATGCCGAGGAGATTCATGCCGTTCCACATGCCATGCTCGTTGCGACTGCCGAAACGACGCCGGTCATACCACAGCCCGAAGTCCTTCGTCACCGCCACGCCGATCTCGAAATGCACATGCGCCCGGTCCTTCGGAATCATGTAGCCGCCCGAACTGTGCCCCATGGTGCCGATGACCTGCCCCCGGGGGACAGGATTGCCGACGCGCAGGCCGGGCGCGATCTGCGCCAGGTGCGCATAGAGCGTGTAGACCGCCGGCACCTGCCCCGGGTGTTCCAGCACGATGTAGCGTCCATAGCTGCTCCCGCCAGCCGCGGCGCAGATGTATCGCACGACGCCATCCATCGCCGCCATCGCGCTGTCGAGCGCCTCGCCGCGCTTGTCCCGGGCCGTGGCCCGGATGTCGATGCCCTCGTGAAATTGCCGGCCGCCATTGCGCACGCCGCCGAACAGACCCGACGCGGGATCACCCGAGCCCGCGTGTTGGATGAACTCGCTGAACGGCTTCCCCGCCGCCCAAGCGGGATTCGCCGTCGGGAAAACGATCTCCACCCGCTCGCCGCTCGCTGCGACGGTGGACGCCAGCACCACAGTGAACAGGACAAGACGGGCGATCATTTCTTCTTCACCGCGCGTTGGATTTCCGCGGACGTGAGCTTCAGGTTCTTCGCCAGGGCAGGAAGCGTTTCGTCGGGCACCTCGACAAAGACGAACACCCGGCCATCCGCGATCGCTCCGTCGATCCGTCGCGCCCCGAACGCCGCGCCATTCACCAGCAGCACAAGCCGACCGCCTTGGTTCACCACCGAAAACCGGTAAAGATCACGCGCCGCGGCCGGCGTCAGTTCGAAGAGGAGGCACCGACCAAGCTCCACCTGCGCGACCTCGACGTTCACGATGTCCCCTTCGGTGATCGCCGGCGTGGCTGCCAGATGGAGCTGGATGCCGCTCTTGGGCAGGGTGACCGCCGCGGACCGCGTGTCGCGCGACTCGAGGAAAAACCGCGCCACCGTCGGCGTGTGGTCGCTTTTGCCGCCGGTCTGGCAACCTGCCGGAAGCACGAGCGCGAAAACCAAGAGGGCGCTGAAAAAGGTCACACCGTGGCGTAGCGGAAGCCGTGAAGCCTTCGCCCCACCGCGTGAAGCGCTCACGCGCCCCGCTGCTCCTCCATACGGCGGGGAGGATGTTTGGGTGGCTTCCACGTCGAGGCGTTTCATGCCGTTTCGAGCAAGGGCTCGAACGCCGCCATGATCTCGGTTCCGATCGTATCGGCGATCAACCGCCCTCGAGTCGTGAGCCTCACCCTGTCGCCTTCCCGCATCAACAACTCACCGGCCGCCAGCGTGGCCAGGGAATCCTCGACCGTCGCCCACGGCGCCTCCGGCGCACGCAGGCGCCACGCCGCGAGATCGACGCCCGCATTCATGCGCAGGCCGAAAATCAACGCATCCTCCGCCAGCAGGCGCGGGGTGAGCGCCACGCGGTCCTCGGTCAGGCGCACGCCCCGCTCGACGCCGGTCCACCACTTGTCCAAGTCGGACACATTCGCGCCGCGCCAGCCTCCGTGCTGCGACGCCGCCGAGGGTCCGAGGCCGATCCACTCGTGCATGCGCCACGTATTGAGATTGTGCCGGCAGATATGGCCGGGCCGGGCGAAGTTCGAAATCTCGTATTGCGCGAAGCCCGCCGCCTCCAGCTGCGACCATGTCGCCTCGTAGAGCCGCGCCTCGTGCTCCGGGTCCAGTTTGACGCGCCCTTGCGAGAGCTTCACCCAGAGTTTCGTGTCTTCCTCGAACGTCAGGCAGTAAGTCGAAAGATGATCCGGCGCGAGCGCGGCGGCCTCACGCACATCGGCGGCCCATTCCTCCTCACTCTGGCCCGGCAGCGCAAACATGAGGTCGAGGTTGACGCTCGCAAAACCAGCCGCGCGGATGCGCTCGTAGGCTCGAAAAATCCGGTCGCGAGTGTGCTGGCGCCCCAGCGCCTCAAGCAAAGCCGGCTGGAAGCTCTGCACGCCCAACGAGACCCGTGTCACCCCCGCCTCCCGCAGCACGGCGAGTCGCTCCGCTGTGACAGTGGTCGGCGCGAGCTCAACCGTCCATTCTTCCGGCACCCCGGCGCAATGTGCCCGCACGATTTCCGCCAGCCGCCCGAGGTCGCGCGGCGCAAGCAGGCCCGGCGTGCCGCCGCCCCAAAACACGGTGTGCACCGGCCGATCCCAGTTCACCAACTCCGCCTCCTTTCGCACCGTGCCGAGGAACCGGTCGACCGACCCCGCGGTCGGCTGCGTCTGGTAAAAGGCGCAGAAGTCGCACGTCGATGCGCAGAACGGCACATGCACGTAGAGCCCGAGGGGCGCGGGCACCTCCGCCGCACTCGCACCGGAGTGCGCGGCTGCGGCGGAAGCTTTGGCTTGCTCTGTGCCTAGGCCGCTCATTACTAACGCGTTTTATTCCGCTCGGGTTTCACTGAATAAGCCAATGCACACCAACCGAATTTCTCCCGCGAGAAAAATCCTCTCCAGCCTCGTCGCCACGGCGCTGCTGGTCCTGCTCGCGGGCTGCGACACGGTCACGCTCTCCAACCTGACCCCGGCGTCGATGCCGGAGAATCCCTCGCAGATTTACACCTTCACGCTCCGCGTCACGCCGCGCACCAACACGGTTCCCCCGGCCAGCATCAAAACGCACATCATCACCGACGGGAAGAGTTTCGACATGAAAGCCAGCGCACTCGGCGGCGGCCTCTACGAGTTCGAATACCAGGTTCCGGCCGGCCGCGACGAGATCGCCTACTACTTCCTCGTGAACTACGAGACCGAGGGCAACAACACCTCCACGCCTGGCGAGGTCTACACCGATGTCTCCAAGGTCAAGATCGTGCGCCGCTACGTGCTGTCGCTGGAGGTCAACCGCGGCCCCGTGGGCGCGCGCGTGAGTGTGCTGGGCCGCGGCTTCACGCCGCAGGATGTCGTGTTTTTCAGCGGCGTCGCCGCGCGCACGGTCTGCGAGTCGCCCAACGCCCTTTCCTTCTTCGTTCCCCCGCTCGAAGCCGGCAAAAACTACTCCGTCGCCCTCAATGGCGGCAACGGCTACTCGCCGGTCGGCACCTTCCACATCGACCCCAGCTCGGTCACTGTGTCGCCCACCTCGCTGACGCTGCGAGTCAAGGAACGGCAAACCCTCACCTTCTCGATTCCGAATCCTGCCCCTCCGGGAGGCACGCTCCTCGACATCACCACCGACGTGCCCGAATGCGTGATCATGCCCGAGGTGGTCGTTCCCGCCGGCAACACCAGTGTGACGATCACCGTCGAAGGCGGCCGTCCCGGCACCGGCAATCTCTTCCTGAAGGGCTTTGGCGCCGGCGAGCTGACGGTGCCGGTCACCGTCGCGGCCAGGTAATTCCAATTCGCTTTCAAGATCGGCCCCACGCGATTTGTAGGAGCCTGCTTGCAGGCGATGGGCTGCGAGCTGAATCGCCTGCAAGCAGGCTCCTACCTCCCGGTAAATTCGTCCATCTTGATCGCGAAATAGAATAAGCGGTTTCGTGGACGCAGGGCGTCTCGCCGCGATTTTCGCCCCCCCGGCGCTACCGCTTCGCCTCCAGCACGAGCGTGATCATCACCGGCCGGTGATCGCTCGCCTCACGCACGCCCTCGCCGTCGTAAATCCGCGCCACGCCACCCGGCACAGCCGCGCGCAATCCCGGCGACACCAGCACATGATCGACGTGCGTGTAAGATTCCTCGCGGCGATAAACATGCGTCCACGCCTCGCCCCGCGAGTCGGCGGCCGGCAGCAGCTCCAATACCGTGCGCTCACCGCGCTTGATGAGGTGCGCGAGGGTCCGGCTGCTCCTGCCGTCGTTGCAGTCGCCCAGCACGACGACGCGCGACTCCGCGGGGCTCGGAAACCGTTTCAAGATCCGGTCACGCACCGCCGTCGCCTCGGCTCCGCGCCGGACGGCGCTCATCGGATCATCCGGCCGATCCGTGAATCGGCTTTTCAAGTGCACCGCGAATAGCGTCACCTCGCCGGCCACCGTGGTCACGGCGACTTCGAGCAAGCCCCGCTTCACCTTCTCCTTCGCCCCGAAATAGGAAAACGCGAGATCGTCGTGCGTTGTCACCCGCACGAGCGGGCGCAACGACAGCACCGCGATGTGCCGGTCCGCATCCGCCGCCGTGGCCAGCGCAGCATGGGGATAGTCGAGTCCCTCGTTCTTCAAATCACGGCGCAACTCGTCGAGATACGCCTGTCCGCCCATCTCCTGCACCACGAGCACGTCGGCGCGCAGCGCACGAATGACCGCCCGCAGGGCGCGCTTCTCGGGCTCCGGCTTCGGGTAGTCCTTCCGGTAGCCGCCCTCGGTCAGACGGTTCGCCGGGCCGTAATTTTCGATGTTGTAGGTGGCGATGGTGAGCGTCTCGGCCCGGCCCGATGCAGCAGAAACCACGAAACACACCAAACACGCGAAAGAGTTCAGCTTCCGGAAGCGCATTTCGTGTGTTTTGTGTATTTCGCAGCGCCTACCTCGCCAGCGCCGCCTCACGCTCCACGAGTGTCGGGTGCGAGTAGAAAAACGCACTGAACCACGGGTGTGGCGTGAGATTGCTCAGATTCTTCTGCGCGAGTTTGCGCAGCGCGCCCACCATCGCGGCGGGACCACCGACCGCATCGCGCGCGAAGGCATCCGCCTCGTATTCGTGTTTGCGCGAGAGCAGGTTTCCGAGCGGCGAGAACCAAAACGTCACCAACCCGCTCAACAGACCGAACAACAGAAACGACGCCGCCATCTCACCACGCGGAAATCCAAACGCAGCGTTGAACCAACCGCTGCCCGCCAGCCACGCCACCGCCGCAAAGCCCGCGAGCTGCATCGCCGCCGACAGCGCGATCATCTTCGGAATGTGACCGCGCCGGTAGTGCCCGATCTCGTGCGCGAGCACCGCTTCGAGTTCCTCCGGCGTGAGCTGGGCGATGAGCGTGTCGAACAACACGATCCGCCGGAACCGCCCGAAGCCGGTGAAGTAGGCGTTGGAGTGCCCCGAGCGCTTCGACCCGTCGATCACCTCGATGGTTGACGCGCGAAATCCCGTCCGGTCGCCGAGCGCCATCAACCGCGCGCGCAGGTCGCTCTCCGGCAGCGGCGTGAGCTTGTTGAAGAGCGGCAGGATCACCTTCGGGTAGAGGACGATCATCAGCAGTTGAAACGAAAACATCAGCGCGAAGCCCCACACCCACCACGCCGCGCCGGCCTTCTGCACCACCCACAGCAGCGCCCACAGCAGCGGCCCGCCGATCACGAACATCAGGAGTGCGCCCTTGATCTTGTCCATCACCCACAGGCCGCGCGTGCTCTTGTTGAAGCCGAAACGTTCCTCGAGACGAAACTGCTCCCACCATTCGAGCGGCAGCGCCGGCACCGACATCACCACCCCCGCCAGCAACACGAAGAGCGCGCGGCTCCACAGCGCGCCGGCCGCGCCCCACGCCGTCACCTGCGCAAACAGCCAGGGTAGCACTCCGCCGAACAGGAAGCCCGCCAGCACGACCGTATCGAAGATCTCCGTCACGACGCCGAACCGCGACTTGGCCAGCGTGTAGTCGACCGATTTGGCGTAGGTCGGTGCGTCCATGATCGCCGCGGCCGCCGGGGGCGCGACGGCGGCGTGGCGCCGCACCTCGGCCCGATTGAGTGCCGAGAGCAACAATTCACCCGCCAGCCGCACGATCATCAGTGCGGCAGTGATCCACAGGACGATTGACATCGACCCAATCCACGCGAAACCGCCGGCGCCGCCAGCTCAAAGATTGTTTGAAATGCCAGTCGGCCGCCGCATCGTCCGAGCCGTGGAAGTCAAAGACAGCAAACTCACCTTCGAGGCCGCCCTGGCCAGGCTCGAGTCCATCGTGGATGCGATGGAGGCGGGCGACGTGCCGCTGGCCGAGCTCCTCGCCAAGTTCGAGGAAGGCTCCAAGCTGCTGAAGGTGTGCGAAGCCCGGCTCAAGGACGCCGAACTCAAGATCGAGCAGCTCAAGCGGTCCAAGGACGGCAAGCCCGCCCTCGAAAAATTCGCCGTCACCAACGACGAATGACCCTCTGCCGTTCGCTTCCCGCCCACTGATGAATCCGCCCTCGCCCGCCCGCTTGCTGGACAACATTCGCGGCCCGTTCGACGTCAAGATGCTCGCGCCTGCGCAGCTCCCGCAGCTGGCGCAGGAGATTCGTGACGAGCTCATCGCCGTCACCGCGAAAAATGGCGGCCACATCGGCCCGAATCTCGGCGTGGTCGAGCTCACGATCGCGCTGCATCGCGTGTTCTCCACGCCGGACGACCAGTTCGTCTTCGACGTCGCCCACCAAGGCTACGTCCACAAGCTGCTCACCGGCCGGCACGGGGAGTTTTTCCGCAAACTCCGCCAGACCGGCGGCGCGAGCGGCTTCCTCTATCGCAGCGAAAGCGAGCACGACGCCTTCGGCGCCGGCCACGCCGGCACCGCGCTCAGTGCCGCGCTCGGCATGGCCACGGCCCGCGATCTGCGCGGCACCGGCGAACATGTGGTCGCGGTGTGCGGCGATGCGGCCTTCACCTGCGGCGTCACGCTGGAGGCGCTCAACAACGTCGTCTCCTCCACGAAGCGCCTGATCGTCATCCTCAACGACAACGAGTGGTCGATCGCCAAGAACGTCGGCGCGATTTCGAGTTACCTCAACCGTATCAGCACGAGCCCCGCCTACAACAAGCTGCACCACGACATCGAGGCGTTCTTCACCAGCTTCCCGACCGGCGTGGAGATGAACCGCGTTTACATGAAGTGGAAGCGTGAGACGAAGGACTTCTTCGTCGGTTCGTCGCTCTTCGAGAAATTCGGCCTGCGCTACCTCGGTCCGGTCGACGGCCACAACCTCGACGCCCTGCTGAAGAACCTCGAATTCGCCCGGCACTGCGATGTGCCCGTGCTCATCCACGTGCTCACGAAGAAAGGCAAGGGGCTCGAGGCCGCGCAGGCCCACCCGGAGAAGTTCCACGGCCTCGGCGCCTTCGATCCGACGACCGGCGAGAGCAAGAAGCCCGCGCCCGGCTCGCCACCGAACTACCAGGATGTCTTCGGCCAGGCGCTCACCCGGTTCGCCAAGGCCGACCGCAACATCGTCGGCATCACGGGCGCGATGCCGAGCGGCACGGGCCTCTCCCATCTCGCCAGCGAGGTGCCGGCCCAGTTTTTCGACGTGGGCATCGCCGAGGAGCACGCCGTCCTGTTCGCCGCCGGCCTCGCCACGAAAGGCATCCGGCCGGTGTGCGCGATCTACTCGACGTTCCTCCAGCGCGCCTACGATCAGGTGATCCACGACGTGGCGCTGCAAAATCTCCCCGTCACCTTCTGTCTCGATCGCGCCGGCCTCTCGCCCAATGACGGACCGACCCATCATGGGCTTTTCGACCTCTCCTACCTGCGCTGTGTCCCCAACGCCGTCGTGATGCAACCGAAGGACGAGGATGAACTCGTCGACATGTTGCACACCGGCCTCACGCATCGCGGTCCGACCTTCATCCGCTACCCCCGCGGCGCCGGCGTCGGCGTGCCGATCAAGCCGCAACCGGCGGCGCTCCCAATCGGCCACGCGGAGGTCTTGCGCGAGGGGTCAAACATCATGATCTGGGCGCTTGGCAGCATGGTGCAGGACGCCCATCAACTCGCCCGCCGCCTCGCCACCGAGGAAAATCTATCGGTCGGCGTGGTGAATGCCCGGTTCGCCAAACCGCTCGATCGCGCGCTCCTGCTCAGCCACGCCGCATGCATTCCCCTGCTGGTCACGATGGAGGACAACGTCCTCGCGGGTGGCTTTGGCAGTGCGGTGTTGGAGGCGTTGCACGAGGCGGATTGTCCGGTCGCGGTCGAGCGCATCGGTTGGCCGGACCGCTTCGTGGAACATGGCTCCTCCGCCGAAGGACTGCGCGCGGCCTACGGCCTCTCCCCCGACGACCTCTACCGCCGCGTGCTGGACCGGTGGCGCAACCTCAGCCACGAGCGCGTCGCCGCCGCCGTCTGAGGTCCAAAGAAAAAGCCGCGCCTCTTGCGAAGCGCGGCTGAAGAATCGGTCGCGGAGCCGGCGTTATTTCTTCGCCTCGGCCTTCTTGGCAAGGGCACCCGAGCCGCCGCATTTTTCGCAGTTCTTGCCGGCCTTGGCCGCCGTGACGCAGCACTCGTGACCGCAAGCTTTGCCGTCCTTCGAGGCCTTGGCGCAGCAGCCCGCGACCTTGGCTTCCTTCTTGCCCTCGGCCGCGAACGCGAGTCCGGCCGCCAGGAATGAACCGATAATCAGTGCAACGATGGTCTTCTTCAGTTTCATGCGTGTGTAGTGTTTTTGTTTTGGGGGTTGAGGATTGGTGCGGGCGGAGGGAGTCGAACCCTCCTCTCAAGCTTGGGAAGCTCACATAATAGCCGATATACTACGCCCGCAAGGAACGCGGGAACGAAAGGGGGATTTCCTCCGCACCGCAATCACGAATACACCCGCCGGCTGTCGAGGGCACTTTTGAGCGTCACGGAGTCGGCATAGAGCACACCACCCCCGCTCGGCAGGCCGAAGCCGATCCGCGTGACCTTCACCGGCCGCCCGCCGGGAAGATGCTCGGTCAGGTAGTGGCAGGTGGCCTCGCCCTCGACGTCGTTCGACAGCGCCAGGATCAGTTCCGCGATCTCGCCCGACTCCACCCGCGCCCGCAGAGCCGCCAGATTGAGATCGTCCGGGCCGACGCCATGGATGGGGGATAGTTTGCCGTGCAAGACATGGTAGGCGCCCCGGAAAGAGGCGCTTCGCTCGATCGCGACGAGGTCGGGCACCTGTTCCACCACGCAGACCACGGATCGGTCCCGACGTTCGTCCGCGCAGATGGCACAATGCTCGCCCTCGGCCAGATTGCCGCAGCACGCGCAGCGCCGGACCGATCGCGCCGCCTCTTCAAGCGCCACGACCAACGCCGGCAGACGGGCCGGCTTTTCGACCAGCAGGTGCAACGCGATGCGCTCCGAGGATCGATAGCCGAGCCCGGGCAGCTGTTTCAGGTGCTGCTGGAGTTTGTCAAACGCCGGAGTCATCGGGCGTCAGCCAGCCAGCTTCACATGAAACCCGGCATCTGGAACGCCGAGGTCACCTTCTTCATCTCTGCATCGTTGTAATCCTTGGCCTGCTTCACGGCATCCTGGATCGCACCCAGCACCGTGTCGCCGACGACCTTGGCGTCTTCTTTCAGAAACTCCGGGTCCAGCACCAGTCCGAGAAATCTCCCGTTTCCGTTGATCTTCACTTTCACGGCGCCGCCACCGCTGGTGACTTCGATTTCCTTGGCGTCGAACTGCGCTTGGAGCGACTCGATGCCACGCTGCATTTTCTGGGCTTGTTTGAGGAGTTTGCCGACGCCTGCCATGTGGTGTTTGGATTGGAAAAAGTCAGTTGAGCGCGGGCCGGCGCGCTAATGCGACAACAAATTTTCGTAGCCTTCGCGAAAACTCGGATACCGTGGCCGCCAGCCGAGCACGCGCGCCGCCTTCGCATTCGAGATCACCCGGTCCGGCGTCACGCCCGCCCGCCCCGCCAGAGGCACGCCGCTGAAGCGCGGCAGCGGCCAGCCCGTGCGGTCCACGAGCCACCGCACCACCTCGCGCTTCGCCGTCGGATGGTCGTCACTGATGTTCAGCACCTCGTTTGCCACCGTCGGCGGCGCCACGAATGATGCCCAGATCGCCGCCACAATATCATCCCGGTGGACCAGATTCATCCGATGTTCGCCGTTCCCCGTGACGTCGCCCGCGCGCACCTGTTCGATGAGATGGTGGCGACCCGGCCCGTAGATGCCCGCGAGCCGAAGCACAAACCACCGGCGCGCCGCGATCCCGCCATCCGCCTCCGCGGTCGCGCCTCGCACCACGGCCTCCGCCTCCAGCAGGATCCGTGCACGCCCACCCATGTTCTCAGTCGGTGCCGTCTCATTCACGCAAGCCCCCTCCCCTTGCGGATATACCGAGGTGATGCCGGTGTAGACCAGCGTGCCGCCCGGTCCATTGGCGCGCAGCCAGGCCACCATCGAGGCATTGCCGCGCACATAGCTGCGCGTGTAGCCATCGATCCCTCCGCCACCCGAACTCACACAACTCAAAACAAAATCCGGCGCCCCCGTCATGGCACGGTGCCAGCGATCGTCCGCCAAATCGGCGACCACCGTCTCGATGCCGCACGTGCGCAGGGCCTGGGCCTTGGCTTCATTGCGCGTCAACGCCGTGACGCTCATTCCCCGCGCAACCGCCTGCCGCGCGACCTCGGAGCCAACATAGCCGCATCCGAAGATCACGAGTCGTTTCCCGGCAAGATTTCCATCGGCATCAGCGCACATGCCTGTTCAACTCATACCATGCCGACCGTTCTCGCAATCCTGGCGGAGGGTTTTGAGGAGCTTGAGGCAACCGCCCCCATCGATCTGTTGCGCCGCGCCGGCGCGACCGTCACCATCGCCGCGCTCGGCGACGGCATTCACGTGACCGGCCGCAGCGGTCTGACCATGCACGCCGACACCACGCTCGCCGCGCTCACGGCCGCGGGCGGCGCGCTCGATTACGACTGCGTGTTTCTCCCCGGCGGACCGGGAGTTCGGCTGATGCGAGCGGACCCATGTGTAATCTCGGTCATAAAGCGCCACCATGAAGCCGGCCGCTGGATTGCCGCGATCTGCGCTGCACCGCTCGTGCTTCACGATGCCGGCATCCTCACCGGCCGTCGTTACACCGCGCATTTCTCGGTCGCCGACGAACTGCCAGCCATCCTCGCCAAGGAGCGAACGATCACGGATGATCGGATACTCACCTCGCGCGGCGCCGGCACCGCCGTCGATTTTGGCCTGTTGCTGGTTGAAAAACTTTTTGGCCCGGAAAAGTCCCTATCCGTCGCGCACGCGATCTGTGCCTGATACCTCTCATTATCAACGGTATTGCAAAATGTGCCGATTTAGGTTGGCTCTCAGAGCATGGGGGTAATACCCCATTCCCGTTTCCTGCGGCAACTACCCCATTCTCACCCTATCGCGTCACCTCGGATTGGAAGTGACCGTGCGAAGCTGTCGGCCGACCCCTCAATGCCTGATCCATGTGCGGTATAGCCGGATGGATTGATCCGGCCGCCGCGCCTGACACCCGCGATGCAGCGGTGTCGCGCATGTGCGAGGCGATGGTGCATCGTGGTCCGGACGACGCCGGCATCGCCTCGCTTTCGGCGGCCACCCTCGGTATGCGCCGCCTCGCGATCTTCGATCCGGCCAACGGCCATCAACCGATGGTTTCGCCCGATGCGCGGCTCACCCTGGTCTTCAATGGCGCGATCTATAATTTCCGCGCGCTCCGCGACGAACTCGCCGGCGGCTGGCAGTTTCGCACCCAGTGCGACACCGAAGTTCTGCTCGCGGCCTTCGCCCGCTGGGGCGAGGCGTGCCTCGGACGACTCCGCGGGATGTTTGCTTTCGCGGTGTGGGATGAGCGCGAACGCACCCTCTTCCTCGCTCGCGACCCCTTTGGCATCAAGCCGCTCTACTACCGCCACGACGGCCAGCGGTTGCTCTTCGCGTCGGAGCTCAACGCTCTGCTCGCGGCCGGCGCGTTTCCCGCGGAACTCGATCCGCTGTCAGTCGCGGACTTTCTCGCTTGGCTCGCCGTGCCCGTGCCGCGCTCGATCTACCGGGACGTGTTCAGCCTGCGCCCCGGCGAGTGTGCCACTTTTCGGGCGGGCCGCCTCGATATCCGCTCCGCGTGGAGTTTCCGCTCGCTGCCCGCGGACGTGCGGCCGTGCGCCTCGGCCGCGGAATTTTCGTGCGAGCTCCGCGCGCGACTCGACGACAGCATCCGCGCCCACGTCGTCGCGGATGTGCCGGTCGGGGCGTTCCTGTCCGGCGGACTCGACTCCGCGATCGTGACCGGGCTCATGGCGCGCGCGACGGGCGCGCAGCTCAAGACCTTCTCGATCGTTTTCGACGAAAGTGAATATTCCGAGGCGGGCCACGCCGCCGCGACCGCCCGGCACCTTGGAACTTCGCATCACGAGAGCCGGCTCACCGGCGCCGCCATCGCCGCCGATCTCGAGCGCATCGTCACCGCCCTCGATCAACCCACGGGTGACGGCATCAACACCTACTACGCCAGCCGGGCGGCCCGGGCCGGCGGGGTCACGGTAGCACTCTCCGGCCTCGGCGGCGATGAACTCTTCGGCGGCTACCCGAGCTTCCGCAATATTCCGCGGTTTTCGCGCGCCCTGCCGTGGTGGTGGAGCGTGCCCGAGGCCATCCGGCACCGCGTCGTGGAGCGTTTGCGCCATGGTGACACCCGCCAGCAAAAACTGGCCGATGTTCTTGCCTACGCGCGCACCCCGCACGAACTCGGCGCGCTCCAACGCCGGGTGTTCTCCGAGACCACGCGCCTCACTCTGCTGGCACCCGACGCCCGCGCCGCGGTGCAGGGCCGTTCGCCGTTTCACCCGGAGCTGCCCGTGCTGTCCGCCGATCTCGCCGCCGCCGGGCCGTTCGAGACCGCGAGCGCCTGGGAGCTGCGCACCTACATGACCGACGTCCTGCTGCGCGACAGCGACGTGATGAGCATGCGCCATTCCTTGGAACTGCGCGTCCCGTTCGTCGATCGTCCGCTCATCGACTGGCTCTGGCGGCAGCCGGCGGAGTTCAAGGGCACGCCTCGACACCCCAAATCCGCGCTCTATCACGCCGCGCGTGATCTGCTTCCGGCCGATCTCGCGCGCCGGCCGAAATGGGGCTTCACCCTTCCGTTTCCCCGTTGGATGAAACACGAGCTGCGGCCATTTCTCGACGAGACCTTCGCCGACGCGAGTGTCGACCGCAGCGGCCTGTTCGACCGCGCGCAGGTGCAGGCGCTGTGGCGCGATTTCAACTCGCGTGATGACACCCGCCAGTGGTCGCGCGTATGGAGCCTCGCGGTCCTCGTCGCGTTTGCCAATCGCCGCAGCCCTGCGGCTGCTCCTGCCGGCCATCGCGCGCTCGAGCCCGTCGTGCAATCCGCCCGCCCTGCGTCGCCATCGCCGGAGCGCCGCGCCCCACCCTCCACGCCGCGACAACCGCCTCACCGCCCGCGCACCAAACCGCGCAGCCGCACCCTGCTGCTCGCCCCGGAGATCTTCGCCTCCGAGGGCGGCATCGCACGCATCCTCCAGGCTTACCTCAAGGCCCTGTGCGACCTCGCGCCACCGGACGGCGCCGTGCGGTTGCTCGCGCTGAACGACCCGGCCATCAGTTCGTCCGATCTCCGGCGCAGCGCGAATGACCGACTCGAAGACTGGTTCGCCTGCTCCCGCGACAAGACCCGCTTCGTGCGCGCTGCGTTGCGCCTGAGCCGCGGCTGTGACCGCCTGATTTGCGGCCACGTCGCGCAGCTCCCGATCGCGTGGCTGGTCAAGCGGCTCCGTCCCCGCCTGCGCTACTTCCTCGTCGCCCACGGTATCGAGGTATGGCGCCCCTTCAACTTCTCCGAACGTGTCGCGCTGCGCGGCGCGGAGCGGATCCTGTGCGTCAGCGATTTCACGCGCGGCGAACTCCTCCGCCATTGCCCGCTGCCCGCGGGTCGCGCGGTCGTCCTGCCCAACGCCTTGGATCCGTGCTGCACGATCGCCCCCGGCCGGTCGCTCGCCGAGTGCCCGCCCGTCATCCTCGTCGTCACCCGCCTCTCCGCCGCGGACCGTTACAAGGGCGTGGATTCCATGATCGAAGCGATGCCCGCGATTCGCGCCGCGATTCCCGCCGCCCAGCTTCGCATCGTCGGTCGCGGCGACGATCTGTCCCGCCTCCAGGCGCTGCGCGCCCGACTCGGCCTCGCCAACGCCGTCGAATTCCTCGGCTACGTCGACGACAACCGCCTCGACCACGAGTTTCACCACTGCCGGCTGTTCGCCCTGCCGAGCGGGAAGGAAGGCTTCGGCCTGGTCTTCCTTGAAGCCATGGCCCGCGGCCGCCCCTGCCTCGGCGCCCGGGCCGGCGGCGTGCCGGAAGTCATCACGCCCGAGACCGGCGTGCTCGTGGACTACGGCGACGTGCCCGGCATCGCCGCCGCCTGCACCAGCAGCCTTGCCCGCGCCTGGAGCGAACCGGCCATACTCGCGCGCGCCGGCGATTTTTCCTTTTCCAAGTTCACCGCCAGGCTCGCGGAGCTGATTCGATAAGATCGGGCCTTCCGTCGCCTCCTGCCATGCCACCGACGTCCAGCCCTCGCTCCAGTCCGCCGACACTTTCGATCGTCGTTCCGATTTTCAACGAGGTGGAGTGCTTCCCCAAGCTGCTTGAGCGCCTGCTGGTGCTCGCCGGGAGGCTCGAGGGCTGCGAACTGGAAATTCTTTTCGTCAACGATGGTTCGACTGATGGCACCGGGGCTCTGCTGGACGCCGCCGCAGCGATGCATCCCGCGGTCAAGGTGTTGCACTTCAGCCGAAACTTCGGCCACCAGGCTGCGCTCACCGCCGGCCTCGACCACGCCGAGGGAGACTTTGTCTGCATCATCGACGCCGACCTTCAGGATCCGCCCGAGATCATTCCCGACCTGCTGGGCCGTGCCCGCGAGGGGTTTGACATCGTCTACGCCCAGCGTCGCAGCCGCACCGGTGAGTCCTGGTTCAAGAAGGCGACCGCCGCACTGTTTTACCGCCTGCTCTCGGCTGTCTGCCGCGTGCCAATCCCCATGGACACCGGCGATTTCCGGCTCGTGAGCCGGCGGCTCGTGCTGGCGCTCCGCTCGATGCGCGAGCCTCACCGCTTTATCCGCGGCATGGTGCCGTGGGTGGGCTTTCGCAGCGTCGCCTTTCCTTACGACCGGCAGGAACGCTTCGCCGGCACGACGAAGTATCCCCTGATGAAGATGATTCGCTTCGCCGCCGACGCCGTCCTGTCGTTCTCCAACGTGCCGCTGCGCATCTCCACTTTCATCGGGCTTGGCATGACGTGCCTCAGCGCGCTCGGGATTCTCGTCATGCTCTACCTCAGGCTGTTCACCGTTTACACCGTGCCCGGCATTTCGGCCGTCATCTGCCTGATACTCGGTGTCGGGGGCGTGCAGTTTATCATCCTTGGCATGCTGGGTGAATACGTCGGCCGCATCTTCGAGCAGGGCAAAAACCGGCCGCTCTACGTCGTCGCTGCGACCGCCAATTTGAAACTCTAGGCGTCGTGTTTTCCTCCCTCGCCAAAACCACCCTCGCGCGCGCCGCCCTGCTGCACGATGCGCCGGTCTATGTGCAGTTCTACATCACGGCCCGGTGCAATCTTACCTGCCAGCAGTGTAATATCATCTACGCGAATTCGGATGTCCGGGAGTGCACGCTCGACGAGATCAAGCGCATCGCGGACAACTTCGCCAGAATGCGCGTCGCGATGGTGCTGCTCACCGGTGGCGAGCCCTTCACCCGCCTCGACCTGCCTGACATCATCCGCGAGTTCACCTCGCGCGGGGTGCATGTGCGGATGCAGACCAACGGGCTCGCCACGGACGAACGCATCCAGGCCGTCATCGCCGCCGGCGGCCGCGACATCTCCATCTCGCTGGATTCGCTCTGGCCCGGCAACCAGGACGACATCAACGGCGGCTTCGCGAAATCGTGGCACGACGCCCTGCGGGCGATGGCTTCATTCACGCGGTATCTGCCGAAGACCGGCAGCTTCGCCTCGCTCGGTTGCGTCATGCAGCGCGACAACCTGGGCGACATCGAAGATGTCATCCGCTTCGGCACCGCGATCGGCTGGGTCACTTCGCTCGTGCCGGTTCACGTGACGACGTTCGACCGGCCGTTGAGTTTTCGCACTTTCGACCAGACGAAACGCTGGCAGCCGGCCGAACTGCCCGCGGTCGATGCACTCGTGGAACGCGTGCGTGCGATGCGCCACGCCGGTTATCTCCTCTACGACAGCGACCAATACCTCGACGACATGAAGCGTTTCGCGGCCGGCCAGCCGACGACCTGGCGCCGGAAAAACGACGGCGTCTGCGACAGCCCGAACCTTTATTTCGCCGTCCTGCCCAACGGCGACTTCGCCCCCTGCTGCGATCATCGCCTCGGCTCGCAGATCCACTGCTACGATGCAGATTTCCCCGAAGTCTACCGCAGCCGGGTGTTTCGCGCCGAAGTCCGCACCGTCACCGGGGCGTGCCCCGGCTGCCTGTTCGGCAGCTACCCCGAAATGACGATCGCAATGCGTTATCTCGCCGCCAAGTGGGAGCGCGTGAAGCTTTTCCTCGCCGCCCCGCCGGAAAAAAAATGGCCGGTCACCTACGAGCAGATGCTCGCCATGGCCGGACGTATTCGCACCGAGCCGCGCGAACGCATCTCGCTGCCCGGGCATCGGCGCCGCCTCGCGCTCGACGAGCGCTCGGACCCGGCGATCGCGCCAACCGCATAGCCTCCTGTGCCCAAAAAAATTCTCTACGAAAGTGCCGTGCACCAATTCGTCCGGGCCGCCCAGGCGCGCCGCGAGCAATTGGCGGGGAGCGCCCCGCGCCAGGCCGAGACGCTGGGGCGTTGGGTCGCCACACTCTCCTTCGAGAATCCCGGAGCGGGTGCGATGAAGGTCAGCTGGCCCGGCCCGGCGGCGGGCACGCGGACCCTCGCCTTGCAGGCGGCGAAGTTCTACACCCGCGGCGACGCCGCCGCCCATTCCGCCCGCCAGGTCGACGCCGGTCTCACGTTTGCCGACGACCGGGTGATGGCGGCGAACCACGCGTATTTTGCCGCCGAGCTGCGGGCGATCCTGGTCGCGGCCGGGCTGCCCGAACTCGCGGCGCCGGCCACCCCCTCGCTAGACACCGCGCGCAAGCACGCGGAGGAAGCCTTCCACGACGCATGGGCCGCCAGCGAAGACACCTCCGCCATCAACGTCCGCGCGCGCAACGAAGCCTGCACCGCGCCGGAAATGCGCCACCTCCGCGCCGCCCTGGGCGACCTGCACGGACGCCAGCTTCTCGACGTCGGCTGCGGCCTGGGCGAGGCGAGCGTCTATTTTGCCCTCGAGGGTGCGACCGTGACGGCGACGGACATTTCTCCCGGCATGTGCGAAACGGCGCAGCGCCTCGCCGCCGCCAACGGCGTCACGCTCACCACCCATGTTTCCGCCATCGAGGATCTCGGCCTGCGCCCTGACCACCGGTTCGACGTGATCTACACCGGGAACACGCTGCATCACGCCGACATCCCGGCGATGCTCGACAACATCCTGCCGCACCTCAAACCCGACGGAGTCTTCGTCAGCTGGGATCCCGTGGCCTACAACCCGCTCATCAACGTCTATCGCGCGCTCGCCACCAAAGTCCGCACCGCCGACGAACACCCGCTGCGCCTGCGCGACGTGCGCGCGATCACGCAGCGTTTTGCCCACGCGGAAGTGCGCTGGTTCTGGTTCACCACCCTCGTGATCTTTGTGATCATGGCGGTGGTCCAGCGCCGCAGCCCGAACGAAGAGCGCTACTGGAAAAAAGTCGTCGACGAGGCCGACCGCTGGGCCTGGCTTTACCGCCCGCTCGAAATGCTCGACACGTTTCTGCTGCGCTTCCTCCCCTTCCTGCGTCCGCTTTGCTGGAACGTCGCGATCGTCGCGCGCGGGCCGTTGCCATCGCGCCGCGCCGGCTAGGCTCCCACCCTATCTGACCACCTTCGTGACAAGTGTGACGAAGCTTTCCCCTTCGGGCGAATGTTGCCTGGCGCCTGCCGCTCACGGCCCGACCCGCGGTGAAGGACCGGGGGCTTTCGGTCGCCCGCTGAGCCTCGCCCCGATCTTCCGATCGTCCTTCCCGTGCTGACCTGCTGCGACTGGGCCGTGTTTTTCGCCGGGCAATGGCTCCGCTTGCTGGCGAGCATCGCGGTCATCGCGCTCATCGGCCTCACCGCCGGCTGGGCGGTGGTGCTGCTGGCAGCGCCGCGGAGAATGGCGCTTCGCTGGCCCGTGGTGGCCCCCGTTCTGGGACTGTCGGTTTTGTGCGCGATCGGGCTCGGGTTTTCGCGGATGGGTTTGCCGGTCAGCGCCTATGCCCGGTGGCTGCTCGGAGCGCTCGCGGCTGCCGGTGCGGGGCTGACGGTCGCCTGGTGGCAAAAGCATCCGCTGCTGCGCCCCCGCCGTCTTTTGATCTACCTGCTGGCCCGGGGCCGGCGGCTGGCCCTCCTAGCCGGCATCGTCTCGAGCGTGGCCGCGTATCTGATGACCGCCCACGTGCGTTCCGACGTTCGTGACGTGTGGGGCTCGGGGGACTTCACCGCCTATTGGAGCGTGGCGGACTATCTCATCCATCATGGCGCCGACCTCGACTCCTATCGTGCGCAATCGGTGTTTCGCTCCGGCGATGTTTTCGACCACCTGACTTACCACGCCCGGCTGGGCTGCATGGTTCTGGTGGGCGAACTCGCCTCGATCGTCGATCCCTCCCAGGTCCACCGGATGATCAACCCGCTGCTGGTGTTGTGCACGGGGCTGCTGCTCTGGCTGGGGGACGTATGGCTGGAACAAATTCGCTGCCGGCGATTCTGGCCCCTGCTGATCCTCTCGTGCCACTCGTTCCTGTATTTCTGCCTTTATTTCTCCTACCTGAGTCAGGTCATCGCCACGGTGTTCACCCTCCTGGGGCTGATCGCCCTGCGCCTGTCCACCCGTCCCGGCGGCGTGGCGCCAGCCTTGAGGCGCGAGGCGCTGACAGCGGCGCTGTTGTTCAGCGGAGCGCTGCTATGTCATCCGACGATGGCCCCGTTCATCGCCTGCTTCGCGGTTGCACTGCTGGTGCGCGACTTCACCCAGGCGGCGCCGATCCGCCGCTGGCTTCGCACCGCGATCGCGGGTGCGGTGCTCCTCCTCCTGGTCGGACACTACCTGCCCGACGTCTGGCGCGAGATGATGGCCCTGAAAAACGAACCGTTGCCCGGCTGGGAGTGGCGGCGGTTGATCGCGTTCAACGAGGTCGCGGGCATCGGCAAAATCCTCGGCTATCATTTTCCCGAACCGCGCACGCCGCTCGATTGGATTTCGGATCTCGCGTTCGGCACCTTCCTTTGCGCCGGCCTGGGGCTGGCGTGGCGCAACCGCCACAACCGGTTCATGCTTGCCACCCTCGGCGGCGTCACCGTGGCGATCGCCGGCGCCACGCTGGCGAAAGTCGCCCAGCAGGTGCCCAACGCCACTCACAGCTACGTCAAAACCATCTCCCTGTTCGTCCTGTTCTTTCTGCTGGTCGGCCTGGCCGCTGCCGCCGAGGCCATCGCCGGTCTGCCCCAGCGTCGGGCGCTGCCGTGGCTGGCCCTCCTCCTGGTGTGCTGGATGCCGCTTGAGTGGCGCGCACTTCGCACCGCCCAATTCCAGGCACCGCGCTACCGGGAACCGCTGATTGCGCTCAGCCGCCGGCTGGTCGCGCACGGCGAACATCTTTATTTCTCGCGCCAGCTCGATCTTGATTTACAAAAGCGCACCCCGCTCGTCCGTGACGTCGCCTATCTTGATGCCACCTTGTTGCCGGGATCGGTCGTCGTCGCGACGGAGCTGCCACCCGGCCCGGCTTTCACCCTCGTCGATCGCGACGGCCCCTATTTTGCTTTTCGACTCACGCCGGGCGCCACGTGGTCCGACCTTCCGTGACCCGCAGTTCACCCGTCCAAGGCGATGACATCATTCGCGCTCACCGTGACCAAGATCACGCAGCACGGACCCGACCAGTGCTCGGCGTCCGCCTGAGAATCTCATGACCGTCCCCCCCGGCAGCCGGGCCGAACCCGCCCCCACCGTTACCCTCGAACCGGGTCGAACCGAGGCCAATTACTGGCGCGACCTGTGGCACTACCGCGAGCTGCTTGGCTTCCTCGCCTGGCGCGATGTGAAGGTGCGCTACAAGCAAGCCGTGCTCGGCGCGGCCTGGGCGGTCATTCAACCTGCCGTGCAGACGGTGCTGCTGTGGTTCGTGTTCGGCAAACTCGCCAAGATGCCGGACGGCGGGATGCCCTATCCGCTCATCGTGTTGAGCGGCCTGCTGCCGTGGCTGCTGTTCACCGGAGCATTCGGCGGCGCCGGCAACAGCCTCGTCGGCAATTCGCACCTCATCAGCAAGGTCTATTTTCCGCGTCTCGTCGTCCCGATTTCGGCCCTGGCCGTGGCGACCGTGGATTTCGGCGTGATGCTGGCCCTCGCGTTGCCCGTGATCATCGTGCTGGGCGGTGTCGTCGGCTGGCAGTTGTTGCTGCTCCCGCTCTTCGTGCTGCTCACCCTCGTCCTCGCGTTGGGCGCCGGTCTCTGGATCACGGCCTTGACCGTGAAATACCGGGACTTTCGCTTCATCACGCCTTTTCTCCTGCAAGTCGGCATGTTCGTCACGCCGGTGGGCTACAGCACCGACTTCCTGCCGAACTGGCGCGACCTGCTCGCGCTGAATCCCCTGATGGGCATCATCAACGGCATGCGCTGGTGCCTGTTCGCCGGACGGACGGATCTCCACCTGCCGAGCGTCGGCCTCGCGGTGCTGCTCTCCGCCTTGATGCTGGCGAGCGGGCTCTGGTATTTTCGCCAGACGGAGCGCCAGTTCGCCGACGTCATCTAGCGCCCCTCCCCCGGATGTCTCAAGAATACGCCATTGCGGTCGAAGAGCTCTCCAAACGCTACGTGATCGGTCACGCAGTGGCCCACGACACGTTTCGCGACCGACTGGGGCACGGCCTGCGCGGGCTGTTTCGCCGCACGGCGCCCCGGAACGAGGAGGAATTCTGGGCGCTCCGCGACGTGTCTTTTCACGTTCGGCCCGGCGAGGTCGTGGGGGTGATCGGGCGCAACGGCGCGGGCAAGTCGACCCTGTTGAAAGTTCTCTCCCGGATCACCGAACCCACTGCGGGACGCGCCCGGCTCCACGGCCGCGTCGCTTCGCTGCTCGAGGTGGGCACGGGCTTCCACCCGGAATTGACCGGCCGGGAGAACATCTTTCTCAACGGCGCCATTCTCGGGATGCGCCGCACCGAGATCCGGCGCAAGTTCGACGAGATCGTGGCCTTCGCGGAAGTCGACCGGTTCATCGACACGCCCGTGAAGCGCTACTCCAGCGGCATGTATGTGCGCCTGGCGTTCGCCGTCGCCGCCCACCTTGAGCCCGAAATCCTCATCGTCGACGAGGTCCTCGCCGTCGGCGACGCGGCGTTTCAAGACAAGTGCCTCGGCAAGATGGAGTCGATTGTGCGAGGCCAGGCGCGCACGATCCTGTTCGTCAGCCACAATGTGAGCGCGATCACCCGGCTGTGCAGTCGATGTGTGCTGCTCGACCAGGGCCGTCTCGTCGCCGATGCCACACCCGAGGCGGCGGTCAGCGCCTATCTCGCCGCGGGGCAGGCCCACTCGACCAGCGGCATCGACCTTTCCCGGACGACCCCCTCGGCGGAGTCCCCGATCCGCCTGCTTTCCGTGGTCTTCAATGGGGGCGCGCCGCTGCTGAACCGCCGTCCGCTGCGGATCGTGCTGCGCCTGCACGCCGCGCTGCCGGTTGAAAAATTCGGTCTCGGCATCGGCTTCTGCCACCTCGACGGCCGGCGCGTGCTGACCCTGGAGAGCGACTACCACAACGGCTTTCTCCGCGCGCCGCACGCGGGCGAACACACCGTCGCGGTGGAAATTCCCTGTCTGGATCTCGTTCCCGGACGCTATCGCATCGATGTCGGCGCCTTCGGTGGCAGCCGCCAAAACTACCACTATGCCGGCGACTGTGCCGTGGCGGAAGTCCAGCCCAGTCCGGACACACCGGCGCACGTCCACGGCATCAGCGGCGACTGGCGGCCGGGACTTCAGTGGCAATTGCTGTAGCGCTGTCTCCGCCGCACCATCCCTCCCCGCCCGGTCGATGAATCGCCTCCTCCAACATCTGCTCTGGAAGAACCGCCAGCTGCGCCATCAGTTCCGGATGTTCTGGCTCCGCTACGGCCTCGTCACCCGGGGCTTCAGCACCGGCATGGGCCAGTCCGCCTGGCTGTTGCACGGACTCGTGCGCTCGCTGAAACCGGACGTGTGTGTCGAAATCGGTTCCGCCCAAGGCTGGTCGACCTGTCACATCGGCCTCGCGCTCCGCGAAAATTTCTCCGGCCATCTGCACGCCATCGACCCGCACCTGCCCACGGCGTGGAATGATGAGCAGGCGATCGAGTCCCTCCCCATTCTTCAGGCGAATCTGCGCCGCTTCGGGCTCGAATCCCACGTCACCGTCGTGCGGAAGACCTCGTCCGACGCCGCGCGCGACTGGACGCAACCGATCGATTTTTTACTCATCGACGGCGATCACTCCTACGACGGCGTCAAAGCGGATTGGGCGCTGTTCGCGCCGTTTCTGAGGCCATTTGGCGTCGCCGTGTTTCACGACACGACGTGGGGCCTCCACGGCGTCAACCGCCCCGACATGGGCGTGCCCCGTTTCGTCGAGGAACTGCGCCGCGCCGGCCATCCCGTGATCACCATCGATCGCGATTGCGGTTTGAGCATGGTCCAGAAGATCCCGGGCGGCACGCCGCTCTTCGCCTCCCCGGGCTGACACCGATGGAACAGCCCCAAAATCCCCACCCGCTCGTCCGCGGGCTGCGCAATGTGCTCAAGGTCCTCGGCCTCGACTCCGCCGGCCGCCGGCTTTTCCACCGCCTGCAGCCGTCGCGGCGGAACCGGCCGCCCCCCCCGCCGAGCGAAACCTCGAAGTGCCGCGCCCGCCTCGCGCCATTCTGTGCCGGCTACGGCCTCGATCTCGGTTTCGGCGGCGACCCCATCGTGCCCCACGCGATCGGCATGGACATGCCGCAGCCTTACTCGGATGTCGGCAAACTGCCGGTGCAACTCGGCGGCGATGCGACGCGCCTCGTGTGGTTCGCTGATGGCACGCTCGATTTTGTGTTCAGCTCGCACCTCCTCGAGGATTTCGTCGCGGTGGGCGCCGTCCTGCGGGAATGGCTCCGCGTGCTGAAACCGGGCGGCCGGCTCATCATCTTCTGCCCCGATGAGCAGGTTTACCGGCGCCACTGCGCCGCGACCGGGCAGCCCTACAACACGCATCATGTGCATGCGGATTTCTCCCTCGCCTACGTGAAACGCGAACTCGCCCGCCTCGGCGTGCCCCACCGCGTGTTGCACGAGGCGGCGCTGATCGACGTCTACTCGTGGGAAATCGTGGTGGAAAAGCTGGCCCCCACCCCGCATGGGTGAACCCGCCAGCTGGCCGCGTCGTCTCTGGCGCACCCTCTACTGGTGGCGCGAAGACCGGCGCGTCCGCGCGCGCTATCCCGGAATCAATCACGTCGTCTATTTCGGCGGCGACGGCATCGGCGATGAATTGCTGCTCTCGACTCCGCTGCGCGAGTTGCGCCGCCGCGGCGCGACCGGACTCTGCGCGATGACCAGCCGCCCGGAACTTTTTCACGGCACGCCGGACGCCGATCGGATCTGCCCGGTGGCGCACGCCGACCTGCCTTACCTCGCGCGCGTGGGCGCGCGCACTTCGTCGACGGTCTACATCCACGAACGCCGGCCGCCGGACATCGACGTCGCCCCGCCGCGCCACCTCCTCGCCGAGATGTGCCGGCTGTGCGGCATCACCGGTGATGTGGCGTTGCGCCCCTGGCTGCATCTGACTGCCGCCGAAAAGGCTGCCGCCGCTCCTTTTGCCGGCTGCATCGCCATCCAGTCTTCGCGCCAGTCCGCTTCGCTCGCCCTCGGCAACAAGGAATGGCTGCCCGGGCGTTTCCAAGCGGTGGTCGATGCACTCGCGCCGCGGCACCGGATCGTCCAGCTCGGCCTGCCGACCGATCCACTCCTGCGCGGCGCCGAGGATCTGCGGGGAAAAAAGTCGCTGCGCGAAAGCGGCGCGATTCTCGCGGGCGCCGCGGCGTTCGTCGGACTCGTCGGTTTTCTCATGCACCTCGCGCGCGCCGTGGATTGTCCCGCGGTGATCGTTTACGGCGGACGCGAGCACCCGGACCAGAGCGGCTATGTGTGCAACGAGAACCTCTTCACCCCCCTGCCCTGTTCACCGTGCTGGCGTTGGAACAGCTGCGATTTTGAGCACCGCTGCATGAGCGCCATCCAGCCGGACCACGTGACCGCCGCACTCGCGCGGTTGCTCACGCGTCCCCGCGCACCGCTCGCCGTCGCGCACGCACACCTCTGAAGCCCGCCGCACCCGCCCGTCCCGTGAAGCAATTCGTCGCCGCCCTCTTTCGCGTTCCCCTGTTTGGACCCGCGGTCCAGGCGCTCTGGCAGTTTGCCCGCCGGCTCGTGCTTCATCACGGCACGGCCTGGGCCGCGCGCCGCCACCTGCGCACGCCCGGCGTGCGCAAGCTTCACCTCGGCGCCGGTGGCGCGGGCCTGCCCGGCTGGTTCAATACCGATCTGTTTCCCGAACGCTGGCCGGTCATGCGCCTCGATGCCACGCGGTCCTTTCCGCTCCCCGATGCGGCGTTTCAGTTCGTGTTTTCGGAGCACATGATCGAACACCTGCCGCTCGCCGGCGCGCGCCACATGGTCGCGGAGTGTTTCCGCGTGCTCGCGCCCGGCGGCTGCGTGCGCCTCGCCACGCCGGACCTCGCGCGCGTCGTGCGTCTGCACCCCGCCGCCAGCACGCCCGAGCACCAGCGCTACCTCGCCTGGAGCCAGCGCCACAACCGTCTCGCCGCCGACCTCCCGCCCGCCGCGGTCGTGATCAACAGTCTCTTTCACGACCACGGCCATCAGTTTCTCTTCGACGAGGAGACGCTCGCCACGCTGCTGCGCCTCGCCGGCTTCACCGACATCCGGCGCTGCGTCCCGGGCGAAAGCGAGCACGCCGAACTCCGCGGCGTCGAAATCCATCACCTCGTGATCGGCGTCGAGGCGAACAACTTCGAAACCCTGGTGCTTGAGGGGCGCAAACCGTGAGCGTCGCGCTCTCCGTCGTCATTTGCTCGTTCAACCGCCTGGACTGCCTGCGCGACTCGGTGGCCGCCGTCGTCGCGCAACTCGCCGAACACCCGTCCGCCGAGTTGATCGTGATCGACGACGGTTCGACCGACGGCACGGCGGCGTGGCTCGCCGCGCAGACCGCGCGCCCCGGCGTGACCCTCCTGAGCCAGCCGAACCGCGGGCTCTCCGCGGCGCGCAACCACGGCTTCACCGCCGCCCGCGGCGAGTGGATCGCCTATCTCGACGACGATGCGCTCCCCTCACCCGGCTGGCTCGCCGACCTGGCCCGCGCCTGTGCCGCCGCGCCGCCGGACGTCGCCACGATCGGCGGCCCCGTCCGTCTTCAATGGCCGCACGCGGCGCCGCCGTGGCTCCCGCCCTCGCTGCACGAATGGCTGACCTGCTTCGAACCGGGCGGCGAGGCGCGCACCTCGACGACCGAGGCGTTTTTCCGCGGCGCCAACATGGCCTGCCGGCGCACAGCCCTGGTCGCGGCCGGAGGATTTTCCGAACGCCTCGGACGCAAGGGCGGCAGCCTCATTTCGCGCGAGGAATGCGACCTCGCCGACCGGCTGCGCACGGCGGGCTGGGCCTCGCGCTACGAACCGGAGCCGTGGGTCTGGCACCGCGTGCCCGCGGCGCGCCTGCGACGCGGCTGGTTTTTCCGGCGGCTCCATGCGGAGGGCCTCAGCCAGCACCTCACCGAAGCCGCGACCACCGCACCGCCGCCCCTGCGCGCGCGCGCGCGGGCGCTGCTCTACGCCGGAAAGAAAATCCTCGTGCCGTCGCTCCTCGGCCGGGCGCTGCGTTTCGACCGGCCGATGCGGCAGACCGAGGCACTCGCCGAAATCTGCTTTCACGCCGGCAGCGCCCGCGGCATCTGGCGCAGCGCCGTTCCGCGCTGATCGCATGAGCAGCCCGCCCCAACCTCTGCTGCGCTGGACGCGCTTCGCGTCCGACCCGCATGGCACCGGCCCGGAGAAACGCACCGCGCAAATCACCGGGCTGATCACGGCCGCCGGCCTCGCCGCGAAGACGATGCGGCCGCCGGCGTCGTTCCCGCGCTGGCGCGCCTGGCTCGCCGGCGTGCAGGCGCGCGCGCGCTTCGGTGCCTGCGCGGGCGTGGACCGCGCCGGGATCGGGCTGCTCGGCTATCGCACGCTGTTTTATCGTGACGCGATCGCGCGCCACCGCGGCGCACGCGTGCTGCTATGGGAGACGACCTACGACACGCTGCTGCCCGCGATGGCGCGGGCCGCCGGTTTTCGCCTCGTGGCCGTGCCACACAACCTCGAAGCCCTCGTCAGCGAGCAAGTATTCGCTGATCCCGCCTACGATCCCACGGAGGATCTCGGCGCGGAAGTGCGGCGCCTGGCGCTGGCCGATGCCGTGTTCACGATCGCGAAAGAGGAGCGCTGGTTTCTCGAGGCGCGCGGGCTCGCGCCGGATTACCTGCCCTATTTTCCCGATCCGGTGCTGGCCCGCGAGTGCGCGGCCGTTCGGGCGCGCCGCGTCGCACGCGTCGATGCGCGCGGCGAGATTTCCGGACCGCTCCTGGTGCTTGGCGCGGCGTTCAACCCCGCGACCGCCCGCGGCATGCAGGTTCAACTCAGTTGGCTCGCCGAACTCGGGCCGACCGCGCCGTCCGTCATCGTAGCCGGTCCGCAAACCGACACATTGCTCGCATCCTTTCGCTCGCCGCGCGTCGAGTTGCTCGGCCGGGTCTCGCGCGAACGGCTTGTCGAGTTGCTCGTCGCGTGCTCGGCGATGCTCATCGACACGAGCGGCGGCGCCGGCGCGGTCACCCGCATTCCCGAGGCGCTGCTGTCCGGCGTGCCGCTCATCGCCAACCCCAATGCCGCGCGCGACCAGCACGGCACGGCCGGCGTAGCTGAATACACGACGCCCGCGGAGTTTCACGCTCTGTGCCGGGGGCCGCACGCCCTCCCACCGGCGCCGCCCGCGCCGGCCGCCGCCGCCGCCCGGTTCCAAGCCCGGCTCCAGGCGCTCGTCGGCTGCGCCACCTGAATCGAATCATGCGCGATCCGCTCATCCCTCCCGCCGGCCACGCCCCATCGTGGCGCGACCGGCTCGTCGCTCACTTCCGCCGCCGCGGCTGGCGCGGCTTCGCCCGCCTCTACGATCTGCTCAAGCCGATCGGCGGGCGCCGCCAGCTGCGGGCGGTCTCCCGCTACGGGACGCAGTTTTTTCTCACCCCGTGGGACAGCGTGGACACCCACGTGCTGTGCGAAGGTTTCTACGAGTCCGAGGTGCTCGAATCGGTCAGGCCCGCACTCGCGCAACCGGGGGCCGTGTTGTGGGTCGTCGGCGCGAATTTCGGCCTCCACGCGATCACCGCGAAATATCTCCACCCCGCCGCCACGGTGGTCGCCTTCGAGCCTTCGCCCGCCATGGGCGCCCGGGTGATCGAGAACTGCGAGCTGAACGGCGTGAAGCTCGACCTCCATGCCTACGCTCTTGCCGACGCGACGGGTGCGCTGCCGTTTTTCGCCAACGCGTCCGGCAACCCGGGCATGTCGACGCTCCACCCCGTCGAGCACCTGCCCTACGATCATCGCTTCTATGTCGCCACCCTCACCGCCGCGCAGGTCATCGAGCGCGGACTCGCCCCGGCGCCCACGGCGATGATCGTCGATGCCGAGGGAGCGGAAATCGAAGTGTTGCGCGGCATGGGGGCGCACCTACAGGCGCCGGCCTTGCAGATCGTGGTGTTCGAGGCCGAGAACCACTTCCTCGAGCGCCGCGCCCCGGCGGACCTCCACGCCGTCGTCACCGGTGCGGGCTTCGCGCTCCGGAAACTCGAACGCCGGGAGCGCACGGCGCACAACCTTTCCAATTTCGCGGCCACGCGCCCATGACTGTTGCGCGGCCTGCCTGGCTCCGTCGTTCGTCCCTGCTGCCGCGCCTGGCCGGCCAGTTCCTCCGCTGGGGCGCCCCGCGGCGGGCGTTGCTGTTCGGACCGCTCAGCCTCGGCGACGATTTGCTCTGCACCGCGGTGCTGCGCGAGGCGCGCCGCCGCGGGACTCCGTTCGCCATGCTCACCGCCCGCCCGGAGCTTTTCGCCGGCAACCCCGATCCGTCACGCGTGCTGCCGATCGACGACTACTACGTCGCGGCGCTGCGGCGCACCGGCGCACGGGTCGTGCAACCTTACTACACGACCCGCGACCCGGCGAACCCTGACCGCCATCTGCTGCCGCCCCGCCACATCGTCGCCGAGATGTGCCGCCTCGCGGGCCTCACGGGGCGCGTTGCGCTGCGCCCCTACCTCCAGCTTTCGGCGGAGGAAGTCGCGCGCGGCCGTCTGCATCCGCGGCAGATCGCGATCCACAGCACCGGCGCCGGTGCCGCCATTCCCTACGCCAACAAGGAATGGGGTGCGGCCAACTTCACGGCCGTGGCGCGCATGCTCGCACCCGACTTCCACCTCGTGCAACTCGGCCGGGCCGGCGATCCCGCGTTGCCGGTGGCCACCGACCTCCGCGGCCGGACCTCGCTGCGTGAAACCGCCGCGGTGCTCGCCAGCTCGGATGCTTTCGTCGGCCTCGAGGGATTCCTCGTGCATCTGGCACGCGCCGTCGAATGCCGTGCGGTCGTCGTGTTCGGCGGGCGGGCCCGGCCGGACACGTTCGGCTACACCTGCAATCGCAACCTCGTCACCGCGGTCTCCTGCTCGCCGTGCGGCCTCGTCAACACCTGCGACCGCGCCCGCGAGTGCCTGTCCCGCATTGAGCCGCCCGAGGTCGCGGCCGCCGCCCGCGAACTCGCCCGCCTCCCGCGCGCACCGCTGCCGGTGGACACCGCCGACCTGCCCTCCGGGCCCGCCTCGTGAATCCGCCCGAACCCAGAACCGAACCGGCGGCTGGCGCCGAACGCTGGCCGGAGCTGGATGGCATCCGCTGTCTGGCTGTGCTCGGCGTTCTGGCCGTGCACTTCGCTCCCGGCAGCTTGCACGGTCCCTGGGGAGATTGGGGCGTTCGCACATTTTTTGTCCTCAGTGGTTTTCTCATCACTTTTATCCTGCTCGGCAGTCGCGAGCGCATCGACGCGGCCAGGCTGGCGACCGGCGCGGCGATCGGGCAGTTTTTCAGCCGCCGGATTGTCCGCCTGTGGCCGCTCTACTTTGCGGTCGTCGCCGTGACCTGGGCGTTTGATGTCGGCGCATCGCGCGAGATGTTACCGTGGAACGTTTCCTTCACGACCAACTACTACATCACGTCGCACGGAGTCTGGCCGGGCCTCAACTCGCATTTGTGGACCCTGGCCGTCGAGCAGCAGTTCTACCTTTTCTGGCCCTTCGTGGTGCTCTGTGCGTCGCGCCGGGCCGGCCTCCTGTCGCTGGCGATCGTCGTGGTGCTCGCACCGGTGACGCGCGGTGCGGAGCTGACCGGACTCGCCGCCCTCGCCCCGGAGCCCAATTATCCGGCGGCGCCCCTGCTGCCGATGAACTCCGATTCGCTGGCGTGGGGCGCCCTCCTTGCCTTCGCGTATCGTTATCGGCCCGACGCACTGGCCCGCTGCAGCCAGGCCGCCGGGCTTGCAGCCGTTGCGCTGTTTTTCGCGCACTACCTGCTATTCCGTCTGGGACCGCCGCGATTTGAGGCCCCGCTGCTGCACGCCTGGTCCGCCAGCGTTCTGGCCGTGGCGGGCGTGTTGCTGGTGGGCCACTGCATCGGCCCCGGTGGCTCGCCGCTGCGACGTTTCCTCCGCCTGCGTCCTATGGTCTATCTGGGCACGATCAGCTATGGAATTTACCTCCTGCACAATTACGCGCATTGGGTCGGCCCCGCGTTGTTGCGCCGGCTCCACGGCCGGAACTATTTTTCGACCGAAACCGCCCATGTCGTCTACTACACGCTGCTGAGCATCGCGCTGGCCGCCGCCAGCTGGCATTTCATGGAGCGGCCCCTGCAACAGCTGCGGCGGCGGATCGCCAGCCCCGGCCGATGATCGAGCCGCCCACCCGTTTGAGGCCGCAGCCTCGGGCGCTCAACGCGAGCGCCGCATCAGGCCAAAAGTCCAGGCCGGATGGGCGCCGGCGTGCACCATCCTCGCGATCGTCAGGCCGGGGCCGACCAGGACAACGAGTTGATCGCGCCGGCCGGCCGTCGCCACCGACTGGACCGGCGGCGGATGGACGATCTGCCCGGTGCGATCCGGGACGGGTTTTCCAACCCGGTCGTGCCGCGCTGCCGCGGACCGCGCCATGAGCAGCCACCCGCCCGATCTCTCGGTCATCGTGCCGGTTTTCAATCGTGGCGATCTGATCCGCTACACGCTCGAAAGCGTGCGGCAGGCGTCGGCGGGGCTCAACGTGGAGACGATCATCGTCGACGACGGCTCCGCCACCCCCGTGGCCGACGACCTCCGCCGCCTCGGACTTTCGTTCACGCAGATCGTGCGGCAGGAGAACCGCGGACTGCTCTTCGCGCGGCTCGCCGGCTTTGCGCACGCGACCGGCCGTTACACGGTCTTTCTCGATTCCGACGACCTGGTCTCGCCCGAAAAATTCCACCGGCAAATCACCGCGCTGGACACAGCCGGCGCCGAGGTCAGCTACACCGACACCGCGCGCGTCGTGCTCGAGGGTGCGTTCGCCGCCCTGCAACCCACCGCCAACGCCCCCGAATTGGCGACCTCCGACGCCGCGCAATTTTTCATCACGGTGCAACCGGCGCCGCACAGCCCGGTCTTCCGCACGGACTATCTGCGCGCGATCGTCGCCCGCGCGATCTTCCCGCCTTCGCCGCTCTACAACAGCGTGGCCGAGATCTGGTTTTATCACATCGCGGCGCCCTTCCCGGCGCGGATCGTGCACGTCGCCGGCCCGCACACCATCGTCGGTCTGCATCCGGGCGCGCGGCTCACCAGCCACTGGGAAAAACTCGGCGTCGCCTCGCTGGCGGTGATGGAAGCCTTCGCGCGTCACTGCCCGGCCGGCCCCGATTTCACCCACGCCCGCCGCCTCGTCGGTGAAAAAGCCTTTGGCGGGTGGCGGCGCCTTCCGCCGGATTTTTCCCCGGAGTTCGGCGAACGCATGCTGGCGATCTGGCGGCAGATGCCGCGCGGGCAAGTCAGCGCGCTCGGCGGTGGCGGCTTTGGGTTGGCGGCCCGGCTGCTCGGCCCGGTCGCCGCCGGCCGGCTCTTCCGGCGCTGGCAAAATGTTCCCTACGACTCGTGCCGCTCGCTGCCCGACGCCGAATTCCAGCGCCTGCTCGGCGCGCTTCCCCCGCCATGAGCGCCCCCGGCCATCCCGCGCGCGCTCTTGGCTCCCGACTCGGACTCGGCCGGGCGCTCTATCTGCTCTGGCACGCGCCGCGCGCCGCCCTCGCCCGCTCGCGGCGCGAAGGCGGTCCCTTCAACCAATGGATCGACGCGCAGGGCCGGAACGCGATGCGGGCCGCGGCCGCGCAACTTGCCCCCCGTCCCGCGCCACCGGCGGGCGCGGCGGAAGTATCTTTTCTCACCGGCAAAAAATACTGGTATCAAACCGCCTTTTGCGCGTGGTCGCTCAGTCGCTGCGCCAACCGTGAGTTTGTGCCGGTGCTGCTCGACGACGGATCGTTCGACGCGGGGCTTCACGCCGAGTGCCGGCGCGTTTTTCCCGGCGCCATCCCGCCCGACCGGCGCGAGCTGGAGGCGCGACTCGAGGCCCACCTGCCGGCGGCCCGCTTTCCCACGTTGCGGGCGCAGCGCCTGACCTATTTGCACCTGCGCAAACTCACCGACGCCCACGTGGGCCGCCGCGGCTGGCGGCTCGTGCTCGACTCGGACATGTTGTTTTTCCGGCGACCCGACGCCTTGCTCGCCTGGCTCGACGCTCCATCCCGTCCGCTCCACATGCTCGATGTGCAGGATGCCTATGGTTACCCCGAGGCCACGCTGCGTGAACTCGCCGGCCGTCCGCTGCCGGAGCATGTCAACGTCGGTGTCTGCGGCCTCCGCAGTGACGCGATCGACTGGGAGAAGCTCGAATGGTGGGCCGCGCGCCTGCTCACCCGCCACGGCACCAGCTACTATCTGGAGCAGGCGCTCGTCGCGCTGTTGTTCGCGGGCGCCGAGGCCGCGCGTCTGCCCGCGCCGGACTACCGCTTGCTGCCGACCGAGGCCGAATGCCAGTCGCCCACCGCGGCGCTGCATCACTACGTCGCCGAATCGAAGCGCGGCTATTTCCGCCACGCCTGGCGGCACGTTGCGAAGTGATGCGGCTCGAAAAAAAATTCACTGACATCACACTCGCAACCTCCGTGGCGGTGCTGCTGACCTGGCTGACGTTTCGCGCCGGACCATTGCTGACATTCGACGGCTACCACTACGTTACTTTTGCCAAGGATTTTTCCCATCAATGGCCGGATCGCTTCGGCAACCACTGGCCTTTCGGCTGGCCGTTCGCCGGCGGCCTGCTCGCCCGGACAGGCATCCCCGCTTACCCGGCCCTGCTTTTTCTCGCAGCCGCGTCAGTGGTCGCACTGCTCGCCGGATCGGCCACGGCGCTCGGCGAGCGTCCGGCGCGCTGGCTGGTGCTTCTCGCCATCGCCGCGGCGCCGATCGGTGCTCCCCAATTTGGCGGGGTGCTCACCGAGTTGCCGTTTGCCGCGGCGCTGCTTGCGCTCGCAGTGACTCTGGTTCAGTGGCCGCGGCGCGGTGCCCTGTGGGGCGCGGCAGGTTGCGCGGTCCTCGCCCTCGCCCTGCGCTACGCCGGACTGGTCGCGCTCGCCATGATCGCGCTGCACCTGCTCGTGCAATGGCGTGCGCTGCGCGCAGCGCGACGGCTCGGCGAGGCCATCGCGGCCTGGGTTGCCGCCGCCTTCGCCAGCGTGGCTTTGCTCGCTTGGAACGTCGTCCAGTCCGGCCACGCCAGCGGCGCCGGACGCGGCAACCCGCCCGGCCTGGTCGCCCTGCCGCAGGAACTTGCCAGTTTCGGCTGGTCCGCGCCTTCGGCCCTGCTCGCCGGCGGCCTGCGCGATCGGATCGGGCCGACGTCGCTGACCGGGTGGAGCATCGGCGCGATTTGCTTCGCGGCGATTGGCGGGTTGTGCCTGTGGGCGTGGCTCCAGCCGCGCTCGAACTACTCGCGGCCGCTGGCGATCGTCGCGTTCGGCTATGCGAGCGGCATGGCGGTGCTGCATTGCGTCGGCGACTTCGACGCCCTCTACAACGCCCGCACGTTCATGCCGGTGCTGGCTCCGCTCGCCATCCTCGCGGCCGAGCGGCTTTCCGGCCAGCGCGTCCTGCTGTTTGCCGGGTGCGGGGTGATCATTGCCGCGGGAGTGCTCGCAGCGGCGCGCGGCATCAGCCGCGAGATCGGCGGCGACATCCGGCCGGCCGTCGCCGCCATCCGGCCATTGCTCGGCACGAAGGACACCATCGCGATCAACGACTACGCGATGTCGGTATCCGCGTATTTTCCCCAGGCCACCGAACGCATCGCGGCCGCAAACTGGTCGGAGCCGCCGGCCCGTCGATTCCTCGTCGCCGCGGGCAAGCCCACGTCGCGCGACGGCCAGGGCGCGGTCGTGGCGCCCGAGTGGCGGGAACTCGCCGCCCGGCTCGTCGGCACGGCACGATTCCACTACCTGATTCGCGAAACCAGCCTGATCGTATTGGAACGCGCCACGCCGTGACCGCTCTCGTTTCGATCCTCATCCCCTGCTACAACGCCGCCGCCTGGGTCGCGGCGACGCTCGAATCCGCGCTCGCGCAGACCTGGCCGCACACCGAGATCATCCTCGTTGATGACGGGTCGCGCGACGACAGCCTGGCGGTGGCCCGCCGGTTCGCCGCCCGGGGCGTGCGAATTTTCCCGCAAGCCAACGCCGGAGCCAGCGCCGCGCGCAACCGCGCGCTCCGCGAGGCCCGCGGCGACTTCATCCAGTTCCTCGACGCCGACGATGTGCTGGCCCCCGACAAGATCGCCCGGCAACTTGCCGCGCTCGCACCGCGCTCCGGTTGCCTCGCCTGCGGTCCGTGGGGTCGGTTTGAGGCCGATCCGGCCCTCGCCCGATTCCAGCCCGAGGAAAACTGGCGCGACGCCCAGCCGCTCGAGTGGCTGGCCCTGAACTTCGCGGGCCGCGGCATGATGCCGCCCGCCGCGTGGCTCGTGCCCCGGACACTGGCCGACGCCGCGGGGCCTTGGGATGAACGCCTCACCCTCAACGACGACGGCGAATACTTCTGCCGCGTGCTGCTGCGTTCGCGCGGGATCGCTTTCGTCGCCGACGCCCGCACCTACTACCGCTCCAACCTCGCCGGCAGCCTGAGCCGCCGGCGTTCGGACGCCGCGTGGCAATCCGCCTTTCTGTCGCACGAACTCTGTGAAAAACATGTTCGCGCGGCCGAGGACAGTTCACGCACGCGTCGGGCCTGCGCCGACCTTTACGTCCGCCTGGCGCACGCGATGTATCCCGCATGTCCGCTGCTGGTGGCTGAGTGCGAGCAACGCATCGGACGCCTCGGCGGCTCGCCGCTTCGCCCGGGTGGGGGCCGGGCCTTTCGCATCGCATCCCGTTGCCTCGGCTGGAAACTGGCCCGCCGTCTGCAACTGGCATTTACGTCCGGCGCCTCCGCATGAGACTCAGCCTGCTCTACAATCCCATCGACTTGATCGAACGGCTGGCCATCGCCGCCCAACGCCGCCGCCGCTTCCGGCGGTTGCGAGGGACGCCCGCCGCGGGGTTGTCCCTCGGGCACATCGGCTCGCTCGAACTCCTGGAACTGCTCCGGCCCGCCCCGCCGGCCGTCATCTACGACATCGGCGCCAACGTCGGCACGTGGACCTGCCTCGCGAAGTCCCTTTTTCCCGCCGCACAGGTCGAGGCTTTCGAACCGCTTGAACAACACCACGCAGAATTCGCGCGCCGGACCGCCGCGTGGCCCGGCACCGTCCGCCTGCACTCACCCGCGCTGGGCGCGATGGAGCATACCGCCCAAATGCACGTGATGGATTTCTCCGATGCCTCCAGCCTGCTGGCGCTCGGTTCCGAGGGCGCCCGCGAATTCAACATTCACGAGGCGGGCGAGAAGACCGTCCCGGTGGTGCCGCTCGACGTCCTGGTGGCGCGGGCCAACCTGCCGCCCCCCGATCTCCTGAAACTCGACGTGCAAGGTTACGAACTCGAGGTCCTGCGGGGTGCCACCGCCACGCTGCGGCACGCCCGCGCCGTGCTGTGCGAAGTGAGCTTCCGGGAATTCTACACCGGCCAGGCCCAGTTCCCCGACATCCTCGCGTTTCTGACGGCCGAGGGATTCGCCCTGCACGCCTTCGGTCACGGCCTCGACCTTGGGCAACCCCTGGTGCAAGCCGACGCGTTGTTCTTGAGACCTCCCCTCCGGTGAGCCGGCCGCTCCGCATCTTTCTCTGTTGCCAGCAATCCGACCGCCGGCACGCGGTGCCGGCGTATGCGTTCTGGGCCGGCTATTTTCGCGACGCGCTGGCCGAGGCCGGGCATGTCTGCCTGGAGGCGCCGGACTGCGACTGGGCGGCGGGGCTGCGCCCGGAGGAGCAGCTGACCGCCGAAAACTGGGCCGATCGCACGTGGGCCGCCGCGCTGGATTTCCTGCGCCGCGAACAGGCGCGACAGCCGGTCGATTTTTTCCTCGGGTATCTTTTCCCGCGGCAGGTGTCGCGCCCCGCCCTCTCGGCGATTCGCGCGCTCGGCATCCCGTGCGTGAATTTCTTTTGCGACAACGTGCGGGAATTCCGCCGCATCCCCGCCGCCTACCACGGCTTCGATCTCCACTGGGTTCCCGAGCACAAGGCCCTGCCGGTCTACGCCCGCGATCGTCTGCCCGTCTTGCACGCGCCGATGGCCTGCTGGATCCCCCCCGCGCAACGCACGCCCGTTCCGCACGAGACCCGCCCCGTGACCTTCGTCGGCACGCGCGACGAGCAACGCGAACGCCTCTTCGCCGACGCCCTCCGTCTCGGCTGGTCAGGCGATCTTTGTGGCCCCGGGTGGGAATCCGCCGCCACCGCGCCCGCCGCTCCTCCTCCGCGCGCACGCGATCCGCTCGTCCTGCTGCGCCGTCAGATCGATTTCGCCCGCCAGCACGGCGTTCCCGCCCTCGCTCGCAAATACGCCCGCGCCCTCCGCCCGCCCGCCGCAATCTCCGACGCCGTCTTCGCCCCCCACGCGCGCCCCGCGCAATTCGGCGAAGCTTACTGGCCCGCCCTCCGCGAGGCCACCGTCTGCATCGGCGTCAACCGCTACCCGTCGCTCCGCTTCCCCTTCGACCGCCCCGACACCTATTCCCGCCTCCGCGACCTCGAGGCCCCGATGTGCGGCGCGTGCTACCTCACCGAATGGACCGAGGGCCTCGACGAACTCTACGACCTTGGCACCGAAATCGAGACCTACCGGACCGCGGCGGAACTCGTGGAAAAATCACGCGCGCTCTCCGCCGATGCACCCCGCCGGCAGCGGATGCGCGTCGCGGCGCAACGCCGCGCCCTGGCCGACCACTCGATCACCCGCACGCTGGCAGCCATCGCCAGCCGCCTCGGTTGCGACCGCTAGCCAACGGTTCGTTCTTTCGTCCATGCGCCTCCCCGCCCCCTTCGAATTCCTCCGCCGCACCCGCGTCTGGCAGGCCCTGCGCGACGCCCGCTACCTGCGGCGGCATCGTTCGCGTTGCGACTTCTACCGGGCATTGCTGCCGCCCGGCGCCCTCGTCTTCGACATCGGGGCCAACGTGGGCCACTACGCCGTGATCTTCCATCATCTCGGCGCCCGCGTGGTCGCCGTCGAGCCGCAAGCCGAACTCGCCGCCGGCTTGCGCCGGCGCTTCCGGACCCGGCCCGGGATTGAAATCGTGCAAAGCGCGCTGGGCGCGGCGCCGGCTCGCGCGCTGCTCCACAAAACCGCCGACCTCTCCGAGATCGCCTCGCTTCGCCCCGATGTCGCCGACCGCAGCCGCTTCGCCGCCGAGCATCCCTACTCCCTCGCGGAGAGCGTTCCTGTCGTCACTCTCGATTCGCTGATCGCGCGCACCGGCGTGCCCGATTTCTGCAAGGTGGATGTCGAGGGCTACGAGCACGAGGTTTTCGCCGGCCTCACGCAGCCGCTGCCGCTGTGCAGCTTCGAGTTCAATCGCGAATACTGGGAGGTCGCCGTGAATTGTGTCGCCCGGCTCGCGAGCCTCGGCACCTACCGTTTCAACTACGCGCTCGGCGAGTCGGCCGCCTTCGCCCTGGCCGACTGGGCCGAGGGCGCCCTCGTCCTCGCCGAGCTGGCCCAAAATCCCGACCCGCTGCTTTGGGGCGATATCTATGCGCGGCGGATTCCGCCCGGCCCGGCCGCCGGCACGGCACCGGTTGCGAGCCGGCCATGATCTCCGCCGCATCAGGTGGCCGCTACCAACTCGTCGAGGCCGGCCGCGGGATGGGCAGTCTCGCGGTGCTGTTGTATCACAGCCTCGCGGCGCAGCCGCCGGCGGACCACGCCCGGCTGCACCAGTTGACCGGCTGGGGCTGGCTCGGCGTGCACATGTTTTTCGCGATCAGCGGCTGGTGCATCGCGGAACGCTTCGCGCGCGCGCGCGCCCGGCGCGAGACCGCCGCGGCTTTTTTGCGCGAGCGCATCCTGCGCATCTATCCCACGTATTGGGCCGCCCTCGCCGTCAGCCTCGGCCTGCGCCTGCTGGCCGTGCCGTTCAATCACACCACCACCGCCGAAAATCTCCCCGCGGGATTCGCGGGCTGGGCCGGCACGCTCCTGCTCATCGAGCCTTATCTCGGCCTGGGGCCTTATCTCACCGTCAGCTGGTCGCTCGTTTACGAAGTCGGCTTCTACCTGCTCGCCGCGGCGGCCTTGCTCGGGTCGCGGTGGATTCCGCTCGGCGGCCGGCGACTGTTCGGTCTCGGGGTCGGTTTGTGCGTGGTGCCGTGGGTGAGCGGCGGCCACCCCGGATGGTTTGTGATCGGACTATGGCCCGATTTTTTTGCCGGTGTCGCCGCGTGGTATGCCGCCGGCCGTGGCGAACGGGCGCTCGGCCTGGGCGTGCTCGCCACCCTGGCGGTCGTCACTGTGTCGGGGTCGCACGGAAGCGAAGCAGCCGGCCGGCTCGCCGCGATCGCCACTGCGGTTGCTCTCTACGCCCTCCGGCCGTGGGATGCGGTGCTTTCGGCCTCGCGCCCGGTCAGGTTTCTGCTCTGGGCCGGCGCCCTGTCGTATTCCCTCTATCTCATCCATGTGCCGCTGATCTCGCCGTGGATGAACCTGCTCGGCCGCTTCACCCCGTCGTCGTCGCCGCTGTTTCCGCTCGTGTGGCTGTCGGCCCTGCTGCTCGCCCTCGGCGGCGGCTGGCTGCTCCATCGCCACGTCGAGGCGCCGCTGCAATCCTGGCGCAAACACCGCCCGTGTCCCGCCTCCTGATCATCACCAACGGCCCGTTGTGCCGCAATCCGCGCGTGGTCAAGGAGGCCGATACGCTCGGCCGGGCCGGTCACGACGTCACCGTGCTCGCGGTGCGCAATCACGCCCCGTCCGAGGTGTTCGACACCGAGTTGCTGCGCAACGCCCCGTATCGCCGGGTGACGGTCGACACCCTTCCGCCGGCTGGCGGTTTTTCCCCGACCGCGTTTCGCCGGCGCTTGGGGCAATGGCTGGCCCGCCGGGCCACGCGGGTCTTCGGCTGGCAGTCGCCGCACACGCTCGGGCCCGCCCGGCCGTTGCTGCGCCAGGCTCGCGCCCTCCCCGCGGATCTCACGATCGTGCACAACGAGGTTTCGCACTGCGTCGGCCTGCGATTGCTGGACGAAGGCCGCCGCGTCGCCGCCGATATCGAGGACTGGCACTCGGAAGACCTGCTGCCGCAAGACCGAGTCGCACGGCCGCTGAAGTTGATTCGCGAAACCGAGCGCGGCCTGCTGCACCGCGCCGTCCACACGACCACGACGTCGCACGCACTCGCCGCCGCGCTGCACGACCGCTACGGCGGACGGCACCCCGATGTGATCGCGAATGCCTTTCCGCTTCAGCCGCTGCCGGTGCGCGAGCCGGCCGCGCCGCCCGTGTTTTTCTGGTTTTCGCAGACGCTCGGCCCCGCACGCGGGCTCGAGCATTTTCTCGCCGCGTGGACGCACACGCGCGCGCCCAGCCGGTTGGTGCTGCTGGGCGAAGCCCGCGGCGATTACGCGCGTGAGCTGCTCGCCGGACTGCCCGGCGATTTCCGCGCGCGGGTGTCGTTGCTCCCGCTGGTGCCGCCCGCCGAACTGCCGGCCGTGATCGCGCGCCACGACATCGGCCTCGCGCTCGAACAGCCGTTCATCGTCAACCGCAACCTGACCATCACCAACAAAATCATCCAGTATCTGAACGCCGGCCTCGCCGTCGTCGCCAGCGACACCGCCGGCCAGCGCGAGGTGCTGGCCCACGATCCGCAAGCGGGCGTGCTGGTCGGGACGCACGAGACGGCCGCCTTTGCCGCCGCGCTCGATACCCTGCTCACCGATCGGACGGCCCTGGCGGCCCGCCAGCACGCCGCGCGCCGGCTCGCCGAGCGCGTCTACTCGTGGGAGCGGGAGGCCCCGCGTCTGCTCGAGCTGGTCGAAACGGCGCTCCGCGCCGGCGCGGCCGCTCCGCCCCGATGATCCCGCCATCGAATTCCCCGACGGCGGATCCGCCCGCCTCCCCGTCCGCCCGCCGCAAGCTGCTGATCATCAGCCCGCATTTTCCGCCGGTCAACGCCCCCGACATGCACCGCGCGCGCCTGAGCCTGCCCTGCTACCGGGCGCACGGCTGGGAGCCGATCGTGTTGTGCGTCGGCGACGCCTGGCAGAACGCCACGCGCGAGCCCGAACTCGATGCGACCGTGCCGCCCGACGTGCGCGTCGTCCGCGTGCCCGCGCTGCCGGTCGCATGGACGCGGCTCGTCGGCGTGCGCAACCTCGGCCTGCGCTGCTGGCTGCATTTTCTCCGGCATGGCTCGCGTCTCATCACCCGCGAGCGCATCGACCTCGTGTTCTTCACGAACACCCAATTCTTCACCTTCACGCTCGGCCGCATCTGGCGCCGCCTCCACGGCACGCCGTATGTCTTCGACATGCAGGATCCGTGGCGCACGGACTACTACGAGCGGCCGGGCACGCGCAAACCGCCGGGCGGCTGGAAATATCAGTTCGCCCGCCTGATCGCGTGGCTGGCCGAAGGCTGGTCGTTTCGCCGCGTCAGCGGGATCATGAGCGTCTCGCCCGGCTACCTTGCCGATCTCCGGGCGCGCTACGGCGTGCTCGCCACGACGCCCGCGGCCGTGATCGGGTTTGGCGCCAGTCGCGGCGACCTCGAACAGTCAAAAAAACTCCCGGCGCCCGCCCACCGCTACCCGCGCGCCGCCGGCGAGCTGCACTTCGTCTACACCGGCGCCGCCGGCCCCGTGACACCGCACGCGATCACCGTGCTCTTCGACGGCCTCCGGCGCTACCGCGAGCGTTCGCCGGAGCGCGCGCGGCGGCTGCGTTTTCACTTCCTCGGCACGAGCTACGTCGCTCCCGGCTGCGGCCAAAACTCCGTGCTTCCCTTCGCCGAAGCCTGCGGGGTCGCCGATCAGGTCGCGGAGATCCCGCACCGGCTCGGGCACCTCGAATGCCTCCGCCTCCAGGCCGAGGCCGACGCGTTGCTGCTCCCCGGCTCGAGCGACCCCGCCTACTCGCCCTCCAAAATCTATCCGTATTACCTCAGCGGCCGGCCGATCCTCGGGCTCGTGTTCAAGGCCAGCGTGATGGAGCAACTGCTCGACGAACTCGGCTGCGCCTATATGGTGCGTTTCCACGCCGATGAACCGAAGGACGCGGCTCACGAGGCGCTGGCGCGTTTCTTCGACGCCGCCTGCGCCGGATTCCCCAGCGGCATCCTGCCCCGGCGCAACGATGCCCGCTTCGACTCCACCTACCTCGCCGAATCGCTCACAGCCCGCCAGAGCGACCTCTTCGCGCGGGCCCTGAACCATCGCACGCAATGACCGCGACCCGCCTCTCGCTTCGCGCCACCGCCGGCAATGCCGGAGGCCGCCTCGGTTGTCGCATGACCGGGCAGCCCGCGCAGGGCCGCGGGGATCGATTCACGCGCGCCGGCCGGTCTAAATCGTCGGATTGAGCAAAGGTATGTCCGCCCCCAAACTCACGCTCGACCGCTTCGCCCAGATCGGCGATCTGGCGGCCGCGGTGCGCCAGATCCTCTCCCGGTGGCTGCCCCTGGCGGCCGCGGTCCTCGGCATTGAGCTCGGCATCCTGTTCCTCAGCGGCCACCACGGCACCAAGGCTTTTGCGCTGATTGCAGCCGGCGGTCTGCTGGTCCTCAACGTCTGGCGGACACGCGGTGAGGGGCTGCCCATCGTGCCCATGCTGGCGCTCCAGTCGGTTATCGCCTTCGGGTTGCCCATCGTGCGCACCAACGAAACCATCATGGGTTTCAGCGAGGACGAGATGACCGCGGCGGGCCGGGAGGTTTTTTTCTACTCGCTGTGCCTCCTGGCCGGATGGACCCTCGGCAACCGGTTTTTCGTCAAATCTTCGGCCACGTGCTACGCGCTCCAGGGATTTGACGAGGCGCGGTTCGGCCGGTTGGCCCGCCTCGGGTTTCGCCTGCTGTATGGTTCGACCGCCTTCATCATCCTCCGCAGCTTGGAACTGCTCGATCCGCTGCTGTCGCAGTTGCCGAGCGGATCCCTCTCGATCGTCAATGTGCTGGTGGCCACGGTGGGGTCGTGCGGCTACTTTCTCGCCGCGATGCTGGTGGGGAAGGCCGGTTGTCCGCCCGCCCAACGCGCGGTCTTTTGGGTGTTGTTCACCCTGCAATGCCTGATCAGCGCGTCGGCCTTCCTGTTGTCGTCGACCATCATGCTCGTGTTCTCGGTCATGATCGGGCTGTTCTGGGGCGGCGGCCGGATTCCGTGGCGCTACATTCTGGTGGTCCTGTCGGTCGTCTCGTTTTTCAATCTCGGCAAATTCACCATGCGGGAGCGCTACTGGCGCACCGATACCGGCGAGCAAATCGTGCCCAGCTTCCCTCTCGCCGACATGCCTGCCATCTATGTCGAATGGTTCGAAGCGTCCGTCGCCGGATTTGGCGGCAGCCCGGAACCGGCTGATCGGTTCCTGGCCGCCAGCGAGCGGAAGAGCAAGGGCCAGAGCCTGGGCGACCGCATCAACAACCTGCAGAATCTCCTCTACGTGATCGACGTGATGGAGAACAAACATGTCCCGCCGCTCCACGGCGCCACCTACCTAGTGATCCCGCCGCTCCTCCTGCCGCGCGTCATCTGGCCGGACAAACCCCGCTCCCACGAAGGCCAGATCATGCTCAATGTGCATTTCGGCCGCCAGGATCTGGTTTCGACCCACAAGACCTACGTCGCGTGGGGCTTGTTGCCCGAGGCCTACGGCAATTTCGGTCCGCTCGCGGGGGCCATCGTCCTCGGGCTGTGCCTCGGCCTGTTTTGCTCCTGGGTCGAACGGCTCACCGCGCGCAAACTGCTCCTTTCGATGGAGGGTTTTCTTGGGTTCACGCTGTTTCTCGGCATGGCCAACTCGTTCGAGATGGTCGCCAGCGTGCTCGTCACCTCCATCTTCCAGGCGCTCGTGCCGGTGGTGCTGGCGAGCAAACCCTTCACCGAACGCATCACGCCGCGCCGGCCGACGCCTCCGGCTGCCGCCGCCCCCGTGTGATGCCGCCCCCGCCCCGCTCCCGCCTCGCGGTCGTCGTGTCGCACCCGACCCAATACTACTCGCCCTGGTTCGCCTGGCTCGCCGCGCACGCGCCCCTCGATCTGCGGGTGTTTTACCTGTGGGACTTCGGCGTGAAAGCGCAGCGCGATCCACAGTTCGGCAGGACCTTCGCGTGGGACCGCGACCTGCTGGCCGGTTATGCGCACGAGTTCGTGCCCAACCGCGCGCACCCGCCCGGCACGGAACGCTTCGGCGGGCTCGACAACCCCGGGCTGCTCCCCCGTCTCCGCGCCTGGGCGCCGGGGGCCGTGCTGATGTTCGGCTACAACTACCGCAGTCACCTCCGCGTCGTCCTCCGTGCGCGCTGGCCGCTCATCTTTCGCGGTGACTCCCACCTGATCGATCAGCCGCGACCGGGGCTGCTCAAGCGCGTGCTGCTGCGGGCGCTCTACGCGCGGTTCGCCGCGATCACCTATGTCGGACAGGCCAATCGGGATTATTTTCGCGCCTTCGGGGTCGCCGACGCGCGGCTGCATTTCGCGCCGCACTGCGTCGACGCCGCGCACTTCACCCCGACCGATGCCTTGCGCGCGCGTGCGGCGGAATTGCGCCGTCAACTCGATCTCGGCACGCGCCGGGTCGTCCTTTTTGCCGGGAAACTCGTCCCCGCCAAGCAGCCGCTCGAACTCCTGCGCGCCTTCCAAGCGATCGCGCCGGCCGATGCGGCGCTCGTGTTCGTGGGCGAAGGCGGCGAGTTGTCCGCGTTGCAGGCGGCGGCGGCCGAGCGACCGGAGCTGCCCGTGCGCTTCCTGCCGTTCGCCAACCAGAGCGAAATGCCCGTGCGCTATCTGCTGGCCGACGTCTTTGCGCTGCCCTCCGCCGGCCTCTACGAAACGTGGGGACTCGCCGTAAACGAAGCCATGCATCTCGGTTTGCCGTGCCTCGTCAGCCATCGCGTCGGCTGCCAGCGCGACCTCGTCACCGACGGCGAAACCGGGTGGGTTTTTCCCGCGACCGATCAGCGCGCCCTGGCCGACACGCTCGCCCGCGCGCTGGGTGATGTCTCCACGCGCGCCGCGCAGTTTCGCCACGCGGTCACGCAGCGGGTCGCCGGCTATACCTTCGCCCAGGCCACCAATGGGCTCCTCTCCGCGGTCACCGCCGTCGCCACTTCCCGATGAGAATCTCGATCGTCATGGGTTTTTTCCTGCCAGTGCCGGCGCTGGCGGGCGGCGCGACGGAGAAAATCTGGCATCGCCTCGGCGAACTGATGGCCGAGGAAGGCCACGATATCGTGATTCTCTCCCGGCGCTGGCCCGGCCTCGCCGACCACGAGCAACTCGGACGGCTCCGCCACCTGCGCCTGCCCGGCATCGATCACACCCGGTTTCTGCCGCTCAATCTCCTGCTCGACGGGCTGTGGGGCCTGCGCGTCGCGCGGGCGCTTCCACCCGGCGACGTCGTGGTGTGCAACACCGTCTCGCTACCCGTTTACCTCCGCCGCCTGAAACCCTCCGCCGGCCGCGTGGCCGTCGTGCTCGGTCGCATGCCCAAGGGCCAGAATCGCGCCTACGGCGGCACCGACCTTCTGCTCGCAACGAGCGGTGCGGTGGCCAGCAAGGCTCGCGGCGAAAATCCCTCGCTCGCTCCGCGGATTTTTCAATTCCCCAACCCGATCGATTGGACGTTGCACGCTGACGCCGCCGATCGGCCGGCGGACGGCCGGGCACTCACGATCGGCTACGTGGGGCGCATTCATCCCGAGAAGGGCCTCGAGCAAGTCCTGGAAGCCGCGAGCCGGCTGCTCGCGCGCACCGGGCTGCCACCGTGGCGGTTGACGCTCGTCGGCCCTGTGTCGGTGCAGCAGGGCGGCGGCGGCGAAGCCTACCGCGATCGCTTGCTCGCGACCTACGGCCCGCGGCTCGGCGACCGCTTGACGATCGTGCCGCCGATCTTCGACAAAGCCGCGCTCGCGCAGCTCTACGGGCAGCTCGACGTCTTCTGCTATCCGAGTCTGGCGGCCCAAGGCGAAGGCCTGAGCATCGCCCCCATCGAAGCCATGGCTGCCGGCGCCGTCCCTGTCGTCTCGAAACTGGATTGTTACACCGACCTCATCGTCGGCGGACAAAACGGTTTTCAATTCGATCAAACCCAACCCGGCGCCGTCGACGAGCTCACCGCCATTCTCCAGACCCTCCTCGTCGATCATGATCGCCGCGCCGCGGTGGCGCGCGCCGCGCAGGACACGGCCCGGCGTTTCGACTATCATGAGACCGCACGCTTGCTGCTGCATCGATTCCAAGCGTTGATCGCCCGACCCGTCGCGTGAAATCCTTGCCGCCATGAGCCACCCTGAACCGCCCTACCTCGGGCAGAATTGCGTGACGCCTTACCCGCAGGGGGAAGTGTTGCTGCGCTGGCTGTGGCAATTCGTGCAGGCCACGGTGTTTCGCTGGAGTCCGCGGCCGCTGCACGGATTTCGCGCCCGGCTCCTGAAACTGTTCGGCGCCGACATCCCGGCGCCGGGGCAGGTGGTGGTTTTTCCCACCGCGCGCATCACGTTTCCGTGGCAGCTCACACTCGCGCCCCGGGCGATGGTCGGGCCGCGTGTCACTCTCTACAACCTCGCCCGGATCACACTGCGCCGGGGCGCCAACCTGTCCCAGAACTGCCATCTTTGCGCCGGCACCCACGATTTCCGGCGCTGGGACATGCCACTCGTCACGCAACCGATCACCATCGGTGAAAACGCCTGGCTCGGGGCCGACGTCTTTGTCGGCCCGGGCGTGACCATCGGCGACCTGGCGGTGGTGGGCGCCCGCTCGGTCGTCGTCCGCGATCTTCCCCCGCGGAAAATCTGCGTCGGCCATCCCTGCCGCCCGATCAAGGACCGGCCGGAGCCGCGCCCGGCATGAAGCTCTGCCAGGTCGTCCCCAGCCTCGAGGAACGGCACGGCGGGCCGAGCCGCTCGGTGCACGCGCTCAGCTCGGCGCTCGCCCAGGCGGGGCACGACGTGGAGTTGCTGGCGACGCAGCCCGAGACGCCCGAAGCGCGCATGGCCGGGAGGCTGCGCATCCGGATCTTCCGCCGCGACTGGCCGGACCGGATCTGCCCGTCGGCCGGGCTGGACCTCGCCCTGCAGGCCAGCGACGCCCAGGTGTTTCATCACCATTCGCTGTGGTTGCGCACGCTGCATTACACCCACCGCGCGGCCCGGCAGAAGCGGGCGACGTTTGTGCTCTCGCCTCGCGGCATGATGAGCGCCTGGGCCTGGCACCACCGGAGCTGGCGGAAAAAATTTGCCCGTGCGCTCATCCATCCCGGCGCCCTCGACGCCGTCGATGGCTGGCACGCCACGAGCGCGGAGGAGGCGGCCGAGATCCGCGACCGCGGCTTCACGCAGCCGGTCTGTGTCGCGCCCAACGGCGTCGACGCGCCCCTCGACGCGGAAATCGCGGCCGCGGCCGAGCACTGGCAGGCCGCCTGCCCCGCGGTCACGAAGCGGCCGGTGGCGTTGTTCTATTCGCGGTTTCATCTGAAGAAGCGCGTGCTGGAGCTCATCGATCTATGGTTGCAACACGCGCCCGGTGACTGGCTGCTGCTGCTCGTCGGCATCCCGCAGGACTACACACCCGAGATGATCGAACGCTACGTGCTGCGCGCCTCGGGCGGCGGACGCGTGCAAGCCTTCGCCGGGGCGGGCCGGCCGCCCCCTTATGCGGTCGCCTCGCTGTTTCTGCTCCCGTCCCACAACGAGAATTTCGGCATGGCCGTGGCCGAGGCGATGGCCCACGGCCTGCCCGTGTTGGTCACCGACACCACACCGTGGAGCGCCGTCAACGCCGACGGCCGCGGCTGGTGCGTGCCGTGGTCGCAATTCCCCGACGCGGTGCGCGCCGCCGCGGGCGAGGACCCGGCGCAACTCCGCGCGCGCGGGGCGCGTGCGAGAGAGTGGGTGTTGCGGGAGTTCGCGTGGGAAAAATCCGCGCGCCTCCTCACGGATTTCTATGCGCAACTGCAGGCACGACGCCCGTGAACCGTGATTCGCACAGTTTCGGCCCCGAAGACTACAAATATACCCCGGGGGTCGGCGCCCGCGTGCCGCCCGGCGACCGGCCGTTGCGGCCGCTCGAGTGGATCGTGCTCGGGCATGTCGGTATTCTGTTGATCGGGACGACCTGGGCGTTTGGCGGCATGGCCGACTGGGTGCGCCCGCTGATCGCTGGGTGGGCGAGCCTCGGCGGGTTGCTCCTGCTCGCAGCCGTCCAAAATCGCGAGGCCTGGCGCGAAGGGGCGATGCGGCCGCTGTGGTGGCTCGTGCCGCTGGTCGTGTTCAACGGCCTCGTGCTCGCCGCCTGCCTCAACCCCAACCTGCGCGAACTCCGCTTTGGCGACGAGATCCGGTATGGTCTCGCCGGCGGCAAAGCCGGCTGGCCCAGCACGGCGGTGCCGGGCGCCGCGCTCCGCGCGCTGTGGCTCTTCGACGCGTTGTGGATCTCGTGCTTCAATCTCGTCCTGGTGCTGCGCCAGCGGCGCGCGCTGCGGCTCATCCTGTTCCTCGTCACCGCCAACGCGCTGGCCCTGGCCGTCTTCGGCACCGTGCAAAAACTCTCCGGCGCCAAGGGTCTGTTTTTCGATGCCGTGCCCTCCCCGCAGGAGTATTTTTTCGCGAGCTTCGTCTACCACAATCACTGGGGCTCGTTCATCGCGCTCGCGACGGCGGCGTGCCTGGGCCTCACCTGGCACTACGCCCGGCGGAAGGAGGCCCGGGATTTCTTCCACACCCCGGCCTTCGGCGGTCTCGTGGTCGTGCTGATCCTGGCGGTCACGGTGCCGCTCAGCACCTCACGCTCCTGCACGGCCTTGCTGCTGGTGCTGCTCTGCGGCGCGTTTGGCCATTGGACGGTGCGGCTCGTGCGCCAGCGGCGTCATCAACGCGAGTCGGCGGTGCTGCCGCTCGCCGGCGCCGGGATCGCCATCGTGCTCGCGCTCGGCTGCGTGTGGTATGTCGCCCGGGACAGCATCGAACAGCGCACCCGCCGGACCGTGCAGCAGGTCGGCGAGATGCGCGCGCGCGGCTCCATCGGTTCGCGCGTCGCGCTCTACGGCGACACGCTCCGCATGGCGAAGGACCAGCCGTGGTTCGGCTGGGGCATGGCGTCTTACCCGCACGTCTTCCAGCACTACAACACGCAGGTCTCCCGGCAGGACCGGTTGCTGCTCTTCTACCACGACGCGCACAGCGACTGGCTCCAGGGCCTCGCCGAGCACGGCGTCGTCGGCCTGGTGGTCCTCGGCGCGCTGGGCCTGCTGCCGCTGTGGCGTTTGCGGCCGCGGCATTTTGGCAGCCCGGTGCCCGCCTACCTGCTGGTCGGCTGCGGCCTGCTCCTGCTCTACGCGTGGATCGAGTTTCCGTTCGGCAATGTCGCGGTCGTGCTCACGTGGTGGCTCTGCTACTTCTGCGCCATTCACTACGCGCAGCTCTATGATCGCGAGGCCCGCTCGCCGACGAGCCGCGAGACCTCCCGGTCGACTCCCTCCGGCGAGGCAGCGTAACATCGCGCCAACTTGTATTCCGTCGTCATTCTCACGCTCAACGAGGAGCGCGATCTGCCAAAGTGCCTGGCGTCGGTCACGTCGTGCGATGACATCGTCGTCCTCGACTCCGGCTCCACCGATCGCACCGCTGAAATTGCCCGCGCGGCCGGCGCCCGCGTCTTCGAGCGCCCATTCGATCACTTCGCCGGCCAGCGCAACCACGCCCAACGTCAGATCGCTTTCCGGCATCCGTGGGTCTTTCACCTCGATGCCGATGAACAATTCACGCCCGGGCTCGACGCCGAGTGCCGCGCCGCCTCCGGACGCACCGATCTCGACGGCTTCTGGGTCGCGCCGCGCATGATGTTCGAGGGCCGGTGGATTCCGCGCTGCACCGACTACCCGGCGTGGCAGGCCCGCTTCGTCCGGGCGCCGCAGTTCGAGTTCATCGAGGTCGGCCACGGCCAGCGCGAGGCCCCCGCCATGCGGCTCGAGCGGCTTCATGCCAGCTATCTCCACGATCTCTCCTCCGGCGGCGTGGCGGAGTGGCTCGAGAAACACCGCCGCTACGCGCGCGCCGAGGCGCGCGCCCACCTGGCCGCCGGCGGCGGCCCGTCGCTGCGGCAACTGCTGGCCTCCGAGCCGCTGGTGCGACGCCGCGCCCTCAAGCGGCTGAGTTATTCGCTGCCGTTCCGCCCCGCGCTGCGTTTCCTCTATCAATACGGGCTGCGCTGCGGCTTTCTCGATGGCCGCCCCGGCTACCGCTACTGCCGGCTGCTGGCCCGCTACGAGGCGTTCACGACCGAGGAGATCCGCCGGCTCCGCGGCGGCGGCTGAATCATGCGCGTCGTTTTTCTGAATCGTTTCTACTGGCCGGAAGAACCCGCCACCGCGCAGCTCCTGACCGATCTCGCCGAGCACCTCGCGGCCCGCGGTCACCATGTGACCGTGGTGACCAGCCACCCCGGCGATCCCCTCGTTCCGCGCGAAGCGGTGCACCGCGGGGTCGCCATCGTGCGCGTGGGCGGCGGCCGGTCCGCCGCCGGCGGCCTCTCCGGCAAGGCCGTCGATTGGGGTTCGTTTCTGGCCGCCGCGACGTGGTGGCTGCTGCGCCGGCTCCGCGGCACCGATACGGCCGTGGCCATGACCGACCCGCCCATGCTTGCCGTCGGCGTCTGGCTGGCGTGTGTCGTGCGCGGCGCGCGACTGTTCCATTGGGTGCAGGACGTTTATCCCGAACTCGCGATCGAGCTCACGCGCCACCGCTGGCTCGCGGCGATGCGCCCGGCGCGCAACCTCGCCTGGCGCCGCGCGACCGCCTGCGTGACGCTCGGCTCGGACATGGCCGCCGTGCTCGCCGCCCACGGCGTGCTGCGCGACCGCACAGCCATCGTGCCGAACTGGGCGCCTGCCGGCCTCGCGCCCGCTTCCCCGCCAGCGATCGAAGCGCTGCGCCGGGCCTGGGGGCTGGCGGACAAGTTCGTCGTGGCCTATTCCGGCAACCTCGGGCGCGTGCACGATCTCGCTCCGGTGCTCGATCTGGCGCGGGAACTCGCCGCGGATGCGAACATCGCGTTTCTGTTCATTGGTGGCGGGGCCCAGCGCGTCCGCCTCCAGGCCGATGCCGCCCGGCACCGGCTTCGCAACCTCCACTTTCATCCGGCGCAGCCACGGGAGCAGCTCGGGGTGTCACTGGGCGTCGGCGACGCCCACCTCGTCACACTCCTCCCGGGCTGCGAGCGCTACGTTTTTCCGAGCAAGCTCTACGGTGTCACTGCCGTCGGCCGGCCGGTGATTTTCATCGGTCCTCCCGCCTGTGAACTCGCCGGCCTCGTGCGGACCCACGACCTTGGGATTGCCCATGATCGCGATGCGATCGGCCCCCTAGCCCAAGCCATCCGCGCGCTCGCCCGCGACCCGGCCCGCTGCGCCCGCCACGGCGCCGCCGCCCTCCGGTTTGCCGGCGAGTCGGGCGGCGTGGAAGCCGCCGCCGCCCGCTGGCACGCCCTGCTCGCGCCTGAGGACTTGTCGCCCCCGCCGTCCGCTCGTTAATTTTCACGCCGATGGCAAAGTCCAATCACCTGACGGCGATTTCGCTGCTGGCCCTCGACACCCTCGCCACGTTCGTGGTCTTCAACGCGACGGCCTGGTTTCGCGGCGTCGCCTCGGCCGGACACTGGATCGTCGAACCGCTGGTGGTGCCGGTCGCCCTGATCATCTTTTCCATCTACCTGATCGAGGGCTACCGCACCGGCACCAATTTCCTCGGAGTCGACTACACCAGCCAGCATGCCATCGCCCTCGCCGGCGCGACGCTCGGCACGCTGCTGCTCACCCACGCGTTCATCCCGAGTGGCTTCGAACTGCAGTCGAGCCGCATCGTCGTCATCTTCAGTTTTGTCACCCTCATCCCCCTCAGCCTCAGCTACCGGCGGCTGTTTCATCATCGCGCCCTGCGCACCCGCGGGCGGCGCAGCATCGTCTTCCTTGGCGATCGCACGAGCTGTCTCGAATTCGCCGACGAGTGCCACCGGCTCGGCATGGACCAGGGTATTGTTTTTTCCGTGGTCACGGGCACGTCGACCCCGCCCTTCGGACCCGGCGACCGCCACCCGCTCCGGCTCTTCGGCGAGGTGCTCGAAGAGATCGAGACGGGGGCGACGGCCGTGGAGGCCATCGTGCTGCGCGAGTCCGCCCGCGAGTTTTCACCGGAGATTTCCCGGCGCCTTGTCAGCCTCTATTTCGACGGCGTGCCCACCTACACCCTCGAGCTTTTTCACCAGGTCTACTGGCGCAAAATCCCCCTCTACCGCCTCAACCAGACCTGGCTCTTTCAGGAGGGCTTCCAGATCGCGCGCGATCCCGCCTTCGAACGCCTCAAGCGCGCCAGCGATATCGCGCTCGCCGCCGTGGGGCTCGTGCTCGCCGCGCCCCTCATCGCCGCCGGGGCGCTCGCCGTGTGGCTCAACGACCGCGGCCCCGTGTTCTTCTTCCAGCAGCGGGTCGGCAAGAATCACGCGAAATTCCCGCTGGTGAAACTCCGCACGATGCGCGTGACGCCCGAGGACGGCGATCTCTACACCCGCCGGGACGATCCGCGCATCACCCGCGTCGGCAACTTTCTCCGCAGCACCCGCCTCGACGAACTCCCGCAACTCTGGAACGTGCTCCGCGGCGACATGAGCCTCATCGGCCCGCGCGCCGAATGGGACCGGCTCGTGGAGCGCTACGAACGCGAGATCCCCTGCTACTACTTCCGCCACCTCGTAAAACCCGGCATCACCGGCTGGGCGCAAGTCAGCTACCCGTATGGCGCGAGCACCGAGGACACGATTCGCAAGCTCGAATACGACCTCTACTACATCCGCCACTTCTCCTTCCGCCTCGACGCCACGATCGTCTTGAAGACGATCCACATCATGCTTTTCGGCAAGGGCCGGTGAGCCAGACTCCTCCGACGCCCGCCCAAGCCAGGAATAATTCCTGGCTTTTTTGTTTCTGAATTTCCCGCCACGTTCTCCGCGTGACCAAGTCCTGCGATTTTCTCGTCCTCGGCGGCGGCAGCGCCGGCTTCAACGCCGCGCGCGTCGCCGTCTCCCTCGGCCTGCGCACCGCCATCGTCGATGGCGCACGCGACCTCGGCGGCCTCTGCATCCTCCGCGGCTGCATGCCGTCGAAGACGCTGCTCTACATGGCCGACGTGCTTCACCTCGCGAAAAAGGGAAAAACCTTCGGCCTGAGAATCCCGTCCGCCCGCGCCGACATGAAGGCCATTCACGCGCGAAAGAAAAAGATCATCGGCGAATTCGCCGACTACCGCCTGCAAGCCCTGCAGTCCGGCAAGTTCGATCTGATCCGCGCCCACGCCCGTTTCGTTGACGCCCACACCGTCGAGCTCTCCAACGGCAAAAAAATTTCCGCCCGCCACATCCTGATCGGCACCGGCTCGCGCGTGAGCGTGCCCCCCGTGCCCGGCCTCGCCGGCGTCCGGTGCTGGACCAGCGACGATGTGCTCGATCTCGATTTCATTCCGAAGCGCGTGATCGTGCTCGGCGGTGGCATCGTCGCGTGCGAGCTCGCGCAGTTTCTCAACCGGATCGGCGCGCGCGTGACGCTCGTCCAGCGCAGCCCCAACATCCTGCGCGACCACTCCGCGGATGCGTCCACTGTCGTGCAGCGCGCCTTCGTCGACGAGGGCATCGAGCTGTTCGCCGGCACGCAACTCCAGCGCGTCGCGCACGACCGACGCGGCTTCACCGTCGAGTTTCTCCACGACGGCAGAAAAATCACCCGCCGTGCCGCCCACCTTTTCAACGCCCTCGGCCGCGAGCCCCACACCGCCGCCCTCAACCTCCCCGCCGCCGGCGTCCGCACCCGTCCGTCCGGCCAGATCGTCACCAACCGCTGGCAGCAGACGAGCGCGCCGCACATCTACGCCGCCGGTGATTGCTCCGGCCCGGCCGAAATCGTCCACATCGCCATCCAGCAGGGCGAACTCGCCGCCCGTCACGCCGCCGGCGTAAAAAAACTGAAGCCCGTCGACTACTCGCTCCTGCTCAACGTCGTCTTCACCGACCCGCAGCTCGCCACCATCGGCCTGCTCGAGCGCGACCTCGACGAGCGCGGCGTTCGCTACCTTGTCGCGAGCTATCCGTTCAACGACCACGGCAAGTCCATCCTCATGGACGCAAACTACGGCTACGTGAAGGTGATCGCCGAGCCGAAGCGCGGCCGCATCCTCGGCGCGGAGATCGTCGGCCAGGACGCCGGCGAACTGATCCACGCCTTCAGCGCCCCCCTCGCGATGCGCGCCACGGTGTTCGATCTCCTCCGCGCGCCGTGGTATCACCCCACGCTCGCCGAGATCATCACTTATCCGCTCGAAGAAATCGCGGAACAGATCAAGCGCTGACCGCGCTCACCCGCGCGCGAGCGCGAGCAGATCAGGCAGATCCACGCGCTTCTCGTAAAGCGCTTTGCCCACGATCACCCCGTCCAGATTGGCGTAACGTCGCGCGAGCTCCGCCAGTTTCACGACGTCCTCCCGCCGGCTCACGCCGCCGCTCGCGATCACCCGGAACTTGCCGACGCGCAACATCGCCTCCTGCGCCTGAAAGTTCGGCCCGGTCAGCATGCCGTCGGTGCCGATGTCCGTGTGGATCAACGTGCGCACGCCGAGCACATCCATGCGCCGCGCGGCCTCCAGCGCGCTCATGCCGGAACTCGCCACCCAGCCCTTCACGGCGACGATCCCGTTGCGCGCATCAATGCCGACGGCGACCTTCTCGCCGAACGTCTGCGCGACGTCGCCTACGAAATTGTCCGCGTCCACCGCGCGCGTGCCGATCACCACCCGACTCACCCCCGATCCGATTGCCCGCTCGATCGCGGCATGCGTGCGCAGGCCGCCGCCGAGCTGCACTTTCAGGCCCACGGCCACGATGGCCTGCACCGCGGGCAGGTTCTGCGGTTCGCCCGTGAAAGCGCCGTCGAGATCCACCACATGGATCCACTCGCTGCCGGCCGCGCGAAACTCCTTCGCCACGTCCGCCGGATTCTCGGCATAGACCGTCTCGGCGTCGGCGCGCCCTTGCGTGAGCCGCACACAGCGGCCGCCCTTGATGTCGATGGCAGGATAGATGGTCATGGAGAAGGGAGTGAGGGATGAGGGAGGGAGGGATGAGGGCACAAGCGGTTTTTTTCCCGCCCGCTTGCACCAAACATCCCTCAGTCCCTTACTCCCTGACTCCCTTTCTCCATGTCATCCTATCAAGTCCCTGCCTTTCTCGCCGAACTGCTCCACGCGCGCTCGCCCTCCGGTTACGAGGCCGAAGCGCAGGCGGTCTTCGACCGCCACGTGAAACCCGCCGCCGACGCCTACACCGGCGATGCTCTCGGCAACCGCCTCGCCACGCTCAATCCCGCCGGTGACCCCGTCCTCATGCTCGCCGGTCACATGGACGAACTCGGCCTCATCATCACCTTCGTCAACAAGGACGGCTTCCTTTACTTCGACACCATCGGCGGCCACGATCTCAGCGTCATCTCCGGCCGCCGCGTGATCATCCAGGCGGCCAACGGCCCCGTGAAAGGCGTCACCGGCAAGCGTGCCATCCACCTCATGGACGACGAGGATCGGAAGAAGGTCCCGAAGAAGCACGAGATCTGGATCGACATCGGCGTGTCCTCCAAAAAAGCGGCACTCGCCCGCGTCTCCATCGGCGACGTCGCCACCTACGATCACGAACTTGAGTTGTTCAACGGCTCCATCGGCACCGCGCGCGCGTTCGACAACAAGGTCGGCGCCTACGTCGTCGGCGAGACCCTCATCCGCCTCGCGCGCGAGAAAAAGAAACTCGCCGCCAAGGTCGTGAGCGTCGCCACCTCGCAGGAGGAAATCGGCGTGCGCGGCGCGACCACGTCGGCCTACGCCGTCAATCCACACCTCGCGCTCGCGGTCGACGTCGGCCACGCCACCGATCATCCCGATTGCGACAACCGCAAATTCGGCGAGACCAAGCTCGGCGGCGGCCCCATCCTCTGTCGCGGCGCCAACATCAACCCGATCGTCTACGACCGCTTGGTGAAGGCCGCGAAGAAGCTCAAGATTCCCTACCAAATCGAAGCCGACCCGCGCCCCACCGGCACCGATGCTCGCGCGATCCAGATGGGCCGCGGCGGCGTGGCGACCGGGCTCGTGTCGATCCCCCTCCGCTACATGCACACGCCGAGCGAGGTCGTCGATCTGCATGATGTGGAGCGTTGCGTGCAGCTCTTCGTCGAGTTCGCGAAGGGCCTGCAAAAGGGCGATTACGCCCACTGGTGACGGCGCGGCGCCGTCACTCGCCGAAACGAAACACCACTGTGCCGTCGTAGCGGCCGGTGGCCTTGGCGAATTGTGCGCTTGGGCCGGACTCGGCCGGGGTCTTGAACTTCGAGCCCATCGGCGGGATCGCGTGCACGAACGACAGGTCGCCGGCGGGAAAATCCGCCATCGTGTTCGGATGGCTGATCCGCGGCGTGCCCACGCGCACAAACGCGTCGTGCCCGAGCCCCGAGAGCAGGATCGGGCCGGCGGCCGTGGCCAGACGTGACCAGCGGACGCCGGCGAAGTAACCCTCGAACTCGGGATAGACGAAGCTCTCGCCCGGCTGCAGTTCGCGCCGCGGCGTCTCATGCACCGCGAGTGCCGGGCCGCGCAGGCGGTTTTGCCAGACGCGCGCCGGCCCCTCGCCGAGCCAGCGGTGCGACTCGATCTGGGCGACGGGAAGGTCGAACGTCACGCCGTGGAACGCGAAAACTCCGTCGAGCGTGTAGCGGTATTCGAGGGCCAGCGCGCCGTCGCCATGGAGCGTCCAGCGCGCGTGATCGAGGCCGCTCGCGCCGCCGCGCACGTCGAGCCAGACCATCGAGCGCTTCGACACCGGATCGTCCGCCTCGCTGAACGTGATCGTCGGCGGTGTGGTCACCGGCGCCGGAAACCGCGTCGGCACGTAGCCGATGCGCACGCTGCGCAGCGCGGCCGGCTGGCCGTCGGAGCGCGCAAGATTGGTCAGCCGCACCGCCGCCACCATCTGCGGCGGAAATTCATAGCGCGTGCCGTCGCCCGGGCGGCGCGACGCGTCGAAGACCGTCGTCCACGCATTGCCGTCGGGGCTTAGCTCCAGCTTGAAGCCACCGTGGACCGTGCCGCCGCGGAGGTTTTCCAGCTCCACCTCGACGACACTCGCGGTGGCCGGCGACGCGAGACGCCGCACCTCGCCCGTCGCGTCGGCGAGGGGGAGCCATTCCGTGGGGCTGTTCGCGGGCGGGCGGGCAAACGCGAGCCGCGGGCCGCGGGTCAGCGCGAAGATCTTCGCGCCGCGGCGGATTTCTCGCAGCATCCCCGTCGCCTGCTCGAACGTCGCGGTGAGGTCGCCGCAGCGCAGGCGGATCACGCCGGCGGCGGTCTCGATGGCCGGCACACCGCGCACTTCGCCGGTGCCGGGCGGCAGTGCGGTGCGTTTTTCCAAAGCCTCCGTCGGCCACGTCCAGGTCCAGAGCGTGGTGCCGTCCGGTCCGGCGACGGTGACGGACAGCGCGTCGGCCTCCCGCCAATCGGCCGGCAGGTCGAGCGCGAGGTGGCCGCTGGCGTGCGGCGCGACCGCGGGCGACGCAATGGCGCCGGTGGCCACGACCTGCGGTGTGCGGTCTTTCGCCGCCGGTGCCACGAAGCGCTGGAGCATCCACGAAAACCGGCACTGCGCGAGCGAGGTGAAGTCGAAGGCGTTGTGCACGGTCAGGCTGCGGTCGAATTTCCCGTCGAGCACCGGCGCCACGATCTGCACCGGCGACCACACGTCGCGCAGCGTGTGATAGCTGCCTTCCTTTTCGAAGTGCGGGCCGACCACGCCGTCCGCACCGAACGTGCTGAACACGTCGACGCGTCGCTGGCGATCGGTGCGGACGACGCCTTCGTCGGCGAAATCCCAGGTGAACATCCCCGCGCCCACCGGCGACGCCACGATCGCGCGCCAGTAATCCTCCAGCCCCGCGCCGGCACCACCGTCGTAGAGCGCGTGGAGGATTTCCGTCGGCATCACGAGGTTCGGGCCGCGCAACAGACGCTGGAATTCGCCGAAGGACACGTAGTGCTTCGTGTCGACGCCGCCGTGGAGATTCCACGGGTGCAGCACGCGCCGCTGTTGCGGATCGTAGAGCGCAAAGTCGCCGTCGAGCTCGCGGTTCCAGCCGCCTTCGTTGCCGTTGTCCCAAAAAAGGATGCTCGGGTGGTTCACGTCGCGCTCCACGAGTTCGCGCACGAGCAGCCGCCCGATCGCCGTGCCGTGCGCGTGCTGCCAGCCGCTCAGCTCGTCGAGCACGTAGAGCCCGAGTTCGTCGCACGCCTCGAGAAACGCCTCGTCAGGCGGGTAGTGCGACATGCGCACGGCGTTCATATTCATGGCGCGCATCACGCGCACATCCTCGTAGCAGTCCTCCCGCGTGAGCGCGCGTCCCGTCTCGGGGCGGAAGCTGTGGCGGTTGACGCCTTTCAGGAGAATGCGCTGGCCGTTGAGGAACAGGCCCTCGCCGTCGCGCACTTCAAAGGTGCGAAATCCGAAGCGCGTGTCCACCACGTGCAGCGTCTCGTCGCCGCGCCGATACGTCAGTCGCAGCGTGTAGCGCGCGGGCGTCTCGGCGGTCCAGAGTAGCGGCGCGTCCACGCGGCCGGCGATTCGCGCGCGGCCTGCACCGCCCGCCGGAACGCCCTGCGAAAACACCGCGCCGACCGGCCGGCCGGCCGCGTCGAGCACCTGCGCCTCAAGCCGCAGCGGCTTCATCGTCAGCCCGTCCGTGCGCCCACCGTGCACCGAACCCAGCGTCACCTCCGCCGTGATCGCTCCGTCGGCCCGCGCGTCGATCGCGACGTGATCGATGGCCTGCGCCGGGAGCGCTTCGAGCCACACCGGGCGGTAGATGCCGCCGAACACCCAGTAGTCGCCGCCGCGCTCGGCGAGTTCGGTCTTCGCGTCGGAACACACTTTCGCGACGTCGACGTCGAGCACGTTTTCGTTGGCCGCGCCGTCGCCGAACTTGATCAGCGCCGTGATGTCGTGGCGGAAACGCGTGAAGCCGCCCTGATGCACCGGACCCGCCGGCTTGCCGTTCACCTTGACCTCGGCCTCGGTCATCACGCCGTCGAACACGAGCCGGATGCGCCGGCCCTTCCAGTCGGCCGGCACCGTGAACCGCGTGTGGTAACGGCCGCGCTCGTCGGCCTTGTTCGCCTCCTGCCCGTAGTTGTAGGTGCCGAATCCCTGTAGCTCCCAATTCGACGGCACCGGGATCGTGGTCTTCTCCCCGGCGCGACGACCGCCCGACACCGTGAACTCCCACGGCACCGCGTCCTTGGGCCCGCGGCCCGAGAGATAGCGAATTTCGGTGGTCGGCTCGGCGGCGGCGAGCGCGGTCGCGGCGGCGAGCAACACGAGAGCGGCGGGGATTTTCATGATCAACCGGCGACCAGCGCAGCCCTGCGTCACGCCCGTGGAAAGCGGAATAGTCCGCGAAAGTTTCCACCCCGCCTGAAATCACCGCTCGACCGCCGGCGTCTTTCACGGCTAATCTCCCACTGTTTTGTTCCCCGCCCTGATGCGTTCTGCCCCGACCTTTCGCGCAGCCGTCCTGCTCGCTGCGCTGTTTTCTCTGCCGCTGGCCGCCGCGCCGCTCACCCAGGAGCTCCGCCGCTTCCTCGAGATCGAGTGCGCCGACTGCCACGACGCCACCGAGAAAAAAGGCGGCCTCGATCTCACCGCGCTGACCCTCGAGCCGGCCAACCCGAAGAACTTCGCGCTCTGGGTCAAAGTCCACGATCGCGCCGCCACCGGTGAGATGCCGCCAAAGAAACGCGAGCGCCCGCCCGCGGAGGCCCTCGCCGCCTTCACGAAATCCATCGCCGGAGCCCTCACACAGTTCGAAGGCGAACGCTTTGCGCGCGAGGGCCGCGCCACCCAACGCCGCCTCAACCGCTACGAATACGAAAACGCCCTCCGCGATCTCCTCGCGGCGCCGTGGCTCCAGGTGCGCGACACGCTGCCCGAGGACGGCGAGGCGTTTCGGTTCAACAAGGTCGGCGACGCCCTCGACGTCTCCCACGTGCAGATGGCGCGCTACCTCGCCGCCGCCGACTACGCGCTGCGCCAGGTCCTCGCCACGAGCGCGGAACGCCCGCCCACCACCACCAAACGCTATTACGCCCGCGACCAGCGCAGCTTCACGGGACCGATGACGTTCACCGTCTTCAACACCGCGCCCGAACGCGCAACCTTCCCCGTGCTCGGCACCGCCGGCCAGCCCGACGTCCGCTCGAAAAAACAGCCTATCACCGCCGGCGCCAAGGACCCCGCCACGCGCGATCTCGAAGCCGTCGGCATGCCCGCCGGCAGCTACGAACCGCTCGAGCCCAAGTTCAACCAGTTCCGCGCCCCCCTCGCCGGCCACTACAAAATCCGGATCAACGCCTACTCCGTCTGGATCGGTCCCAACGGCAACCCGAAGCGACCCGACCAGTGGTTCATCCCCGACCTCGACAACATCGCCGCCGGCCGCCGGCCCGAGCCGGTCACCGTCTACTCGGAAACGCCGCCACGTCAGTTGCGCTGGCTCGGAAAATTCGACGCCGCGCCCACGGCCGCCCCACACGAGATCGATACGTGGCTGCTCGCCGGCGAGATGATCCGACCGGATCCCGCGCGGCTGTTCCGTTCGCGCCCCGGCGCCGGCCGCTGGCAAAACCCGCTCGCCGAGAAAGACGGCCAGCCCGGCGTCGCCTTCCGCTGGCTCGAGGTCGAAGGCCCGCTCTACGACTCGTGGCCCACCGCCGGTCACCAACTCCTCTTCGGTGATCTTCCGCTCAAGCCGGCCGCGAGCGGCACCGGCGTCGAGATCGTATCCGTGCAGCCGGCGAAGGACGCCGAGCCCCTCCTGCGCAATTTCGTGGCCCGCGCTTATCGTCGTCCCGTGAGCGACCATGAAGCAAAGCGGTTTCTCCCGGTCATCGACGCCGCGCTGAAGGCCGGCAGCAATTTCACCGACGCGATGCTCACCGGCTACACTGCCGTGCTCTGCTCGCCGGAGTTTGTCTGCATCGAGGAGCATCCCGGCAAACTCGACGACCACGCCGTCGCGTCGCGTCTCAGCTTCTTTCTCTGGAATTCGCCGCCCGACGCCGAGCTCCGGACGCTCGCCGCCGACCGCCGCCTCCGCCGCCCCGAAGTCCTCCGCGCCCAGACCGACCGGCTGCTCAACGACCCGCGCGCGCGCCGCTTCGTCGATGCGTTTCTCGATTACTGGCTCGATCTCCGGAAAGTCGTCGCCACCGCGCCCGACTCGAACCTCTACCCCGACTACTACCTCGACGATCTGCTCACCGAGTCCGCGCTCGAGGAAACCCAGCTTTTCTTCGCCGAACTCCTCCGCGCCGACCTGCCGGCGCGCCACCTCGTCAGTTCCGATTTCGCGATGCTCAACGAGCGGCTCGCGGTCCACTACGGCCTGCCACCAGTCGACGGCGTCGCGGTGCGCCGCGTGTCGCTTCCACCCGACAGCCCGCGCGGCGGCCTGCTCACGCAGGCGGCCGTGCTCAAAGTCACCGCCAACGGGACCACGACCTCCCCCGTCATTCGCGGCGCGTGGATCATGGAACGCATCCTCGGCCGCCCGCCGCCCCCGCCGCCGCCGAGCGTGCCCGCCATCGAGCCCGACATCCGCGGCGCCAGCACCGTGCGCCAGCAACTCGACAAGCACCGCACCCTCGAAACCTGCCACGCCTGCCACGTCTACATCGACCCGCCCGGCTTTGCGCTCGAGAGCTTCGATGTCATGGGCGGCTGGCGCGACCGCTACCGTGCGACCGGCGAGGGCAAGCCCGACGCCGGCATAGGCAAGGGCGGACAGAAATTCGCCTTCCACTCCGCGCTGCCCGTGGACTGCTCCGGCGAGATGCCCGACGGCCGGCCGTTCGGCGACATCCGCGAGTTCAAACGCCGTCTCCGCGACGACGAGCCGCAGATCGCCCGCAGTCTTGCGAAGCAACTGATCGTCTACGCGACCGGCGCGCCCGTCCGCTTCAGCGACCGGGCCGCACTCGAACGAATTCTCCAGCGCACCGCGCCAGGCCACCACGGCGTGCGCGCCCTCGTGCACGAGATTGTGCAAAGCGAACTTTTCCTGAACAAGTAACCGCCGCGCCCCCCCTGCCCCATGAAACCTCCCCACCCCGCCCGCTCCCGCCTCGGTTCCCACGTCGCCACGCCGCACGCGCTTTCGCGCCGGCAGTTCCTCCACGGCGCCGGCATTCTCCTCTCGCTGCCGTTGCTCGACGCGATGCTGCCCGCGTTCGCCAAGGCCGCGCCCGCGTCGCCCACCGGCCCCGGCGCCAAGCCCCGCCGCATGCTCGCGATCTGCAACAATCTCGGGCTCGTCCCGGATCAATTTTTTCCGAAGGACGCGGGTCGCGGCTACAAACTCTCCCCCTACCTCGAGACGCTCCGCGCGCACCGGGACGACTTCACCGTGTTCAGCGGCGTGTCGCATCCCGACGTCGACGGCGGTCACCCGGCCGACATCTGCTTCCTCACCGCGGCGCCGCACCCGGGCAGCGGCGGTTTCCGCAACACGATCTCGCTCGACCAATACATGGCCGAACGCATCGGCCACCTCACGCGCTTCCCCTCGCTCACGCTCGGCGTCAACGTCCAGCAAGGCACCCGCAGCCTCTCGTGGACCGGCCAGGGCGTGTTGATCCCGTGCGAGGAAAAAGCCTCGGAGGTGTTCAAGCGCCTCTTCGTGCAAGGCACGCCCGCCGAGGTCGAAGCGCAGATGCGCAAACTCGACCGCGGCCAGAGCATCCTCGACGCCGTGGCCGGCCAGGCGAAGGACCTCTCCCGCAGCGTGACGGCGCGCGACCGTGAGCGGCTCGACCAGTATTTCACCAGCGTGCGCGACCTCGAGCAGCGCATGCAGATGTCGAAGGAATGGGAGCGCAAACCGAAGCCCAAGGTCGAAGCCTCCTGCCCCCTCGATCCCGCCAGCCCCGCGGCCTATATGGAAAAGGTGAAGCTCATGTATGACATGGCGCGCCTCGCCTTCGAGACCGACTCCACGCGCAGCATCTCGCTCCTCCTCGACAGCGTGAACTCCCCCGCGATCGAGTTCGGCGACGACAAACTCTCCGACGGCTACCACAACATCTCCCATCACGGCCGCAACGAAGCCAAGCTCGCGCAACTCCGCGCTGTCGACCAGTGGCACATGAAGCTGCTCGCCGAACTGTTCCAGGACCTGAAGTCCGTGCGCGAAGACGGCGAGACGCTCTTCGACCGCACGATGGTCCTCTACGGCACCAACCTCGGCAACGCCAACACCCACGTGACGACGAATCTCCCGACGCTCTTTGCCGGCGGCGGCTTCCGCCACGGCCAGCACCTCGCGTTCAACACCGAGCAAAACTACCCGCTGCCGAATCTCTTCGTCTCGATGCTCCAGCGCATGGGCTTGGAAGCGGACAAGTTTGCCTCGTCCACCAGCACGGTGCGCGGTCTGGAGCTGGTTTGAGGTAGGGCCGGTCTCTGACCGGCCACTCGGTGCGAGCACCGCGTGTGCAATAAAGGCCGGCCACAGACCGGCCCTACTCTTTACGCCGCGTCCTGCTTCGGCTCGGCCTTGCTCGCTCGGCGCAACGTCGGACGGCGACGGCCCGCGACAACCGCGGCGTCGATCACCACTTCGGCCACATCGTCGCGCTGGGGCAAATCATACATCACTTCGAGCATGATGTTCTCCATGATCGAGCGAAGGGCGCGCGCGCCGGTCTTCAGTTCGATGGCACGCTGGGCAATGGCCTTCACCGCGTCGGGCGTGAGTTTGAGGCGCACACCATCCATGGCGAAGAGCTTGGAATACTGCTTCACCATCGCGTTCTTGGTGCGCAGCAAGATTTTTTCGAGGTCCGCGACCTGCAGTTGATCGAGCACCGACACGACCGGCAGGCGGCCGATGAACTCGGGGATCATGCCGAAGCGGATCAGGTCCTCCGGCGCGAGCGCCTTCATCATCTGCTCCGGTTTCAACTCCGCCTCGTGCTGCGCCGCGATCGACGAAAACCCGAGGCTGCGCGTGCCCATCCGGCGCTGCACGATGGCGTCGAGACCGACGAACGCACCGCCGCAAACGAAGAGGATGTTCGACGTATTGATCTGGATGTATTCCTGATTCGGGTGCTTGCGACCGCCCTGTGGCGGGACGTTGCACGTCGTGCCCTCGAGAATTTTCAGCAGCGCCTGCTGCACGCCTTCACCGGACACATCGCGCGTGATCGAGACGTTCTCTGTCTTGCGGCCGATCTTGTCGATTTCGTCGATGTAGATGATGCCGCACTCGGCTTTCTTTACGTCGTAGTTCGCGGCTTGCAGCAGGCGGAGCACGACATTCTCCACGTCCTCGCCGACGTAGCCGGCCTCGGTGAGCGTGGTCGCATCGGAGATGGCGAACGGGACATCGAGAATCTTGGCGAGCGTGCGGGCGAGCAGCGTCTTGCCGGAGCCCGTCGGACCGACCAGGAGGATGTTACTTTTCTCCACTTCGACGTCGGTGAACTCGGGCGACAGCGCGGCCGGATCCTTCACGGACTGGCCGGAGTCGAACATCAGGCGCTTGTAATGATTGTAGACCGCGACCGAGAGAACCTTCTTCGCGTGATCCTGCCCGATGACATAGTCGTCGAGCGTCTTCTTGATTTCCGACGGCTTGACGAGGCGGAAGGCCGGCTTCGAGTCGACCGTCGGCGCCTTGATCTCGCGATCGATGATCGTCTTGCAGACGTTGACGCACGAGTCGCAGATGTAGACGCCCGGTCCGGCGATGATCTTTTTAACCTCGGCCTGCGATTTGCCGCAGAACGAGCACAGGGTCATGCGCGCGGATTTGGCCATGACGGGAGCGTGCGAAGCTGGCGCGGCGAGTCGAGCGTGGAGAACGCGTAAGACGCTGCGCGTCAGGCGGCGCTCGGCACGGCGAGTTTCTGGGCTTCGCGGGTGGACTCGACCACGTGGTCGACGATGCCGTAGTCCTTGGCCTCGTGCGCGCTCATGTAGTAGTCGCGGTCGGAGTCCTTTTCGACCTGGGCGGCGGTTTTGCCGGTGTGCTTGGCGATGACCTCGTTGAGGGTCCTGCGCCAGCGGAGGATTTCCTTGGCCGCGATGGCGATGTCGGCCGCCTGGCCACCGGCGCCGCCGCTCGGCTGGTGAATCATGATACGGCTGTTCGGCAGCGCGAAACGCTTGCCCTTCGTGCCCGCCGCCACGAGCACCGTGCTCATGCTGGCGGCCATGCCCACGCAGTAGGTGACGATGTCGCACTGGAGGAAGTTCATCGTGTCATAGATGGCCATGCCACCGGTCACGACGCCGCCGGGCGAGTTGATGTAGAGATGGATGTCCTTCTTCGCGTCCTCCATCTGGAGAAAGAGCAGCTGCGCGATCACGGCGTTGGCCACGCCATCGTCGATCGGAGTGCCGATGAAAACGATCCGGTCCTTCAGCAGGCGGCTGAACACGTCCCACTGGCGCTCGCCGCGGCCGGTGTTCTCCCAAATGGTCGGAATGTAGTAGGTGCTCACAATATCTTGGTTTTATCGGCTCAGGCCGTCGCCGGCTGAACCGTTTTCACCGTAGCTTTGGCGACCAGGAAATCAACCGCCTTGTCGAAAATGATCCCCTGCTGCACGTGGCGGAGGTAATCGCGATCGCCCGCGAGCTGCTTGACGATCTTGTCCGCCTTCTGCTGCGAGCGCATCGTCTCGCGGTAGACCCACGCATCGATGTCCTGCTCGGTGACCTCGATTTTTTCCTTTTCCGCGATCTTCGCGAGGACGAGCTGGACCTTCACGCGATTGGCGGCGGCTTTCTGCGCGCCGGCGATGAGCTCCTTTTTGTCCTTCTCGAACTGCTCCTGCGGGACGCCGCGGCGCATGTTCTCCTCGATGAATTGGCGGAGCACGCCCTGCGTCTCGGAGGCGACGAGTGAATCCGGCACGGGGAAGTCGACTCGCGCTGAGAGCAACTCGGTAACCTGCCGGCGCTGCGCGGTGCGGTTCTGATACTCCTTCTGCAGTTTGAGATTGTTGCGGATGTTCTGCTTCAGACCGTCGAGGCTGTCGGCTTGGTTCGCCTTGAAGAACTCCTCATTCAGCTCCGGCAGCACACGCTCGCGCACCTCCTGCACCTCGACCGCGTAGACCGCCTGCTTGCCGGCGAGCGCCGGCACGGGCGCGAAGTCCGCGGGGAAAGTGATCGTGACGTTCTTCTTTTCGCCCGCCTTCAAGCCGGCGAGCTGCTGGCCGAGGCCGGGAATGACGCCCTCGTTGGCGCCCTCAACTTCTTCCCACGTCTGCGGGACTTTGCCGTAGAGTTGCTTGTCAGGGGCGATTTCAGTGATGGCCTTGCCGTCGATCGTGCCGTCGTAGCCGAGCTTCACGTAATCGCTTTTGGCGGCGGCGCGATCGGCGGCCTTGAAATCGGCGCGCTCGGAGCGGAGGCCATGGATCACGTTGTCGACTTCGGCATCCGTGGCTTCGGTCGAGACGACCTCGGTCGGCAAACCAACATAGTCCGGCACCGCAAAGTCGGGACGCACATCGACGGTGATCGTGATGGAGGCAGCGGTATTGTTCTCGATCTTGCCGTCCTCGATATTGACGACGTTGAGCACGTCCAGCTTCTCCTGATCCATCGCGGCCTTGTAGGCCTTGGCGACGACCTTCTGCTTGAACTCGCCGTCGACCTCTTTGCGGAAGTGACGGGCGACCAGCGTGGCGGGGGCCTTGCCCGGGCGGAAGCCGGGGAGGCGCGCGATCTTGGCGATTTCGGCCACGACGGCGGTGTATTCCGCGGCGACTTCGCTCGGTTCGAGCGCGACGACGAGGCTCTTGCGGGTGGCGGAGACGGTGTTCAGTTGGACGTTCACAGGAAAGGTGCGGAGACGTGTATTATCGAGGGAATCGGGCACGCTACGGCGGGCGCGGCGCCGGTCAATGATGGATTGCGAGCGGGGGAGCGCAGGGCACGGCTTTCCGGTTTGGTTTCGCAACTGTAGGTCAGCTCGCATGCGAGCGCGGTTTGGCGCGCGCCAGCGCGCTGGCCTACGTGGGAACGATTTGTGCATTCAAACCGGAAAGCCGTGGAGCGCAGATCCACGGTGATCCGCTGAAGCCCGCTAAGGTGCTAGGAGTCTGTCGGACTTAGGCGAGCGAAGGCGTCTGTAGGTGAATATTTGATCTCACGGAATTTTTTCTCGCGAATATTCGATGCCAGATGGCCTTCATTTTCTAAGTCCGACAGGCTGCTAGCGCGAAGACCCCGAACTCGGCCGCCATGCCCGCCGCGCCTGCAACCTCGCCCTCCTGCGCCCGCCCTCCTCGGCGCCCTCCTGCGCGACGGCCCCCTCAACCTCTCCGCCCTCACGCAGCACTACGCCTCCCACCCCGCCGCCGCCCTGTGCTTCCTGCGCTCCCCCACCCAACCCCATGAGGTCAAACCGGAATCCCGTGCCGCGAGCGGGAGGTGTAACTCAAACTGAGGTCAGTTCCGAAGGCTTTGGCTGTAGCGGCGGTGCTTCGACGGCGGTCATAGACCGCCGCTACAAATCGCTGGCCTCAGTTTGGGTCACACCCGCGAGCAGGCCGGTGCGGGAATCGCACTTGACGCCGCCGCCGCAATCGTGGCTTTCTCCACCTCCGATTCACGCCCTCATCGTCTATCGGTTAGGACAGGAGATTCTCAATCTTCAAAGCGGGGTTCGATTCCCCGTGGGGGCGCCAACTAAATCGTTGGTATTCAGGAACCGCAGTCGGCCCGACCACAGATTTGCCAGTTGACGTGGCAAATCGGGCATGAACCAAAACACTGCGTTCGTTATTTCAGAATTCACGAATCCCTCTGGGGAGATCGTTTTTCGCGTTGCTGGTTGGTTGGACGGGAAACGCGTTCGCAAAAACTTCCCGACCCGCGCTGAGGCGAATGCCGAGCGTCAGACCCTCGATGTTCAGCGACTCCAAAGCGAGACGGGCATCCGCACCGCCGCGACACGGCTAACGGACGAGCAATTGAAGGACGCTGAGGCCGCGTTTCGCCGGCTCGCAGACGCCGGCCATTCGTTGCTTTTCTGCGTGGATTTCACGGCTGCGAACTATCGTCCGCCCGAGAAGCAAAGAGCCCTTGCCGATGCAGTCGCGGACTATGTCACCGCGAAGGAACACGAATTCGAGCAAGGGCAACTTTCGGTGCCTCAGATCAAGCGGATTCGGTCGGACCTAAAACGACTGAAAACACACTACGCGGGCAAGAGCGTGGCGGAGATCACGCCGGCCAGCTTGGTCGCCTTTTTTGAAATGGGCCGACCTGGGTTGAAGACTTACAACAACCGCCGGGGCATCGTTTCGACTTTCTACAAGTTCTCGTTCCACCGCGGCTGGATTGCGGAGAACCCGGTGCTAAAGGTGCCGCATCACCGCATCCGGCGGCGGCGCGGCGCGGCCAAAACCATGACGGCCGACGAAGCCCGCAAGATCATGGCGCATTTGGAAACCTTTGAAGGTGGACGTTGGGTGCCGTATTTCGCGCTCTGCCTCTTCGCTGGCATCCGTCCCGGTGTGCCTGACGGCGAAATGAGCAAGCTCCCGAGTGAGGCGGTGAACCTCAACGGCGGATTTATCGCGATTTCCGCCGAGGTTTCGAAAATCCGCGAACCACGCAAGATCACGATCCAACCAAATCTCGCAGCCTGGCTCCGCGCCTATCCGCTCGAAAAATTTCCACTCGTCGTCGGCAATTTTCAACAGCGGTGCTCCGCGCTGCGAAAGAAATTCAACCTTTCGCACGACGTGATGAGGCACACTTTCATTTCGATGTTCGTCGCGAAATTCCGCTCCATCGGCGAGGCGGCTATTCAGGCGGGCAATTCCGAGAGCATCATCCGCCGGCACTACCTCGACATGAAAACGGCAGAAGAAGCCGAGGAGTATTTCGGCATCCTACCGAAACGCAGCGCTGCATTTGAGCCGATTTCGACCGCAGCGAGCCGGCCAGTTGACGTGGCGGCGTAGGCATGGAATCAAACTCACCTTCCTCGACCATCACAAACCAACTCACCGATGTCATCGGCCTGCGCACGAGTGGCATTTTCCCGTCCGGCAAAGAGCCGTCGATTCGCACGCTTCGTTCGTGGACGAAGCTGCGGCGGATTCCGCATCACAAGGTCGGGCATTTCGTCTACTACGACACCACCGAGGTCGCATTGCACATCCGCACCAAGTTGAAGGTTCCGGCGCGGGGCTGATTGCGCCGCCGTGGGCGGCGCTCAATTCGCTTCGAGATCCCGTGAAGGCTTCGTCGAACGCCGCAATGCGCGATTGCGCACCGCGTCGATGAAATCCGTGAGCGGCCGAAGCTCTTGGAGCGCGAGCTGCGCCGCCGTGGGCGACCATTGCTGCCACTGGTGACGCTCCCGGACCAACGACCGACCCACCGCGCGCAGCTCGCGCATCAAACGAAACGCCGCGATCGACGCACCATCCGCTTCGGTTCGCGGATTACCGCGCAAGGTCGCGACGTGCGCCCGCACCCGGACGCGCAGAGCCGACGTCGAGAGCCGCTCTTTTTCTGCGATTGCCAGCCAGCGTTCGATCTCGCTGGGGTCGGCGAACGCGAGGCCGACCTCGCAATGGTGCGTCCAACTCAGGGCGTCATGGCGACATGACACCGGGATGCGAGCGCACACCATCTTGGCGTTGCGCAGCGTGCCGGCGTCGAAGCCCGCTGCCTCGGCACACTCGGTGATCAGACCGCGGCCGCGTGCGCCACTATAGGCGAGCGCATCACCCAGCCACGCCGTTAAAGTTTGGCGCGCGCCGGTGGCCGTGCGTGCGAGGCTGGCCACGCGGCTGACAAGATGCCGCCAGGCTTCCGTTTCCATTTTTGGGGACAGGGCCAATCCCAACCGCGTGGCCCGGTCGATTCCCGTGGGTGGCAAGACGGCCAGGAGTTGCTGCACTTCAGTTCGCATCGGCGTGCTGCATCGGCCGCGGTGGCAGCCCGAGGCGTCGTTGCATCTTCAAAACGTGCTGCCGAAACCCTTCGGGCGTGAGTGCATGCTTGCGGGCGTAGTCACGCAGGCTGGTCAAATCGAATTCCGCGACGCCCGTGGCGTAGATCAGGACATCGACCGCCAAATCGCGATCGCGCGAGCCGGCGAGTTCATACACGATGTCGCGCACGGCGTGGAGCGCGGCATCGCGCGCACATTGCTGCTCGGGATGCAGTGCCATGCGCAGCTCGTCGAGCAACCCGGCGTCGGCACACTCCGCCACGGCATCGGCTACGATGCTGTTTCCGGCCATTTGAAAGCGTTGAAACCCGTGCATGCTATTCTGGGCGCAAGGATGCCACGCCAGGTGTGTCGAGGGGAAGCAAGGGCAGCGAACACTCGGCGACGCCAGTGTTCGCCGGATCGACTTGACGCGCATGGACCGTCCGCGGCCGGATTGGAAAATCCTCGGCGACTGGCGCGCTTGCGAGAGCTGGTATAATATGGCCGCACCAAAACGATCCACGTCCCGCACCTTGAAGCCACGTCCTCCGCAACCCGATTGGCCCGTTGTCCTCACGGAGTGGAATGTCATCAGCGCGTTGCGGACGGCGGGTTTGCCACCGTCGCTCGCAGGCACTGTCGACATACCCGCCGCACTCGTTTCCGAGGTCAGCGCCTACCTCCGCTTTCGGACGTTGGAGTTTCGGGAATTGGAGGCGGAGGCACATGGCGTTGCGGCGGCCGAGGCGGTTTTTGCAGCGACATGCGGCTCGGCCTACGACCGATCCCACAAGGCCCGCGAATCTGCGCAACGATCCTATCTGATCGCCTTTGGCCAGCGTGATCGCGCAGCCGGCGAACTCGCCGTCGATGGCCAATGCGTGACCACCCTTCGCGGACGGATGCTCCACGCGGAAGACCGGCTGGCGATCGTTCGTCGCCAGGCGGAACCTGCCGCCCGTGCCGCCCAACTGCAGGCGATTCGGAGCTACTGGATCGCGCTGGCGCGTCAGCGCATTCCCGAAGATATTTTCAAGGATGCTCCGCGAGGCAGTGCCATCGCGGCCATGCCGCGGCTGTTTCCCACGTGGTGGGGATGGTTCGTGCAAAAACTCGTCGAGTCTTATGACCGAAGCGACCCGGCGTATGCCCGATTGCTCCAGGAATTGCCGCGTCTCCGCGCCGAGGCCGGCCGCCCGAAACAAGTCCTCGTGTTTTCGGCGCTCGTCCGGCAATGGCGCGAGGCCCATGCCGAGCGCTACGGTCTATTGCGTGATGTTCACTATCCGGTGATCGAACAACGTGCTTGGGTGAAGGTCGGCATTGTCGAAAAGTGGTTCGAGGCGCATGCTCGCGGATACAAGCGCGACTCGGATGTGCGCGAAGCCGCAGCCAGACGCCTTTACGCAGCGCTGGCGGAAACGCCTCCCGAACTCAGCCAGGCTTATTGGAACAACTGATTCTTACGCCGGAGTCCTGCGCCTCTACGCCTTCGTGATTCGCGGATTAACACTGGTCGCCACGAGTGTTAAACTGCTTGGCTTGGTCGCACTTCGCTGCGCGTGCATGATATCGCCATGTTTACGATGGCGAAGCTCCGAGATGGCTCGACGTATCTTGCGAATCACCTCACCGCGAACGACTACTATTCGGAGAAGGAGTCGGTCACGGGCGTCTGGGTCGGGCAGGCGGCAGAGCGGCTCGGTCTCGCTGGTCGCGAGATTTGCGCCCACGACGACGCCTTCGAGCGGCTGCGCGGCAATCGCCATCCGCTGACCGGCCGCAAACTGACGGCGCGCACGGGCGACGGCCGAATTGTCTTTCTGGATTTTCAGTGCTCCGCGCCGAAGAGCGTTTCGCTGCTCGCCGTCACCTTTGGCGACGAGCGGTTGCGCCAGGCGCATCGCGAGGCCGTTAGTGTCGCCTTTGCCGAATTGGAGCGGTTCGCGGCGCGGCGAGTGCGCGACGGAGCCGCCGCTTGGTCGGAGCAGGTAAAGATCACGGGTAACCTCTGCGCCGCGCGCTTTGAGCACGACGCCTCGCGTGCGCTTGATGCCCAGCTCCACACGCACCTCGTCACCGCCAACGCGACCTTCGACGCCGCGGCGCAAAAATGGTTCGCACTCACCGAGCGCGAGATGCTCGCCGCCATTCGCTACGCCGGAAAGGTTTATCAGAATGAGCTCGCCCGGGGCGTGCTCGCCGCCGGCTATGAGATTGAGCCCGCCCGGAATGAGCGCGGCGTGATCGAAGGCTTTGAAGTAGTCGGCGTCACGGCCGCGGATCGCGCCATCGCGTCAAAACGCCGGGCGGAGATCGAAAAGGAAATCGCGGCCTTCAGGAAAAAACACGGACGCGAACCAACCACACGCGAGGTCCACGGCATCACCACGCGCACCCGCGGCGGCAAGCTCGCTGAGATCACCACGGCCGAAGTTCGCCGTCGGCAGCGGGCGGAGTTTTCGCCGGAGCGCACCCAGGCGCTCGATGAATTGGTCAATGTGGCGCGACGCCGTGGACCGACCCCGCCAGGCACGCAGGGGGAAGCCGTCGCGCTGGAACAGGCACGCAACCACCTCTTCGAGCGCGCAAGTGTGCAGCGTGGCCACGAAGTGCTCGCCGAAGCTCTCAACCAGAGCCTCGGCCACGTGTCACTTGAACGGCTGAAGCAAACGCTCATCGCGGGGCAGGCGACCGATTGCGTGGCCTTGAAATGCGGCGAGCACGGCCTGCACGCGGCCTACGCCACGCGCGAGGGACTGCGGCAGGAACTCGCCGCCATCGAGGTCGTGAATCGCGGGCGCAACGCCTGCGTCCCGCTTGGCCAGCCACGCTTCCAGCCCGACGAACGCCTGTCCGCCGACCAGCGAGCCGCGGTGAAATCGCTGCTCGAATCAACCGATCAGGTATGCGCATTGCGCGGCGTGGCCGGTGCCGGGAAGACTTTCACGCTACAAGAAGTGCGACGCGGCCTCGCCACCGCCGGTCATCAGGTCATCGCGTGCGCGCCGACGACTTCCGCCGCCGAGGTGTTGCGCCGCGAAGGTTTTTCAAACGCCACCACGCTCGCGGATCTGTTGACGAATGCCGAAACGACTCACGGCGCGCGACTGCGTGGTGCCAGGTTGATCGTGGACGAAGCAGGTATCGCGAGCACGCGCCAAGGCGCGGAATTGTGCGCCTTGGTGCAGCGACAAGATGCCCGGCTGATTCTCGTCGGCGATTCACGCCAGCACAGCGGCGTCGAGGCTGGCGACTTTTTGTCGATCCTCGAAAAACATTCGCGGCTCCAGACCCGCGAATTGACCGACATCCGCCGGCAGACTGCCCGTGAGTATCGCAGTGCCGTGAAACTCATGGCGCAAGGCCAAGCCCGCGCCGGGCTGGGGGCCATCGATCGTCTCGGCTGGCTCAACGAAGGCAGCGCCGACTACGTGAAGCGTGCCGCCGAACACTACGTCGGCAGCGTGGCCGCCAAGCACGACGTGATCCTCGTCGCGCCCACGTGGGAGGAAATCCACCGACTGACCGACGCCGTGCGCACCGGATTGAAAGCACGCGGCCTGCTCGGCGAAGGCCAGTCCGTGACCGTGGCCGAGCCGCTGGCGTGGACGAAGGCTCAGGCCGAGCGAACCGCCAATTATCGGCCGGGCTATCTGCTGACGTTGCATAGTCCAGTGCGTCAGGCTGGCCTGCCCGCGGGCACGACTGTCGAAGTCATCGCGGTGGCGCGCGGTTCCGTGCGAGTGCGCGATGGTCACGGCCGCGAGGTCGATGTTTCCCCATCGCGCCACGCGGCCGCATGGGCCGCCGCGATGCCGCGCACGATCGAACTCGCGCCGGGCGACCGTGTGCTCATCCGGCAAAACCATCGCGCCGCAAGCCTCGTCAACGGCGAAGTGCTCACGCTCGCCGCGCGCGACCCGTTCGGGGCGTGGCGGGCGCGCGACGTGGCGGGCCGCGAAAAAGTGATTCCGGCGGATTTCCGCGCCTTCGCTCACGGCTACGCCGTCACCTCGCACAAGGCCCAGGGTCGCACCTGCGACGAGGTGATCGTCTGCGCCGCGCGGCTCGACGCCAAGGCAACCTACGTGGCGTTTTCGCGCGCCCGGCAACAGGCGACCTGCTACACGCCGGACAAGGCGGCTTTGTTCGACACGCTGCCGGAGACCAATCGTCCGCGCCAAGCCGCGCTCGATGTCTGGACACCAGCGCGCAGTCACCGGCTGCGGTGGGCTCGGCTCATCGTCGAGCGCGTCGCCGAGCTGCTGTCGCCCATAGTGACGGCTCCCGCGCTCACGGTCGAGATTCCGATCGTCAAACCCGCTGCCGGACTACGCCAATCCGCGGCGTCGACCGATGAGGCCGTCCACGTGCATCATGCGCCTCAACCAGCGTCCGCCATGCGGATGCGGTTCTAAACATTCCATTACGCTGCCATGGCCCAGTTGAAACCCAAGCTCCCCACTGAACGCGACCCGAACCCCCGCCGGCCGATTACGCCGGAGCCGGGCTGCTTCACCGGCAGCGAGAGCCACCGCAGTCTCGTGCTGTCGCCCGGGGACGCGGACACGGCGGGATTCCCGCTGACGTGGCTCTACCGCTGGCAGTGGAAAATTCAGACCACGCACGAACTGCTCACGCTCACGTTGACCGAGCACGAAGTCACGATCACCGGCCTCAACCTTGGTCTGGCCGTCGAACACCTGACCAGCGGCAAAGGGTTTCATCTCCGGGTCAAAGATGACCGCTATCAGAGCCTGCTCGGTTCAAACGAAATTCGCATCACCTCCATTACCATTCAACCCCACCCCAAGAATTCTCCTCCACCCAATTGAATCTCCTGCCACCAAACCACCTTCACCTTTCACTATCCTCTCACCGCTCAACTCGCCGCCTCAGTTCACTCTCAGGACACAATTCTTCAAATCTGCTCAACCAGCACATTTCTCCAAAATCACCTCCGCCAAAATTCCCTCAATTATTCCTCATTAACTTCCATCATGATTTTTAGAGACGCAATATCCCTAACGCCGTTTTGGGCGTTGGGCGGAGGTGCTGCGCGGCGGCTAAACTATTCGAGCTTCATCCGAGCTTCGTTCGAGACGGCACGCGGGATGGCAGCGGCGTCCTCGAATAACCTCGAATCGGCTCGAATCACCTCGCACGTCCGATGACGCGAAAGCCGTTTCAATCAAAGCTGCGCCCGCACCTCGAATTCATCCGCGAGTGCCGCGCCCAGGAGATGAGCTATCCGCGCATCGCAGCCGAATTGCGCGCCCGCTTCGGCCTGACAGCCGCGCCCTCGACCATCTTCGCCTTCGTGAAAGTGCGCTCCCGGCGGCGCACCGTGATCGCATTGCTCGCGTCGGAGCCGGCACGCGCAACCGTTGCATCACCACAGTCACAAGCGCCGGCGAAACACGCCCGGCCGCCGGCCAAGGCGCGCGCGCCCGCCAGTTGGATTTTTTACGATCCCACCAAACCGCTCGAAAAACTTTCTCCCGCACCATGATCACCACCAAAACGTCAAAACTCATCGTCTTCTCCTGCGGTGGAAAAGGTGGCGTCGGCAAGACGACCGTCGCCACCGCCATCGCCGACTACTATGCCGCCCGCGCCATCGCGGCAACGCTCTTCGACTGCGACACCGAAAACAAACAGCGCGGCTCGCTGAGCCACTTCTACCCCGATGCCACCAAACTCGACATCCGCGCCGAGCGAGGGCTCGACCGGTTCGTTGACACCATGCTTGCCGCCGAGACGCCCGTGGCCCTCGCCGATCTCGCGGCGGGCTCCGGCCGCGACACCTTCGAGTGGATCGACACCATGTTCGACGGCCTCGCGGCGGAAGGCTTTCGGTTCACGGCGGTCGCAACCATTACGAGTGCCGCAAGCAGCGTGGAAACACTTTTCACTTGGTCGGCCGCACTTCGGGACCGAGTCCACTACCTCGTCGTGAAGAACCGGGTCGCCGGCGACGATTTCGGTTACTTCGACGACACCGAGTCCGGCCGCGCATTCATGGCCGCGGCACAGCCGGCCGTAATTGACCTCCGCGCCCGCGCCCGCGAAATCCAAACCGAGCTCGACAACCGCGGCCTGACGCCCGCGCAAATGATGACCGCCGACGCTGACCGCCGCGGCCCGCTCCTCAACGGCGGCACCGCCCGCATCCGCGCCCAAGCCTACGCCGCCCAGATTGACGCCGCGCTCGAATCCACCCGGCACCTGCTTGTCCCGTGACCGAGCCCAACCGCTTCCCGGATTCGGTCTTCGACCGCATCGGCGCCTACCTGCCGGCCGAACAGCGCGCGTCGTATTTCCGCTACGTCGCGAACCTGCGCACGCTCAACCCGAAGGACGAACTCCTCGTCCTCGCCGAAGGCATGGCGGTCTTTACGTGCATTGCCCGGCAGGTGCCGGATGCCCTCGGCACCGAGCGCGAAAAGCTGCTCGCTGAATACGCGCGGCTTTGCGCGAAGCACGAGACCGCCACGACCAACGCCACGGCCGACGTGCGCACACTGTTCACAGCACATCAAACGCTCTTGGAGCAGAATATGGCCGCGTGGCAGAACAAGGAGCAGCAGGCCGCGCAGTCGCTCGACCTCATCGCGCAGCGCTTCGAAGAAGTGGCGAACCGGTGTGCGGCTCGGCTGCAGGTTGCGTGCGGAGAGTTCCAAACCGCCACGAAGGAACACCACGCCGCGGCGACCAAGGCGCAGAACTGGGTGGCACGCGTCTCGCTCGAAACCAGGGCTTGGCCGTATGTCGCCTGCGCCGCGTGCGGCGCGCTACTCGCGCTACTCGTCACGCATTTTCTGACGACAGCGGTGCCACCACAGTGATTCGGCCCATCAAAGCCAGCCCTGCGCTCGCCGCTCCGCTCTTGGCGGCTCCGCGGCGAGCGCAAGGCTAGCGGGCGGTGTCGTGCGGCACGGCGCGGCTCGTCTGGCGCTCCGCTCCGGGCCCGCGGCTGCGCCGCCGGCCCTTCGCTGCGGCCAGACCAGCCGCGCTTCGGCCGCTTTCACGCTGCATAGTCCCGTTGATTACAGTGATCATAATCTGTCGAGTCTCGAATTGCACACCTACACTTAAGAGCAAGACGCGACCCGGATTCCGTTGAATTGAACTCTCGGAATCGCTCGTCCGACGTGCGACCGCGCAGCTTCATTTCGCACATTCGCCGCCAATGGTGCCGAGCGAGTGTTCGGTGTCAGCGTAAATCGCCTGGGTGTCGCTGACAAAATCTGGACGGACTGAGAACGACTGCATTCTCCGTGGAACGAAAAACGCCACAGGTGATCGGAGTGGGCGCAAAAATCTCAGGGCGACTTAGCATCGTGACCGAGTCTGTCGTCGTTGAGGTCGCCGCCGGCTAGTTGACGCGCACCTTGTTTCTGCTGCGTTGTGCCGCGGCCCCTAGAGCCAGGCCGCCGAGAGTGAGTATAGGGCGGACCAGAAGGCCCGCCCGTGATGGATCGGTTCAGAACGTCAGCACGCTGAAGCCTTCGCGTTGCAGTGCGAGGATGCTCGGCAGTCCCGTGGTGCCGGGAACGGCGTTGGCGGTCAGGCGGGGTAGACCCTGGTCGTCGGCGCCGAAGACATCAGCGCAGCCGCAGGAGAGGCCGACCACGGTGTCGAGCACCTGCTTGTAGAGGCCGTGGACCGGATGCGCCGGCTGGTTCAACGCGGCGGGCCAGCGCGTGGCGGCGCCGGCGAACAGCACCTTGACGGGCTCCCCGGCCTGCTTGAGTTCATGGGCGACAGCGAGCGCGCTGAAGACGCGGCCGAGGGCCTCGTCGGAATTGCTCTTGGGATCGGACAGGACGATGATGGCGGTTTTCATGGATGGATGGTCTTGTTTTGATTGCGGGTTGGTTGGTCCCGGCGGAATTGCCGGGAAATAGGTTGGGGCTGCGCTATGGCTGGGCAGCGGCCTCGAGCTCGGCGATCCGCCGCTTGAGCGGCGCGGTGATCTGCTCGACCTCGTCAGCGCTGAATCGCGGAGTGATATATTTGGGACAGTTCCAGTCGTAACCGACCACCCGGATGCGGAAGATGCGCTCGATCAGCCGCACCGGGAGGCCTTCGGGGGCCAGACTGGCGGCGAGCGCCGGGTCCGCGCGCGCTGGGATGATCTCGGCGTGGCCCAGAATTTTGAGCCTTTCGCGTCGCGGATAATCCATCAGGAAGAGCGCCACGCGGTCGCTTCGCTTGATATTACCGGTGGTCAGCAGTTGGCGGTTGCCGGCAAGATCGGCGAAGGCGAGCGTATGACCGTCGAGACATTTGAGAAATCCAGGCGGTCCACCCCGGTGTTGGATGTAGGGCCAGTCCCCATCGTTTACCGAGGCCATATAGAAACTGTCGCGGCGCTGGATAAACAATTCCTCCTGTGCACCCAATTCATCCGGACCGGTATCAGGAGGCACTTTTTGGGCGCGGCCGTAATAGGCTTCCTGCTCGCGCAGGACTGCATCGGTCAGAGTCGTTCGGAGAAATTAGTGGGTCATCGGGAGGGTTTCCCTGCGGCCGCGCTCGCGCGAGGCCGGTATTCGGGTGGTTACTGGTTGCGGCCGGCCATCACGCCGCCGTCTACGTCCCAGATGGCGCCGGTGATCCAGCTCGCGGCGTCGGTGAGAAGGAAATCGATGACCGCACCGATATCCGCCGGCGCGCCGACGCGACCGAGCGGATGGAAGGCGTTGAATCCGGCAAGCGTCTGGTGAATTTCCTCCGGCTTGATGAAGGCGCCGTATATCGGAGTCTCCACCACGGCGGGTGAGACGGCGTTCACGCGAATGCCATGCTCCGCGAGTTCCATGGCCAGGTGCTGCGTCAGCGAATGCAGCCCAGCCTTGGCCATCGAGTAGGCCGACGACGGAGTCGCCTTGATGGCCTGCCGCGCCCACATCGAGCCGATGTTAACGATGCTGCCCCTGCGCTTCTGTTCCACCATCCGCTTCGCGGCAGCTTGGGTGAGAAAGAACAAAGACTCGTTGAGGTCGTGGTAGCGTCGGTAGTCCTCGCGGGTGTGGCCGAGGAAAGGCGTCGGGAAAAAATATCCCGCGGAATTGATCACGTAGTCGAAAGCGGGAACCGCGGTGAGGTGGCGGATGAATTCGTCCACCTGGGCACGCTGATATAGGTCTACGCTGCGGGCGGTGACACTGGGCGCGCCGGCCTGGGTGACAGCCGTGGCGGCGCGAGTGAGCTTGGCGCCATCGCGACCGATGATGGTCACGGCTGCGCGACGGGCGCCGAGACGCTGGGCCGCATCGAGGCCAATCCCGGAGGAGCCGCCGATGATGAGAGCAGTTTTCATGAAGGTGTAGTGTTCGGAGGTGGCCGCTCAGCGACTGGCGGGAGACAGCCGGGCAGCGAGAAAAGGTTTCAGTTCCACCGCGCCGAAGTCGGCGAGAACGTGGCCCTCCCAATCGAGGACGGGAGCCTTGCTCTGGCCGGAGAGGCGGCGCATCTCGGCGAGCGCGGCGGTATCGACGCTCACATTCTTTTCGGTGAACGTGACGTGCGCGCCGACGAGGGCCTGGCGAGCTTCGCTGCACCAAGGGCAGCCAGCTTTGGTATAGAGGACAGGGATGGGTGATTTCATAGAAGGAGAAAACGTGTGGTTGTGATGCTTGGGCCTACGTGACACTCGGCGTCAGGGACGCGGCGCGCCTTCGTGGCCGAGCCAGTAGAGCGGATAGCGACCGGAGCGGACGGCGTTGTTGAAGATCAGGGCCACGAGCACGACGCCGACTGCGCCGAGCAGCGTGGGCGTAATCAGGAAGCTCCAACCGGGTTGAGTCATGAACACGATGACCGGATTGGAACCTGCCGGCGCATGCACGGTGCGGGTCGAGAACATGCCGATCACTGCGAGCCCAAGAGCTATGCCGAGGGACCAGGCGTGAGGACCGAACACCTTCAGGCAGATCAGGCCAACCAGCGAGCTGAGCACGTGACCAGCAACTACATTACGCGGCTGCGAAAACGGTGCGTCCGGCAGACCGAAGAGGAATACGCAGCTGGCTCCCAGCGAGCCGAGGAGCAGCGGCTGGTGGGTCCACGCAGCCAGCGTCGCCACGAAACAGATGGCCAAGGCCGCACCCAAGCCGGCCGAAAATATCTGGCGGGCGGGAAACCGCGGCGGCAATGCCGCTGACTGACCTCGGAATTTTCCGAAATAGGATTTCATGGTGCGGAACGTTTGGGTCGAGAGAACCGGCTGGGCAGGCGTGGCATCCTGCCCAGCCGGGTTGGTTGGTGCTTGGCGGGCCGTTATTGGCGCGCGGAAATCCGGGCGACGATTTCGTCGGTCGTGACGACTTCGTTGGCGACGAAGCCGAAGTTGGTGATCGCGGCCTTGTAGCCGTCGCCGAGCTCAGGCGAGACCGCCGCGGCGGTGGCGTCCTTCACAACGATGACTTCGAAGCCCTGTTCGAGCAGTTCGCGGAGGTGCGATTCCACGCAGAGGTTGGCGGACATGCCGGCGAGGATGACCGTCTCGATGCGCCGCTTGCGAAGTTGCAGGGCAAGGTCGTTGGATTCCGGGCCGTAAACCTTGTGCGGGCTGGTGACGATGGTCGCGCCGTCGTTGATATACGGCTTGTAGCGTTCAAGCCAGTCGGCGCCGGAACCCTCGAAGCCGCTCAGATCCAGCGCGCCCTTGCGGTCAAACATCCCGATCTGATGCATCACCTTCTCGATCGTGCCGCCGAAGTGCCAGTGGTGGTCGGTCGGATAATAGTAGTGCGGCGAGATGAAGACCGGCAGCTTGTTCTGCTTCGCCGTCTGAAGGAGCGTCTCGATGTGCTCGACGGTCTTGTTTTCGGTCACGCTTTGCCCGACCAGGCCCCAGGTCACACCCTTCGGGCTGAGAAAGTCGTTCTGCGGATCGGTGACGAGCAAAGCCGTGCGGGCGGGATCGAGCCGCTTGGGAGCGGCGGGCGCGGAGGCGGCGTGGGCCGGTGCCAGCACGCCCAGGGCGGCGAGAAGAATAACGGAGATGACGGATGGTTTCATGTGTTGGTTGAATTGCGGCGGAATTGCCTTGGCCGAAAACATACCAACAACGCCGTGCGAAGTGGTCCGGAAGAGGTGCGAGGTTGTCCGGGCCGGTGCGATTCCGTCCGGTTGCGGTGCGATCCCGGTTTTGACTGTTGCGGCACGCCGGGCGCGACCTAGCTTCGATCGCATGTCACTGGATCGGTTGCTGTCGCAGCTTGAGGTGAAGGTGCAGCCTTTCTCCCTCTGCATTCTGAGCGGAGGGTGGCGGCTCAGGCTGCCCAAGCCCGCAGAGCCAGTGCTGCACTTCGTCTTGCAAGGCACGGGTCGGATCGAAGGTATCCGCGGCGACAAGCACACCTTGGCCCCCTATCACCTTGCGGTGGTTCCGCTCGGCACGGCCCATCATCTCGAATCCGGTGCGGCAGTGCGGCGTGAGTTTGAGTTCGACGCCCGCCAAGCCGGGCCGCCCATCTATCGGATAGTTGCCGGCTCACCCGACAAGCCCGATCTCATGCTGGCTTGTGGCATGATTACCGTGCGTTACGGACGGACGCTGGGTCTATTCGATCACTTGCGTAGCATCGTTTCGGTGAATCTCGCGGATGTGCCGCAGGTGCGCGAGGCCTTTGCCACGATTCTGGCGGAGCAATCGCGTCCGGCGGAAGGAGGGCAGGCGTTGACGGCCGCGATGATGAGCGCCGCCTTGGTTTATCTTTTCCGGCGGTTGGCGGAAAAGCATTCGGGCACGTTGCCTTGGTTGCTGGCCCTGGAAGACTCGCGGCTTGGGCGAGCGATCGACCTGATGCTGGGCGATCCGGCCTATTCGCATTCCCTGGAATCGTTGGCGGATGCCGCCGGCATGAGCCGCTCCGCGTTCGCGGAGAGATTTGGTGAGTCCTTCGGACGCACGCCGATGGCCATGCTGCACGGAATCCGAATGGATATCGCGGCCAAGCTCCTGCACGAGGGCGGCCATTCCATGGACGCGGTCGCCGAACAAGTTGGATTCTCCAGCCGAAGCCACTTTTCACAGGCATTCAAGAAGCACCACGGCGTATCCCCGACGCGTCACCGCAACGGTCAGACTGGAGGATGACCGCACGGAGGCCGGCGCGGGCCGCCACCTGCTGGGACCGGCTCTCCCCCTGCAGCCGGAATATGATCCCGCGGCGACCGTCTCACGTATCGTCCCCCGCAATCACCTGATTTTGCCCGTATGCGTCACGCCCGATCCCCCGTTCGAGAATTCATCCGCTCCCTGCCCAAGACGGAAACGCATCTGCATCTCGAAGGCGCGCTCCCATACGAGATGCTGCACGCTCTGGCGCCGGAGCGATTTCCTCCCGCACCCGCGTTTCACGCCGCGGACTATCGTTACGAGGCGTTTTCGAAATTCGACGAAGTCTTGCTTGGCCACGCGTTGCCTTGGTTCACCTCCGCCCAACGCTATCATGAGGCCGCCCGCGCGATCTTCGCCCGGCACCTCGAGCAAAACGTCCGCTATGTTGAGACGAGCTTTCACCTCGCGGTGACGCAGTTCATCACTACGCCCGGCCGGGAGATCCTTGCGGCCATCCGGGCGGCGGTGCCACCGGGCCTCGACGTGCGCCTTTTCGCCGGGATGCTGCGGACCGACTACACCGGGCCGTTGCAGGCGGTCATCGACGATCTCGAAAATTGGGACGAACTCGATGGCGTCGATCTGCACGGATTCGAAGGCGTCCCGACCGAACCGTGGACTGCGCGTGTCTGGGAACGCCTGCGGTCGGCCGGAAAAATCACCAAGGCGCACGCCGGCGAATTCGACGGTGCGCAGCGGGTGCGGGAGGCCATCGAGCAACTTGGCGTTCGGCGGGTGCAGCACGGCGTTCGCGCGGCCGAAGATCCCTCGGTCGTCGCGCTCGCCGTGTCGTGCGACGCGACTTTCGATGTCTGTCCCATCAGCAACGTAAAGCTCAACGTGTTCCCGTCTCTGGCGGCGCATCCGCTGCGAAGACTGATGGACGCGGGCGTGCGGTGCACCGTCAGCACCGACGATCCCCTAGTGTTCAACAATTCCGTCGAAGACGAATACGTCGCGCTCGCGACGGAAGCCGCTTTCAGCGCCGCCGAGCTGGCCCAAATCGCGCGCAACGGCTGGGAGGTGGCGCGAGTTTCGAGCGCGACGCGTGCCGCGATGGTGGTGGAAGTTAATCGCTTGGCTGTCGCTGAACGAATCCGAGCGGGCGGAACGCCAACATGACCGGTGCGGCAACAGGGAAGAATCGGAATAAAATGAACGGAGCCTAGTCCTACTTGGCGAAATGATTTCACCAGAATGCCCCCGCGTATTCTCAATCGTTAGCAAGCTGATCCTTTCTTTCGCCGTCTTGTCGGCGGCTGGATTTGCGGAGGCTGCCGGACCCTTCGACCAGTCGCATGCGCGCTTTGCCCGCGTGCTCGGCGCCGTCGTGCAAGACGCGCGCGTGGACTACGCCAAGCTCAAGGCCAGCCCGGCGGAGCTGGACGGATACCTGCAGGACGTCGCGGCCGTGCCGGCGGCGGAGTTCGCGCGCTGGCCCGAGGCGGACCGGCTCGCGCTTCTCATCAATCTCTACAACGCGCAAACCCTGCGCCTGATCATCGATCACTATCCCTTGGCGAGCATCCGGAGCATCGGCATGCTTCCGGGCGCGGCGTGGCGTGAGCCGGTCGTGCGGCAAGGCGGCCTAATCATGACCCTCGATCATTTGGAGAATAAGGTCATCCGCGTGCAATTCCGGGAGCCGCGCATCCACTTCGCGCTCGTGTGCGCCGCCGTCGGCTGCCCGCCGTTGCGCGCCGAGCCTTATGTCGGTGCCCGCCTCAACGATCAGCTCGACGATCAGGCGCGGCGGTTTCTCGGCGCGAAGGAGAAAAACCGCTTCGATCCGGCGACCGGCACGTTGAACCTCTCCCCGATTTTCAAATGGTATGCCGAGGACTTTACGGCCGCGGCCGGCTCAGTGGCGGCCTACGTGAAGGCGTTTCTCCCGGAAGCGCAGCGTCAGGCCCTCAGCGATCCTGCCAAGGTCAAAGTGACCTACACCGACTACGACTGGGCGTTGAACGAGCTCAAACGGCGGTGACCGGTGCGGTGCCCTTGGGGCGACGAAGCCATTGCCAGCCGGCAGCGCCCCCCAGCATCAGCGCGAGGGCGATGCCCTGTTGGATCGAGAGGCCGAGAAACCGTTCCGGCCGGCCGTCGGCGCGCAACGGATCGAGCGCGAGCCGCAGTGCGCCGTAGAGCGCTCCGTAGGCGCAAAACGCGGCACCGCACGCGAGGCGATGCGCGTTGACCGAGCGCAACACGCGCGCGGCCAGAAACACGATGACGAGCAAACCGGCGGACTCGTAAAGTTGGACAGGATGTGGAGCACGTCCGGCGCAGCAGCCTTCACAGTAACAGCCGACGCGCCCGATCGCATGGCCGAGCGGAAGCGCGACGCCGAAATAATCCGCGCCGCGCCAGAAGTTCAGTCGGCGCCAGCAGGCAAAACCACCGGCGGCCAGAGCCGCACCGACCAAACCGCCGAAAAACACGAAACCGGTGCCGAAGTCGGCCCAGAGCCGTAACTCTCCCGTGGCGTAGTGGCGCCACCCGAGCCCGACGAACAGCGCCTTGGCCCCGATGATTGCACCGATGACGATCAACCAGAGCGCCGCCCAAAACTCGTTGTCCGAAAGCCCCATCGCCCGATGGTGACGCCGCAGCCAGGCGATGGCCGTCACCGCGCCCGCCGCCGCAAACACGCCGTAGGCGCTCATGCGGTGGCCGCCACGACCGGTTGCCCGACGCGATAGAATTCCTCGCGGAGGCCCAGGGCATTGACGGCGCACATGGGCGCGAGCTGGCCGTCGAGCGACACCTTGAACGCGCACGCGTCGAGCCGCTCCTGCCCGGCCGGCGTGGCGGTTTCAGCCGCGCTCATGAAATGGTGGCTCACGATGCAAAAGTAATTCCCGCGCAGCGTGCCGGTCCGGCACCAGAGTTTCCATGCGTGCGGCAGGAGTTGTCGCAGCGCGAAGCCGCCGTGGCGGGCCGTCATCCAAGCGGCACGGCGCAGCGCCCGCCAGCGATCATCCAGGCGGAACGACATGCCGCCCACACGAGCGAACAGCTCGCTCAGCGTCCGCATCTCGTCCGGCCGGTCGCGGCGGTAGAGCGGAAACAACCGCGGACGACCCGGCCGGGGGTGACGCACGGCGAACCCCTGCACGAACCGGGAGCATGCGGGATGGCCAAGCGAGCCCTCGGCGCGGCGGATTGCAGGATCACCCGTGCCCTCGGCGATTTTCTCCCACAGCTCGTCGGGTGAGACGCCGCGCAGGTTGGGATCGGTCCGGCCCACGTCGGCGAGCGGCTGGAAGCTCACCATTTTGAAAGCGTCCGCATGTGCGAGCAGACAGCGAACGATGCCGGGAACTCCGGCGAGATTCGCGCGCGTCACGGTGACCGTGGAGGCCGCTTCGAGGCGGCGACCGGTGGCTTGCCGGGCGGAGCGGATCATCGAGGCGAATTCCGCGCGCAGCGGGTCGAGGTCGGCCTCGACTTTCGCGAGGGCGAAACGATCGCGCCGGCCGCGCTGCGTCGTGTCGATGTGCAGGCTGATTTCGGTCAGCCCACCCTCCACCATGTAGCGCTTGAGCAGGCCGGGCCGACGCCGAAAGGTCTCCCCGTGGGTCATGAGCATCGGCACGAGTCCGATCGCGCGCGCATACTGGATCAGTTCGATGACCTCGGCGTCGTTGCGGAGCGAGACTTCGCCATCGGTCAGCTGCACGTTGCCGGCCGGGCCAAGCCACGTGCGGAGGACGTCCAATTGCCGCTTGATGTCGGCGAGCGGACGGGGGCGGGCGCGATTGGCGTCTTCACCGAGGTAACACCCTTTGCAGGCGAAATCGCACTTGGGCATGGCGCCAATCGTGGCTCCGCATCCGGCGTAGTGTCGGCCGAGGAATTGCGTCGGCGTCCTGAGACGAGCGGGCAGCCGAGCCCACGCCGCGGCCAGAGCCGCGCGCGTCGCCACGGCCTCCCGCCGGAGCTGCACCGCCGTGTCGGTCACTTTTTGGCCGGCGCCGCGGGTGCGGCCGGATCGGGTTGGGCCGAAGGCGTGAAGCACGCCGTCCCAAGAGCGAACAGGGCCGCAAACGCCGTCAGCATGAGAATCGTTTTCTTCATAAACTCAGGTGAATGTCTTCCAGTATGAGAAAAAGCCCGAAGGACTATTCCCACCGCGGCGGGCGCAGGCTATGGCCGCTCGCGAAGCGCACTCGCGCCGGCGGCGGTGACGAGTGAAAATGCCAGACGCGAGTTCGACCATGTCCTGGCGGAGAACCGGCCCTCCGTGGCGAACTCCGGAGTGATCGAAGCAGGGCCGGCGAAGTCTTCCCTCCGCCCGACGTAAAGGTGAAATTCGCGGTCGCGACCGAAACAGATCTCGAAGACCTCGCGCCCGCCAATGCGAACGGTGCGACATCCGGCGGCCCGTAGGCGGTCGAGGTCGACATCCGCGTCGGAGCCTGGGCCGAACGACGCGAGCGCAAACCCTTCCGCGATTTCTCGGGCGGCAGCGGTGGGTCGCAAATGATCGCCGCCGTGGAGGGCCGTGTCCCCCAGCGCGAATCGGGCGAGATCGGACATGCGCGGTTGCGGCGGGACAGGCCGAAGAGCGAGGCCGGCGATGGCGACCAGCAGGAACGCGGCGGCAAAAGCGAGCCACCGCGGTCGGAGCCACCATAATCGCTTTCGCCGGCTCACCCGCACACCGGCGAGACTCGTATCGCGCAGGCCGGGAGGTGGCTGAACCTGCTGCAGCTTTTCCGCGACCAAGCTGTCGAAGGCGATCTGCGCTCCGAGCCACGCCCTCAACTCCGGATCGCGACACGCTTGGTCGAGCGATTCCGCAAAGAACGGGTCGGTGGCGTCGCGCCCACTTGGACGGTAGGCTGCGAGCACGAATTTGGCTTCGACGTTTTTCATGCGCACGCGACAGCCGGCGAGGCCGCGGAATTGACGGTCGCCCGCTCAAGGAGGGCACGCAGCTGCCGTTTTCCGCGAAAGAGGCGGGTGCTCACGGTGCCGAGCGGCACCGAGAGGATCTCCGCGATTTCCAGGCAGGAAAACCCCTGCAGGTAGAACAAGGTGAGCGCTTCGCGAAACACGCGATCTACGTTTTGCAGCGTGGCGAGGACGACCTCCGCGTCCATGCGCGCGGAAACATCCGGGCCGAGATCCGGCGGATCACGATCGAAGGGGGACATCTCCTCGAACGAGGAAAAACGCAGCGCCCGCCGTCGGGTGCGCAGGAACTCGCGATACAAGGTCGTGAAGAGCCAGGTCTTCGCCTTCGCCGTGTCGCGCAGCGCGTGACCATGCTTGGCCCAGGCGAAATAGGTCTGCTGCGTGAGATCGGCGGCGTCAGCCGGACGCTTCGAGAGGCTCAACGCGAAGCGGTAAAGCGCCGCATAGTGGGCCTCCACGAGCCGGGAAAACGTCTCCTCGTTGTGCATCGCGATTGGGACGGATCGGGGCGTGGTTTATTCCGGTGGGCCTCCAGGAAGAACGGGCCTCACTCGGGCCGGGCTCCGCAATTGATATTGGGGGAACGAAAAGCGGGAATAAGGGGCCACGCGCGCCGTCAAAGTCCTGAACGAAATCCGTCCAAGATTGTTACCCCGCGTGAAATCCCCGATTCCCTCGATGTTCCCCTCCGCGTGCGTGGAGATTTTTTCCCAGGACGAGTCCGCCTGTGGCGAAAGTCGCCACACCGACGCCGCTGCGATCACGAAACGGCGTCTCGCCGTATTCCTCGGCCGCGCCGCCCTCGCGATTCTGGCCGCCAGCGTGGCCGGCGAACTCGTTGCGCAGGATCGGCGCGGGCAGTTTCGCACCCCTGCCGGGCTCGCCCCCGATCCGGCGACGACCGAGGAGGCCGTGGTGCAGGTCTACGCCGCGCGCGCGACCCAATGGCGCGGCTATTTCGGTGTTCATTCCTGGATCGCGGCGAAGCCCGCCGGGGCCGGCTCATTCACAGTTTACGAACTCGTCGGCTATCAGACCCAGCGCACCGGCAGCGGCGTGCGCACGAGCCGGCGAGTGGCGGATCGTTATTGGGATGGCATCCCGGCTCAAGTGCTGGCGGACGTGCGCGGTCCAGGCGCCGAGGCTCTGATCGCCCGCATCCGCGCCGCCGCCGCGGCCTATCCCGATGCCAAGACCTATCGCATCTGGCCGGGGCCGAACTCGAATACGTTCGTCGCCCAAATCCTGCGAACGGTGCCGGAGATGCGCGTCGATTTGCCGGCGACGGCGATTGGCAAAGACTATGTCGGGCCGCAGTTGGTCGCTCTCACGCCGAGCGGCACGGGCGCGCAATTCAATGTATTTGGCGCCGCGGGAGTGCTGGCCGGATGGGAGGAAGGGATTGAGGTCAACCTATTGGGCCTTACGTTTGGCGTGAATCCCAAGCGGCTCGCGCTGAAATTGCCGCTCATCGGCAACGTGGGCCTGATCGATTCGACCAAGCCGCGCCGGCTGGACGAGATAATTCCGGCAGGCGCGCCAACCACTCCACGACAATCTGTCGCTTCCCGATGACCGCCACGGCAACACGCGCGTTTTCGATGGCGCGCTCTGCCAGCCGGACAATTCTCTCAGCATGGCCTACCTCAAGCAAATCCCGACCGGCGGAGTGCTCCTCGACCTCTTCAAGGTCTATCCCGACATCTTTGTTCCCATCATCGAATATCACCAAAAGCTGTTGCGGGAATCATCGTCGCTTTCGGTGGCGGAGCGGGAACTGATCGCGGCGTTCGTTTCGGGCGTGAACGCCTGCCGGTATTGCACGGGCGTCCACGCCGCGACGGCGCGCGCGTTTGGCGTCGACGAGCGGCTCCTCAGCCAACTGTTGGAGAATCTCGAATCGGCACGGGTCGATGCGCGGCTGAAGCCGATTTTCCGCTACGTCCGGAAGCTGACCGAAACGCCTTCACGCATGACCCAAGAGGACGCTGATCAGGTTTTCGGCGCCGGCTGGGATGACCGGGCGCTGTTCGACGCCGTGGCGATCTGCGCGCTTTTCAACTGCATGAACCGGCTGGTGGAAGGCTTGGGCATCGCGGCTTCTGCGGACTATTTCTCCGTATCGGCAAAGCGATTGTCCGCTGCTGAGGGTTATCTTGGTTTGGTGCAGATCTTGAAGAACCAAACTCCGCCCAACTCGGTCGCCGGTAACGAGGGTAAGCGTTAGTTCCGTCGCACCCACGCGGTGCGATCGAGCGTGAAATCGCAGTCGCCAGGGGACACGCCGCCGAGGTCAGAACATTATTCTGCGCGCCGGGAATAACCCGCGAGCGGTGCCGTCCTACGCGCATGTTGGCGATACCCCAGGCGGTCGGGATTGAGAAAATTGCAGTCCCGACGTCGACGATCTCGCTCTGGCGCCCTGGAGAATTTCGGCGCTTCATGATCACCCTCCTGCTGGTCTCTATCGCGGCCCTCGTGATCGGTCTGGTGGGAAACTTCGTCATCTTGCGGGGCATCGAACGGCAACTGCTCGCGAGCCAGGCGCAGGCTGCCGCGCGTGAAGCCGCGGTGATCGCGCGGTTTCTCGACCGCGATCTCGCCGAAGGTGCCGCGCCGACGAAGACGATGAGCCGGCTCCAAGGCGTGCTGAACGGCAGCGGCTCGCACACGGAATTTCTTTGTGTGCTGGATCGTGACGGACGGGTCGTAGTGCACCCGGACCCGACGATGATCGGCATGAAATGGGGCGACATGGATATGACGCATCTCGACTCGGGGCATCCGGTGCCCATTCTCAACGTGCTGCGCGAACGCCAGCCGGCCTCGGGCCTCCAAGCCGAGCCGAACGAGCCGGCGCAATTGGTGCACTACGAGCCGGTGTCGAACGAAGGGTGGACGGTGGCCGCGCACAAAAACACCGCGGCTATCGCCGCCGAATTCAGCGCGCTGCGGTGGAAGCTCTTTGGTGTCGCGCTGCCGACATTGATGCTCGTCTCCCTCGTCGGGGTGGGGCTCGCCCGCTCGCTCGGCGCGCGATTTGAGCAGGAACTGGCGGCAAAAAACGCGTCGCTCGAAGTCCGCGTCAGCGAGCGAACCGCCGAGTTGTCCCAAGCCCTCGGGGAGCTTCAAGCGGCCCACGAGCGACTGCTACAAGGCGAAAAAATGCACCTGCTCGGCGAGCTGATGGCGGGCATCGCCCACGAGATCAACAACCCGCTCACCACGATCAGCGGGTATTCGGAGATGCTTGCCCAAGGCCATGCCGTCGATTCGGCGAAGGCCGGGAGCATCATTTCCCAGCAGACGCGGCGAGTCGTCTCGATCGTGCGCAACCTGCTCAATTTCGCCCGCAACCGTCCGGTCGAGCGTGTGCCCGGTTCCCTGGTCGAGGTGCTGCGCAGTGCCGAGGAACTCATCGCCGCGGAATTGCGTCAGGCGGACGTGGCCCTGCAGGTCTCGATTTCGCCTGACCTGCCCCGCGTCATGATGGACCCGCAGCAGATGGAGCAGGTCTTCATCAATCTCGTGCGCAACGCGGCGCAGGCGCTTGCGAGCCACGGAGGGAAGCGTCGCATCGCCGTGCGCGCCGTCACGGACGGATTCTGGGTGGCGATATCAGTGCGCGACAACGGCCCGGGGGTCCCGTCCGCACTGCGGGAAAAGATCTTCGATTCGTTTGTCACCACCAAGTCCGACGGCACCGGACTCGGTCTCTCCCTATGCAAGCGCTTCGTCGAGGCGCACGGAGGTCACATCGTGCTGCTGCCAGCGGGGTCCGAACCGGGCGCGTGTTTTCAAGTGCGACTGCCCGCGTTCGATCCGGAAGCTGCGGCACGACGTTCGCGCTCGCCGTTTCCCACATGAACTCCGCGTTTCTCCGCTTTCTCTTCCGAGGCCTGATCGTAGCGGCCACGTTGGTGATGGCGTCATCGTCCGCCGTGGGGGCGCAGAAACTCGGGTTCAACCTCGATCGCGCCACCATCCCGGTCGCCGAAATCCACGCCGGAGGACCGCCGCGCGACGGCATTCCTTCGATCGATCGGCCGAAATTCGTGCAGATCGCGAAAGCCCGCTTCATGCGAGACGGCGATTTGGTGGTGAGTTTCACGCACCGTGGCGAGACGCGCGCCTATCCGCTGCGCATCCTGGTCTGGCATGAGATCGTCAATGATCGCATCGGCGACCTTGCGATCAACGTGAGCTACTGTCCGCTCTGCGGCTCCGCGATGGTCTTCGATCGCACCCTCGGGGGCCGCACCCTGGAGTTTGGCGTTTCCGGGCTGCTTTATCGGAGCGACGTGCTGATGTATGACCGACAGACGGAGAGCCTCTGGTCGCAGCTTGAGATGGCTGCGGTCAGCGGGCCGCAAGTCGGCGGCAAGCTGGCGCTCCTGCCGGCCCAACACCTTACGTGGCGCGCGTGGAAGAAGCTATTTCCGGAGGGGAAGGTTCTATCCACCGACACCGGCTTCGACCGCGACTACGATCGCACCCCTTACGCAGACTACGAGAATTCCCCGCGCCTCATGTTTCCCGTGAACTCCAGCCGACGCGATCTCCCAAGCAAGGCGTGGGTGGCTGGCATCGTGATTAACGGAGTCGCTCGGGCTTACCCGCACGAAAACCTTCCCGATGGCAAAGAGGTGCAGGATACGCTCGGTGGAACGAGCGTGCGCTTGCGTTTCGATCGCGCGAACCGGCATCTGGTCATCACCGACGCGGACGGCACGCCGATTCCGTTCACTCCGGCCTACTGGTTCGCCTGGCAGGCGTTTCATCCCGACACGACCGTCTGGTCGACCGCGCCATGAACCCCGACCGAATCATTCTCGTCTACAATGCCGACAACGGTCTCTTCAACGCGGTGACGGGCTGGTCGCATAAACTTCTGTCGCCGGAGACCTACCAATGCAGTCTCTGCCGCATCACGTTCGGACTGTCGGGAATGCTGATCTCCTGGAAAAACTTCCTGCAAATGCTGCCATTCCCCGCGATCTTTTTCCATCGCGACGAATTTCTGCTGCGCTACCCACAATACCAGGCGATCAACCTGCCGCTGATCCTCGCCGAAAAGGACTGTAGCACCGAAATTCTGCTTCACGCGGACCAGATTGGAAACTCAGGCGGCGTCGCCAGCCTGATCGGACTAATTCAGTTGAAATTGGAACAGTGGGCGCACGCGCAAGCCGCGAAGGCGCCGGCCGTCTCGCCGGCGGCCCGACGCCACTGACCGAATTGCGACTGAGCCCACTCGCGGCCCGCGACCGTTACGGGAGCGACGTCCGCCGGCCTCGCAGTCAATTACGAGAGTTGCCGTGCCAGAGCGGCATTTGCGCCTCTCGATCGTCGCTGCGAAGAAATCTCTTCTCCTCGATCCGTCGTTTCATCGCATGAAGCATTTCCATCGGAGCATCACGGACAAAGTAGTTGCAGACCCACTGGGGCAGCCACCCGCCCGGATCGAGGTTCACTTCGTAACGGACGAAGGTCTTTCCCTTGCCCAGCACTTTCAAATGCAGCTTGCCTTCCACTTTAGTGAGGCGGATCGCGTCCTTCCTTGGCGGCTCCCCTGCGGCGTCGACAGCCGTGAACAGGATATTAACCGTGCCGCCTTTGTAGTCCTTCGAATATTTGGTTTCGAGCAGCGAATCCCGATCACGAGCCGGCCACGGGAGGCGGTAGCGGTTGTAAACCAGCACTCGATCCACGTGGTTGTCCGAGACGACTCTCGACTCGGCCAGACTCTTGACCCACTCGGTGCGGCGAGGAACATCCGAGAAGACCGCGAGGATGTCCACGACATCCACGGGTAGAACTCCCTCGGCTTTGAACGTTGAGGTGGATACGGTGCTGGAGAAGACCTCGATGCCGTTCTTCCGGTAGAGGAGTTTCCAGCTATCTGCGAACGCGTTGGCGGCGGCGAACAGGACGGCCAACTGAAGAGCGAGGACGCGCTGGGCCACGTGGCGGCCCGGCGGCGGATTGCAGGCACGCTTCATCTCGCGCCGGATGATTTCACGTCGGGACGTTTGCTAGCGGCGCGTCCAGCCCAGCCAAAGGCCGAAAAGCTTTTTGACGAAGGGCGTCAGGCGCGTGCGGCTGTATTGGTCGCCGGTCTTGCGGATCGCCTCGGCCTGGGTGGGATACGGATGGATGGCGGCGCCCACGGTCTTGAGTCCCAGCCTGCCGTTCATGGCGAGCGTGAACTCGGAGATCATGTCGCCGGCGTGCGCGGCGACGATGGTGGCGCCGAGGATTTCGTCCGTGCCCTTGCGCACATGCACCCGCACGCAGCCATCAGTCTCGCCGTCGAGGGTCGCGCGGTCGACCTTGTCGAGGCTCTGCGTATAGGTGTCCACTTCGATGCCCTTTTCTTTGGCGTCCTTTTCATAAAGGCCCACGTGGGCGATTTCCGGCGACGTATAGGTGGCCCACGGAATATTGAGCGCACTGGCCTTGGCCCGTCCGCCAAAGAGCGCGTTCTGGATCACGATGCGCGCCATGAAGTCGGCGGCGTGGGTGAATTGATACGGCGAGCAAATGTCGCCGCAGGCGAAGATGCGCGGATTGGTGGTCTGCAGGCGGTCGTTCACCTTCACGCCTTTCTTGTCAAAGGTGACGCCGACGGTCTCCAAGCCGAGGCCCTCCACATTTGGGGCACGGCCAACCGCCACGAGCAATCGGTCGACCACCACGTCGTAGCCCTTGCCATGCGATTCGACCTGTAGGCGCACGCCCTGTGGCGCCTTCGAGAGTCTGAGGTCCTTGCCGCAACAGAGCAGTTTTACGCCGTCCCGCATGAGCGTCCGCTGCACGATGTCGGCGGCGTCCCGATCTTCGCGGGGCAGAATTCCATGGGCCGCCTCGACGAGGAACACTTCCGACCCGAAGCGCGCGAAGCTCTGCGCCATCTCGCATCCGATGGGACCCGCTCCGATGATGGCGAGCCGCCGGGGCAATTCAGTCAGCGAGAAGAGCGTCTCGTTCGTCAGGTAAGGCACGTCCTTGAGTCCGGGAATCGCCGGCGCAGCCGCACGGGCACCGGTGGCGATCACGGCTTTGGTGAATCGCAAGGACTTGTCGCCGACTCGCACGGTGTCTGGGCCGGAGAATTTTGCGCTGCCGATGAAAACGTCGACGCCGAGTTCGCGGAAACGCACCGCGGAGTCGTGCGGGCTGATGTTGGCGCGGAGTCTCCGCATCCGCTCCATGACCGCGGGAAAATCGACAGACACGCCGCCTTGGATCGAGATGCCAAACTCGCCGGCCGCGCGCGCCTCGGCCGCCGCGCGCCCGGCGCGGATCAGGGCCTTGGAGGGCACGCAGCCGACGTTGAGGCAGTCGCCGCCGAGCAGGTGCTTTTCGATCAGGGCGACGCGTGCGCCCAAGCCCGCTGCACCCGCTGCCGTCACGAGGCCAGCTGTGCCGCCGCCGATGACGACGAGGTTGTAGCGGGGTGCGGGCTCTGGATTCACCCAGTCGGGTGGGTGGACATGGCCGTAGAGCTTGTGGTTGTGCTCGTCCCACGGCTGCAGCGGACCGTTGTCCGTTGCGTGGGCCGCGGGCGCGGGACTGGTTGACGGGGTGCTCATGAATTTCACGCGGCCGGTTGGGTCCGCTTGGCGAGCGCACGGCGGGCGATGCGCGTGACGAACACCGTGACGGCCAGGGTCGCGAGGAGACCGACACCGTAGAGGGCCAACTCCGCCGGGGATTTCGTTCCGCCCGCCGTTCCGACACGGGCCAGCGAGCCCAGATAAACATACATCACCGTGCCGGGCATCATGCCGATCCACGAAGCTAGCACGTAGTCGCGCAGCGACACGCGGGTGACGCCGAAAGCGTAGTTGAGAAGCGCGAAGGGAAAGACGGGCGAGAGGCGCGTAAGGCCGACGATTTTCCAGCCCTCGGCGGCCACGGCGCGATCGATGGCGGCGAAAGTGACGTTGCCCTCGATTTTTTTCGCGACCCAGGCGCGGGCGAGATAGCGGCCGACCAAAAATGCGGCGGTCGCTCCCAGCGTGGACGCGAGCGAAACGTATACCGAGCCCAACGCCACGCCGAACACTGCACCCGCCCCCAAGGTGAGAACAGAGCCCGGCAGGAAAAACACGGTCGCGGCGATGTAAATCAGCACAAACAGCACCGGCCCCCACGCACCGAGCCCGGCGACGGCTTCCAGAGTGTCGCGCAGAATCCCGCGCACGTCGAACCGTGTGAAGACAATCGCCAGCGCCGCCGCGACAACGAGGAGGACGGCCCATTTTCGCCATCGGCCGGTCTTCGCCGCATCGTCCGGGCAAGTCGGAATTGTTGAAGTCATGACAAGGTGGTGCGGGAGTGTTTGTCCGCGACAGGTTGGAATAATTGAGACGCGGTAGTCCCGAACTTCTTCCCGCACCGACAGAAATTTCCGCGCTGGCTACCTCAGACTCGAGATGTGGGGGCGGCGCCAAACGCGCGGCGGTCACGAAGAAATCGCATCGTCATCCGTAGATCGGCGAGGGTTTGCCGCACAGGTCCCTTGGCCAGAAAACGTCGGCCCGAACTGACCGCGGTGGTCGGAAGCACCGTGGTGTGACCCAGCTTCGACAATCTCAGCGAGAATTCGAGATCCTCAAACGCCTTCATCGGAGAAAACCCGCCGGCCGCGCGGAACGCCGCCCGGCGCACAAAAATCGTCTGGTCGCCGAGGAACCAGCCAAACTGGCGTGCGCGCCAGTCCGCGAGGCGACACGTCAGGCGCAGAAACACGGACTCGCTATTGAACCGGCGGCGAAAAACGCCCCCAACCGTTTCAGGCTGTCGGTGCAATGCGCCCCGCAGTGCCGTCAGCCAATCGGGTGGAAGAATCGTATCGGCGTGGAGGAAGACAAAAATGTTTCCGTGCGCCCGCTCTGCGCCATGGTTCATTTGCGCGGCACGCTGCGCTATCGGAGACTTGACGACCGTTGCGCCGAACGAGCGGGCAATGTCCGAGGTGCGGTCGGTGCTGCCTCCATCGACGACAATCAGTTCGAATTCGTGGCCTGCGGCATGCGCCGCGGCGAGGCAGGGGTGCAGGTTCCTTTCCTCATTCAGCGACGGCACAATCAGCGTGACGGAGACGGCTTCAACCGGCTCGATTCGCGAAGGAGAGGAATTGCGATTCATGTGGTCCACGGGTGTGACGTGCGGAGGCCCTCTGAATTCCGCTTTCGTCGCCGACAGAGGCAAGCGCGTTGAGCTGCGCTCGGGCGGGTCGACCCGCTGGCTGCGGGCGGCGCGGGAATAATCCCGAGCGCTCCCCGTCCCAATGCATCATGCCATCTGCACCTGGCTGCTCCGCATTCTCGTGCGGTAAACAGGCTCACCTAAACCACGATCCCCTGGGGTCCACTCTGCGATGATCGTAGCGATCTTGATTCTGGTCGGACTGATCCTCGTCGTGGCGCTGGACGATGCACCGTCCGGCGGACGCGAGTAGGCCGACGGCGTCCCTTTGATGGCTATGCGGCCGCAACTACGACGCCGACGATACCTCGCAGCGCTGTCAGCCCCTGAGCTGATCCTTTAGTTTGCTGGAAGCACAGCCACAGTCGCCGCCGCATCCCGGATTCTTTCGCTTCCCGAAGTAGCGCCAAGCCAGCGAAACTACGGCGATCACAACGATGCCAAGCGCCAGGATGGTTTGGATCTCGGGAGTCATGTGGGTAGCGAATCGCGCACGGATATTTTGTCAACCGATGCCCCGCTAACCGGCGGGGAGATCTGGAAGATTTCGCCGTGCGGCAAAAATTCAGGCCGGGGGAATTTCGCGCGGACTTCTCCGTCCCAGTTAGGATCTCAAATCTATGAGCCAAATCCATAAAACGAAACTCGCCCTGCAAACCCTCGAAACCGCCGCGCCCCGCGCCAAGGCGGTGCTCGAACAAGCCAAAGCCAAGCTCGGGTTCATCCCCAATATGTATGGCGGCATGGTGAACTCGCCGGGCCTGCTCGAAACCTACATGCTCGGCTATGATCGCTTCCGGGCCGAGTCGACGTTCACTGCGGTCGAGCAGGAAGTTGTCTTTCTAACGATCAGCCGGGAGAATGGCTGCACCTATTGCGTAGCCGCCCACAGTGTGATCGCGGACGCGTTCTCCAAGGTGCCGCCGGCGGTGACGGACGCAATCCGCGAGCGGAAAACGATTCCCGACGCGAAACTGGAGGCGCTGAGCGCCTTCACGCGCATCATGTGGTCAAGCCGCGGGAAGCCGACGCCCGAGGAGGCCGCGGCATTTTTCGCGGCGGGCTACGATGAACGCCAGATTCTGGAAATCATCCTCGCGACGGCGGTGAAGACCCTGAGCAACTACCCGAACCACCTCTTCGCCACGCCGGTCGACGCGATTTTCCGGGCCCGGAAATGGACGCCGCCCGCAGCATAGAAGGTCGGAATCGCCGGAGCGCAGCGCCGCTGCTCGAATTAACGCCAGACGAACACTGACACCCATGCGACAGTGCAGAGTGGGTATGCTCCTTGGATTGCTCGCGGTCACCGCGTTTGCGGCGGCACCGGAATATCGTTCGATGGGGCCGGACATTTTCGATCCAAAGGTTTCGGGTGAAACGCTCGTGGCCGACGCGCTCCGGCTCGCCAAGCGCAAAGACAAGAAAGTGCTGCTGCTGTTCGGAGCGAATTGGTGCCCGTGGTGTCGTCGGCTGCACCGGGCCTTGACCACGGGCACGGCTGTGCCGGATCGGCTGCGGAAAAGTTTCGTGCTCGTCTTCGTCGACGCCAACACGCGCAACGACAAGAATCGCAATGCCGGCCTCATCGAAAAATACGGGAACCCCCTCCAATTCGGCCTCCCGGTTTTCGTCGTGCTCGATGGCGACGGCAAGCAGCTCACCACGCGCGAAACCGCGTCGCTGGCGGCCGACACCGATGCGAAAGTGGCCGACAACGTCCTGGCCTTTCTGCATGAATGGGCGAAATGAACTGCGCCATCGGCCCTGCCAATTTCATGCCTCCTTGCGCACCGTTTGAAAAATCGGGGAATGGAGCCCGACCTGTCCCCCTCGCACCCTGGATTCCCCATCTGTGACTGGTTCGCCGCCGAAAATATCCCCGGACGATGCCCGCCCTTCCTCGTCGCCGCCTAATGCTCGTGACTTCGCTGGCCGCGATCGCGGTTGTTGCACTCATCGTGGCCCAAGCCTCGGACGCCGGCGCGGCCTCGGCCAAGTGGAGGGCCTTGAATCGCACGCTCGACCTGCGGTTTCCAAGCGTGGCCAACCTGTCGACCGCGGAGCTGTCCGACGGCGGCAGCCCGCGTGTGGAAAGCATTCTAATTCCCCATGCAACTCATCCGCTCCGTTCTGTTTCTCGCCGGCCTGAGCCTGGCCCTCGGCGCCCAAGCCGCGGACCAAGCCTTTGAGGCCGCGTTCCGCACTTCCCTGTTGAAGAGCTTCAACGAAGCCTCCGGCAAGATCCTTGCCCTCGCCGAGGCGATACCCGAGGAAAGATACGCGTGGCGTCCGATGGAGGGCGTCTCCTCGGTGCGCGAGGTTCTCGTGCACGTGGCCGATACAAATTTCAGCTTGGGCGCGCGCCTCGGTGGCAAGCCGCCGTCCGGCGTCGATAGAAAGGCCCTGGTCGAGTCGATGAAAACCAAAGCTGAGGCGCTCGCCGTGGCAAAACTGAGCATGGACTATATCCGTGACATTTTGGGCGTCGTCCCGGCGTCGGAGTTGCTGCCCGAAGTCAATGTCTTCGGCAGCAAGGCGCCGAAGCTCCGGGTCGCATTGCTGCCGGTCGATCACGCGCACGAACATCTCGGGCAGTTGATCGCCTACGCGCGGATGAATCGCGTCGTGCCGCCTTGGAGCAAGTAGGGCGGGCGCTTCGTGTTCCTCAGCCCGTTCGATTTTGGTGCGGCTACGCGCGGGTGACGACGCGAGCGATTAACGAGCAGAAGTCTTTTTCGCGATCCAGACGATGAGTCCAAACACCGCGAGCGCGCCGAGCGGGGTCGTGTTTGCGGCGAGGTCGGTGGGGAAAATCAGTAGGAACGGGTGTCCCTTCGTGAAGGCCGCAAAGCTCGAGACACAGAACGGCACGAGAAAAAACCGGAAGGCCGGCCAAAAACCCACGTCGCGGATTCGCCCGCCGGTGGGCACAGCGTTGAGCACGAGCATGCTCCCGACGATCGCCGCGATGCCGAGGGCGCGCAACCAGAGTGCGGCGTCGCGCTCGGCATAACGCACCGCCAGCGCGGCATACCAGATGCCGGCGCCCCAGAGCACAATCCTCCGGTGATCGAGCGTGGAGAGGTAGCGAAGCAAGGGCATCGGTGGCGGGCGCGTCAGGTCGCCGTCGAGTAATATTTTTTGTAGAGCGCGGCGGTAAACCGGGCGGCGTTCCGCCGATTCCACCGATAGCGTGCGGTCATCGCGATGACCGAAAGACAGCGTTTGAGCCAACGCTCTTTGCGCCAGCGGCGATCGGAGGCGATCAGACCACCTCCCAAATAGAGCGTCGGGCCGGCGGCTCTCGCCCGCAGGCTGAATTCGACGTCCTCCATCAGCGGCAGGCCGGGAAATCCGCCGACACTAGCGAGCGCCGCGCGCCGAAAGAACTGCCCTTGGTCGCCGAAGGAGATTCCGAGAAAGAGCGCCCGAAAATCATTGAGCATTTCGATGACGACGAGGCCGGGCGAATCGGCGTTGAACCGCTGGCCGACGGCGCCGCCGAGGGCGCTCGGGTCGGCATTGAACGCGTCGAGGATGCGCCGGCCCGTGTCGGGAGAGATGATGGCGTCGGCATGCAGCACGAGCACCACGTCGCCGTGCGCGACACTCGCCCCTGTCGCGATCTGGTGCCCGCGGCCCGGCGCGGCGAGCACAATGACGGCGCCGGTGCTCGCCGCGATCTCGCGGGTGCCATCGACGGAGCCGGCATCAGCGACGATGATTTCCGCCGGTGCGGGCGACATCCGCGCCACCGATCGGAGGCAACCGCCGAGGTTGCCCGCCTCGTTCAAGGTTGGGATCACGACGGAAAATGTTCGCACGGGCGCGGCGGGCTCGCGCCGGCGAAACTTTTTCCACAGCGCTGGCAGCGCGATGATCGCCTCGCGGAGCAGTGCCGCGCCGAAGGCCAACCAGATCGCGTTCTGCGCCCAAGACGGCAGGCCCCAGTCACGGCCGGCCTGCACTTCGCGCAGCACCAGAAAATAGAGCGCCATCACGCCGCTCAACGTGAGCCATGCCAGCGAGGGAAACAACGGGAGAAAAACGAGCGCCCACGAAAGATACCAATAATGGACCGTCGGCGACAGGCCGACGAGCCCGCCGAAAATCCAAAACGTCGCCCGCCAAGGATCGCCCTGAACGAGGACCACGCCGACGATCCAGGCTGCGAGGAGCGCCGTGCAGAGCGCCGCCGCGGTGGGACGATCGCCGAATGCCGACCACGCGAGGGCGTGAATCGAGCCGTTGAACGCGAGGTCGGCCCCGAAATGGCGCACGCCCGCCAGCCACGCCGGCATGTCCGCCAGATAGGGAAGGAACGGCAGCAGCACCGCCGCGCCGCCTGCCCATGCGGTGCGCCAGCCGCCGCGCCGCAATAGCAGCGGCAGAAGGAGGATGGCGACGAGCTTCACTTGCACGGTCAGCCCAAAGGCGATCCAGCTCCAGACTGGGCGCCGCCGCTCGCGCAGCCAGAGCGTGAGCAGCACGAAGAAGAGGAGCATCGCGTCGAAGTGCGCCTCGCCCGCGAAGCCGATGAGCGGAACGGGATTGAAAGCGTAGAGTCCGGCCAGCCCCGGCGGCTGACCGCGCGCCGCCAGCATCGCGAGGAGCAGCGCCACCACGCCGAGGTCGAAGGCGATGAAAAGCAGCTTGAGGGCCGTGGCGTCGTAGCGCAGCGCCCCGATAGCGGCAAAGGTCCACTCGGCCACGGGCGGATAAATCGTGCGGAGATCCTTTTGATTCATGCCCTGCCAGTAGGCGTCGCGACGCTGCTCCCATTCGGACGCGGAGGCGACGTGGGCGTAGGGACTTTGACCTTCACGGATGAGCCGTCCTTCCCAGAGGTAGCGATTGACGTCCGAGTCGGGCGGATGCGGCAGGAGCGTCAGCCGCGCGACCAGCGCCAGCAAGAGGAGGCCCCACTTCTGGGCGCGCGGCGTGATGTTGCGCGGCCACCGCAAGGTCACCGCGAGACCGACCGGCACCAGCAACGCAAACCCGGCGACGCGCGCCCAAGGCGTTGTCTGCACCCACGCCGATCCTCCGAATACGGCGCAGATCGCGAGCAAGACGGCAACGGCCGCGGCAAACACTCCGTGGCGCCACCGCTGAGCGCTGTTTGCAGGCGTCATGACCGCGCCAATTCGGAAGCGGGTGCCGTTCCGACCGTGAGCGGCGTTTCCTTCGGGCCGCCCTGCTCAAGCAGGCTCAAGACGCCCACGATAAAGAAGCTGATCGAATACACCGCGAGAAAGCTCCCGATCGCATAGCGGCCCGTCGCCAAATACGACGCGAGACTGATCGCGCAGTAGAGCCCCATCGCCAGTTCGATCCACGGGGCGACCGACTTCCGGGAGACGTATCGCCGCTTCCGGCTGGCGCCCTGCTTGGGTGTGCGCACGAATTCGCCGGTCTTACCGAACAGGGCCTCCAGCACGGCGTGCGTGTTGTTAACGGTCAGCCCAATGCCGAGGCCCGTGAGCACCGGCAGCCAACGCAGCCGCCACGGCCAATCGCGATGCAGGCTGCGCTGGCTCGCCAGATAGACGGCGTTTGGGGCAAGCACAACAATGGCGAGGGCCGCCACCACGATGGGCAGCCACCCGCGCGGCAGGTTGACGGGGAAGTGCGTCATGACCGGCCAGGCGAACAGCGCCACTGCGAGCATGAGCGGATGAATCGAATAGTGGGTCAGGTGCAGCGCGGCTTGGATTTTTGTCCAAGCCGGCACTGCGCTGCGCAGGATGCGGGGCAGGAGTTTTCTGGCCGATTGGATCGAGCCCTTGGCCCAGCGGAACTGCTGGCTCTTGAACGCGGCGAGTGTCGGGGGCAGTTCGCCCGGCGCCACCAGTTCCGCGATATAGTGCGTGCGCCAGCCAGCGAGCTGCGCGCGGTAGGAAAGATCGAGATCCTCGGTGAGCGTGTCCGCCGACCACCCGCCGGCCTCCTCGATCGCGCGCCGCCGCCAGATGCCGGCCGTGCCGTTGAAATTCATGAAGAGCCCGTTGAACGTGCGGGCCGATTGCTCGACCATGAAGTGGCCGTCGATGCCGATCGCCTGGGCGTGCGTGAGCGGGGAATCCTCGCTGTTCAGGTGTCCCCACCGGGCCTGCACGAGGCCGAGCCGTGCGTCGGAGAAAAAGAACGGCAGCGTGTGCCGCAGAAAATGCGGCGGCGGCACGAAATCGGCGTCGAAAATCGCGATGTAATCCGCCTCGGTTTGCGCCAGGGCCGCGGCGAGTGCGCCGGCCTTGAAGCCCGCACGGTCCTTGCGCCGAAAAACGGCGATGCGATGGCCGCGATCGCGCAATTCCGCGACGATGCGATCGACGATCTCGCGCGTGTCGTCGTCGGAATCGTCGAGCACCTGAATCTCGTGGCGATCGCGCGGATAGTCGATGGTGGCGGCGGCGCGGAGGACGCGCTCGGCGACGTTGGCCTCGTTGTAGAGCGGGATCTGGGTGGCGACGAGCGGGAGTCGCCGCGATGGATCAAAGGACGGCTCCGCAATGCGAATCGCCTCGGCGGAAGAGGCCGCGTTTTGCCGCCGGCGGCGCAGGAACAACGCCACGAGGACATAACAGTTGATCCCATACAGCAGCAGCGCGAGCGACGCGGCTGCGTAGACGGCGATGAGCGCAGCGCCGAGCATGGCTCACACCGCGTGGGAAAGATTGGGCCACGCTTCCCGCAGGGCGGACGACGCGTCTTCGTCCAGATGCCGCCGCAGGCTCTCCAAATCGTCGATGTCCTCCTTGACCGTCAGCAACGCGCTCGAAAGCCCCAGCTCCGCGACGCGATCCAGCGTCTGGCGCAGGACATCCGCCGAACTCCACGCGATGCTCTCGAAGAGCTGGGGTGCGGGCCGCCGCAGGCCGATGAGATAATACCCGCCGTCCGCCGCCGGACCGAGGACGACATCGGCCTTGCGGAGCCGTCGCGCGGCCTCGATCAGGCAGGCGCCGTCGAGCCCGGGGCAGTCCGCTCCGATGGCGATGATTTCCTTTGCCCCGCGGCGGAAGCCGCGCTCGAATGCCCGGGCGAGCCGTTGCCCGAGGTCGCCGCCCGCCTGTGCGCAATAGTGGTAATTCGCTCCCAGCCAGTCGCGCATTTCGCTCCGAGCGCCCCGCGGGGCGTAGTGGACCTCGATCCGGAAATTCTCCGGCACGCTACGCAGTTGCCGTTCCGCCATCACCCGGTAGATCCGCGTCGCCTGATCGAAGCCGACCTGGCGGCCGAGGCGGGTCTTGACGTAACCGCTGCGCGGCGCCTTCAGGATCGCCATGACGACCGGTCGGGATAGGGAGTCGGAAATCATTTCGGCACAGGACGGGAGTTCGGCGCTCGCGAAGCGGTCATCTCCTCAGCCATTCAAAGCGACCGTCGCCGGTTCCGCGCCGGACTCGATGGCACCGCCGCAGCTCGAGCCGGCGCCCGCGGTGCAGCCGAAGCAGTGCGGCGCGGTGGCGATGGGTGCGCCGCTGAGCGCGGCGGGATCGAGGTCCCAGAGATGCCGGGTCGCGCGGCCAACCTCGCCGCCGAGCGGCAGCTTCATCATTTGGTTGAAATCGCAATCGAAGACCTCGCCCTCCCAGCTCACGTTGATCGTGTCGCGACACATCAATCCGTCGACCGTCGCCGGATTGAACGACTCGATCAGCAGCGCGAGATACTCCTCATATTTTCCGTTGTGCCGCAGCCAGGACGCAAAGCGCGACACGGGCAGGTTGGTGATGGTGTAGAGGCGGTTGAACTCGATGCCGAAGTGCGCGAGCAACTCGCGCTTGTAGTCGCCCTCGAGCTCGGCCTGCGGGCCGGGGAGCTTGGCGCCGACCGGATTGAAGACCAGGTGCAGCGGCAGCGCGGGATCGATACCGTAGCCGATGGCGTTGAGCCGCCGCAGTGCCTCGATGCTCGCCTCGAAAACGCCGTCGCCGCGCTGCGCGTTGACGTTCTCCGGCGAGTAGCACGGCATCGAGGCGACAATCTCGACGCGTTGCGCCGCCAGAAACTGTGCCATGTCCTCGTAGCCCGGCTGGAGGAGAATGGTTAGATTGCAGCGGTCGATGATCGACGCGGCGGGGTCCATCGCGCGCAGCGCGCTGACGAGATATTTGAAGGATGGGACCATCTCCGGAGCCCCGCCGGTCAGATCGATCACCGGCAGCCGAGCGCGCTGCTGCCAGACGAGGATGCGATCCACCGTCTCCAAGGCGATGACCTCTTTGCGGCCGGGGCCGGCGTTCACGTGGCAGTGCGAGCACGTGAGGTTGCAGAGCTTGCCCACATTGATCTGAAGCACACGCGGTCGAGCCCGACGGAGCGGCAGGCCACGGGCATGAAGGACGGCGTCAAACGTTGTCATTCCTCTCTCAGACGGGGAACAGCGTGGATTATTCCTGAACCCCGGTCGATTCCTCTGAGCTTCGCGGCGCAGGAATCGAGTTTACCAACTCACGCGCAAACCCGTCGTCCACGCCCATCCGGCAAAGCTGCCGCCGTTTCTGGCGGCGTCGTCCATGTCGACGTGTTGCAGCCCGGACTGGAGCTTCAGTTTGTGCCCGTAAAAATAGTAATTCAGGCCGGCGTAATACTCGTTGTAGTTGTTGCCACGGCCGCCGACCGCGAGGCTCTCGTAACGGCCGAAAACGACGCCATCTTTCCCGGCGCTGTTGAGGTAGGTATAGCGCAGCACGAGCTGAAGCCGCTGGCTGAGGTTGTAGTAGGGCATGATCATGGCGCCCCAAAGATCGCTCTGACTGCCGGTGCCGGTGGCGCCGGAGAGGTCTGCCCTTACGCCGGCCCGGCCAGACTCAAAATCAAAGCTCAACGAGCCGATGTGGTGCAGCCTCCGCGTGAAGGTGTTCCTCGGGTTCGGATTTTGGAAGACGTAGTTGCCGGTCAGCGTGGCAGTTTTCACCCCAAGGCGGCCGGCAAAATCGTAGCCGAGGGTATAGAGCGCGAAGTAGCTTCCGTCGAAGCGGCCGAACTCCTTGGTGGTGCTGCCCGCGGAATACAGCCCTGCGTGGTAGCGCCAGTCGCCGGTCCTTCCGGCGGCGCTTACGCCGGGCATGTATTCCTGGGTAAACCAAAGGTTGTTGGTGAGATTGCTGCGGTCGATCGTGAGCAGCTCCTTGGACGAGGTCATGCCGTCCATCGTGAAGCCCGCGCTGTGCTTGCCCGCCGTGAGGGTGAGGGCCTTGCTCCTGCTCCAGGCGATATAGACATCTGTCAGCTTCTGATACAACGGCTCTCCCTCTGGATCGAAGTCCGCCTCGGCGTGCAAGGTGAAACTCCCGAACGCCCGGATTTTCGTGCCCATCCGCCAACGGCGGGTAGCCAGCTCCTCGAAATCGTTCCGCCGAACAAAGGCATAGTCGAGCTGGTAGCGACCAGTGAAGGCGACGCTCTGGATCGCGGGATTGCCGGCATCTTTGTAGAGTTCGGCACGGCTCCACGTCCGCTCATACGCGGAGGGCTCGGCGGCGAAATTCGCCAACGGCGCAAGGGCCGCCGCAGCGAGCAGGGCGATGGGCCGGTGCAGGCCGCGCGCGGGAATCGGCGTTGGGACCCTCACGAGCGGCTCGCGCGGAGGGCTGGCGCAAATTTATCGCCAGCCCTGCAACTCTCGCTGGCAGTATGAAGCATGGTTTCCGTCATTGGAGGTTTCGGAGAGCGAGATATGAGACGGCGGCGATCGCCCCCGCGACCGGCAGCGTGACGATCCACGCGAGCGCCATGTCTCTCACCGTAGCCCAGCGAACCTGACGGGCATCACGGCGCAGGCCGAGGCCGACGATGGCGGCGCTGCTGACGTGAGTCGTGGAGACCGGCAGCGCCAGCCGGGACGCAAAGATGACGAGGACCGACGTGACGAGGTTGGCCGAGAGGCCCTCCAGCGGCTCCATCGGCGTCACTTTTTGGGCCAGCGTTTCTGTTACCTTGAATCCGCGGATGAGGCTCCCGGCGGTCATGGCCAGGGCAACGAGTAGGAATGCCGTGCCCGGCGACAGGTTGAGCGCCGCGCTGGAGATCACGCCGAGCGCGATTACTTTGGGGGCGTCGTTCAGTCCGCGGGCAAACGCAGTCGCACCGGAGCTGAGCCAGTGCAATCCATCGACCACGGTTACACCCGCGATGGTCACAGGCTGCCGGGCGCAACTCGCGGCGTCATCTATCACGATGTCGCGAGGAGCACTCAATGCAGCGAGTGTCCCACTGCCGGCCGCAGCCATAGCCGGTTGTTGCACGCAGACGCAGTAACCCTGCCAGCGCCGTAGCGCGGCGTTCACCAACGGGAAGACCGCGAAGATCAGGGCAAGCGAAAGCAGCGGGCTTGCCGCGAGAGGAAGCGCAAACTTGGCGATCAGGAAGGACCATTGGATGCCACCCAGGCCCGACGCGACCAAGCCGGCGCCGACGAGCCCTCCGGTGATCGCGTGCGTCGTCGAGACGGGCAGCCCGGTCGTTGTCGCGATGCCGATCCAAACCAGCGCCCCGATCGCCACACTCAGGATGAAGCCGGGTCCCTCGGGGGTCACGGCGAGCAATCCGCGTCCGCTGAACGCGGCGACCAGCCCTTGCGCCGCAAGCGCCGCGCACGACGCCCCGGCAAACGTCCAAAGGCTTCCCCAAATGATCGCCGTGCGAAAGCGAGTCACGCCGCTGCCGACCAGGGTAGCGACGGCCTTCGACACGTCGTTGGCGCCGTTGAAAAAGCCCACCGCGAGCATCGCGGCGAAAAGGATTAAGAAGAGCATCAGCAGCAATTCCCTCCGCTCCCACCGTCGCAGCAGACGGAGGCCTCGGTCGTGGCGTGGTATTCCTGGCCCTTGGTCTCGCGCGGGTCTCGCCGCGCCGTGCGGCGGCAGTCGAAAGGCTTCGCCGACTCCAGTGGAATCGGCGTAAGCGGCTCCACGAATTCGAAATGGTTCCGATAGGGCGCCTTCGCGTAGAGGCTGAAGGTCTTGTCGCACACGGCGTGGCGGACGCCGCGCTGCAGCCGGTGGCCATCGTCGTCGAGCACCTCCTTGAACGGCCCTTTGTAGATCACGGCTTGGTTGCGCTCCCGGCACTCGCCCTGCTTGCCCTTGAAGGCTTGGATCGTGACGGAGCGAAACTCGATGCCGTTCACCGTGCGCCACGGCTGGGCGTCGCGCTTGACCAACTCGATGCCGTAAAATCCGGCCCTCTCGAACGCCGCGAGAAACTCGGTCTCCGTGAGGGCGCCGGAAATGCAGCCGCTCCACAACTCAGCGTCGCGCTGCATCGCCTCCGGCACCGCCTCGTCGCTGACAATGTCCGAGATCACCGCCCGCCCGCCGAGGCACAGCACGCGGAAGATTTCCTGGAAGAGTTTCCCTTTGCTCGCGGGATCGACCAGATTGAGGACGCAGTTCGAGACGACGACATCGATCGCGTTGTCCGCGACCAGCGGTTGCTCACGGCGGAGCTGCTCGGCGATTTTTTCCGCTTCGAGCCAGGCGTTGGCGCCCGCGAGGGGCTGGGTTTTCAGCCGCGCATTAAGCAGGTCGAGATTGAGCGCGAGGTCTTGGATGCGGCCCTTGCGAAACTCGACGTTGTCGTGGCCGATGCGCTTGGCGACCACGGGGGCATTGCGCCGCGCCACATCGAGCATCTCGTCCGTCATGTCGACGCCGATGACTTTTCCCCCGGCGCCGACCACCTGCGAGGCGATGAAGCAAATCTTCCCGGTGCCCGAGCCGAGATCGAGGACGGTCTCGCCGGCGCGCACCCAGCGTGAGGGGTCGCCGCAGCCGTAGTCGCGCTCGATGACTTCGGCGGGGATCACCTTGAGATACTTTGGATCGTAGTCGACGGGGCAGCAAAGCGCGGCCTCGGCGCGGTGAGCGGCGTTGGCGTAACGTTCGCGAACGGAGGTTTCTGTCGTCATGGCGTTTTGTGAAGTGGGTTAGACTAGGCGCGGAAAAACTTTTCGATATTGGGCGGCTGGCCCGGCTCCACCGGCATGCCAAGCACATAGGCGCGCCCCGCATCCTTCCAGACGGCGAGAGCCCAGTTGCCGGAGCGTTCGAATCGCGGCTGCGGCAACTCGGGAAGTTTCGCACCGTCGAGGGCTGCCGGCGTCTGGTCGAACACGTAGAGATGGACCATCTTCATGTCGTCGCCTACGAAGCACACCAGCGACACCTTGCCGCGTGACGTCTTCCAGGTTTCGCAGCCCAGCACGGCCATTTTTTCCAAGGCCGGAGGCAAATGCTCGGGAAGCGGTCCACCCTTCTCCGCGATCCAGGTCCGCAGTTTGGAATAGTCTTTGGACATCAGGCCGATGGAGGCATGGTGCTCCGAGAGGTTGGTCGCGAGTTCGGCGAGCGTGGCGTTCTCCGGCAGGGCGAGGCTGCCGCGGTTTTGCAGTCCGCTGCGAACGGCGAAAAAGATCGCCACGCTGGCGGCCAATGCGAGCGGCCACGCCCAAGCGAGCCGGCGACCGCGCGGCGCGACCCTCGTCGTCGCGATCATGGCCTTGCCCTCCGCCGGGCCGGAGATGCCGGCGAGCGCCGCCGCGATCTGCGCGTCGGTCGCGCGTTGATCCCCCAGCCAAGCCCGCAATTCGGGATCGGACTCGGCCTGCTTCAGCGCTTCGCTGAACATGGGATCCTGGGCGTCGAGCCCGTTGGCGCGATAGACGCTCAGTATGAGTTTGGCTTTGCTGTTATCCATGACTCTCTCCTTTCACCGGGCGCATCGGGATGACTTTCCCCGAATCTGCGGCGGCAAGCTGTAGTTTGGTTCGCAACTGTTCCTTCCCGCGGGCGATGCGCGACATGACCGTTCCAATCGGGATGTCCAAAATCTCCGCGATTTCCTTGTAAGAATGGCTTTCGAGATAAAACAGGGTCACGGGCGCCCGAAATGTCTCGTCGAGCGAGCCCAGCGCAGAGACTACCGAGGCCACATCAATCCCGGAGCCGGCGGCGGGTTTCGCCGCCGCGTGTTTGTCGAGGGCGGCCTCGGCCTCGCCCAACACCTCGCGTTGCCGCAGCCGCCGCGAATCGAGGAATTCGCGGTAGAGCACCATGAAGAGCCAGGATTTGGCGCGGTCCTTGTCCCGGAGCGTGTGTCCCTTCTCCGCCCAGCGGGCAAATGTCTGCTGAGTGAGATCGAGCGCATCGTCCCCGTTGCGGGCGAGACTGAGCGCGAAACGGTAGAGGGGGTTATACCACGTATCGATCAATTGTTGGAAGGTGGAGGGTTCCATCTGGTGGTTGGGACGAGGAACGCGCCGGGTTATTCCGGCGAAAACGGACTTTTCTACGAACAATCTTGTGCAGTGCGGACGTGTGGCTCCGTTTCGATCCACCACCCGTGTGTTTGGATTCTCTGCGCACTGTGGGCGGGGCGCTTGGCAGGAAATGCGCCGGCCTTGGGAATAGCCTGCGCTGCGGGCGGTCTCACCCATCGCATGACCAAATCCGTCTCCGCGCTCCTTGCATTTTTTCTCGCGGCCGCCGCATTCGCGGCCGACACGGCCAAGCCCGAAACGCTCCCCGGTCTCGCCGTCGGCGAGCGCGCGCCCGGATTTGCCCTCAAAAACTCCGCCGAAGCCGAGATTTCCCTCGCGTCACTGCTGGCGCGCGGGCCGGTGGCGCTGGTTTTCTACCGTTCCGCGGACTGGTGCCCCTTTTGCCGGAAGCAACTGCAGGACTTGCAAAAAAACCTCACGGCGATTGAGGCCGCGGGCGTGCAGCTGGTTGGCGTGAGCTACGACTCTACAGTGACTCTCGCCGCCGCGGCCGCGAAACTCGGGCTCACGTTTCCGCTGCTCTCCGACGCCGGGAGCACGATCATCGACGCCTTCGGCGTGCGCAACGCCGACGCCAAGGGCCGCGCCGCCGGCATCCCTCACCCCGTGGTGTTTGTCATCGATCGGCAGGGTGTCATCCGCGCCAAGCTCGGCCGCGAGGGCTATCGCGATCGCGCCGAGCCCGCCGAGATCATCGCGGCGGCGGCGAAGTTGAAGTGAGCCGCCACCATCGTGAAAATCGGTGATGCGACCGCGTGGCACCCGGAGAACTTCCGACGATGTTCCGAATGCTTCTTTCACCGCATTGGCGCGCCCGATTGATCGCGATGGTGATAGCGGCGTGCTGGGTGGCGACTGCGTCAGCCTTCGCCCAAGCGTCGCCCTCCGGCTTGCCGGAGCGAAGACCGAACCGGCTCATCCGCGAGAAATCGCCCTATCTCCTCCAGCACGCCTATAATCCGGTGGATTGGTTTCCGTGGGGTGAAGAGGCGTTTGCGAAAGCGCGCCGGGAAAACAAACCGATCTTCCTCTCCATCGGTTATTCCACCTGTCATTGGTGCCATGTGATGGAGCGCGAGTCGTTCGAGAATGCGGAGGTCGCGCAATTCATGAACGGTCGTTTCGTCAGCATCAAAGTGGACCGCGAGGAACGCCCGGACCTCGACAAGGTTTACATGACCTTTGTGCAGGCGACGACAGGCGGCGGCGGCTGGCCGATGACGCTGCTGCTGACGCCCGACCTCAAACCGTTTTTCGGCGGCACTTATTTTCCACCCGACGACCGATGGGGCCGCGCCGGCCTGAAATCGCTGCTCGCCAAAATCTCCGAGGCGTGGAAGGCCGATCGCGCCAGCATCGAGGCCCACGCCAGCGCGGCCGTGGTGGCGCTCCAAAAATATGGCAAGCCCGAAAAATCCTCCGGCCTGCCGGGGCCGGAGATTTTCGATGTCACCTACCACCAGATTGCCGCCGGTTTCGACTCGGCAAACGGCGGTTTCGGCCGGGCGCCGAAATTTCCCCGCCCGGTGACGTTGAATTTCCTGTTCTCCGCCTACGCCCGGGCGCCCGAATCCGACCAAGGCAAGCGCACCCTCGCGATGGCGTTGCTCACTCTGCGCAAAATGGCTGATGGCGGCATTCATGATCAGATCGGCGGCGGGTTTCACCGCTACGCCGTCGACGGCGTCTGGCACGTGCCGCATTTCGAGAAAATGCTCTACGATCAGGCGCAGCTTGCGACGGCCTATCTCGCGGCGTTTCAGATCACGCACGAAACCTTTTTTGCGGACTCGGCACGCGATATCCTCGACTACGTCCGCCGCGACATGACTGATGGCAACGGGGGATTCCATTCCGCCGAGGATGCGGACAGCCGCATCGCGGCCGGCAAATCCGAGCGCGGCGAAGGCGCGTTCTACGTCTGGACTCGCGATGAAATCGTCCTCTTGCTCGGCGGTGATCGCGCCAGAATTTTTGCGTTTCACTACGGGGTCGAAGCAGACGGGAACGCCGCGACCGATCCGCAGGGCGAATTCGCGGGCAAAAACATTCTGTTCGTGCGTCACACCCTCGCCGAGACGGCGCGGAAGTTCGGGCTCAGCGAGGCCGACACCGCGCGCGCCCTGAGCGAGTGCCGCCCGGTTCTTTTTGCGGCCCGCAGCCGGCGCCCGCGCCCGAACCGCGACGACAAAATTATCACCGCGTGGAACGGCCTGATGATTTCCGCATTCGCCCGCGCGGCGCAGGTGCTCGATGAGCCGCGGTATCTGGAGGCCGCGCGGCGGGCCGCAGAATTTTTGCGCGGCACGTCGGCTGGCGGCTCCGCGGATCGGCTTCACCGCAGCTATCGCGAGGGTGTGGGCGCGGCCGAGGGATTTGCCGACGATTACGCGTTTCTCGTGCAGGGTCTGCTCGATCTCTACGAAACCTCGTTCGAGGTGCGCTGGCTTGAGTGGGCGCAGCGGCTTCAAGCGACGCAGGACGCATTGTTCTGGGACGCAGCGGACGGAGGCTACTTCGGCACGACGGGGCGCGACGCCACGGTTCTGTTTCGCGACAAAGAAGACTACGACGGCGCCGAGCCCTCGCCGAATTCCGTCGCCGCGCAAAATTTGCTGCGCTTCGCGTTTCTCCTCGACCAAGCGCCCGCGCGCAAAAAAGCCGGGCAAATCCTCGCGGCGTTTTCGATCCGACTCGCCCGTGCGCCCTCGGCGCTGCCGCAAATGCTGGTGGCCGCGGACTGGTGGTGGGGTGCGCCAAAGCAGATCGTTATCGCCGGGCGCCTGAACACCGCCGACACACACGCCTTGCTCGCCGAATTACAACGGCAGTTCGTGCCGAAGAAAGTCGTCGTGCTCGCGGATGGCGGCGAGGGCCAGCAGTTTTTCGCGCGCCAAGTGCCGTTCTTTCACGATCTCCCGGCGAACGACGGCCGGGCGACGGCCTACGTCTGCGAAAACTACGTCTGCCAGCTCCCGACCACGAGCACGGCGAAATTCGCCGAGCTGCTCGCCGCGAAAAAAACGACGGTTGACAAACCCGCAAGGTGAGTGCTGGGGAACCGGTCGCGCGCAGATTCCAGGCGGCGCCTCGCCTCAGCATGCAACTCGCAGAGCACTACGGCAACCGGACCAGCGCCCGTGTGGTTTGCAGGTGACGGCCGCGCACTATTTCGCTGGCAGTGTCGAAACGTAGCTCCGCGAAACCTCCAGCCACCGCTTGAGTGAGACACGGGTGCGCAATGCCGGAGGCTCCACGAGCAGCCAACCCTTCATGCTTCGACCAGTGATGTCCATTTCCCGCACATACGGCTTGGCTAGGTGCTTCGGCCACTCGGTTGGATCGCAGCGGACGACCAGGCTGTCGTGCCAGATGCCCACGCACATCTTGCCGTGCAGCAGCCACGCGATCCCGCCGAACATCCTCGTCGCGGCGAGACCGCGCCAGTCCTTTGTCACGGCCTCCACTCGGGAGACGAGCTTGGGATCGCTGTGCATGTCAGGCGGCCTTGGCGGGAAGCCGGCCAAAAACTAATCCGACGGCCGCCCCCGCGGCGACGAACTGCAGCAGGTGGAAAACTGCTTGCACGGCCAGGAAACCGCCGAGGCCCTTCACCTCGATCTTCGCGGCGTTAGCGAGCGTGGAGACGCTGAACAGGAAAACGCCCATCAACAGGCCAAACTTGATGCCCTCCACGGCCGGCGCGCCGCCGCGATACCACCGCGGGTAGAGCGCAGCCATCACCGCGCCCTGGACGATCATGGAGAGCAGACCCAGCGGAATGATGGGATCGGCGCGGTTGTAGATGCCGAAGCTGTGATAGAGGTCCTTGAAGAGCACGAAGTGCCACGGCGCCGCGAGGGCGAAGGACACCACGACGTAGGCCAGAGCGGCGAGGACGGTCTTCATGGGTGGGGCGGGATAACTTGTAAGATGCAAGTGAAGGCTGGCGCGTTTCACTTGCGATGTGCAAGTGAAAAAACGAGCGTCGGTTTGTGCCCCGCAATTCTTCGCGCCGCTCCGATTGCCCCATCGCCAACGCCCTTGAAGTGCTGGGCGACCGCTGGACGCTGCTCATTGTCCGCGACCTGGTGTTTCGCGGTTTTCGGGAATACGGCCAGTTTCTCGCGGCCGACGAGGGCATCTCGACCAACATTCTTTCCGAGCGGCTGGAGCGCCTGCGTTGCGCCGGCGTCGTCGTGCGCCTCGACCACCCGACGGATGGGAAGAAATTTGTCTATCATCTGTCCGAAAAGGGCACGGACCTCATTCCGCTGCTTGTGGAGCTGGTGCTGTGGGGGGCGAAATACACGCCCAACCACGCGGCGCCGGCAGAAGTCCTGCGCGAGATGAGGACGAATCCGGAGCGGATGATCGCGGGCCTGCGCGTGGCATTGCTCAAGGAACTCGCCGCGGTTTCGAAGCGTTAGAGCGCGTCCTTACTTGGGCGTGAGTCGGCGGCCCAGGGCGGCGGCGATCACGGGCGTCGGCGCGAGGCGCAGCGCGGCTTCGCGGTGTCGCTCGGCCAGCTGCGTGTGGCCACACCGGCGTTGCAGGTCGGCGAGCGTCGCCGCCCACAAGTTGGAGCCGGCGAGCCAGGCCGGCGGCAGGAAACCTTCGAGGACGGCAAGCCCGGCGGCCGGCCCCTGCCACTCGGCCACGGCGATGGCCCGGTTGAGACGATGGATCGCGGACGGCTCGAATTGTTCAAGCAGCGCGTAGCACTCCGCGCCGCGCTGCCAGTGTGTTTCGCCGAACGAGGGCGCGCGACAATGTTCGGCGGCAATCGCGGCCTCGGCGTGATACTGGGAAAACGAATCGCCCTCGGCCGAGCGGGCAAGCCATTGAAGCCCGAGGGCGATCCGCTCCCGATCCCAGCGGGATTCCGTGTGCCGTGTCGCTCGTTGTCCGTGTCGCCGAGCTCCTATCGATCCGGCTAGCAAACGAACGATTATGCATCCGGCGCTCAGAAGATCATTTCGCCCTTTCGGAGGCACCACGTTTCCATCGTAACATCAGACGTCCACGCGAACGCACCGGCGGATATCGGCTTGCGGCGGGGTATGTGTGGACGCACGGAGGAGCGAGCGCGCAATGGTTGGCGTGCGGTGTCTGGCCGCGCGTGGGTCTTCTGGGCCGCAGCCTAGTTTCGATTCTGCGCCCCTGCGGCGCCGTCAAGAGCTTCCTCGCTGCGCTGCGGTTCCTCTTGACCGCGCCTCCGGGGCGGAGGACCACGTGGCGACTGAGGCGCGCCGTGGAGCATCAACCCGAAGGTGGTAGCGGGGCATTCTGGTGTTAGGGGCTACGGTAATCTTGTTGCTAATCATCGGTAGTTACACATATCTCCCGAGTTATTAGAACATGGCCACCAAGGCACAAACCATCGAACGCCTCGTCCGAAAGCACGGAAACATTCGTGTTCGCGATCTCACACGACAGGGGCTGTCGAGCGTCTATCTCGGCCGGCTCGTGCAGCAAGGGCGCCTCGTGCGACGCGCGCGAGGCGTCTATGCGCCAGCTCGGCAAGAAATCAGCCGCACCCACGAATGGGAACTCGCGTGTCTGCGACTGCCCAACGGCGTGCTGTGTCTGCTCTCGGCACTGGTCTATCACGGCATTGGCACGCAGAACCCCGCGGAAGTCTGGATGGCTATTGACGTGAAGGCATGGCGGCCTCGCGTGGATTACCCCCGGATGCGCATCGTTCGTTTTTCCGGTCCTGCGCTTTCCCGTGGAATCATGACCGTGAGCGCCGGCCGCGCCACCCTGCGGGTTTACGATCCGGCCAAGACCGTCGCGGACTGCTTCAAGTATCGCAACAAGATCGGACTGGAAGTCGCGGTCGAGGCGCTTCGTGAAGGTTGGCGGTCCAAGAAGTTCAGCCTCGAACAACTCGCCGAAGCCGCCCGCATTTGCCGCGTGCGCAAGATCATCCAGCCTTACCTCGAAATGCTCGCATGACCGCGCCCAAGAATCTGCCCGCCTCTGTCAAAGCCCGACTGCTCGCCCTGGCTGAAAAGCGTGGCGAGTCATTCAATCTCTTGGTGGTGCGTTTCGGCATCGAGCGGCTGCTTTATCGTCTCAGTCAATCGCGGCACGCCGACCGGTTTCTCCTCAAGGGCGCCATGCTGTTCGCTCTCTGGGACGAGAAGGCTCCCCGCCCAACGCAAGACGTCGATCTTCTCGCGTTCGGGCCGACTGAGCTGAAAGACATGGAGGCCACGTTCCGGGAGATCGTGGAAACGCCCGTGCCCGCTGACGGGCTCGTCTTCAAGGCCGATTCCATACGGGCGGAGAACATCCGCGAGGCGGATGCCTATGGCGGTGTCCGAGTGCGATTGCTCGCCATGCTCGGCAAGGGCGAGCTGCCGCTCCAAGTCGATCTCGGCACTGGTGATGTCGTGACGCCAGCGGCCGACAAGAGCGTTTTCCCGGCGCTCCTCGATTTTCCGGCTCCGCATATCCGTTCATATCCCATCTACACGGTCGTGGCGGAGAAATTCGAGGCGATGGTCAAACTCGGGATCACCAACAGCCGGATGAAGGACTTTTACGACGTGTGGTTTCTTTCCCGGCGTTTCGATTTCGGTGGGGCGACCCTGCACAAGGCAATTCACGCCACCTTTGCACGTCGCCAGACCGCGCTCGGCCCCCAAATGCCTTATCCTTTGACCGACGGCTTCGCCAACGAGGCTGCAAAGCAAACCCAATGGGCCGCCTTTCTTCGCCGCAATGGATTGACCGGCTCGCCACCCAAATTCGCCGACGTGATCGTGGTGCTTCGTGAATTCGTCGGGCCAGCGCTTCAGCCGAATATCGGTGTGCAGAAATGGCATCGAGGTGAAGGATGGCTGAAATGATCGGCAGCCATGAATCTAGTATTCCGATACCCGTATGTGTCATGATTTCGGCCAAAAACATTTGCCACGGATTTGCCAGCAAACGTGGTTTTGGCTTCACTTCGTCGCTTTTTCGTGCATCCTATTTCCTGTTCTAACTCACTACTAAACAACTTAAAGCACGATCGGCGAAGCTTTTCTGTTGTTGGGCAGCCGGCGGTTCGATTCCCCGTGGGGGCGCCACTTTCAAACCGCTACTCTGCAAAGAGTCGCGGGTTTTCGTTGGCCGAAAAACGGCCCGAACTCACACCAGGCACCGATTAGTCAGGGTGGTTCGAGTGGTCACCCGCCGAACCGCAGCCGAGGCCATCGGCACGTGCGCCAAGTAGGTTTCCTTGCGTTGGCGCCAATCCGATTTCGGCGTCTCGTCTGAGTCGGTGCAACCTTCGACCATCTCGGCAACTTTGCGGCCGAAGCGCAGCCGGATATTTGGGTATCGGAGCGTCAGATATCGGGGTCTGACGAAGAACGGGCATCAGCTCCACACTCTCGTTGGTTTGGCCAACTCGCCATTGCGGCGCGAGCGCGGCGCCACCAGGCACCGCGCCACGCTCCGATTTCCTCCGCCGCCGATGCCCGCGGCCACTGCTCGCCCGAAAACCGCCGACTTGGCTTTGTTCAGTGCCTCCTCGGCCAACGATGCAGTTGAATCTCGCGAAACGTCGTAGCAGCCGAGGTTACGAGGCTGGTGGACGCGGCGCACTCCGCTCCAGCCTCCTCACCTCGGTTGCTACGGTTGGGCGGCCGGCTCAGGACACTTCGGCCGTGAAGCGGTAACCTACCCCGCGGATCGTCTCCAAAAACCGGGCGGCGTCACCGATCTTTTCGCGCAGCCGGCGCATGTGGGTGTCGACCGTGCGGCTGTCGATCGGGTTTTCGTAACCCCACACGTCCTGCAGGAGCCGCTCGCGCGTCTGCACGCGCCCGCGGCGGCGGGCCAGCAGTTCGAGCAATTTGAATTCCGTGGCCGTCAGCTCCACCGCGGTCCCCGCCACGGTCACGCGATGCTGCGGCACGTCGATTTCGAGCTCCGCGAAGCGCAGCTGCGCCAGCGGTTCCTCGGCGGCCTTCGCGCGCGCGAGCAGTTTCTTGATGCGCAGGACGAGTTCGCGCGGACTGAACGGCTTCGTCACGTAGTCGTCCGCGCCCAACTCCAATCCCAGCACGCGGTCCATCTCCGCCGCCCGCGCGGTCAGCATGATGATCGGCGTCGCGGCTGTGACCGGGTCGCGCCGAAGAATTTTGCACACCTCCAGTCCGTCAATCTCCGGGAGCATCAGATCGAGCACGATGAGCGCCGGGCGCTCATCCCGCGCGACCGCGATCGCGCGGCCGCCGTCCTTGGCGAAGATGGGCGCGTAGCCGGACTCCTTCAGCTTGAAGCCGAGCACCTCGAGCGCATCGGGCTCGTCGTCGACCACGAGAATCTTTGGTTTCATGCTGTCTTCTGACTCGAATGCCGGATGTCCTTCGCTTCGTAAAGATAAACGACTTCCTCCGCGATGTTGGTTGCATGGTCCGCGATGCGCTCGAGGCTCTTGGAGATCACCATGAGGTGCAGGCAGCGCGTGATGGTCGTCGGACGCTCGACCATGTAGCTGGAGAGTTCGCGGTGAAGCTGCCGGTTCAACTGATCGACGTCGGAGTCGCGCGGAATGACCGCGCGGGCGCGATCCGGCTCGCGGTTGATGAAGGCCGTGAGGCCGTCGCGCAGCATCTCCAGCGACATGGCCGACATGCGCGGCAGGTCGACATACGGCTTGAGCTGGGGCTCGGTGTTGAGGTCGATGGCCCGGCGGGCGATCGTCACCGCCTCGTCCCCCACCCGCTCCAGGTTTTGGGAAATCTTCATCGCGACCGTGGTCAGGCGGAGATCGGTGGCGAGCGGTGCTTTCGTGAGGATATGCAGCGCCGTGTCGTCGATCTCGATCTCGTATTGATCAAGGATGTTATCATCCTCCTGCACCTGGCGGGCGAGTGCGTCGTCGCGTTCGACGAGCGCGCGCATCGCGCGCGCCACGGCGGTCTCGGCGTGGCTCGCCATCGCCAGCAGGCTGTCTTTCAGGCGGGTCATTTCCTCGGCGTAATGGGTCATCTCTGAAGTGGGTCTTGGAGTTGGGGTCCAGGGTCCGGGATCTCGGACTTTGGGGCCGGGTCAGCCGAACCGGCCGGAGACGTAGGCTTCGGTCTGGGGATTGGCGGGCTTGGTGAAGATGTCACGGGTGTCGGCGTATTCGATCAGGCGACCAAGGTAGAAAAACGCGGTCTGGTCCGAGCAACGCGCGGCCTGCTGCATGTTGTGCGTCACGATCACGATCGTGAACCTCGCGCGCAACTCCTGGATGAGTTCCTCGATCTTGGCGGTGGCCACGGGATCGAGCGCGGAACACGGCTCGTCCATCAGGATGACCTCCGGCTCGACGGCGATCGCGCGGGCGATGCAGAGGCGCTGTTGCTGGCCGCCCGACAGCCCGAGGCCGCTCGTGTGGAGGCGATCCTTGACCTCCTCCCACAGCGCGGCGCCACGGAGGGACTTCTCCACGATCTCATCGAGCCGCGCTTTGTCCTTCAGACCCTGCAACCGCAGCCCGTAGGTGATGTTTTCGTAGATCGACTTCGGAAACGGGTTCGACTTCTGGAAGACCATGCCGATCCGCTTGCGCAGTTCGATCACATCGACGTCGGGCCGGTGGATGTCGACGCCACGGATCGTGATCGTGCCGCGGCCGACGCGCGTGCCGTCGATCAGGTCGTTCATGCGGTTGAGGCAGCGCAGCAGCGTGGATTTGCCGCAGCCGGACGGGCCGATGAAGGCCGTGACTTTCTTCGCCTCGATCCCGAGGGTGATGTCATGCAGCGCCTGCGTGGCCCCGTAGTAGAAGTCGACGTGATCGATTGCGATCAGGGCGTCCGCGCGGCGCGGACCCGGGAGCGCGGAGACGGGAGGTTCAAGGGTGCTTACCATTTGTAGCGGTTGCGAAGGTGATTGCGGAGCAGGATGGACGTCGTCGCGATCAGGGCCACGAGCAGGAGAAACACGAAGGCGCTGCCGTATTGCACGCGTTCCGTGTAGTCGTTCTGCGGAATCTTCGAGCTGACGACGTAGATGTGGTAGGGCAGCGCCATCACACCCTGGAAAAAGAAGTCGCCCGCCCGCGCGACCTCCCACGGCAGCTTGTCGCGCACGACATAGGCCGCCGTGAACATGATCGGCGCCGTCTCGCCGGCCACGCGGGCAACGCCGAGGATCGACGAGGTCAGGATGCCCGGCAGGGCGTACGGCAGGACATTGGTCGAGATGGCCTGCCACTTGGTCGCGCCCAGCGCGAGCGAGCCCTCGCGGAAGCCCTTCGGCACCGCCTTCAGCGACTCCTCGGACGCGGTGATGACCACCGGCAGCACCATGAAGGCGAGCGTGAACCAGCCGGCGAGCAGCGACACGTTCCACCCGAAGAAGATCACGAACAGGCCGAAGCCGAAGAGTCCGAACACGATCGAAGGCACACCCGCGAGGTTCAGGATGGCGAGGCGCACAAAGCGGATGAACCATCCGTCGCGCGCATACTCGTTGAGATAGATCGCCGCGGCCACGCCGAGAAACAGCGCGATCGACATCGAGCCGACCACGAGCAGGAGCGTGCCGACGATGCACGGGAAAATGCCGCCCGCCGAATAGACGAGGCTCTCCTTCTTCACGTTCTCCGCGGCGGGATGAGCCGCGACGAACGCGCGGTGCTCGCGGTCGCCCTGCTCGTAGTGGCGGCCCTCGAAATCGAAGACGTAAAGTGATTCGGGCGCCTGCGTGAGGAAGCGCACATTGAGGAACGGCGCCTCCGTCTGAAAAACGGTGCGCGAGCCCTTCACCACGATCGTGGCGAACACCCCGAGGCCGCACGCGAGCACGAGGTAGGTCGCCAGCCGAAAGGCCCAGAGCCACGCGCGTTCCGCCCGGCGGAAGCCGCTGGCCGGCGACTGGAAGATATGTTTCCCGGCGCTCATGGCTCAGCCGATCGAGATGCGGTAGCGGCGCACGATGGTCTGCGCCGCGTAGTTGATCGCCAGCGAGAGGAGGAAGAGCACGAGCCCGACGACGAACAACGCCCGGTAGTGGATGCTGCCGCGCACGACCTCGCCCATCTCCTGGGCGATGATGCCCGTCATCGTGTGCACCGGCTGCGTGACGACGCCGAGGCCCGACGAAAAATCCGGAATCGCGATCCGGTTGCCCGCGCAGAGCAGCACGACCATGGTCTCGCCGATCACACGACCGAGCCCGAGCAACACCGCGGACACGATGCCGGAGAGGGAGGCGGGCACGACGATCCGCGTGATCGTCTGCAGGCGCGACGCGCCAAGGGCGAAGGACGCCTCCTTGAACGCGCGCGGCACGTTGTTGAGCGCATCCTCGGCGAGAGTAAAAATCGTCGGCACCGCGATCAGCGCGAGCAGGCAGCCCGCGGTCAGCACATTGAGTCGCTCGCTGTAGGGGAAGCCCGGCACCCAGCTGAGCCCCGGCAGCTGGGAGACCGCGCGCAGGATCTGACCCAGCACCGCGATGCCGAAGAAGCCGAGCACCACCGACGGAAACGCCGCGATGAACTCGATGCCGGGTTTGATGAACTTCTGTTCCCGCACGCCGGCGATCTGGTTCACATAGACCGCCGCCCCCACTCCGAGCGGCACGGCGATCATCAGCGCCACCATCGAAACCAGCACCGAGCCGGCGAGCAGCGGAAGGATGCCATACCAGTCCTGCCAGAAACTGGCCGTCAGCCAGGCGCGGCCGAACACGAACGCCGTGAAAGACTCCCACCACGGCACGGGCCGCCGATGATCCCACTTCGCCAGCCTGGTTTCGATCGCCGGAAAACCGGCCACATAGTCTCGCACGTGCTGTTGCAGGCGCGTCATGCGGTCGCGCAAATCGGCCGTGGGCAGCGCGGGCGCCGCCGCCGCCACCTCGACGAGCCGGCGGGCGAACTCCCGGTTGAGGTCGCGATAAACGGGCAGCGTGCCGACCAGGGGCTTCAGCTCCGTCGCGAAATCGACCTCGTCGATCTTCACCTTGGCGGCCTCGGCGCTTTTGCCCTCCGCGAGCAGCTGCCGGCGGGCCTCCTTCTGGTCCTGCGTGACGAGGAACTTCGTCTTGATGGCTGTCGCCATCTCGGTGAGTTCGGTGGCGAGGCCGCGGAGCGGTTCGACGGTGTCGGAGAATTTTCCCGCGTAATCGTCGAAACCGGCCAGCGCTTCATTGGCCGCCGCGAGCGTCATCTGCCGCTCCTCCGTCAGGCAGGTCAGGTAGCGCAGCCGCAAATCGGCCAGCGAACGGGTGAGCGCAATGTGATCCGCCTGCTGGGCGCGGATGAACTCGACGTATTCCAAACCCGCCTGCCGGTAGATCGCGAGGTTCTGGCGGTTCTGGCCGAAGAATCCGACGCCCTCGCGAAAAAGAAAAATGGTGATCAGCAGCAGCACCACCACCGAGACGAGCGCATTGCCGCCGAAGAAGGCCTTGATCGCATCGTCACCCGTGAGCCCAAGCAGCCGCAGTCGTCGCTTCGCGACGGCAAAGTCGGACGGCATTGCGGGTGATTTCGACTCGGTCATGCTGCGCCCGCTACTCGAAATCCCCCGCCGATGCGGTCAAGGGAGGGTCGGTTACGATCGTGTGACATTCAGGTCTGGCCCGGGAAAAACGCGCCGGGGGCGCCGGCGCGCTTCCGTCGTTTCGCATCGGGAGTCAGCTCTTGGGCGGAGCCACGAAACCGACCTGTTCGACCATCTTCCGGCCTTCGTCGCTCAGCGTGAAGTCGAAGAACCGGGCCGCCTCGCCGGAGGGCTGGCCGTTGGTGTAGTAGAACGTCGGGCGGGCAAACGGATACTTCAGGGCGATGATCGCCTCCTTCGTCGGCACGTGGCCGTCAACCGGCACCACCTTCACGCCGGGATCATGGAGGTAGGCGAGACCGACATAGCCGATGCCGGCGGGATTCCTGGCCACCTCGGCGGCGATCTGCTCGTTGCCGGCCATTTTTTGCGAGGATGAGGCGTAGTCGCGATTCTTCATGGCGAGGGCCTTGAAGTCGGAGTAGGTGCCGGACGAAGTGTTGCGCGTGTAGATCGAGATCCTGCCGGGCTTGCCGCCGACCGCCGACCAGTCGGTGATGTCGCCCGCGAAGATCTGCTCGACCTGACGCTGCGTCAGTTTGGCGATCGGATTGTTCGCGCTGACGATGATGCCGATGCCATCGAACGCGACGATCGTGGGCTTGAGCGTCACGCCCTTGGCCGCGGCGGCCGACATCTCCGTGGCCTTCGCGCGACGGGAACTCATGCCGATCTGGGCCGTGCCGTCGATGATGGCGGCGATACCGGTCGTCGAGCCCTCCGCGGCGATCTCGAACGACACTCCGGGGTGCCTGGCCTTGTAGGCTTCGGCGAGTTGCGGGACGAGCTTCGCGCCGAGGGTGTCGGAGCCTTTGATGACGAGTTTGCTCTGCGCCTGGGCGAAAGTGACAGCCGCGAGCGCGGTGAGTGAGAGGAGGATTTTCTTCATGGAGGGAAAGGCCGGGCAGTTGGGTGGTTCGCTCAGAACTGAAGCTGCACTTGCGAGCGGACGCCGGTCGCGGTGGCCTCGGCGTGCGCGCCGGTGACGGTTTCCTTGGACTTGGCGGTGAAGGCACCGAGTTGGAATTTGAGGTCGTTGCCGCGCAGGTAGAGATTCAGGCCGGCATACCACTCGTCGAATTTGTTCATGGTGCCGCCCGAGGGCGCGGAGCGGGTGACATCGCCGAGGTTCAGGCCGCGACCGTCGGTATCGAGTTGCTGGTAGCGCACGACGGCCTCGAGCGATTCGCTGAGCAACAGGCTGGGCTGGATGAACCAACCCGCCGGCTTCGCATCACGGGTGAGCGAGACCCCGCGCTCCACGTTGGCCGTGAGATATTCCGCCATGAGACCGAAGCGACCGGCCTGTATGTCGAAGTAGGTCGAATAGAGGCTGAGATCGTAGCCCCGGCCGAAGTTCGTATTGCCGGGGCCGCCGCGGTCCGGCATGTGCCCCGCGCCAAACCCGGCCACCCAAGTGCCGTTGCTGGCGAGTTTGCCGGCGAGTCCGGCCGTGCCCCAGAAGGCGACGTGATTGGTCGCGGCGTCTCCCGCGGCCGAGGCATCGGCAAACGCGTCGCTGCGTTCCGGATCGGTGATGGCGGCCGTGTAGACGAAGTTCAGGTTGCGGTTGATCGCCTTCTTTCCGTCGAGGAACGCACCGATGCGGTAGCTGGCGGCGCCGAGGCGGCGGCCGTTGTTACCCTCGACGAAGTAGCGCGTGACGCCCGAGCGTTCGATCGACTTGAGGTTGCCGCTGGACGCGCGCTCCTCGTAGCCGACGGCGACCTTGCGCAGGCCGAAATTAAACGAGAGGTCCGGCGTCGGCTTCCACTCGACGATGGCGTCGTCGTAGTAGCCGGACGCAAAGTCGTAGGTGAAAGTCGCCCCCCAGTTGCCGCCCACGCCGGCCTTGAGCGTGAGATACATGCGGCGCAGGAACGGTTGATCCGTGTAAACCGGACGCACCGGGTTGCCCTTAATCTCGGTGCCGATGTTGGCATACTGGGCCTGGACTCGCATCCCGACGCTGAGACGGTCCGTGGCCTTGCCGCCACCGAACGCATGCGCGGGGATCGTGTTGCTCTCCCGCACGAGGTCGGCGCGGATGTCCTCCGCCTCCTGGACCGTGAGGATGCCTTTGCGGATCAAAGCGTCGATGAGGGCGCCGCTCTCCTGCGCGAGGAGTGGACCGGTCAGCAGCAAAGCGCCGAGCAGCGCGCGCCGGGTGGATTTCCAAGAGGACATGATGCGAATGGATGAGGGATTGGACTGAGCCCCGGCATCCTCGCAGCGGAATGTTACAATCATGTGGCGGCCGCGTGACGAAACGGCAAAACGCGCACCGCGCACGGCTTTCCGGTATGGTTTCACAGCCGTAGGTCCGCGCGCCGGCCTGCGCGGGAACGATTGGTGCATTCACCGCGGAAAGCCGTGCCGCACCGCGGCCCGCACTGGTTTCTGCGTTGAAAATCGCCCCCGGTTCGCTCGCATCATCCGCCACGCCCGCCAGCGCCATGTCGCCCGTCCCGCAACCGCTCACGCCCACCGCAGATTCCATGCTCCGGCTCCGCCGGTTTCTCGCCGCTGCGCTCGGCGCGTCGTCCATGGCGATCGCGCAGCCGGACTACGGTGGCGATACGCGCAGAGAAAACCCGCGGGGTTACGATACCGGCCAGCCCGCGCTCGTGTTTTTCCCGCCGATCCCTCCGCCCCTCGGCCGGCCGGTGTCGAAGCTCACGACGCCACCGGGCGGACGCCAGGCCCCGCCGTCCGAACTCGGGCTCTTCATCAACGAAATTTTTTACCCGCCCCTCAGCACACGGCTCGCCCGTGGCAAACTCCCGCCACCGCTGCGGCAGAAACTGGACGACTACCGCGCCGCCAAGACCCGCCTGCAGGCCGAATTTCACGCGGAGTTCAGCCGCCTGCGCGACGCCGAGCCCGATGCCCGGCGCGTCGCCCTCGAGGCGCTGGCCCGGCGGCAGGCCGCCCCGCTCGCCCAACTCGAGCTGACGGCGGAGGCGTTGCGTGCCGAACTCAACACCAGCGACACGGATTGGAGCGCGTTCCGGCAGTGGCGTCTCGGCAACGCTGGTCGCGGCGATCGGGGCGATTCCCCCAACGAGGTGGCCCAGGTGCTCCGCGCCACGGCCTATTATCAGACCGGCCTGTTGCCCGCCCAGCGCCGGCTCTTGCGTGAGATATCGCTCGAAGTGGCGATGAGCGCCGAGGACGCGGAAAAAGCCGCCGCCGCCCAGCCCTTCCTGTTCTTCGTGCCGGAGCCCGCCCGCGTCACGCTCCCGGACGATCTCACGAGCGACCTCGCCCTGCTCGTCGCCGAGTTCACCAGCAAGAAATCCACGCTGAAAAAGGAGCTATTCGACCTTGCCTACGCGGAGGACAACGCGACCTTTGCCTTCAGCCGCAACAGCAAGTTCAAGGAACTCGCCAGCCGGCAGGCCCCGCGCCTCGCCGAACTCGAGCGCCTGGCCGACCGTATCCGCGCCGGACTGCGACTGCTGCCCGACACCACGCCGGCACCGCCCCGTTCGCCGCTGCCGCCCGCGCTCACGGAACGCACGGTCGCCCTCGTGCAAAAACGGCTGCTGCTCCAGGGCGAGACCCGCGATCGCCTCGACGAGGTGGGCGCGCAACTCCGCAGCGTCGGGGCGCGCCTGGGCTACCAGTTCGACGGCGAGACGATCAAAACCCAGGTCGTCCCCGGCCGCCGGACCGACGCCCTGCCCGAGGAAGTCCGCACCCGCCTGGCCGACCTCCGCGCCCGCGTGAGCACGATCGAGAATGATTATCGGACCCGGGCCGAGGCGGTCCTCGCGGAACTCAATCTGTTGCGCCGCGAGACCGGCGAGGCCATCGGCCGCACGGCCCCGGAGCAGATCGATGCCAGGCTCAACGACGCGATCCGCTACGTCGCGGAACGGGACAACCAGGAAGGTTATCGCGACTACCGCCTGGCCGTGTTCGAACCGGGCCTTTCCCCCGAACAGCGGCGGCTCGTGTTCGACGGCGCGATGGAGAAACTCTCGCTCCCCCTGCCCCGCGGCGAATACCAGCCCACACGCCGCGCGGCGACGTGGTGAGCCCGCGCCGAGTCCGGCGGGTGTGACTCAAACTGATCCCAGATTCCGCAATTGAACCGCAGAGATCGCAAAGAACGCAGAGAACGCAGAGAACGCAGAGAACGCAGAGAGAAAAAGCGCGTTGGCTGCACGTCATCCCCATTCACCCACGCGGTGAACGCCGCGTGACCAGCACGAAAAACCGGCGAGTCTCTCTTTGCGTCCTTTGCGCTCTTTGTGGTTAATTCCAACTGCGTTTTCTAGGCTGATGTCAGGAACCGGCGAAAAAGCCTGCCCAAGGCACGCGCTCACCCGCGCCGGCTCGGCGTAGCGGCGGGCGTCCCTGCCCGCCGGTTCAGGATTTTCGCCCGATCCCTCGGCGGGCCGGGACGCCCGCCGCTACAACCGAGGTATTCGAGAACTGACCTCAGTTTGAGTTGCATCCGAGTCCGGCCGATCGCCGTCGGGGCAAACCTCCCGGCTCCGTTCACTCCGGTTTTTTCGTCCGCTTCTCGACGAGCGCCAGCAGCAAATCGCTCTTCGCAATGCTGCCGCGCAGCAGCCCGTCCGGCTCCACCACCGGCAGTCGCTCCGCGGTCACATTCAAGAAGCCCGCCAGCGCCTCGGTCAGCGGCTGCTGCGGCGCCACCCGCGGGAAATCCTCACGCAGGATATCGCGCGCGAGCACCAACTCGCCCAGCGCCGGCTCGGTCAGATAGGGCTTGATGTCGTGAAGCGACACCACGCCGAGAAACTTGCCGGTCTCGTCGACCACGTAGAGGTTGTTGACCGCGGTGTTGAGAAACATGCGCGCGAGGTCGGTAAACCGCGTCGTCGGCGTGAGCACGGGCGGTTTGGGCCGCATCAGATCGGCCACGCGTCCCTCCTCGAATGGCGCAGCCGTTTCCGCAGTCTTGCGCTTGAGCGACTCGCTGTAGAGCGAGGCGCCCTCGAGTCCCCTGGCCGTGTAGTAGGCGATCACACTGCACAACAGCAGCGGCAGGATGATGTCATAGCTCAGCGTCATCTCGAACAGCATGATCACCGCCATCACCGGCGCATGACTGGCCGCCGAGAGGAACGCCCCCATGCCCACCAGCGCAAACGCCCGCGGATCATGCGCCGCGGCCGGCCAGAGATTGTGCAACGCGGCGCCAAACAGGTAGCCGACACTCGCGCCCATGAAGAGCGACGGCGTGAACACGCCGCCGGGCGCGCCCGAGCCAAACGACGCCATCGTCGCGAGCCACTTGCAGGCGCAGATGCCGAGGAGGACATTCCACACCATGCCGCCGTTGAGAATCTGCACCACCACGGTGTAGCCATTCCCCGCCACCTGCGGGACATTGATCGCCATCGCGCCGACCAGCAGTCCGCCCAGCGCGAGCCGCGCGACGATCGGCAGCCGCAGCGCGACAAAGAACTCCTCCGCCTGGCGCAGCGAACGCAGGAACCACGGCGCCACCGTGCCGGCCACGAGCCCGAGCAACACATACGGCCCCATCTCCCAGGGCGAGCTGAGCTGAAATTTCGGCACCTGATAAAGCACGTGGGCGGCGGTCAGCACCCGCACCGTCAGCGTCGCCGCCACCGCCGAGACCACGAGCGGCCCGAGGCTCTCCATCGCGATGGTCCCGAGGATGATCTCCGCGACGAAGAACGAACCGGCGATCGGTGCGTTGTAGGCCGAGGCGATGCCCGCGGCGGCGCCGCACGCGACGATCAGGCGCAACTGCGGCGGCGTGAAATTCCGCCACCGGCCGAGAAACGAGGCCAGCACCGCCGCGAGCTGCACCATCGGACCCTCGCGGCCGATCGACCCGCCCGAACCGATCGAGAACAGCGCCGCGCCGCTCTTCACGAGACTCGCCCGCATCGGCACGTGGCCGTTGCCGATGGCGATCGCCTCCATGTAGTCGGTGGAGCGCTGCGCGCTCGTCAACCGCTGCCCGAAGACCAGCACCAGCCCCGCGCACGCGCCCCCGAGCGTCGGCACCAGCAGACAGCCCCACCACGGCAGCTTCCGCATCGAATCGACCACCCCGAGCGTCGAACTGCCGAACAAGTCGTGCACGCCCTCGGTCAGCCCGGAAAAAATGATCGACGCCAGCGCCCCGAGAAATCCCGCCAGCGCCGCCCACAACAGCGTGACCTGCCACTCCGTGGGCTGGAGTTTCTCCTGAATCCACACGCGCCAGCGCAGCAGCCGCAACATGCGGCGCATGAGCAACAGCGCAGGATCGGTGACGGCCTTCATCGCCGGGCGCCCCTCCCCCCGGCGCGCTTCGCCGCAGTCTCGTTCAACAGCTTCACTCCGGACACGGTAGGCCTGCCGCCACGCAAAACAAGCCCGGTCTCGGCCCGACTCTGTTGAGTCGTTGCCCGCCTGCGCGAGCCCCCCCCGGTTGACCAACGCGCAGCACCTGTCGCACGGCCTCTGCCGTCACGCGCCGTCGCTTTGGCCCCGCGGATCCGCCTCTTAAGCGAGCGCCAGATAGAGCGCTTCAAAGCACTCCCCGCCGCGATCCAGAATCTCCTGATCGCTCACGTTCTCCTTCGCCCAGCCCCGCAACACGAGGTCCAGCCCCCGTCCCTCCGTGCGCCCGAACTTATCGTCGCCCAGATCGACGTCGTGCACGATTTCCGCGATGCGCCGCACCGCGGCGTCGGTCACGCCGAACCGCCGCACGAGCGTCTCGAACGTGCAATCCTCCCCATGGTGCGAAAACTCGACCCCCGTCAGGTCGAACGGCAGCGCCTCGGGGTGCCGCGCCGGATCGGTGGCGAACACGAACTTCGCCCGCGGATCGATGAACCGCCGGATGAGCCACGCCGAGCCCACCCGGTCGATGTGCGGGCGCGGCCGCGTAAGCCAGGTGCGCCCGGCGTATTTCCTGGTCTGCAAAATCGCTCCCGCCTTCCCGGGGTTCCCGTCCCGGTCGGCCACGCGGGTCAGCAGCATTTCCACATCCTGCGCGCGCGGGCATCCGAAGAAATCCACCCGCCGAATCTCCTCGAACTGTTGCGCGCACCGTTCGATCTCCGCCCGCTCGGCGGCGGTCGGTTTCTTTTTCCCCGCGATCCGGCTCAACGCCGGGCGCAGCGCCTCGTAGTCGGCCGCCCGCGCTTCGTTGAACTGCCGCACGAGGTCCTCCGCGCGCAGCCCCTCGATCTCGCTCACGCGCAGCAGCGTCGCCTCCCCGCCCGCCTCGCGCACCTGCTGCGCCAGCCACTGGAACCGCTCGTCGTGCTCCGGCGTGTCCGGCAACAGCGAGGCCGCCGTCTTGAACGGCAGCGCCCCGCTCTTCTTGAGCTGCCGCCACAGGCTCACCCGCGCGCCGCCGCTTTTGCCCGGCAGACCGTAGAGCAGGAGCAGCCATTTGTCCGGCATCGTCATGGGCGCACGCTACGGTCTGTAATATGTCTTACAACTTGAAATTCTTATCTCACCTCCTAGCCTCCGCGCGATGAACCGCCTTTTTCCCCGTCTGTTCGCCGCGCTCGCCCTCGCCGCCTCCGCGCTCCCCGCCTCCGCCGCCCTCGACCAGGCCCTCATCGCCAGGCTCACCGGCCTCACCGGCACGTGGAACGAAGCCGAAGGCGTCTATAAAGTCACCTCGCCGCGCACCGATCTCCCCATTACCGTGGACAATTGGAGGATGCCGCCGTTCATGGGCCTCACGTCGTGGGCCTCGTTCATGGCCGGCGGTAAACAGGAGGTCATGGTCATGGGCGACCTCGTGCTCTTCGAGGACGAGGTGAATCCCGTGATGAGCGCCGCGTTCGCAGGCGGCCTCGAAGTCACCGCCCTCCACAACCATTTTCTCCACGACCAGCCGAAGGTCTATTTCATGCACATCGGCGGCGAGGGCACACTTGAAAAACTCGCCACGGGCGTCCGCCGCGCACTCGACCAGGTGAAGGTGGTCCGTGGCGCCGCCTCCGCGCCCGCCCAATCCTTCGGCGGAGGCATCCCCTCGCCGAGCGCCATCACCGGCAAAACCATCGACGATCTCCTGGGCACCACCGGGCAGGCCAACAACGGCATGTTCAAGGTCGTCATCGGCCGCACTGCCACGATGGAGTGCGGTTGCACGATCGGAAAGGACATGGGCCTCAACACGTGGGCCGCATTTGCTGGCACCGATGCCAACGCCGTCGTCGATGGCGACTTCGCCGTCCTCGAAAGCGAACTCCAGCCCGTCCTGAAATCCCTCCGCGCCGCCGGCATCAACGTCGTGGCCATCCACCACCACATGACGCACGAGACGCCCCGCTACCTCTTCCTCCACTATTGGGGCCGTGGCCCCGTCGCCGACCTCGCCCGCGCGCTCAGGGCAACGCTCGCCGCGCAACAGGCCGCGAAATGAAACGCCACCTCCCGGCACACTTCGCGATGGCTGCACTGCTCACCGGCGCCGCGCTGGCGCAGACCATCAACTTCGACACCGCCAAAACCGGCGAAGTCCCCGCCGGCTGGACCGCGACCAAGACCGGCAGCGGCACGCCGAAGTGGACGGTCGAACCCGACGCCACCGCGCCCAGCAAACCGAACGTCCTCAAGCAATCTGGCGAAGCGACCTATCCGCTCTGTCTCCATGCCGGCACCGCGCTCAGGGACGGTTTCGTCGAGGTGAAGTTCAAGTCCGTCTCCGGCAAAACCGATCAGGCCGCCGGGGTCGTCTGGCGCGCGCAGGACGCCGACAACTATTACGTCTGCCGGGCCAACGCGCTCGAGGGCAACGTCGTCCTCTACAAAACGGAAAAGGGCAGGCGCAGCTCGCTGGATATCACAGGCCGCAAGGGCGGCTACGGTGTCGATGTGCCGGTCGCGAAGGCGCAATGGCACACGTTGCGCGTGGCGTTCGCCGGCAAGAAATTCACCGTCTTCTTCGGCGGGAAAAAACTTTTCGACGTGGAGGACGGGACTTTCACGGGCGCCGGCCAGGTGGGCGTCTGGACGAAGTCCGACAGCGTGATGCTGTTCGACGATTTCAGTTCCGGTGCACCGTGAACGCGCGGGTTCCGCTCACGGTCGCGGCGGCGCTCTTCGCCTTCGCGGCGCGCTGCCCGGCGCCGCCACCGCTCGTGACCGGCGATGTCCCGGTGGCAGACCCGGGCACGTTCGAGCTCTACGCGGGCTTTCGCTATCAGGACACCGGCCGCATCGAGCGGCAGGTGCCGCACGTCGAGTTGGTCTACGGCCTCACCGAGCGCTGGGAAGTTTCGACCGAGACCAACTACCTCTCCCGCACCGGCCGCCGCGGCTTCGACGATCTCACGCTCGCCACCAAGGCCCTGCTCGTGGCGAAGACGCCCGCCTCCCCAATGCTCGGCGCGAGCTACGAATTGAAACTCGCCAACAGCGACGCCGCTCGCGGACTCGGCAGCGGCGGCCGCGAGCACGAACTTCGATTGCGCGCGCAGCAGACGTTCGGCGCGCTCACACCGGTCCTCAACGTCGGCCGCGTCCTCGTGGCCGACGTGACCATCGGCGGGGCGGGTGCGCCGCGGCAGGATGCATGGCGCGCCAGCTTCGCGCAGGAGTGGCAGTTGGTGCCGGCCACGAAACTTCTCGGCGAGATCCACTGGCGCACCGCCGATGAGCCCGGCGAAACGCACCGGCTCGGCTGGAACGCCGGCCTCAAGCGGCGCCTCCCCGCGGGCCTTTCCGCCCACGCCGCCGTCGGCGGAAGCCTGCGGCCCGGCGATCGCGGCGGCCCCGCGCTGCGCGTTTACACCGGTTTGAAGTGGGAATTCGCCGCGCCGTGGCGGCCGTAGGCGCAAGTCGCTTTTCGCGCGGACGGCCGCACCCTCCTTCCGTCGGTGTCATCGGGCGCATCTCAGTTTTCTGCAATGTGACCGCACCGCAGGGGTGGGGCGGGCGCTCCGCGCACGGCCAGCGCGTGGCGATGCCCGCTCGTTCCTGGCCGCCCGCGGAGCGGCCGGCCCACCTTTCGGCTTGCTGCAAGAAAGTGAGATGCGCCCGGTGTCATCGCAGAAAGCCCTTCCGGTTTGACAACCACGCACGTCTCGCGCCTTGTCCGCGCGAAGCATGCGCCGCCGGCGTTCCCTCACTGCATGGCTGTTGCTGGCCCTCTGGTTGCCGGCGACGCTGCATTGCGCACTGGAGACCGCCGGCGTCGATATCGCCTTTCTGTGCCACGACCACGACGCGAACGAGTCACCGGCCGAGCATTGCGCAGATGATTCGTGCCACGCGCTCGAAGGCTCGGCGCTCGCCGCCTTCACGTTCACGAAGCTGGTCGGCGCGACCATTTTTTCCGTCGTCGCGCTGCTGCCCGAGCCGATCGAGGTTCCCTCTGCATCGGTGCGCCCCGAACGCACCGACGTTCCCCGCGAACTCCAGCGAAGTTGGCAGTTCTACACGCGCGCGGCGCCGCCTTCGCGCGCGCCGTCCGTTGGCGTTTCTTAAACTCGCTTAGCGAGTCCTCGGTTCGCGTCGCGTGCAGATTTGCACGCCCGCCTTCTGTCTTTCTCCGCGGAGCTCCGTGCCCGCGGGCACCGCTCCACCACCCTGCGTCTGATTGCCATGAAATTTCTCCTGCTCGCCCTTTCCCTCCTCGCCGCACTCCCCCTCGCCGCTTCCGCCGCTGATCGCACGCTCACCCTCGCGGATGCGCTCGCGCGCGTCGAAGCCGGCCATCCGTTTTTCCGCACCAGGGACGCCGAATCGCGCCTCGCCGCCGCCCGCGCCACGCACGCCACCGCGCGGCCCGCCGCCGAGGTGTCGCTGCAACTCGAAAACGCCCTCGGCAACGGCGAACTCAGCGCGCTGCGCAGTCTCGAAGCCACGCTACAACTCAGCCGTGCGCTCGATCTCGCCGACCTCCGCTCGGCGCGCGCCGCCGTCGCCGCGGCCCGCAACAGCGCCGAGCATCTCGCGTGGGAGGAACGCCGCCGCGAACTTCACGCCGAGGCCGCCTGCCGCTTCATTCGCGTCGTCGCCGCCCAGTCCGAACTCAGCGCCACTCGCGAATTCGCCGACCTCGCCGCCAGGACCGCCGACGCCACCGTGGCGCACGCCCGCGCCAACGTCGCGTCCCCCGCCGATGTCGCCCGCGCGCGCCTCGCGCTCGCCGACGCCCGCCTCGAGGCCGAGCACGCCGAGCACCTCCTCGAATCCGCACGTCACTCGCTCGCCTCGCTCTGGGGGGCGAGCACGCCTGATTTCGACACCGCAACCGCCTCACTCGCCGCCCTCCCCGCCGCCGCTTCCTACGAAACCCTCATCGCGCGCCTGGGCGCCACGCCCGCGCAGGCCCGCTTCGCCGCCCTCGCCCGCTGGCGCGGGGCGCAGGAACGCCTCGCCCGCCGCGAATCGACCCGTGGCGAACTCCGCTGGTCCGCCGGCCTGCGCCGCGTCGAGGCCACCGACAATTTCGGATTCGTCGCGGGCCTCGGTTACACGCTCCCCGCCCGGGCCGCCGCCGAGGCCACCGCCGCCGAAGCCCGCGCCGAGCGCGACCGCACGGTGGCCGACGGCGAGACCGCGCTGCTCGCCGTGCGCACCACGCTCTTCGCGCTCCACCAGGAACTCGGCCACGCCCGCCTCGCCCACGACACGGCGCGCGACGAACTCATCCCCACTGCCCGCGCCTGGCTCGCCGCGATTGACGCCGGGCTCGCCGCCGGCCGCTACAGCCCTCGCGACCAGCTCGAGGCCCGCGCCGCGCTCCACTCCGCCCGCCGCCGCCAGATCCAGGCCGCCGCCGAATACCACGCCACACTCGTCGAGATCGAACACCTCCTCGCGGCTCCCGCTTCCTCCTGAATCCTCTTTCTCAACTCTCTCCCATGAACTGGAAACTCGCCCTCTCGGTCCTCGCCATCCTCACCGTCGGCGGCGGCACCGCCTACTACCTGGTCGAAAGCGGCCACGACCACGCCGCCACTTCGCACGATCACGGCGCCCACGGCGACTCCGCGCCCGCCGCCGACCCCGTCAAGGGCCCGCACCACGGGCGCCTCCTGCGAGACGGCGCGTTCACGCTCGAACTCGCCATTTTCGAGCAAGGCGTCCCGCCCGAATTCCGCGCCTGGTTCGCGCAGGACGGCAAGTCCCTCCCGCCCGCCGCCGTGCAACTCACCGTCCAGCTCATCCGCCCCGGCGGCGTCGTGAACGACCACCGTTTCGTCGTCGAGGGCGACTACTTGCGCAGCCCTGACGAGGTGTTCGAGCCGCACTCGTTCTCCTACAAGATTCTCGCGCGCCACGGCGACCGTCTCCACCGCTGGGAGTTCGACGCTCCCGAGATGCAGACGACCATTCCGGCCGCCGTCGCCCAGCGCGCCGGCGTTCACGCCGGTCCGGCCGGCCCCGCGACGATGACCGAGTCACTCGCCGTCTACGGCCAGGTCCGGCTCAACGCCAACCGCATCGCCCGCGCCGTCCCGCGCTTCGCCGGCCTGGTCCGCGAGGCCCGCAAGGCGATCGGCGACCCGGTCGCCGCGGACGAGGTTGTCGCCATCCTCGAGACCAACCAGACGCTTGCCGCCATCGAGGTGAAGGCGCCCATCGCCGGCACCATCGTCGATCGCAACGTCCACGCCGGCGAGACCGTGGCGGAGGGCGCGACCCTCTACCTCATCGCCGACCTCGCCGACGTGTGGATCGATCTCAACGTGCCCAAACGCGACCACGAGCGCGTCCGCCTCGGTCACGCCGTGGTCATCGAGACCGACGACGGCGGCGCGCCCGCGCCCGGCACCATTGCGTGGATCGCGCCCACGGCCTCGGCCGAGGCGCAGACGCTCACCGCCCGCGTCGTCGTGCCCAATCCCGGCCACCGCTGGCATGCGGGTCTTTTCGTGAAAGCCGAGATCGCGCTCGCCGAGGCCACCGTGCCCGTCGCGGTGAAGGAGTCCGCGCTCCAGACACTCTACAGTTTCACCGTCGTGTTTTCGCAGCATGGCGACGTCTACCAGGCGCGCCCCCTCCAGCTCGGCCGTCGCGGTGGCGGCTACGTCGAGGTGCTCAAGGGCCTCGCCGCCGGCGAACGCTACGTCATGGAGAACAGTTTTCTGATCAAGGCCGACATCGGGAAGTCGGCCGCGTCGCACGACCACTGAGGAAGCGCCATGCTCGAAAAACTCATCCATTTCGCCATCCGCCACCGCTGGTTCGTGCTGATCGTCGCGCTCGGGCTCGGCGCGCTCGGCGCGGTCAGTTTCCGCACGCTGCCCATCGACGCCGTGCCCGACATCACCAATGTCCAGGTGCAGATCAACACCGAGGCGCCCGGCTTCTCGCCGCTGGAGGCCGAGCAGCGCCTCACCTTTCCCGTCGAGACCGCGATGGCCGGACTGCCACGGCTCGACTACACGCGCTCCCTCTCGCGCTACGGCCTCTCGCAGGTGACCGTGGTGTTCAAGGACGGCACCGACATCTATTTCGCCCGGCAGCTCGTCAACGAGCGGCTCCAGGAGGCGAAGGCCCAGCTTCCGCCCGGCGTGGAACCGTCGCTCGGCCCCATCTCCACCGGGCTTGGCGAGATTTTCATGTTCACCGTCGAGGCCGGAGCCGGCGCGCGGAAACCCGACGGCTCCGCCTACACCTCCACCGACCTGCGCGAATTGCAGGACTGGGTCGTGCGCCCGCAGCTGCGCAATCTCAAGGGTGTCACCGAGGTCAACACCATCGGCGGCTTCGTGAAACAGTTTCACGTCACCCCGCACCCGGACCGCCTCCTCGCCTACGGCCTCACGCTGCGCGACGTGATCGAGGCGCTCGTGCGCAACAACGCCAGCGTCGGCGCCGGCTACATCGAACGTCACGGCGAACAATACCTCATCCGCGTCCCCGGCCAGGTCGGCAACCTCGCCGAGATCGGGCAGATCGTCGTCACCCGGCGCGGCGGACAGCCGGTCCGCGTGCGGGACGTCGCCGCGGTGCTCCTCGGCGAGGAACTCCGCACCGGCGCCGCCACGCAGAACGGCCGCGAAGTCGTGCTCGGCACCGTCTTCATGCTGATCGGTGAGAACTCGCGCGAGGTCTCGACGCGCATCGCCCAAAAGCTCGTCGCGGTCAACCGCAGCCTGCCCGAGGGCGTCGTCGCGCAGACCGTTTACGACCGCACCGCGCTCGTCGATCGCACGATCGCCACGGTGCGCACCAACCTCCTCGAAGGCGCCCTCCTCGTCATCGCCATTCTCTTCCTGCTGCTCGGCAACTTCCGCGCCGCGCTCATCACCGCCGCCGTCATCCCCCTCGCCCTGCTCTTCACCGTCACCGGCATGGTGGCGAACCGCGTCTCCGGCAACCTCATGAGCCTCGGCGCGCTCGACTTCGGGCTCATCGTCGACGGCGCCGTCATCATCATCGAAAACTGCCTGCGCCGCTTCGGCCACGATCAGCAGCGCCTCGGCCGGCTGCTCACCCGGCCGGAGCGTTTCCATCTCGCCGCCTCCGCCACGGCCGAGGTCATCAAGCCGTCGATCTTCGGCGTGTTCATCATCACCGTCGTCTACCTGCCGATCTTCGCGCTCACGGGAGTGGAGGGGAAAATGTTCCACCCGATGGCCTTCACGGTCGTCCTTGCCCTCCTCGCCGCGATGCTGCTTTCCCTCACTTTCGTGCCGGCCGCCCTGGCGATTTTCGTGACCGGCCGCGTCTCCGAAAAGGACAACCCCGCCATCCGCGGCGCCAAGGCCCTCTACCGGCCGCTCCTGCGCTTCACGCTGTCCGTGCGCCCCGCCGCGGCCCTCGCCGCCGCCGTGGTGATCGCGCTCGCGGGACTCGCCGCCACCCGGATGGGCACGGAGTTCATCCCCAGCCTCGATGAGGGCGATGTCGCGATGCACGCCCTCCGCATCCCGGGCACCAGCCTCACGCAAGCGCTCAAGATGCAGGCCGACGTCGAGGCCGCGATGAAGGCCTTCCCGGAGGTCGACAAGGTTGTCGCCAAGATCGGCACCGCCGAGGTTGCGACCGACCCCATGCCCCCGAGCGTCGCCGACACCTACATCATGCTCAAACCGCGCCGCGCGTGGCCCGACCCCCGCCGCCCCAAGGCCGATCTCGTCGCCGCAATGGAGGCCGCCGCCCAAAAGGTGCCCGGCAACAACTACGAATTCACCCAGCCCATCCAGATGCGGTTCAATGAACTCATTTCCGGCGTCCGCTCCGATGTCGCCGTGAAAGTCTACGGCGACGATCTCGACGTCATGAACGCAACCGGCGGCGAAATCGAAGCTGTGCTCAAGACCATCCCGGGCGCCGCCGACGTGAAAATCGAACCGACCACCGGCCTTCCGCTCCTCACCGTCCAGCTCGATCGCGAGGCCATCGCGCGCTACGGCCTGGCCGTGGCCGACGTGCAGCAAGTCGTCTCCACCGCGCTCGGCGGCACGCACGCCGGCCAGGTCTTCGAGGGCGACCGCCGCTTCGACCTCGTCGTGCGCCTCCCGGAAAACCTCCGCACCGACCTTGATGCGCTCGGCCGCCTGCCCATCCCGCTGCCCGCCGCCGATCAGCCGGCCCCCACCCTGAACGCCCATCTCTCGACGCTCAACCCTCCGCCGCTCCACGCGTTTGTCCCGCTGCGCGAAGTGGCGAAGATCGTGATCGCCCCGGGGCCTAACCAGATCAGCCGCGAAAACGGCAAGCGCCGCGTCGTCATCACCGCCAACGTCCGCGGTCGCGACCTCGGCGGTTTCGTGGCCGAGGCCCGGCGGCGCATCGCCGCGGCCGTGTCTGTCCCGCCCGGTTACTGGTTGGAATACGGCGGCACGTTCGAGCAACTCATCTCCGCGACGAAACGCCTCCAGGTGGTCGTGCCCACCGCCCTGCTCCTGATCTTCGGGTTGCTGTTTTTGAGTTTCGGCAGCGCCAAGGACGCGTTCCTCGTTTTCACCGGAGTGCCGCTCGCCCTCACCGGCGGCGTCGCCGCGCTCTGGCTCCGCGGGATCCCGCTCTCCATCTCGGCCGGCGTCGGGTTCATCGCCCTCTCGGGAGTCGCGGTGCTCAACGGCCTCGTCATGATTTCGTTCATCCGCACCCTGCGGGCCGAAGGCAAACGGCTCGACGACGCCGTCGAGGAAGGCTGCCTCACCCGCCTCCGCCCGGTGCTGATGACCGCGCTCGTCGCCAGCCTCGGCTTCGTGCCGATGGCGCTCGCCACCGGCGCCGGCGCCGAGGTGCAGCGCCCGCTCGCGACGGTCGTGATCGGCGGCATCATCAGCTCCACCCTGCTCACCCTGGTCGTCCTCCCCGCACTCTACCGCATGGCCCACCGCTCCGGCGACACCGTGGAGCCCTGAATCCACGCGGGCGAAACGACGCACACCCCGCCTTGCGCCGGACAAAAAAACTCCCACGCTCCCCCGCATGAGCAAAAAGAACCGCGCGAAGCCCACTGCCCCGGCGCCAGTTTCCGCCCCGACCGCGGTCGTCGCCGCGGCCGGCTCGGCGCCCGCTGACGCCGGAGTTGAAGCCCCCGCCGCAGAACACGTCGCGTGGATGGACTCGCCGGATCCGCGCAAGCGGCTCATCGGCCAGATCGCCTACGTCGCGGTGTGGATCTACGTCGCCGCACTCTGCCTGCTCGCACTCGACCAGACTTTCCACTGGGGCATCTTCGGCCCCAAGGTCCCGCCGGTGCCGTAAGCCAACGCTGCAAAAGCCGGCCCCCACGAAACACACCAAATACACGAAAGGGAAGGCCTTCAGCGGCAAACCACCCCGGCAAATGCGCGCACCGGTAGCCCGCCTTTATCCTACCGCGGCAGCCGCAACCAAAGAAGAAGGAGTCAGAATCACCGTGGATTACGCGGATCAAGGCAGAGGCTGCGCGGATGGTTCCCAGACGCCTCTGCCTTGATCTGCGCCATCCGCGTTATCCGCGGTAAAACTGCTTCCCCTCTTCCTTTGGTTGCGGCTGCCGCGGCAGGACTTTTTCGGACTACTGAGGCTCGCACAATTGAGTGACCCGCGGTGGTTCAGGGAGCGCCCGCGTCCCGCGGGCTGTCCTCGGCGTCTCGCCGAGGATTTCGGAGGTGTCGGCGAGACGCCGGCACCAGCACCCGAGACGGGTGCGCTCCCCGAACCACCGAACTCTTTGTCACCCTATTTCGCGAGCCTCAGTAAGTGCTGAGTCTTGCCAGCCGCGTGCCTGTCCCTCTTTCCTCCTTTCGTGTGTTTCGTATTTTTCGTGGTGAAAGCCGACTGAGTTCTTCCGGCTGAAAGCCACCGCACCAATCTCCCTCATTCATCCGTCATGAGTTCCCCACGTGTCCACCGCTACGCCGTGTTTTTGCTCGCGGCGCTGTTCGTTTCCGCCCGCGCCGCCGAACCCACCGCGCTCGAACGCGCCATCTCCCAAGCCCGCGAGATCGTCACCACCAAACTCGCCCCCAAGGTTCCCGGCCTGTCGGTCGCCGTGGGCGTCGACGGCGCCATCGTGTGGTCCGAGGGCTTCGGCTTCGCCGACCTCGCCGCGAAACGCCCGGTCACGCGCGACACCCGCTTTCGCATCGGCAGCATCTCCAAATCGATCGCCGCCGCCGGCCTCATGCTCCTCGTCGAGCGCGGCCAGCTCGACCTCGACGCCCCGGTGCAGAAATACCTCCCGGATTTTCCCGTGAAGTCCGAGGGTGTCATCACCACCCGCCTGCTCGCCGGCCACCTCGCCGGCATCCGCCACTACAACGGCGAGGCCGAGATGCTCCTCAACCGGCCCTTCGCCAACGTCCATGCCGGCCTCGCGATCTTCGCCGCCGACCCCGTCGTCGCCCCACCCGGCACGAAATTCCACTATTCGACCTACGGCTGGACCGTGATTTCCGCCGCGATGGAGACGGCCGCCCGCGAAGATTTCCTGCCGTTCATGGAGAAAAACGTCTTCGGGCCGCTCAAGCTGGCGCACACGCGCGCCGACCGCGCCGGCGCCCCCGATCCCGATCGCACGGAGTTCTATCAGGGCCAGCCGGGCAAGTTCACCGTCGCGCCCCCGGTCGACAACAGCTACAAATGGGCCGGCGGCGGCTTCCTCTCCAACACCGAGGATCTCGTGCGCTTCGGCACGGCGCACCTGCAACCCGGTTTCCTGAAAGCCGCGTCGCTCGCGGCGATGTTTACGCCCCAAAAGACGACCGACGGCAAACCCACCACCTACGGCATCGGCTGGGTGGTCAACAAGGACGCCCGCGGTCACCGCATCCTGATGCACACCGGCGGCTCCATCGGCGGCACATCCGTCCTGTTGCTGCACCCCGAGTCGAAGACGGTCGTCGCGATGGTCTGCAATCACTCGCGCTCGCCCTTCGCGAAGGAAGCCTACGAGGCGATCGCAGAGATTTTCTCACAGCTGTTCGCGCCGAGATAACTGCGGCCTTCACGCCCCCACTTCCATGACGCGGCACCAACTCCTTCTTCCGCTGCTCGCGCTCTCCCTCTCCGCACTCGCCGCCGAAGCCCCGCCCGCCAAGGCGCCGCGCCCCGATCCGTGGCAGCCGATCCGCCGCTTGCTCGGCGCGTGGGAGGGCGAAGCGAAAGGCGAGCCGGGCACCGGCCGCGCCGAACGCACCTACGCCTTCGCTCTGCGTGACCGCTTCATCCAGGTCACCAACAAGTCCATCTACCCGCCGCGGGAGAAAAAGCCGCAAGGCGAGACACACGAGGATCTCGGCTTCCTCAGCTACGACCGTGCGAAGAAGAAACTCATGCTGCGCCAGTTTCACGTCGAGGGCTTCGTCAACACCTACGAGTTGGAGCGCGTGTCGGACGACGGTCGCACGGTGGTCTTTGTGACCACCGCCATCGAGAACATCGCGCCCGGCTGGCGCGGCCGCGAGACCTACACTTTCGTGAGTGACGACGAGTTCACCGAAAAATTTGAACTCGCCGAGCCCGGCCAGGACTTCGCGCTCTATTCCGAAGCCCGCTTCCGCCGAAAAAACTAACCGCGAAGCTCCCCAACCCGACGAGACTTGAACAGGAAGCACGGGAAGATCGGGAAGTGCATTCTATCCGACCTTCCCGTTTTTCCTGTTTCCTTTGGTTTGTCTGGGCTCACGCAAACTTCGATTTCCGTAGTCAGATTTTCGTCCCTCAAAGCCAAGAGCCGCCGAACTCGCGTGGTCCGCGCCGGTCCGTGCGCCCTGTAGCGTTCAGAGGGAGTGGCGCACCAAGTGCCAGAGCCCCACGGCGCCCAGGGCGACGCCGGAGACGCGCCCACCCGCCGCGCCAAACGGCGCGATTTTTTCCAGCAACACGAAGACCGTCAGCGCCGCGATCCACCAGAGATTCATCACGCCCCCGACAAACAAGAGCAGCATGAGCGCCCAGCAGCAGCCGAGGCAGTAGAGCCCGCTGGCCACCCCCACATGGAAGCCGCCGCTGACCCCCTGCCTCCAATGGCGCGTCAGGAATTCCGCCGGCGAACGGCAGGCGTCCAGACAGGCGCGCTTGAGCGGGGTGAACTGATAGGCCCCGGCGGCGAGCAACAAGACTCCGCCAAAAACCGGGCTCTCCGCCTTCATCATCGGAGAGAGAAGTAGCGCCTGCGCGAGCGCATACTGGAGCAGCGTCGCGATGAAACTGAAGGCCGACCAGATCAGCAGATAACCGCCGGCAAACGCGTAGATCTGTTTCGTCGCCTTCTCGCCATCCGGACTCTTTCGCACGACGCACCCATACAACAACATCGTGGGCGCCGCCGACGGCAGCATCATCCCGGCCATCATCACGACCCACATCGCAAACAGCATCGCGAGATCGCCGGTGTCGCAGGTCACCCAGCTCGTGACGCCGCACATCATTCCGTCGCGCTTCATCTGCACCGCCATCGGCACCAGCCAGGCCCAGGAAAGCGCCACCGCGACTCCCAGGGCCCCGCCGACCAGCCAGCGGTCGCGCCGCACCAGCGATTCAATGCGCGTGCGCCCGCTCACGATGCGCCGTGCACGACGCCGTGCGTCGTCCAGTGCACGCACGCGAGGTGCGCGTGCGTGCCGTCGAAGGCGAGCTTGATCCCGCCGTTCGCGGTCCGGCCGGTGCCGCTGATGAACTCGGCCTCGTGAAACTCGAAGCCGGCCGGCATGATGATCCGCGTGGGCACGTCCTTCCCCGAAACGTCGTTCCGGATTGATGCGCCCCGGCCCTCGATCACCCCGGGCACGTCGACTTGGGCCGAGCGCGCCTTGAGGTCGATCGTCAGCTCGATCGGCTTATAGAGCGTCGGCAGGAATTTCGTGACGGTGGTCGAAAACACCTGCCAGATCAGCGTGCCAGGCTCGGTTTCCTTGCCGTGGGAGACGGCTTCGATGGCGGTCCGTTGCTTTGCATCGGCGCGCTCGTCGATGATCGACTGAAACGTGCCGTTGCCCTCGTGCACCGCGCCCGGCCAGGCCGCGAGGATGCCCCAGCGCAGACCATCGAGCGGCACCTCGCCAAACCGGCCTCGATCGATTTGCACGAAGCCGTAGGCGCAGCAGTTGCCATACGTGGGCAGGCCCTGGAACTGGCACGGGCAGCCAAAGGCGCAGTTGCAGTTCACGAACTCAGTTCCCTGCATGGACCATTCGACGAATTTCATGGGAGGGCCTTTCGAATACGTCAGACGCGGCATCTCGGATGCGCGACTGGCGCGGGTGGGATGACCAAACCATGAGCGAAATCTCCGCCGCCGACAAGAATCTTGTCGCCACGACCTCGGAGCCGGCAGCCATACTCGCGCCGCCTCTCGTCACCCATGGACTGCACCGAGCCCGATTTCTGGGAGCAACGCTACCGCGAAAACCGGACGCCGTGGGATCAGCACGGCGTGCCGCCTGCGCTGATCAACTACCTCCGGCAGACGCGCACACCAGGCACGGTGCTCATCCCCGGCTGCGGCTCCGGCTACGAAGTCATGGCCTTTCACGATTTCCGCTGGCAACCGCTCGCCATCGACTTCGCTCCCGCGGCGGTGCAGCAGGCGCGCACGCTGCTCGAGGCGCTCGCCCCGCTGGTCCGCCAGGCGGATTTCTTCTCCGACGATCTCGGCGGCCCCTACGATTTGATCTACGAGCGCACGTTCCTGTGCTCGCTGCCGCCCGATCGCTGGCCCGCCTACGCCGGCCGCATGGCGCAGCTCCTGCGCCCCGGCGGCCGGCTCGCGGGCATTTTCTACCACGGAATCGATCCCGACGGCCCGCCCTTCCCGTTGTCCGCGGCGCAGCCCGATCAACTCTTCCCGTCGTTCGAGCTGGTGGCGGATCGACCCATCCCGGCGGGCGAGTCGCTCCCGCTCTTCGCGGGCTTCGAGCGCTGGCAGGAGTGGCGGCTCAAGTGAAGAACAAGACCCACTCATGAAACTCCGCGAGAGCGGCATGCCCGCCCAAGATTACTGGGAGACGCTGTTCGACGTGCCGCGCATCCTCGACGCGTTCGGCTTCGACGCCGCGACCGGCGACGTGGCAGAGCTCGGCTGCGGCTACGGCACGTTCACCGTGCCCTTGGCGCAACGCATCCGGAGCCGCGTGTTCGCCCTCGATCTCGATTCGGAAATGGTGGCGGCCACGCGCCAACGCGCCACTGCGGCCGGCGTGCGCAACGTCGAGGCCGACGTGCGCGATGTGCTCGCGGAGGGCTTCGGCGTGCCGCTTGGTTCGTGCGATGCCGTGCTGCTCTTCAACATCCTGCACGGCGAGGAACCGGTGACGCTGCTCCGGCGCGCCAGCGAAACCGTCCGCCCCGGCGGGCTGGTGGCCGTGATTCACTGGCGCAGCGACATCGTCACGCCCCGCGGCCCGAGCCTCGCCATCCGGCCGCGTCCGGCAGAAATCGCGGCCTGGGCCGCCAGCGCCGGGCTCGCGGCCGACGGCGAGTCGTTCCTGCTTCCGCCCTGGCACTACGGGCACAAATTGCGCCGCCCCGGCTAATCGATCGTGTAAGGCTCCTGGATTTCCTCGTCCTCGACCGTCGTCGTCGTGGTGAGGGCAACCAAGCTCTTCAGGCTCGTGAAATGCTGGCTCAAGTCGAAGTCGCCGCCGAGGCCGCCGATGAGTTTGTCGAAGAGATCCTTCTTCGACGCCTTCAACGCCTGGATGCGTTCCTCGATCGTGCCGGCGGTGACCATGCGGTAGACGAAAACCGTGTTCGTCTGGCCGATGCGGTGCACGCGGTCGACGGCCTGCGCCTCCACGGCGGGGTTCCACCACGGGTCGAGCAGGAAGACGTAGTCCGCCGCGTGCAGCGTGATGCCCGTGCCGGCGGCCTTCAGCGAGACGAGCATCGCGGCGGCGCCGTGCGTCTGTTGGAAGCCTTGCACGGGTTTCTGCCGGTCGAGCGTCATGCCGGTAAGTTCGAAGCGCGGGAGCTCGGGGAATTTCTGCTGCAGCGCGGTGCGCACCCGGTCGAGCAGCATCACGAATTGCGAGAAGATCACGACCTTGTGGCCGCCGCTGACGACCTCGGCGAGTTTCTCGACCAGCAGGTTGAGCTTGCCCGAATCGGTGAGCGGCGCCTTGAGCCACGGCAGCATGTCGGGATCGCAGCACGTCTGGCGCAGGCGGGTGAGGAGCGCGAGGAACCCGAAGCTCTTCTCGCGCATCGCCGTGCCGACATCGTCGCCGAGGCGGTCGAGGCCCTCGGAGCAGATGCGGGCGTATTCCGCCCGCTGCACGTCGGTGAGCGGGCAGATGAGGTCCATCTCGACCTTCGGCGGCAGCTCCTGCGCGACCTCGTTCTTGGTGCGGCGGAGGATGAACGGCGCGAGCTGCGCCCGCAGCCGCGTGAGCGTGCCCTCGCGGTCGGCGGTAAGCGCAGCCTCGAACGACGTGCGCGAGCCGAGCAGGCCCGGCAGGAGGAAGCGGAAGATGCTCCACAGATCGAGCTGGCGGTTTTCGAGCGGCGTGCCGGTGAGCACGATGCGATGGCGGGCGCGGACGGCGAAACACGTGCGCGTGACTTTCGCGTCGGGGTTCTTGATGAACTGTCCCTCGTCGAGCACGGCGTAGCCGAACTCCACGCCGGCGAGGAGTTCGCGGTGCTTGCGGAGCTGCGTGTAGCTCGCAAGCCAGAGCACCGGTTCCTTGCGGTGCGTGAAATCGTGCCCGGTTTTCAGCACATCGATCTGCAGATGCGGGAAAAACTTCGCGATCTCCTCCCGCCAGACCGGGACGACACTCGCCGGGCATACGATCAAACCGGGGCGGTCGGCCATCGGGCGGGTGGCGAACAGCGACAGGACCTGGAGGGTCTTGCCGAGGCCCATTTCGTCCGCGAGCAGGCCGTGACAGCCGACTTCGCAGAGGTGGTGCATCCACTCGACGCCGCGGCGCTGGTAGGGGCGCAGCAAATCCGGCAGCGCCGGCGGTGACACCGGCGGCGCCAGCACGCTCTGCCGCCACGCGTCGATCTCGGGCGTGAGCGTGAGCTTCAGGCGCGTATCGCTGAACAGCGAAAACACGAGGTAAGGCGATAGCGCGCCGCCACCCGCCGCGCCCGCGGGCTGGGTTTCCTCGAGGTTCTTCTGCCAGGCGCTGAAACTGGCCCACTTGTCCGGCGCCAGCGTGACGATGCCGATGTTGGGGAGGATGACCGGCTGTCCCTCGCGTTTGAGCACCGAGCGCACCTCCATCTCGGTGAGCAGGCGCTCGCCGGCGCGGAAAATCCAGCGGAGATTGAGCGCGGTGGCACCACCCGTGCCGCCGCCGCCCGGACCGCCGGTGGGGGCCGCCGCCGTCAGTTCGGCACGTTCCGCCACCGCCTCGATCTCGATCGTGCGCGTGCCCTTCAGGAGATTGGCGGCCTTCTCGTCCAGCTCGATGGCGAAAAGTTTGCGCCACGCGGGCAGGACGGTCTTCAGGAAATTCGGAATCTCGACGAGCGACTCCATCAGATAGACCCCCGTCTCCTGATTGTAGTGGAAGTGGGCTTTGCGCGCGTAGGCGGCGAGGCCGATGAGCTTGGCCCGCTCCGACGAGGAGACGTGGGCGGCGCCATTGGCGTGAGCCTCGGGGCCCAGCGCCGGCACGCGCGTCTTCTTGTCCGCCTGCAACCACTCGGCCTGGAATGCGAGGCCCGCCGTCCGGATCTTGAACGCCAGCATGAGCGTCCGCGCAGGACCGGCGGCGATCGGAGGCCCGGCCGGCACGGCCCGTGCGGTCGCGCCAACGGTCGGCGGGGGATGGTGGCCGTTACTGATGCCGGAAACCGGCCGGCCGTGACCATTGCCATTGGCGGGCGCGGCCGGGGTGCGCGGCGGCTCGCCCGGAAGCGGGGAAATCTCGTCGGCCACCAGTTCCTCGATCTCATGCAACCCCGCCACGGCCAGCGCGTGGGCGACCTCATGGTCCGTGGACGAAGAGCGCACGGAGAGGCGGTCGTCCGACCACTCGATCACAGCATACTCGTCGCGCTTTTCCACCCGGCGATGGACGATGGCGTCGCGGTCGGTGAGCTCCAACTCGCGCACCTGACCATCCCGGTAGATGTCCCGGCCACGCTCCAGTTGGGTGGCGGTAAACGCGCCAGCCCAGTCTTGCTCGAGCTTACCGAACCAGAATTCGAGGGATTGGGGAGTGTAGACGCGCTTTGGGCCGTGCGACTGCATTCAGCTAAAAAGGGCGACCGTAGGTTTCGGGTCGCGCTGTGCAATCGCAAAGTTGCGCGGCGGACCGGATGGGGTGTAACTCAAAGTGAGGTCATCTTTCGAGGGCCTCGGCTGTAGCGGCGGTCTATGACCGCCGCTACAGCTGGCTGACCTCACTTCCGGTTGCGCCCAACCGGATGGGCACGACTCTCCGGTTTGGTTTCGCAACTACAGGTCAGCGCACTGGCCTGCGCGGGAACGATCGGTGGATTCACACCGGAATGCCGTGACCGGTTGGGGCGCAGCTCAGTTTCCTGCCGTCCGGTGAGGCGACGGAGCGGCGGTTTTCAACCGCCGGGCTTGGGCGCCTGGAAAAGCGCCCCTCCGCCTGGCAAAAAAATCAGAGGCGCCGAACCGGTGGCTCCTACGCCGCTTTTTTCGGCCGGCATGCTTGCGCGCGCTGCAAATTTCGGCCGCACTGGCGCCCCATGTCCGCCACCTCCCGCGCCGCCTTCGCTGCCGAGATCATCCTGCTGCTCGGGGGCCTCCTGCTGGCGTGGCGCGAGGCACTGAGTCCGGCCGCCCGGGCCCGCCAAACCCCGGTCCGCCTGTCCGAATGGCCGCTACCCGTCGCGGATTTCCTGCGCTTCCTGCTGATCGTCGTCTGCGCCACGCTGGCGGGCAATCTGGCCGGCACCCTCGTCCTCAAGCTGTGGTCGATCGGCACCGACACCCGGGCCATGGTGCTGACGGCGTTTTCCCAAGCCGGCATGCTCGCCGGGATCGGTTTCTTCAAGGCGTCCGCCGAACGCGTGGCGCCGCGAGACTTCGCCGTGACTCCCGGCGATCTGGCCGCCGGCGGCGCGATCTTTCTCGTCGCGCTCCCGTTTGTCACCGCGACGAATGCCGGCTGGCTCTGGCTCCTCAAAACCTGCGGCGTCGAACTGCCCAAGCAGGAACTCGTGGACATGTTCCTGCACGCGCGCGCGCCGGCGTTGCTGGCGTTCATGATCCTGCTGGCCACCGTCACGGCCCCGCTGAGTGAGGAGCTGCTGTTTCGCGCGGGCTTTTTCCGTTACCTGCGGACGCGGCTGCCGCGCTGGGCCGCGTTGCTGGGGCCGGCGTGTTTGTTCGCCGCCCTGCACCAGCATGTCGCGAGCTTCCTGCCACTCGTGGTGCTCGGGATTATCTTCTCCCTCGCCTATGAACGCACGGGCCGGGTCGCGCCGGTGATTGTGGCCCATGCCTGCTTCAATCTGAACACGATCGTGCTGCTGCTGTGCGGCGTCGGCGTCTGACGATGAACCCGTTTGCGCCCAGCCTGCACCGGTCCGTCTCGGCCCTCGGAGAGGAAAATCTGATCACCGCGATCCGCCGCTGGCTCGGCCCGGTCTCGCCCAAGGCGCCATTCGGCATCGGCGACGATTGCGCCGTGCTGCCGGGCTCGCGCGGTCGCCAGCTTATCACGGTCGACCCCGTGATCTTCGGCGAACACTTCGATGCCACCGTGCCACCGGGAGCCGTCGGGGCGAAGCTGCTCAAACGCAATCTGAGCGATCTTGCGGCCATGGGCGGCCGACCGCAGGCCGCCGTCGTCGCGCTCGCCCTCGACCCGCGGACGAGCACGCGCTGGCTCGAGGGATTCTACCGCGGCCTCGCGCGGGTGGCCCGCCGCTATCATGTCCCCGTGGTCGGCGGCGACATCGCCCAGTCGAAGCACGCGCTGGTGGCCAGCCTCACGCTGCTCGGTCAGGCAACCGGCCCGCGCGTCGTCACCCGCACCGGCGCGCGAATGGGCGACTGGATCTACGTGACCGGCCGGCTCGGCGGCAGCCTGCCGAGTTCGCATCATTGGAAATTCACGCCGCGCCTCGCCGAAGGCGCGTGGCTCGCCCGGCGTCGCGAAGTGCGGGCGATGATGGACGTGAGCGACGGACTCGCCAAGGATCTCCACGCACTCACACCAACCGGCGCCACCCCCGCCATCTCGGCCGCCGCTCTCCCCTGCCGCCGCGGCGCCGACGTGCGCGCCGCGCTGACCGATGGCGAGGACTACGAACTCGTCTTCGCCGTGTCGGCCGGCGCCGACCGCGATGCCCTGGCGCGTGCCTGGCGGCGGCGGTTCCCGCGCACCCGGCTGAGCGGCATCGGACGATTCGTGCAGGCCGGCCGCCTCCCGGCGGAAGCGCTGAACCTCGACGACTACCGTGGCTTCGAACATCTCCGCTAAACTTCGCGCCGGGGTGACCACCGCTTCAGCCGACGAGACTCGCGCGCTCGCCGCCGAGCTGGCCGCGGCGTTGCCACCGGAGGCAACGCTGGCGCTGCACGGCGACCTCGGCGTCGGCAAAACGACCTTTGTGCAGGGGCTGGCGCGGGCGTTCGGCGTCACGGACACCGTGACCAGTCCGACCTTCACCATCTTCACGCTGCATCGCGGACCGCTGCGCACGCTCGTGCACCTCGATGCCTACCGCCTGGAGTCGGCCGCGCAGCTCGATGCGCTCATGCTCGAGGATTTTCTCACCCCGCCCTACTGCCTCGCGGTCGAATGGCCGGGCAACGTCGCCGCCTGGCTCCCGCGCGAGGCGTTGCACCTCGACCTCGGCATCGCCCCCGACGAGCGCCACACCGTGTGCCTGCGCTAGAAAAATTTCGTGTTGCCGTTCGTCGGCGGAAACTGCCGGCGGCGCAGCGTCTTTTCGCCCGCGGCGTCGTTGGCCAGCGCGACGAGTTCGTCAATCAACACCGTCGGATCCTCCTCGTAACGCAGTTTCAGGAAATTCTCCCGCACATGCGCATACGCCGCCGGGTCGGCCATCCAGCGGTCGATGAGACGCGCAAAATCGGCGGCATCCTCGATCTTTTCCGAGGCGGCGCCGTTGCGGAAGAATTTCCACGTGAGTTCCTCCTGCGGCATGATGCCACCGAAGGCGTTGAAGATGATCGGGCACTTGAAGTTCAGCGCCTTGGCGCAGGTGGTCGTGCCGCCGCGGGTCACGATCACGTCGCTCGCCTGCATCAACAGATGCACGATCTCCGAATAGCCCTCGACGTAACAGTCGAACTCCGGATGCAGCGCCCGCCAGTGGACGAGTTCGTTGTAAGTCGGTTTGTTGCGTCCGCAGATGATGATGGCCTGCACCCGGCCCGGATGTTTCAGCAGCGCCGGCAGCAACTCGAAGTGGTTGTTCGCGCCGTTGCCCCCCGTCGCGAGAAACACCGTGAACTTGTCCGGATCGAGCCCGAGGCGCTTCTGCTGAAACACCCGGCGCTCGACCGGCCCCAGAATCTCGAGGTGCGCGCGCGGCATCATCAGGTAGCCGCGCACCCGGGCCCGCGGTTCGGGGATGCCGCATTTGGTCGCGTAGTCGTTCGCGGTCTGCGTGCGCGAAATGTAGAGGTCGACCGTCGGCTCGATCCAGTTGCGCGAGTAGCCCCAGCCGCCGGAAAACTCGCCGCAATAGGTGGCGCAGCGCACCTTGTCGGCCCCGAGCACCTTGCGCGCGAGTTGGAAATAGCCGCGATTGAGGCAGTCGTGCACGCTGAAGACGAGGTGCGGTTTGTAGTCGCGCAGCACCTCGAGGTAATAGCCCGCGCCGAAGGTCACATCGCGACGGTTGAGCCAGCTGAGCAATTCGACCACGGCGTAAAAGACCTTGTGCAGCCACGGCGCGCCGCGCTGGATGCGATTGTAGAGGTTCACGCCGGTGCGATTCACGACCGAGGACTTCTCCAGCATCTGCTCGATGCGCACGTCGACTTCGTGCCGGTAAAGCTGGAAGCACCACTCGGCAAAAGCCTCGGCGCGGGCGTCGTGGCCGCCGCCGGTGCTGGAGGTGAGAACGAGGATGCGGAGCTTGGACATCAGGCGGAGGTTTTCGCGACGCGGAAACCCAGGTCTGGCTGACCGCCCGAAGCGTCCGGAAAGGAAGCTCCGGGCAGCGGGAGTGGGCGCGAAGAACGCTGATTGCATCCGAACGTAGGACAACCGGGAACGCGCGAACCGCTATCGGCGTGGAGATCAAACATCGAAATATCCGGCCTGAACCCGGCGTTTGAGATCGAGGGACGCGATGCGCGCCAGCAAGGGCGCGAGCACGGCCTGGAAAAAACGTCCCGTTCGCACGGTGCCACTGCGGTTGCGCAACAGCGCCCGGCGCAGCGCCGCCGCGGCGTGGGCCGGTGCGGGCCCCGACTCCATCATGCGCCGGAAGGCCGCCCAACTCCGCTCCATCCGCGGCGTGGCCTCACCCGGCGGACGCTGCACGGAGCCCTCGAAGTCCGTGCGATAATCCCCGGGCCGGAAATCGATCACGATCACACCCGTGCCCGCCGTCTCCAGGATGAGGCTCTCGTTGAGCGCCGTGAGACCGGACTTCACGATGTTGTAGGCGCTTTGGAAGGGCAGCGGAAACTCGGCCGCCAGCGAGGAGATGTTCACGAGGGCGCCGTGCTGCCGCGGGAGCATGCCGCGCAACGCCGCGTGGGACAGCCGGGCGGTGTGGATGAGCATCACTTCCATCTGGGTCTGCCAGACTGCGAAATCTGTCGCCGCAAACATTCCGAACACACCGAATCCGGCGTTATTGACGACGAGGTCAAATCCCCCCGCATCGGTCTCCGCCTCGTGAAACACCGCCTCCGCATGAGCTCCGTGCGCCAGATCCAGGGCCACCGGCGTGAAGCAACCGGGGTGGCGCTCGGAGATCACATCCAGCCGCGCCACCTCCCGCGAGGTGCCCCAGACACTGACCCCATCGCGCAGGAGCATCTCCGTGAACGCACGCCCGAGCCCGGTGCTCGCCCCGGTGACGAACGCCGTGCGGTGCAAATCGGAAACGCGGACGGCAGGCACAAGGTCAGGCGGCAAGCCGCTTGTAGACGAGCGCCACGTTGGCGCCGCCAAATCCGCTGCTGTTTTTGATGACGATCTCGGGTGCCGTCGGCAGCGACGCCCGGAGGACGTTGAGCCCTTCGCACTGCGGTTCGAGCCGCGTCAGATGCGCATTGCCGGGAGTAAACCCCTCCCGCAGGCCGAGCACGCAGAACCCGCTCTCCATCGCGCCCGCCAGCGAGAGGCCGTGGCCGGTGAGTGCCTTCGTGCTGCTCACCGCCACGCGGGCCGCATCCTCCTTGAACACCGCGCGGATCGCCCGCGCTTCCGAAATGTCGCCGATGATCGTCGAGGTGGCGTGCGCGTTGATGTAGCCGACCTGGGCCGGCTCGATGCGCGCGGCGCGCAGCGCGTGCCGCATGGCGCGGGCGGAGCCTTCACCATCCGGGTGCGATATCGCGACGTTGTAGCCGTCGGACGCCTGTCCCCAGCCGAGGAGTTCGGCCAGCGGCTTGACGCCCCGGCGGACCACTTCGTCCTCGGTTTCCAGCACGAGCACCGTCGAACCGCCGGTGCCCACAAATCCATCGCGCGCGGCGTCGAACGGGCGTGACGCGAGATTCGGGTCCGCCTGCAGCGAGAGGGTGCGCATGCCGGCAAACGGCAGGATGGCGTCGGCGTTGCCGTCCTCGGCACCCACGATGAACACGCGTTTCTGGCGGCCGAGCGAGAGATCGTCGAAGGCGTAGCCGATGGCGTGGGCCGACGAGGCGCACGCCGAGGAGAAGCCGCACGACACCCCCTGAATCTTGAACGCAGCCACGAGGTTGAAATTCAACGTCCCGACAATCGAGGCGACAATGCCGAGCGGCGAACAGCGCATCACCCCCACTTTGAGCAGGCGCTCATGGTGATGATGTGTGAGATAAGGCGAGCCGCCGGATGCCGCGTAGAGTCCGGTATCGGGATTCGACACATCGGCCTCGGCGAGTCTGGCATCTTCGATCGCCTGGAGCATCGCGCAATGGGCGAAGAGCCCGTTCGGGGCCATCGAGCGGAGCAGTTCCCGTTTGATTTTATACCGCGCCGGAAACGTCCAATCCTCCGGGTCCGTGGAATCCGTGGTGAACTCCTTGATGGTGCCGACGACCTTGCAGGGGACGTCCGGCTTCTGAAACGGCGGGTAGAGCTCGAATCCGTGGCGCAGTTCGCGGAGGTTGCGCGCGACCGTTGCGGCGTCATTGCCGATGCTGGTGACAAACCCTAGGCCGGTGATGAATACTCTGGGCATGCGTGAAGGTGGCGGGGCCATAGACCCATCCGCGAGGCGGAGGTGCGCCACTTGAAGAAGTTTCAGGAGAACGGGTATCTCCGCACCGGTCAACGCGGGAGGCTGGTCCCGAAAAACAAAACGGCGACCTGCAACAGTCGCCGCTCGAACTAATACCTTTGCGCCGCGCTTCAGGCGTTGATCGCCGCGCGGATCGGTCCGGCCGACTCCGCGGCGGGCGCCGGCGTGGTGCCCGCATCGTGCGCCACGCCGTTGATCGGGATCGGTTGATTGACCGCATCGGCGTAAGCGAAGATCAGCGAGATTTCCTCGGCGATCACCGCTTTTTCCTGCCCGACCCGGATCGAACCCTCGAAGGTCGCCAATGGCATTTTGTTGCGCTTCGGCTTGATCGAAAGAGTGAGAATGTCGCCCGGCTTGCAGACCCGGTGCGCGCGCACGCCCTCACAACCGGTGAAGAAAATCTGCGCGGCGTTGACCACCTTGCCGGGCTCGGGCGTGTGGCCTTCGAGCAAATAGAGCACCGCCAGCTGCCCGAGTGCCTCGAGCATGATGGAGGCCGGCATCACGGGGTTGTCCTTGAAGTGCCCCTGCAGGAAGAACTCCTGGCCCGTGATCTTGTATTTGCCATTGGCCGCCGTCGAACTGACCGAGGCCTCGTTCAGGAACAGGAATGGCGGCTGGATCGGCATCACCGCGCCGATGTGTTCGATGGGGAGGAACTTGGTCGGTCGCGGGAGCGGCAGCCCGCGAATCTTGCAGTCGATGAACGTCTTCACGTCGCCCACGGTCCGCAGATTCCGCAACTCGTCGTTGTTGATCGACATCTGGAGCACGTCCTCCACGAGGATGACGATTTCCATCATCGTCAGCGAATCGATCCCAAGATCCTCGATCAGGCGGAGGTCGTCGTCCGCATCCTTGAGTTTCGTGCGCAGGTCGGGCTCCACGAAACGCTCGATCACACCGATGACGACCGCCGGAACATGCTCCGCGTTGCCGGTCTTCCGAAACTGGATGGCGGCCTCGAACGTCGACGGGGAACACCGCTTCAGGGCTTCGCGCAGCGCCGCCTCGTCTTCAGGAGCGAAAGGTTTTGGTGTGGTTGGCAAGGTCTTGGTTGTGCCCGCGGCGGGCTGGACTGCGTCTGGCATCGTTCATTTGTTCTAGTTTCAGGTGCCGGAAAGTAAACCCATTTCTTGGTTTGGAGACAGGTGACCGTCCGGCTGTTTCTCCGTTAGTTCCGCGCCCGCCGGAACCTTATCCCGGATGCGGATACCATCAGGACGCTTGCCAGCCTCGATTCCGTTTGCACGCTCGACTCCCCGCCAGTTGCCGGCCCAGCGGCTGCACCGGCCGGGACCGCCCATGGGCACCGCCACCGTCGCTTCGAGCGATCAGCCGATCTTCCTCATCACGCACGAGTTCTATCCCGTGCGCGGCGGCATTGCCACGTTCACGGAGGAGATCGCCCGCGCGACCGCGGATCTAGGCTACAATATCGAGGTCTGGGCCCAGGCCGCGCCGCCGACCGCGGAGAAGACCGACTGGCCGTTCCGGTTGCGCCGGCTGCCGTTGCGCGGCTCGCACGACCTCCTCTGCCAGCTCCGCCTCGCCCGCGAACTTATCCGCCATCGTCGCGATCTGCGCCGCGCCACGGTCTACCTGCCGGAGCCGGGCCCCATGATGACGATGATGCTCTTGCAGTTTTTCCGGGCCTTCCACCCGCGACGGCTCGTGCTGACGTTCCACGGCTCCGAAATCCTGAAATTCGCCCGGGCGCCGCTTCGCCGCTGGCTGGCGGGCCGGCTGATCCGGCAGGCCGCCCGCGTCAGCACGTTGAGCACTTACACTCAAGAGCTGCTCCTGGCCCACTTTCCCGAGGCCGCGGACAAGATTTTCCTCACGCCCGGTGCCTTGCGCACCGATTTCGCCGTCGTGCCGGCGCAGCCCGCTGCCGAACGCTCAAAAATTGTCATTCTCACGGTGGGCCGGCTCCATCCCCGCAAAGGTCAGTTGCTCACACTGCAGGCTTTGCAGATGCTGCCACCGGAAGTGCGCGGCCAGCTCGAGTATTGGATCGTCGGGGCGCAGAGCAAAGGCGACTACGAACAGAAATTACGGTCCGCCGCCGCGCTTCATCCGGACCTCACGGTCCGCTTCTTCGGCAACATACCGGACGAGGAGCTCTCCACCCTCTACGACCGTGCCGACATCTTCGCGATGACGAGCATCAATCACCGCGACAGCATCGAGGGATTTGGTCTGGTTTATCTCGAGGCTGCGGCCCACGGACTGCCGGTGGTGGCGCATGACGTCGGCGGCGTTTCCGAGGCCGTCCTGGACGGCCAGACCGGGCTGCTCGTGCCGCCCCACCGCCCCGCCCAGCTCGCCGCCGCCTTCGAGAAACTGATCCACGATGCGCCGCTCCGCCGCCGGCTCGGTGCCGCCGGCCGGGCGTGGGCGCTGCGCAATTGCTGGCGGGAATCGGCCGAAGCGCTGTTTGCCCCGACACCCGCCGACGCCGAACCATGATCCAGACCCGCGCACAAGTCACCGTTCGCTATGCCGAAACCGACATGATGGGCATCGTTTACCACGGCAACTACCTGCCGTGGTTCGAGGTCGCCCGCACCCAGTTGCTGAAGGAGCAGGGCTTTCCTTACCGGCAGCTCGAAACCGACGGCTACCGCATCCCGGTGCTGGAGGTCGGCGCCAGGTTTCTCCGCCCGGCCCTCTACGACGACCTGCTCATCGTCGTTGCGACGATTCGCGAAAAACCTCTGCTGCGCATCCGGATCGATTACGAGGTGTTCCGCGAGGGCGAGTTGCTGGCCACCGGTCACAGCGCCCACGCCTTCTGCGACAAGACCGGCCAGCCGACGCGTCCGCCCGCGGCGTTTGTCGCGAAGATGAAGGAAGCGTTCAAGTAGTGCGGCGCCTCAGCCCGCACCCCGCCACCCTGCGCATCCGAGTGCGGGCTAAGGCACCGCAGTGCTTTCGGCATACTCCGCGAGCACACTCGCATCCGTTTCAACGGCACGAGCAGCCGCAAGCTGTTCACCACCGCCCAGCCGCCGCACCGCCCACACCGCATGCGCCCGCACCAGCGGCGATTCATGCTGCGCGGCGAGCCGCACCAGCACCGGCAGGAGCGAACGGTCGTCCGAGTTTCCCGCCACCACGCACGCATTGCGCAGCAGCCCGGCGGGTTTCAGCCGCTTGATCGGCGTCCGCCGGAACAGCTCGGCAAACTTCGCCGGCGTGATCTCCAGAATTTCCTGCAGCGAGAGTTGCGTCAGCTCGTGCCGGACCGCGAGCAGGAGCCGCCGTCCTTCGCGCGCAAAGCGGTTCCACGGGCACACCTCCAGACACACATCGCAGCCAAAGATCCGCGGACCGATCCCGGCGCGCAGTTCCCGCGGGATGATTCCCTTGTTTTCGATCGTTTGATACGAGATGCAGCGGCGGGCATCCACCACCCCGGGGCCGCGAAACGCCTGCGTGGGACACGCGTCGAGGCAGCGGGTGCATTTGCCGCACCACAGTCCGACTCCGCCTTCCCCATTTTGCTTTCGTCTCGGCTGGTCCGCCGCCAGTTCAACCCGCGTGAGGATGGCCGCGAGCAACAGCCAGTTTCCGTGCGTTTGCGAAATGAGCATCGCGTTCTTCCCGACGAAGCCGATGCCTGCGCGCGCCGCCCACTCGCGTTCCAACACCGGACCGGTGTCGACATAATAGCGGTAGTCCAACCCGCTCACGTCAAACAGCTCCTCGATCGCCCGGCCGGCGGCAATCAGCGCCGGCTTGATCGTGTCGTGGTAGTCTTCATGCAGCGCGTAACGGGCCCAGGCCGGGTGCCCCGGCGCCTGCGGCGACCAGTAATTCACCCCGAGCATCACGATCGATTTCGCCCCGGGCAGGACCAGTTGCGGATCGAGCCGCTTTTCCGCGCTCCGCTCCATCCAGTGCATGTCGGCGTGCAAACCTTGCGCGAGCCAATCGCGCAGAGCCTGCCCTGAGCTGGTCGAAGGGCCGAACGACGCAAATCGCACGTCGTCGAAACCAAGTGCGCCCAGCCGCCGCCGCAACTCCGCCTGCCGCGGGTCCATCAGCGCGCCTTCCGGGCCAGATCGGCAGCATCGCGGCGCCACGCCCGCATCACATGTCCCACCACATCATGCAACGGCCGCGAGTCCGTCAGGATCACCGTGCCCGATTGCTTGTAGACCGGCTCGCGCGCGGCGTAGAGCGTGCGGATGCGTTCCTCGGGATTTTCACCCGCCAGGAGCGGCCGGTGTTGATGACGCGAGGTGCGGGCCAGAATCGTCTCCACCGAGGCGTGCAGGCACACGACCACGCCCCGCTCCTTGAGCACGGCGAGCATTCCGGGTTGCACGACCAGGCCACCGCCACACGACACCACCGTCCGGACCGGCGCATGGCCGCGCTCGACAAACTCGCGCTCCATCGTCCGGAACGCGGGCTCGCCATCCTGCGCGAAGATTTCCGGAATCGTCTTCCCGCGCAGGCGTTCGATCTCGTGATCGGAGTCGACGAACGCGAAGCCCAGCTTCGCCGCCACGGCACGGCCCACGGTGCTTTTGCCCGTGCCCATGAATCCCACGAGGTAGAGGTTGACGTCGGCTGCGTTCAAAACGAGGGACTGAGGGAGTAAGGGAGTGCGGGACCAAGGAGCAAGGGATAGTTGCGTGTCACCGCGAGTTCACTCATTCCCTCACTCCCCCATTCCCTCACGCCCCTCCAGCAACTACGCCTTCGCGAGCGACAACACCGCCGGCATCTGTCCCGAGGCGCTCGCCGCGCTCGCCCGGGCCAACGTGGACCGCGTGCCGAGCTACGGCGACGACGCCCACACCGCCCGCGCGAAACGGCTCTTCGCCGAAATCTTCGAGACGAAGTGCGACGTGTTCTTCGTCTTCAACGGCACCGCCGCCAACGCGCTCGTGCTCGCCGCGCTCTGCCAGCGGCACCACGCCGTCGCCTGCCACGCGATGTCGCACGTCGAGACCGACGAATGCGGCGCACCCGAGTTTTTCACCGGTGGGAGCAAGGTGCTCACGGTCGACGCGCCGCACGCCAGGCTCACGCCCCGCGCCCTCGCGCCGCTGCTCACCCGCGGCCACGGCGTGCATTTCCCGAAAATCCGCGCCGTGTCGCTCACGCAGGCCACGGAACTCGGCACGGTCTACTCGCCCGCCGAGACGCACGCGCTCGCGGGCTGGGCGCACACCCACGAACTGGCAGTGCACGTCGACGGTGCGCGTTTCGCCAATGCGGTCGCCGGCGGCCACACGCCCGACGAGCTCACCTGGCGCGCGGGCGTGGACGTGTTGTCGCTCGGCGGCACGAAGAACGGTCTGCTCACCACCGAGGCGGTCGTGTTCTTCAACCGCGCACTCGCCCGCGAGTTCGACTACCGCGTGAAGCAGTCCGGCCAGCTCGCGTCAAAGATGCGCTTCGCCAGCGCCCAATGGCACGCCGTGCTGCGCGACGGAGCCTGGCTGCGGCACGCCGCGCACGCCAACCGGCAGGCCGCGACGCTCGCCGCCGGTTTGAAAAAACTCGGCTTGAAACTGCTCGCGCCCGTGCAGGCCAACGGCGTCTTCGTCGAGCTGCGGCCCGCGCTCCACCGCGCGCTCGAACGCCGCGGCTGGCATTTCTACAAGTTCGTCGGCGCGCACGGCTATCGCCTCATGTGCTCGTGGGACACGCGCGACGAGGAGGTCGCGGCGTTTCTCGCCGACGTGCGCGCGGCGCAAAAAAAGTAGGGCGGGTCTGTGACCCGCCCTCGTTGGCGCTTTGGATTTTCGCTGGGCGGGTCATAGACCCGCCCTGCTTCAAACCTACTTTTTCGCCGCGGGCGCCGCCGGAGCCGGAGCGGCCGCCTTCACCTCGAGGACCTCGACCTCGAAAATCAGCGTCGAACTCGGCGGAATGCCGGGGCGGCCATCGTCGCCATAGGCGAGCTGCGGCGGGACGTAGAGCTTGATCTTGCCGCCCTTGGCGACCTTTTGGATGCCCTCGGTCCAGCCGGGGATCACCTGATCGAGCCCGAACTCGGCGGGCTCGTTGCGCTGCACCGAACTGTCGAACACCGTGCCGTCGACCAACGTGCCGTGATAGTGCACCTTCACCGTGTCGGTCGCCTTCGGGTAGGCGCCGTCGCCCTGCTTGATGATCTCGTAGCGCAGGCCGCTCGGCAGCGTCACGATGTTTTTGTTCCCTTCGAGTTTCTTAAAGAACTCCGTGTTGGCCGCGAGGCTCGCGGTCTTGGCCTTGGCGAGGTAGGCGTTCTGCTTCTTCTGCATGAACTCGTCCATCTTGGGCCCGATCTGCTCGAGCACGTAGGGCGAGTCCTTGCCGTTCGCCGCCGCGGTCAGGCCCTTGACCAGCGCCGCGATCTCGTCCCCCGAGAACGCCAGTTCGGTCAGCCCGATGCGCTTGCCGACGAACCAGCCGAACTCTTCGACGAGTTGCGCTTCGGTGAAGGTCGGCGCAGCGACCGCCGCCGCCGGCACGGCCGGAGCGGGTTTCTGGCCCGTGGGGAGTTTGACCTCCTGGGCGCGCGCCGCGGCGAGACCGAGCGGGAGCAGGCAGATCGTGACGATGGATTTCAGCTTCATATGAGATGTTTGGATGCGAGGGAGAGAAACGCGCGGCACTGGTTTGTGCCGGAAAAGCGGCGAGAAGTGCCAGCGCGTCCCGGGAAATGCAATCAATTACTCCCCGCCCGCCCCGAGCCTGTCGAGGGGCCTGCCGTGAGCCTTTCGCAGGGCTTGTGTCCCCCGGATCGATGCGTCATTTCCTGCCCCTTATCGACATGAACCCCGAACAATTCTGGACCTCGCAGGACGGCCAAATCCTCACGGTGAAAAACAAGGACGACGGCACGGTCGCCCTCACCCTCGCCTTCTGGCCGCGGCACCCCGCCGAATTTGAGTTCCTCAAAACCAGCCTCGCGTCCCTCCGCTTTACCGAACGCAGTTCGCTCGCCCGCATCGGCATCGAAATGCTCATCCACGGCCAGCCCCACATCGAGGGCAACCGCCTGGAACTCTCCGCCGACGCGTTCATCTACGACTCCACGTTCCCCAACGCGCCCTACTGGAAGAAACTCCTCCGCGTGGGCGCCCCGGTCGGCCGCCTGTTTTTCGCTCCACCCGCCGCCAAGCTCTCCACCGCCGAGATCTGGTCCGCCATCAAGAACAACGACCTCAAGCTGCCCAACACCATCAGCATCGACTCGCGCGGCCGCGTATTCTTCACGCCGCACCAGGTCAGCTACACGCTCAGTCCGAAACTCCAGCGGCTGTCCTTCGAGCGGGTGGTCAGCGGTCGCGCCGGCCGCGGCTTCCTCGACAAGGTCCAGGTCCGCCACGACGCCAGCCCGCTTTCCATCCAACCCCACTCCGGCATCCTCACCAGTTGCTCGATGTATCTGAAGGAGCACTTCGTCCTCCTCAATCCCGGCGAGGGCAACTTCGGCATCCACACCGCCGCCGTCCTCCTCGATCCGATCAAGACTTTCGGCACGAACATCATGCTGGAAATCTACAACAGCGGCGACCAGCCCGTCGTGAACCCCATGGTCTCCGTCGAGATCTACCGCGCCCCCGAAGCCTCCGACCCCGAGACCAAGACGCTCGCCAAAAAACGCCAGCGCCTCCTCACCGCCGCCAGCACCGTCTTTGAGCGCCTCGATTCCAATCCGCCCCGCGACAACGCCGAGGCTAAGCCCCGCACCCGCATCACCGTGCGCGGCCAGAGCAGCATGATGGAGAACCGCGCCGTCGTGCTCCGCGCCACCGACGACCTGAAAAAATTTCTCGACGGCGAAAAAGCCCCGCTCGGCTCCCGCACGATGATCCAGGCACTTGACGCCGCGCCCTCGGACGCCGACACGCTCATCACCGATTACTTCCCCGACCTGCTCGAAAACTTCGAACTCGTCACGCGCCTCGGCGGCGACCTGAAGCTCAAGCGCCTCATCTTCCGCAAGGCCTCGCGCACCCACGGCTACTTCCTCTCCAGCAACGCCCACGCGCGCCTCGACATGTTCGATGCCATCGGCCTCCAAGTCTATTGGTATGACGAGCTGACGAAGGACCTCTACTCGCACATCTACAAAAAGGACCACGGCTTTTTCGTCCGCGAGGAGATGGCCCGCCGTTTTCAGGAGGCGACGGTGCTCGCCTTCTACGGTTCCGCGCTCGGCCTCGACCAGGCCGACACCGACCGGATCTCCACCCTCGTCGAAAAACTCACGAGCTTCATCGGCTCCAACCTCGGCGTGCTCACCGGCGGCGGCGGCGGCGTCATGCGCCTCGCCACCGATCAGGCGCGCGGCAAGGGTGCCCTCACCGGTGCCTGCTTCCTCGAACTCGAAGCACAACCGCCTGAGCTCGGCGTCGATTTTTTCAACACCTTCCAGGAATCGTCGCGCCACTTCCGGCAAAAATGGTTCGAGGCGGCGGATTTCTGCATCTTCAACGTCGGCGGCGTCGGCACGCTCGAGGAAGTCGGCATCGAGATGTGCAACCTCAAGCTCGGCATCCGCCCGCGCGTGCCGTATGTGTTCTTCAACGCCAAATTCTGGACCGACCTCCGCAAGCAGGTGCAGGAAATGATCCGCACCAAGCGCGCCCCGGCGTGGATGGCCGACTACATCCTCTTCACCGACGACCCCGACGAAGTCGTGGCGTTTTACCGGAAGAAGTTGCAGGTGCTGTAAACACGACGCTCGCCAAATCGCCAGACCACCGTCAACTTTGCCCCATGAGTGCCAAGCTCGCTGAGATTTCCGATGCCGCCCGCGCACTTTCCACCGACGAGAAACTCGCCCTGGCCGAGGAGCTTTTTGCCGCGGCACTCCACGAGAGTCCGTCCCCGCACGAAACTGCCTGGCAGGCGGAAATCCAACGTCGGCGCGAAGAAGTCCTGTCTGGCAAGGTGAAGTTGATTCCAGGTGATGAAGTCGAGCGCTCGCTCGATCGTTTGCTGGGATGAAGCCTGTCGCCTACCACCCGGCCGCACACGCCGAGTTGGAAGCCGAGATTTCGTATTGCGAATCGGAACGCCCGGGAGCCGGGGTCCGGGTTCGGGCGGATGTCGCTGCCACACTCGCGCGAGTTCGCGAATTTCCGGGACTCGGGCGTCGGGATCATCAGGGGTGGCAACACATCGTCACCCGCCGTTGTCATTACGTCGTTCACTACGAATTGCTGCGCGACGAAATTGTCGTCTGGGCCGTGGCCGACCCCGCGCGAGAACCCGGTTATTGGCTGTCACGACGCCAGCTGTGATTCACATGCCCTCGCTCCCTCGCTCCCTCCTCGTCGTCGGCTCCGGCGGACGCGAACACACGCTCGTCCGCGCGCTGCTCGCCTCGCCCGCGCGGCCGCGCGTCCTCTGCGCGCCGGGCAACGCCGGCATCGCGCAGGACGCGACGTGCTTTCCCGTCGCCGCCGACGACATCGCCGGGCTCGTCGCGCTCGCCCAGCGCGAGCGAGTCGAGTTCGTCGTCGTCGGTCCCGAGGTCCCGCTCTCACTCGGCCTCGTTGACCAACTCGAAAAGGTCGGCATCCCCGCCTACGGCCCGAAAGCCGATGGCGCGCGCCTCGAAGCGTCGAAGATTTTTACGAAGCAGCTCCTGCTGAAATACCACATCCCCACCGCGCCCGCCGGGATCTTCAGCGAAGTCGACCCCGCCCTCGCCTACCTCCGCCAACGCGGCGCGCCCATCGTGATCAAGGCCGACGGCCTCGCCGCCGGCAAAGGCGTCGTTGTTGCGCAAACACTCGTCGAGGCCGAGACCGCCGTGCGCGACATGCTCGCGGGCGGCAAGTTTGGCGCCGCCGGCAAACAGATCCTCATCGAGGACTGCCTCGTCGGCGACGAGACGTCCCTCCTCGTCGTCGTCTCCGGCCGCGACTACGTCATCCTCCCGACCTCGCAGGATCACAAGCGCATCGGCGACGGCGACACCGGCCCCAACACCGGCGGCATGGGCACCTACTCGCCCGCCGAGGTGGTCACGCCCGATCTCCTTACCCGCATCGATCGCGAAATCGTCCGCCCGTCCGTCGACGGCATCGCCGCCGAGGGCATCGAATTTCGCGGCACGCTCTTCATCGGCATCATGCTCACGCCCGACGGCCCGAGCGTGCTCGAATACAACACCCGCTTCGGCGATCCCGAAACGCAGGTCGTCCTCCCGCGCCTCAACACCGATCTGCTCGCCCTCCTCTGGGCCGCCGCCCGCGGCGAGCTTCGCGGCGTCACCCTCGACGTGAAGCCCGACGCCGCCATGTGTGTCGTCGTCGCCGCGCGCGGCTACCCCGATGCCTACCCGAAGGGCGATGTGATCCGCTTCCCCGCCACGCTCCCTCCCGTCGTTACGGTCTACCACGCGGGCACGGCGAAAAACGCCGCCGGCGAGGTCGTCACCGCGGGCGGCCGCGTGCTCGGGGTGACCGCCTTGGGCCCGACCCTCCGTCTCGCGGCGGATCGCGCCTACGCCGCCTGCGAGCAGATCGGTTGTGCCTCGAAATACTTCCGTCGCGACATCGGCGCCCGGCAACTCCTTCGCCGCTGATGCGCTCCCTGCTTTTTCTGCTGTTGCTCGCCGCCGCGCCGGCCGAAGCGGACACGTCGCCCACCGCCACCAAAGCCGCCGACCTGGCCCGCGATCTCGGCGAGGGCCTGGCCTATCACCGAGTCCAGCGCCTGCCCGCGGACCTGCCCGCGAGCCCGGACTCCGCGCCGCGGCCTGTCGTGCTCGATCTGCGTTACGTGCTCGCGACCAACGGCGATGCCACGGCGCTCGAGGCGTGGGTCCGGTTCCGCGCCACCCCCCGCTCCCCGATCCTGATCCTCGCCAACACCGACACTACGTCCGCGCTCCTCACGCCGTTTCGCAGCCACGGCGCCGCCGGCCACGTCGTCGTCATCGGCGCAGCGGCGCCCGGATTCGCCCCCGACATCGCCGTCACGTTCAGCCGGGCCGACGAACGGCGCGCTTATGATGCCTTCGGCGAAGGGGCCGGTCTGGATGCCCTCCTCAACGACACCCCGGACAAGATTCGCAACGACGAAGCCAGTCTGCTGCGTGAACACCCGCCCGAAAATGGCGGGGGCGATCCGGCGCTCGGCTCACGCCTGCCCAAGCCGGACGCGCCGGCGATCCCGGTGGACCGCGTGCTCCTCCGCGCCGTGCAACTCCATCGCGCGCTGCTCGCGCTGAAGAAACTGTAGGCGGGCTTCACGCCCGACAGTCGGACGTCGGAGATGCCCCCGCCCCACGGCTTTCCGGTGTGCATCCACCAATCGTTCCCGCGCGCGCCATCTCGCGCTCGCCAGCGAGCTGACCTACCGTTGCGAAATCAAACCGGAAAGCCGTGCCCCGCCCCGGGTGCAACCGGAAGTGAGGTCAGCCAGCGGTAGCGGCGGTCTGCGACCGCCGTCGATGCGCCAAGGGTTCTCGTTCGGCGGTCGCAGACCGCCGCTACAACCAACGCTCTGCTTGCTGACCTCACTTCCTGTCACACCCCGCCCTGCCCCGCCGCACTCCGGCTTTGCCTTTCCGGCCAAACCGTGTCCTCTCCCCGGCCACGACCCATGCCCGCGTCCGGAACCATCCTCACGGTTTGCACCGCCAACATCTGCCGCAGCCCGATGGCCGCGGGGCTGTTGCAGCACGCGCTGGCCGGGCAACCCGAACCGTTGCGCTCCCTCAAGGTCGTCTCCGCCGGCGTCGCCGCCCGCGAGGGCGATCTCGTTTCCGAAAATTCCGTCGTCGCCCTCAAAAAAGTCGGCATCGACATCGCCGGCCAGCGCAGCCGCCCCGTCACGCGCGAGTTGGTTGAGCAAGCCGTGGTCGTCCTCTGCATGACCGAAGCGCACCGCGCCATGCTCCAGCTCACGATCGATCCGCCGCCGCGGAATCTCTTTCTCCTCCGCGAATTCATGCCCCGCGCCGCCGACAAGGAAATCGGCGATCCCTACGGCGGCCCGATCCGCATTTACGAGGCCTGCCGCGACGAGATGGTCGAAGCGATCCCGTCGCTCATCGAGTTCCTTAAGACACGGCTGGCCACCCCGGCCTGAGAAAAAACGCTTTGCGTCTGCGCGCGCTTCCGTGAGCGTTTTGGCTTTTCCAAAATGCTCAACGCCGCGCCGCTCTCCACCCTCGATCCTGAAGTCGCCTCGCTGATCGCCGCCGAGGTCGGCCGCCAGCAGAGCCACATCGAGCTCATCGCCTCGGAAAATTTTGTCGTCCCCGCCATCCTCGAGGCGCAGGGCTCGGCGCTCACGAACAAATACGCCGAGGGCTACCCGGGCAAACGCTGGTATGGCGGCTGCGAGCACGTCGACAAAATCGAGCAACTCGCCATCGACCGCGCCAAGCGGCTCTTCGGCGCCGAGCACGCCAACGTCCAGCCGCACTCCGGCTCGCAGGCCAACTTCGCCGTCTACACCTCCGTCCTCTCGCCCGGCGACAAGGTGCTCGGCATGAACCTCAGCCACGGCGGCCACCTCACCCACGGCAACCCCGCCAACTTTTCCGGCAAGCTCTACAAATTCTGCCAATACGGTGTGCGCGAGTCCGACGGCCTCATGGATTACGACGAACTCGCCGCCGTCGCCGCGCGCGAGCAGCCCAAGATGATCACCGTCGGCGCCAGCGCCTACTCGCGCACGATCGACTTCGCGCGCATGGGCGAGATCGCGCGCAGCGTGAACGCGCTCCTCTTCGCCGACATCGCGCACATCGCCGGCCTCGTCGCGTCGGGCCATCACCCGTCGCCTGTGCCGCACGCCGATTTCGTCACCACCACCACGCACAAGACCCTTCGCGGCCCGCGCGGCGGCCTCATCCTCTGCCGCGCCCAGCTCGCCAAGGCCATCGACTCCGCCATGTTCCCCGGCGGCCAGGGCGGCCCGCTCATGCACGTCATCGCCGCGAAGGCCGTGTGCCTCGGCGAGTGCCTCAAGCCCGAGTTCAAGGCCTACTCCGGCCAGATCGTGGCGAACGCCAAGGCCCTCGCCGCCGCCATGATCGCGCGCGGCTACAAGATCGTTTCGGGCGGCACCGACAACCACCTCATGCTCGTCGATCTGCGCCCGAAGTTCCCCGAACTCACCGCGAAGGTTGCGCAGGAGACGCTCGATCGCGCCAACATCACCTGCAACAAGAACACCGTGCCGTTCGAGACGCGTTCGCCCTTCCAGGCCTCCGGCATCCGCCTCGGCACGCCCGCTGTCACCACGCGCGGCTTCGTCGAGTCCGACATGGGTGAGATCGCCGCGTGCATCGACACCGTGCTGGCCGCCATCGGCACGCCGAATCTCGACGCGACGCTCGCGGCCGTGAAGCAGCGGGTGGTCGCGCTGACCGGGAAGCATCCGCTGCCTTACCCGGTCTGAGTCCCTCGCAGGAATCGGCCCGACCAGCCGGTTTCAGCTCACGTGGGTGCGCACCGGTCGGAAAGAATCTCGAAATCACGCCCACTTGGTGTCGAATGATGGCGTTGTGACGAAACCTGCGTCAGCCTCCACCCCGCCGTTCATTTCGCGCCCCGGCGGCGGACCGGCGCCATTGCTCGTAGTGGCGATCGGCGGCGTCCTCAGCGTGTGGGTGTTTTTTTCCATCCGGAGCGCCGAGAATCGCGGGCGGGAGCAGGAGTTTTCCCGCCGCGCCCAGAACATCGCGCTGCGCGCCGAGGATTATCTCGGTCGGCGCGAGGAGGCCGTTTACACGCTGCGGGCGATGTTCGAAACATCGCCCCACGTCAGCCGGGCGCAATTCGAACGCGTCGCGCGGGAACTCCTTTCCCGCCAGGTCGGCATCTACGAGCTGCAATGGGTGCCGATCGTTCCGGGTGCGGAGCGGGCGCGCTATGAAGCCGCGGCGCGCGCGGAGGGTTTCCCCCGTTTCGAGTTTACGGAACATGCGGACGATCCGCCGGGCACGCTCCGCCGCAGCGCCGATCGCCCCGTCCATGCCCCCGTCTATTACGTCGTGCCCTACGCGGGCAACGAACCGGCGTTGGGCTTCGACATGGCCTCGGCGCCTTCGGCGTGGGCCAAATTGCAAGGCTTCGCCCGCCAGGGCGTGCTCGCCGCCTCGGGGCGCGTGCCGCTGCTTGTTGCCAAGGCCGACCCACCCAACTGGGGCTACATCACCGAACTGCCCGTCTACGATCAACCCATCGACGACCTGGCGCCGGAGGCACGTCTCGCTCACCTCAAGGGCTACATCTTCGGCGTCTTCCGGCTCTCCGACGTGCTCGAGGACATGTTCAACCGCATGAGCGGGCACGGGGTCGATGTGCTTTTCCTGGATGAAAGCGCGACCCCGGAACGCCGTTTTCTCCACTACCACACCGCGACCCCGGAACCGGGCCGGACGTCGCCGCCGACGGTCGCGATGATGGCCACCGGGATGCACCTGCACCTCAACTTCGAGCACGCCGGCCGGACCTGGTCGTTGTGGATGCGGCCGTCGGCTGCCTGGCGGGCCCAACAGTCCGGGTATCGCAGCTGGTTTTTCGGCAGCCTGCTTCTCGGCCTCTCGATCGGTCTGGGACTCTACCTGCGCACCCAGCGACACCGGGCGGAACTCGTCGCGCGGCTCGTCGCCGAGCGCACCGCCGAACTGCGCGACAGCCAGCGCAAACTGGACGCTTTCCTCCACGCCCTGCCGGGCATGGCTTACCGCGGCGTCTACGCGCAGGAGTTCGAGGTCACCTACGTCAGCGAAGGTTCGATCGCACTCACCGGCTACCGTCCGGAGGAGTTTTTGTCCGGCCGGGTTCATTTGCGCGACCTCATCCACCCGGACGATCTCCCGCACGCGCGCAAGGTCACCCGTGCCGCCGCGGCCGCGGGAGTGGAGATCGAAGCGGCCTATCGCCTCCGCGCGGTTGACGGCACCGAAAAGTGGGTGCTCTCCCGCGGCCGTAGTCCCGGCCTGGACGGCCGGGGTCGTCCCCTGTTTGAGGGGCTGGCCATCGACATCACCGCGCAAAAACGCGCCGAACACGACCGCCTCGCGCTCGAGCGCAAACTGCTCGACGGCCAGAAACTCGAAAGCCTCGGCCTGCTCGCCGGCGGCATCGCGCACGATTTCAACAACCTCCTCACCGGCGTGCTCGGCAACGCCGGCCTCGCCCGCCTTTCCGTGCCGCCCGGCTCCCCCATCGAACCGCAGTTGCGCGCCATCGAGCATTCCGCCCTCCGCGCCGCCGAGCTCTGCCGCCAGATGCTGGCCTACGCCGGCAAGGGTCGTTTCGTCATCGAATCGGCCGACCTCACCCTGCTGGTCGAGGCCTTGCTGCCGCTGCTCAACACCTCGATCGCCCGCCGCGCCGAGCTGCGGCTCGAAATGTCGCGCGATCTGCCCGCGGTCATGGCCGATGCCACGCAGCTCCGGCAAATCGTCATGAATCTCGTCCTGAATGCCGCCGACGCCATGGGGCCGGAGGGTGGGACGATCACCATCCGCACCGGCCGGGCGCCGGCCGACGCCGCGTTTCTCGCCACCTGTGCCGCCGGCAGCGACCTGCCGCCCGGCGAGTTCGTCCTGCTGGAAGTGAGCGACACCGGTTGCGGCATGGCCCCGGAGGTGGTGGCGCGGATTTTCGACCCGTTCTTCACCACGAAGTTCGCCGGCCGCGGGTTGGGTCTGGCCGCGGCGCTCGGCATTGTGCGCGGTCATCGCGGCGCGTTGCACGTGTGCAGCACGGTCGGCCGCGGCTCCCGCTTTCAACTGCTCCTCCCGCCGACCGCCGAACGCGGCACCCTCCCCACCGCCATCACGCCGCCGGAGTCGACCTGGCGCCGGGCGGGCCACGTCCTGGTGGTCGACGATGAGGAGCCGGTGCGGCTCGTCGCGGCCGACATGCTCAAGTCCGTCGGCCTCACCCCGCGCGTCGTGAACGACGGACTGGCTGGCATCGCCGTGTTCCGGGAAAACCCCGCCCACTACGAACTCGTGCTGTTGGATCTGATGATGCCGGCGCAGAGCGGTGAAGAGACCCTGGCGGCGTTGCGCGCGATCAAGCCGGGCGTCCGGGTCCTGCTGATGAGCGGTTACAGCGAGGGCGATCTGCTCCGCCGGCTCGCCCACGACCGCAGCCCCGTCGCCTTCCTGCCCAAACCATTCACCCGCGACGCGCTGGTCGAGAAACTCCGCGTGCTGCTCGGCTGAACGCCCGCGGGCCGCGCCGCCTGATCTTGGCTTGCGATGCGAATCACCGGCAACACGATGCGCCGGTATGCCTCCAGCTGGCAGCTTTCGTTCCCCGGCCCGTCTGCCGATCGTGGTCCTTGTGGCGCTGTGCGGTCTCGCCCTCACCGCGTGGATGTGGCGCGAAGCGCGCACCCGCGAGACCCAGAGCCTCGAGGCGGAATTTGAACGGCAGGTAAACGCCCGCCACGCGCTGGTCCGCGAGACCCTTGGCGGCTATGAAGACTGCCTGCTCGCCCTCAAGCTGCTGCTCACCTACGGCGAGACGGTCGACCGCGAGGAATTCGCCGCCGCGGCCCAACAGCAGCTCTCCCGCCACCCGGGCTTCCTTGGCGTGCAATGGGCTCCCGCGGTCAGCGCTCTCCAGCGGGCCGGATGGGAAAACGCGCACAAAACCGATGTGCCCGCCGGCATCCGCGAACGCACCCGCAGCGGTGGCGATGTGCCGGTCGGCGAGCGCGATTTGTATTACCCGATCCTCTTTGCCGAGCCGCTACAGGCCAACCGCCATGTGATCGGCTCCGATGCCGCCGCGAGTCCGATCCGGGCCGATATCGCGCGGGCGCGAACCACCGGTGCGTGCGTGGTAAGCGGCCTGCTCAAGTTGGTCTACGAATCCGGCCCGAACGACGGCATCATCATGATCTGCCCGGTCACCGCCGCGCCGTCCGGGCCGGGACGCCGGTCCGACGGTGACGGGGTGCTGCTCGGCGTTTTCCGGGTGGCCGATCTGTTGATGCAGCCGTGGAACCGGGCGCCCGGGCGGTGGCTCGACGTGATGTTCATCGACGATTCCTCCACCCGCGCCGATCGCCGCATCCTCTACACCTATGTGGTGAATGGCGGGCCGGCCCCGACCGAGCAGGAGTTCCGCCGCGGCCAGCTTCGCGAACTCCCGCTCCAGATCTCCGGCCGCAACTGGCGCATCCTCTACCGCCCCGTCTCCGCCCCCGGGTCGAGCGAGACCGCCGTGCACCCCTACGTGATCCTGGTGGCCGGCGTGCTCATCACCACGCTCGGCACCGGCTTCCTCGCGTCGCGGCTGCGCCGCACCGAACTGATCCAGCGCGAGGTGCGGGAGCGCACGGCCGAATTGAGCGAAAGCCGGCGGCGGCTCAGCAGCCTCATGCACGCCCTGCCCGGGATGGCCTTCCAGTGCCGGTATGAGGGGCAGGCGCTCACGGTGTTGTATGCCAGCGAAGGCGCCACCGCGCTCACCGGCTGGACGCCCGACGAGTTCGTTTCGGGTCAGGCCCAGTTTCGCGAGGTCGTGCACCCCGACGACCTCGCCCGCGTGCGCGAGCACACGGTCGCGGCGCTGCGCAGCCGCACGGACTTCGAGCAGGAATTCCGCATCCGCACGCGTGATGCGCGGGAGAAATGGGTGCTGTCCCGCGGCCGCGGCGCCGGCGATTCCGCTCGCGGCCCCGGCGTCTTCGAAGGCCTGGTGATCGACATCACCGCGCAGAAACACGCGGAGCGGGAACGCCTCAACCTCGAGCGCCGCCTGCTCGAAGGCCAGAAGCTCGAAAGCCTCGGGCTGCTCGCGGGCGGCATCGCGCACGATTTCAACAACCTCCTCGCCACCGTCATCGGCAATTCGAATCTCCTGCGCCTCGATCCCGCCCAGAGCGAGGCCGCGGGCCAGAAGCTCGATGCCATCGAGACCGCGGCCCAGCGCGCCTCCGACCTGTGCCGGCAGATGCTCGCCTACGCGGGCAAGGGCCGCTTCATCGTCGAGCCGACCGATCTCAGCTCGCTGGTCGAGACCCTGGTGCCGCTGCTCGATGTGTCGGTCGCCAAGCAGGCCCACCTCCGGCTGACGCTCGCCCGCGGCCTGCCGCCGGTTCGCGCCGATGCCACCCAGTTGCGCCAGATCGCGATGAATCTCGTGCTCAACGCCGCCGATGCCATCGGCGACCGCGGCGGCGAGATCGCCATCTCCACCGGCGTGATGCGCGTCGATCCCCAGATGCTGCGCGCCTGCCAGGTCGGCTCCGACCTGCCGCCGGGCGATTTCGCCTTTCTCGAAGTGCGCGACAACGGCTGCGGCATGCCCCCGGAGGTCCTCGCCCGTATTTTCGACCCGTTCTACACCACCAAGTTTGCCGGGCGCGGCCTCGGCCTCGCCGCCGTCCTCGGCATCGTCCGCGGACATGGCGGCGCACTCTTCGTGCAAAGCGCGGTCGACCACGGCGCGCTCTTCCGCCTGCTCCTACCGGCCGCCGGGGGCGCCACGGTCGCCAAGGCGCCGGTCGCCGCGCCCCCCTCGGACTGGAAGTTCACCGGCCGCGCGCTCGTCATCGACGACGACGAGCCCGTCCGGATCGTGGCCGCCGGCATGCTCAAGTCGATCGGCGCCTCCGTGCAGACCGTCGTCGACGGCCAGTCCGGCATCGAGGCGTTTCGCGCCAACTCCGCCGGATTCGATGTCGTCCTCCTCGACCTGCTGATGCCCGGACTCAGCGGCGAGGAGACCTTGAAAGTCCTCCGCAGCATCCGTCCCGATACCCGCGTGCTCATCATCAGCGGCTTCAGCGAGGCCGACGTCATGCAGCGTCTCGCCGACGATACCGGACCGTTCCTCTTCCTGCACAAGCCCTTCACGCGTGCCGCGCTCATCGCCGCCCTGCGCCAGTTGCTCGGCACGACTGCGCAGGAATGAGGGAGTGAGGGGTTGAGCAACGAGAGAGCGTTCAGCTTCTTTTCCCTCGCTCCCTCAGTCCCTCACTCCCTTTTCCCTTTCCCCCGACCATGCGCCTGCCCGCCCTCCGCACCTACGCGCTCTCGCTCCCGCAGACCACGGTGGTGAAGCAGTGGGGCGAACACCTCGTGTTCAAAGTGGCCGGCAAGATGTTTCTGATCATCGGACTCGATGGCCAGCTCGTCGACGGCGTCACGCTCAAGTGCGCCCCCGAGGAATTCGACGCGCTCACCGACATCGATGGCATCACGCAGGCACCCTATTGCGCCAAGCGTCATTGGGTGCGCGTCGGCGACCTCGGCGCTCTGCCCGCCGTCGAACTCGAACGGCTGATCCGCCACAGCTACGACCTGGTCGTCGCCAAGCTCCCAAAGAAGCTGCAGGCCACCCTGCGATAAGGCCGGCTGGGCGCATCTCACTTTCTTGCAGCGAGGCGAAAGGTGGGCCGGCCGCTCCGCGGGCGGCCAGGGGTGAGTGAAAACTAAAGTCAACTGGCCGGGCGCGGAGCGCCCGGCCCACCCTCTGGTGTGGGCACTTCGCAGAAAACTGAGATGCGCCAGGCCGGCTCGAACCGCCGTTTGAGCCTTGGCGTTTTCCCGCCAGGCGTTTTTCGTCTCCGCCTCAACGTGTCGACCACTGCCGATCCCACCACCCAGCGCCCTGTCTCCCTCGGCGTGATTTTTCTCACGCTCTACATTGATCTCATCGGCTTCTCGATTGGGTTTCCGCTGGGGCCGGACCTGCTCGACTACTACCTCAAACTCGAAGGCCACAGCGGCGCACTCGGCTGGCTCGTCGCCCAATCCGCCGCCTTCGCCCACCTCCTGGGCAAGGACGAGAACTTTGCCGCGGTCCTCTTCGGCGGCGCCGTCACGTCGGTGTTCTCCATCCTGCAGTTCGTCTTCGCCCCGCTGTGGGGTTCGCTCAGCGACCGCCTGGGACGACGCGACGTCCTCCGCTGGACCGTCGCGGGCAACGCCCTCGGTTATCTCGTCTGGGTGCTGAGCGGCTCGTTCTGGCTGTTCGTGCTCTCTCGGGTCATCAGTGGCGCCTTCTCGGGCAACCTCTCAGTCGCCACCGCGGCGGTGGCCGATGTGACGACGCGCCAGGAACGCTCCAAAGCCATGGGCCTCGTCGGCGCGGCCTTCGGCCTCGGCCTCGTCACCGGCCCGACCATCGGCGCGTTGCTTGTCCGCTACAATCTCCTCGAACTTTACCCCGCGCTCGGAAAGTTGGGCATCAATCCGTTCTCCGTCCCCGCGCTCGTGGCGCTGGCCCTCTGCCTCATCAATCTCGTTTGGATCACCGCGCGTTTCAACGAGACGCTCACCGCCGCGGCCCGCGCCCAGCCGCGCGAAAAACGCGAGCGCAACCCGCTCCGCGCCATCCTCTCGCTCGACAACGCCGCCGTGCGCCGCGTCAACTTCGTCGCCTTCACCTTCTCGATCGCGTTCGTCGCGATGGAGGTCTCGATCACGTTCCTCACGGCGCAACGCTTCGGCTACACCGCCCGGCAGAACGGCCTGCTCCTCGGCTTCCTCGGCGTCTGCTCCATCATCACGCAGGGCTACATCGTCCGGAAGATCCTGAAGCCCGCCAATGAAACGCGGGTGCTCGCCGCGGGCCTCGCCCTCTCCGGCGTTGGACTGCTGATCGTCGGCTTCGCCGGCCAACCCTGGGTGATCTACACGGGCCTCGCGGTGCTCGCCTGCGGCGCCGGCCTGGTCAATCCCTCCTCCACCGGCCTCATCTCCCTCTACAGCGGCGCCAATGAGCAGGGCCGCGTGCTCGGGGTGTTCCGCTCGCTCGGTTCGCTGTCGCGCGCATTCACGCCGATCCTGGCCGGCGCCGTGTTCTGGTTGTTCGGCGCCCACGCTCTCTTTGTCGCGAGCGCGATTCTCGCGGGCATCGCGTTTGCGCTCTGCCGTTCGCTGCCTGAACCGGAGACATGAGCGCTGAAGACCGAGTGCAGCGAACAGAAGGTGGCGCACGCCGCCCCGAGCGCCGGATTCCGACTTCGGTTCTCCGTCCCCTGTTCTCCGTCTTCTGTCTTCTGCTCTCCGGCTGCACCGCCCTGCCGTTGCCCTTCAGCCGTCCCCCGCCCCGCCCGGGCCGCACGACGCTGGGTGCGCCAATGGTCACGCTGCCCGCGCAGAGCCTGGGCCACTATCTCATCGTCGAGGCCCGGTGGGATCGCTCCGCCTCCTTCAACTTCCTGGTCGACACCGGCGCGTCGGTCACCCTCGTGAGCCCGGCCATCGCCCGCCGCTACGGCACCCGGAAAGCCGCTCCGGTCGAGACACCCCGCGTGCAGGTCAAGTCGGCGGATGGCCGGTTCACCGAACTCCCCGCTGCCACGCTGGACCGCCTCGTGTTTGGCGAACTGCGCTTCGACGAGGTGCCGGTGCTCGTCTATGACTGCGCGCCACTTTCCGCCCACCTCGGGATCAAGATTGACGGCGTCCTCGGGTTCCCGCTGTTCCGCGAGACCCTGCTGACGCTCGATTACCCCCAAAGCCGTGTGATCGTGCGCCGCGCCGACGCCAAGGTTCTCCTCCCGGGCACGCCCATCCCCGTCGACGATTCCAACAAGACGCCGCTGGTGCGCGTGCAACTCGGCGACCGGACGCTGGTCGCGCTCATCGACTCCGGCAGCGATGCGTCGCTCAGCCTCAACCCCGTCGGCCTCGAGCCCGGATTCGCCATCGCCCCGCGCGCGGGCGCCATGGCCAGCACCCTGACCGGCGACCGGCCGCAGCAAGTGGCCCGCCTCGCCGACACCCTCGCGATCGCGGGCTACGAGTTGCCGCGCCCGATTGTCGAACTCACCGACGAACTCTCCGCGCTGGGGGGCGGCATCCTGCGCCACTTCACCGTCACGTTCGACCAGCAGCACGACCGCGTGACGTTCTTCCGCGATCAACGTGCACCGATTCCGACGCCGCCCCGCCGCAGCGCCGGAGTGAGCTTCACCCGCACGCCGGCCTACTGGCGCGTCGCGAGCGTGATCCCCGGCTCGCCGGCCGATCAGGCGCACATGGAGCCCGGCGATCTCGTCACGCGCATCAACGGCGAACACGTGGCCAAATGGGACCTCCGGCGTTACGAAGAACTCGTCGCCACCGCCCGCACGATCACGTGCACCCTGCTCTACGGCTCGACCGAGGCGCCGACGACCTTCGACACGTTCGAACTCGTGCCGTAGCGGGCGCGGAACGACCGGCCCGGAGGTCCGGCCCTCCTTCGAGCAACCTTTTTCGACGCCCTCTGACCGCAGACACCTTCACGGCCATTCGCCCCGTAGCCGCGAGCGCCGGCGAGTGGTCAACCGCAATTCGGACAGCAAGGCGCGGAAGCGCAGAAAGTGAGAAAGCACGCTTCCCCTCCTTCCCGACCTTCCGGCTCAAGCAATCGCCGCCCGTTTCGCGAAGACCAGGATCTCGCGAGCGCGGCGTGGACTCTGCTTGCGTAGCTCCCCGCGTCGCGGGCAACCTCGGCGCGCTTTCCACCGCGTTCCGCCGCCTCCCACCATGCGCTCCCCCGCCCGCTTCCTTCGTTTCGCTCTTCTCGGTCTCGCCACCTCGTGCCTCACGCTCGCGCAGACCGGGCCGTTGACCGACTTCAAGAAACAGGTCGTCGACGACGTCGAATCGATGCGGAAGCAGACGCAGGTCATGGTCGACACCGTGTTCAGCTTCGCGGAGCTCGGCTTCCAGGAATTCGAGACCTCGAAATATCTCACCGCCCTGCTCGAGGCCGAAGGCTTCAAGATCGAACGTGGCGTCGGTGGCGTGCCCACCGCATGGACCGCCTCGTGGGGTTCGGGCAAGCCCGTGATCTCGCTCGGCTCCGACATCGATTGCATTCCGCAGGCTTCGCAGAAACCCGGCGTCGCCTACCACGATCCGATCCTCGCCGGCGCGCCCGGCCACGGCGAAGGCCACAACTCCGGCCAGCCGCTCAATCTCACCGCCGCGTTTGCCGTGAAGCGGTTCCTCGAACGCGCCAGGCTCCCCGGCACGATCAAACTCTGGCCCGGCGTGGCCGAGGAACAGCTCGGCGGCAAGGCGCAGCTTGTGCGCACGGGCGCGTTCAAGGATGTGGACGTCGCGATCTTCAGCCACGTCGACAACGAGTTTCGCGTGCAGTGGGGGACCGGCAACGGCACCGGGCTCATCTCCATCGAGTATGCCTTCGCCGGGGAAAGCGCGCACGCCGCCGGCGCGCCGTGGCGCGGGCGCAGCGCGCTCGACGGCGTGGAACTCATGAACATCGGCTGGAACTACCGCCGCGAGCACCTCCGCCTCCAGCAGCGCTCGCACTACGTGGTCACCAACGGCGGCGACCAGCCCAACGTCGTGCCGCAGAACGCGAGCGTGTGGTATTATTTCCGCGAACTCGATTACGAGCGCATCGTCGGCCTCCGCGAGATCGGCGACACCATTGCCAAGGCCGCCGCGGCGATGAGCAACACCACCGTCACCTCGCGCGTGCTCGGCACCGCGTGGCCGCAGCATTTCAACAAGCCCGTCGCCGAGGCCATGAACGAAAACATCAAGGCCGTCGGCCTCCCGAAGTGGACCGATGCCGACCAGAAGCTCGCACGCGCGTTGCAGGGCGAACTCAAGTCCCCGATCACCGGCCTCACCCTCGCGCTCAAGGGTCTCCAAGGCCCGGCCACCGACGAGACGCGCAACGGCGGCTCCGACGACATCGGCGACGTTTCGTGGACCGTCCCGACCGTCACGCTCCGCTATCCCGCCAACATCCCCGGCCTCCCCGGCCACAACTGGGCCAACGCGATCGCGATGGCCACGCCCATCGCGCACAAAGGCACGACCGCCGGCGCCAAGGTGCTCGCCATGACAATGGTCGATCTCTTCACCAAGCCCGAGCTCGTCGCGAAGTCGTGGGAGTATTTCCGCAAGGAGCAGACGAAGGACCGGAAATACCAGCCGCTGATCGGCCCCAACGACAAACCGGCCATCTGGCTCAACACGCGCATCATGGCCGACCACCGCGCCGCGATGAAAAAATTTTACTACGACCCGTCGAAATACGACACCTACCTCGAACAACTCGGCATCACCTACCCGACCGTCCGCCAAGGCACGGGTGAAGCCGCAAAAAAGTAGCCCAACCGTAGGGCGCAACTCAGGTTCCTCGCCAGCCAACCGGCGCCCCGCCCGAGCGGGGCATGACGTGGATCGAGGTGGAGCGCGTTGCCCCCAACGCGCTTTTTGTGGCACGGGCTTTCCAGCCCATGTTCGTCAAAGATTGGAGAGCCCAAGCCACGTCCTCCGAGCCAGCGCGTGGTGGGCGATGCGCTCCACCTCGCCAGCCGTCCATCTGCCTTCGCCGAGATTACGACGGACAGGCAGGGCCTCACTCCACGCTCGCCCGCGTGCGGCGCACCTCTCACGTTCGGCAGAAGATGAACGTCCGACGCGACGACGAAGAAGCCGATGAGCATTCGACGGCCTTGGGCGCCATGGACTGCGCTGCGGGTGAAGTTCTTCGTAAACGCGCGTCATACGAAAACGAGGGGCCGCGCGATTCTGCTCTCCTGCGTTGGCTGAAGTTCGCGGCGATTCTCATCGTCCTTCCGGTCATCTTTGGCGTTGGACTTGCCGTGGAAGAGTATTTCCGCGTGGAGGACGACGAGGCCCCGCTCGTGATGCAGAGCGATGCCTGGCTGATGGTGAGGTTTAAGATCGGAGCGGCCGTCGGCACCGCGGTAGGATTGGCTTACGTCGTGCGGTGTATCCTCAAAAAGGAAGACCCGTGAAAGCAAAGCCGACGAAGCGCCCGCACTACCCCTTCCGCCGCAGCAAAAATGCCCCGGCCCCATCGTGGCCCGTCACCCACGGCTGGCTGACGGCGCTCGCCTCGAGCGTGAACGCCTCGCCCGCTTTGCCGCGTAGAAAGTCCGCGACGACCTTGTCGTTCTCCGCCGCCTCGAGGCTGCACGTCGAGTAGACGAGCCGCCCGCCGGGCGCGACCAATCGCGCGGCGGCGTGGAGCAACGTCAGTTGTTGGTGCGGGTGCTTCTTCAGATCGCCCTCCTGGAGACGCCACTTCACGTCCGCACGATGGCGGATCACGCCGGTGTTGGAGCACGGGACATCGATCAGCACAGCCGCGTAGTTTTCGGGCTGGTGGTGCTCGCGAAAAACGGCCGCGGCCTCCTTCGTCACATCGGCCTGCACGAGGGCCACCGTCAGGTCACCGGCCCGCGCGAGATTCTGTTTCAGCCGGTCGATGCGCGTGCCCGGCAGGTCCATCGCGACGAGCTTGCCCGCCCCAGCTTCAGCGGAGGCGGGTTTTCCCGCCTTCATCACATCGGCGATCAGCAGGCTCTTGCCCCCGGGCGCCGCGCAAAGATCGAGCACCGTCTCGCCCGGCTGCGGCGCGAGCAGCTCGACCGCGAGGCGGGTGCCCGGATCCTGGAGATAGAGCTTCCCCTCTTTCAACAGCGGCTCCACCTCGCGCCAATGGCCGGATTCGACCTCGAAAAAACCGTTCCAGCGCGTGGGCTTCAAGAACGGCGGAACCGCTGCCCCGCCGTCGCGCCACCGCGCATAGACCGTCGCCGGCCGCTGGTTCCACTCCAGCAGGGACCGCGTGGCCTCCGGCCCGAATTGCCCCAGCCATCCGCGGACCAGCCACTCCGGATGCGAAAAATACTCCGCCAATTGCGCTGCCGACGCCCCCGGCGGTGGCGGCGGCACCATCATGGCGGGGATGAGTTTTCGAACCACTGCATTCACCAGCCGCGCCTCGGCGAGACTTGCGAGCGCCTTGGTTTGCTCGACGGCGTGGTGGACTATCTTGGCCACCTGCCCGGTGTCGCCCGATCCGGAGGCCGCTTCGATCAGCTCATACGCCGCCACGCACAAGGCCGCACGCGTCGTGAATCGAGGCGGGTGAGCCACCAACCGCTGCAACGCCACCTCCATCCGTCCGAAATGGCGCACGACTCCGAGCACAAGATGCTGGCATCGTGCCCGCTCCGCGCCGGTCAGCGTCGGCGGAAGACCGTCCAGGAGGGCATCGATCCGCTCCCCTTGGTCCAGCCAGCGGGCAATCAAGCGCGCCGCCGCGCCCCATGCGGCCGGCCGGCCTGTTTCCGATCCGACGGGCGCGCTCATGCGACGGCGACCCAACGGGCCGCCCAGTGCCACTCGACACACAGTTTGACAAAGCGATTCATTATCCGCTCAACTCTCCGGTTCACGCCCGACCACACGCAACCATGAATTCCGAAGCCGTTTCCGCGCTGATTGCCAAGACCCCGTCCCTGAAGGCGGCCAAAGCCCGTCTCGAGGCCATGGAACCCGGCGCCTACGTCGTCCATCGCAGCTGGGGCTTCGGTCAGATCAAGAGCTACAACGACGCGTCCCAGAAGCTCCTCATCGACTTCAAGGGCAAGAAGAACCACCCGATGGACCCGGCATTTTGCGTGACCACGATGGAGGTCTTGCCGGAAAAGCACCTCCTCGTGCGCAAGGAGACCGAGCCCAAGAAGATCACCGAACTCGTCGCCGATCATCCCGCCCAGTTGGTGGTGGAGGCCCTGCAGGCTTATCCGAACAACGCCGCCACGGTCATCGAACTCGAGATCACCCTCGCGCAGGTGGTGGGCGAGGACAAATTCAAGAAATGGTGGTCCGCCGCGAAGAAGGCGGTCGCCAAGGATCCCCGCGTCGCCGTTCCCGAAAAGAAGACCGAGTGCTACGTCCTGCGTGAGACCCCGGTTTCAGCCGAGGACGAGATCATCGAGGCGTTCACCGCCACCCGCTCCGCCCGCCGCCGCATCGCCCTGGCCGAGGAACTCCTTGCTGCCACGGAAAAAAAGGAACTCAAAACCGACCTCTCCGCGGTGCTCAAGGGCGTGGCTGACGCCGTCAAGGATTCGAATCAAATCGATGCCGCCGAACGCCTCTACGGTGCCGCCGTCCGTGACGATCTCGCCAAGCATCTCGGCAGCGAGGCCACGTTCGAACCCGCGCAGGCCTCGCTCATCGCCACTGTCCGCGACCTGCCCGCCATCGCCGAGAAGATCCCGGTCCACTTCCAGTCGCGCTTCCTCGACCTCGTCAACGAGACCCACCCGATCGAGGCCCGCGACATTCTCTTCACGCTGCTCAAGGTCTCGCAGGGCAAGTTCACCACCGAGTGCATCAACTTCCTCGTCGAGCACGGTCACGCCGACGAGCTCGCCGCCACCCTCAAACGCTGGCAGACCGAGCAGAACCTGCGGGCCCCGGTGCTCCTCTGGATCGTCAAGAATCGGCACTCGAAGAAGTTCGCCAAGCTGCTTAACGACCTCATCACCCCCCGCCTGCTCGGCGCCATCTTCTTCGCGATCGATTACGAGGCGCTGCAGGCCTCCAGCGCCCGCCGCATCCCGCTCGCCGACATCCTCAGCGAAGACACCGATCTCATCGCCGACCTGCTCTCGACGGCCGATCCCGAGACCGCGCGCGACCTCGCCAACACCCTCATGCTCAACCAGGGCTTCGAGGAACTCACCAAGAAGTCGCTCCTCGCCCGGTTCATCAAAATCTTCCCCAACATCCAGTCGCTCGTCGCCGCCGATGCCGAGGGCAAGGAGGAGCAGCTCCTCGTTTCCCGCGCCAGCTACGACCGCAAACGCGAGGAATACGAGGCCATCGTCTCGAAAAAGATCCCGGAAAACTCCAAGGCCATCGCCGTCGCCCGCGAACACGGCGACCTCAAGGAAAACTCCGAATACAAGATGGCCAAGCAGGACCAGCAGGTCCTCATGGCGCAGAAGGGCCTCCTTGAACGCGACCTCGCCCGCGCCCGCATCACCGACTTCAAGGACGCCACCGCCGAGCAAGTCAGCGTCGGCAGCGTGGTCGAGGTTCGCAGCGAAGCCACCGGCCTCAACCTCACCTACAAGATCCTCGGCGCCTGGGACGGCGACCCGGACAAGCACATCATCTCCTACAAGACCCCGCTCGGGGCCGCCCTGCTCGGCAAAAAGGCCGGCGACGTGGTCAAAGTGAAAGCCGGCGCGTCCGAGGACACCTACACCGTCCTCTCGCTCGCGCGCTACATCGACTCGAACAACTGATTGCGCTGGGAGCGCGGACGCCCTCGTTCGCGCCCTCTCAGCTCGAAACCCGCCTCCCTCCGACGGCGGGCTTTTTGTTTTCAAAAAACACCTCTCGCTCCGCCCTGTGCATCCGCTCCTCCACGGTTTCGCCATCGGCTTTTCGATCGCCGCGCCCGTCGGCCCCATCGGCCTGTTGTGCATCCGGCGCTCGCTGGCCGAAGGGCGTGCCGCCGGCTTCGTCTCCGGCCTCGGCGCCGCGACCGCCGATGCGCTCTACGGCGTCCTCGCCGCCCTCGGCCTCACCGCCATCACGCACATTCTTCTCGCCTATCAGCCCTGGCTGCAATTCGGCGGCGGCGCCTTTCTGCTCTACCTCGGCCTGGCCACCCTGCGCGCTCCGGCCCCGGCACCCGCCGCCAGCACCCCCGCTGCACCCCATCTCCTCGCCGCCTACGGCTCGACGCTCATCCTCACTCTCGCCAATCCGCTGACGATCCTCTCGTTCCTCGGCATCTTCGCCGGACTCGGCGTCGGCGCGGCGACGAGCAGTGCGTTCGCTGCGGGCTGGCTGGTGGTGGGTGTGTTTCTTGGCTCGGTCGCGTGGTGGCTGTTCCTCAGCACCGCTGCCGGCTGCCTCGGCCGCCGCCTCGATCGCGGCGGCCTGCGCATCGTGAACCTCCTCTCCGGGTTCGTCATCGCCGCCATCGGCGCGGGGCAACTCGCCGGCGTGCTTCGGTCGTTGCGTTGACGCCCGCGTTTCCCACGCTCGCTCCGCGTGAACGCCTCCTGGGATATCCTCAAAACGCTCTCCGACCCCACGCGGCTCCGCCTGCTCGCCCTCGTCGCGCGTGAAGAACTCTCCGTCGCCGAGCTCCAGGAAATCCTCGCGATGGGCCAGTCCCGCATCTCCTCGCAGCTCGCGCTCCTCCGGCAGGTCAATCTCGTGCACGACCGCCGCGAGGGCAAAAACGCCTTCTACTCCCTCCGCGGCAATCTCCCCGCCAAGACCCTCGCCCTGCTCCGCGCCGCCCTCGACGCCACCGCCGACGATCCCGCCACCGCCGAGGATCGCGAGAATCTCGACCGCATCCTGCAAAAACGCCGCCGCACGCAGGAGCAGTATTTCAACCTCATCGCCGGCCGCCTCGGCAAAAACTACTGCCCCGGCCGTTCATGGGAAGCCATCGGGCACCTCGCGCTCCGCCTGACTCCAGCGATCGACATCGCCGACCTCGGCGCGGGCGAAGGACTCGTTTCCCAGCTGCTCGCCCACCGCGCCCGCCAGGTCTGGTGCATCGACAATTCCCCCCGCATGGTCGAGGTCGGCACCGACCTCGCCGCCCGGAACGGCCTGCACAACCTCGCCTACAAACTCGGCGACATCGAGCGCGTGCCGCTCCCCGACGCCGCCGTCGACCTCGCCATCCTCTCGCAGGCCCTCCACCACGCCCAGCACCCTCAGCGCGCCGTCGAGGAAGCCTATCGCATCCTGCGGCCCGGCGGCCATCTGCTCGTGCTCGATTTGAACGAACATGCCTTCGCCAAGGCCCGGGAACTCTATGCCGATGTCTGGCTCGGCTTCAAGGAGAGCGCCCTGCACGGTTTCCTCAAGAAAGCGGGTTTTCAGAAAGTCGAGGTGACGGCGGTGGCCCGGGAGGACACCGAGCCTTTCTTTGAAACCCTGCTCGCCAGCGGCCTCAAACCGGGACGGAACTGACCCGCCCGCCCCCGCGTCTTTTCCGCGAATGATCCATCGACTGCGGTTTGCCCTCGCGCTTCTGCTGACCGCGGCCGGCGCGGCGGAGCACGCCCCGCTGCTGACGGTGTTCGGCCAGCGCAAGCTCGCGCTTACCCTGCCCGCGGGCTTCACGCTCGATCAGGCCCCGGAGGTGTCGCGCGGCCTCACCGCTGTGCGCCTCTCCGGCCCGAAGGACGCCATGAATCTGCAGCTCTTTTTCGTGCCGGATCCCACCGGCGGCGAACTCGCCCGATCCGCCCGGGCGCGGAAGGAATTCCTGGTGCGCGAATTTCAGGCCTACGTCGGCTCGTCCACCGAGCAAGCCATGCAGTTCGAGGAGTTCGACGAACGGAACGGCAGCGCCGGCACCTACTGCGCGTTCACCGACTCGGCGTTGCTCGGCAAACCACAGCTTCCGCCCAACGAGTTTCTGCACGTGACCGTGGGCCTCCGGGCCTGGCCGGACGGCTGCGCCCTGTTCAAACTCTTCAGCCACGACCTGATCTCCGCCGAGTATCGCGCCCTCCTGGCTGTGATGCGCGACGGCCTGGAACTCAAACCGCTCACTCCGCTCAAGTAGCGCTCCCGCGGCGCGACTCCCGTTCCGCGTCACCGCCCCGGGGCCGGAGCGGAGGGCTCGATCATTTTCTTGGCGTCCAGTTCCTTCACCGCCGCATCGCGCACCGCCAGCACGTCCGGGGCGTTTTGCTGGACGTGCACGGGCACCTCCACGTGCGTATCGGTGCCGGCATAGGTCGCCGCCATCGTCGAGAGCAACGGCAGGGCCGTTTCGAACCGCCCCTGCAACCCCTGCAAGGCGGCCCGCACATCCCAGATTTCGGGACCGCGCCCTCGCTCGACCAATCGCTCGGGGTTGGCCCGCGCGGAGAGTTGCAGAAAACTCTCCCGGGTCAGCGGATCGATCCGCGCCGCTGTGTCCGTGCCGAAGATGACTTCGACGAAATAATCCGGCGCCACTTTCTCCGGAGCCTCATACATTCCTTTCTGATTCAACGCCGCCTTCACGCACGCCGACACCACGCCGATGTTGACCTGCGCCAGACTCGATACGACCGATTTGCGCGCGACGAGCTTGTAGGATTTCCCCGCCGGCTTGTCGCCGCCCGCCACACTGATCGCATCGATCAACACCTTGACCTTGGGCGTGAAGACGTTCGCACAGCCCCCGAGGATGAACGCGAGCAATCCCGCCACCGAAGCCACGATGAAATGGAGCCCACGGGTTCGATTCATGGATGTTGCGTGCTGTTCAATAGTCGTCGCCGGGGTTTTCGCAACCGGCGAGGTGTAACGAAAGCGTTACCGCATCCATGATGCCGCCCGGCGCTAGTCCACCTGCACCCGCGCGCGATAGAACGCATCGCACCGCGCGTAGATCTCCTTCGGCGAACTTTGGGCGAGCGCCTCCGCCGCCAGCCCCCGGGCATCCGCCATCGTCATCGCCCGCACGAGGTATTTTACCGAGGGCAGCCAGGCCGGCGACATGCTCAGTCCATCGATTCCCAGTCCGAGCAGGAGCGGCGCATAGACGGGATCGCCCGCCATCTCGCCGCAGACACTCACGGGCACCTGCCGCTTGTGCGCCTCGTCGACGATGTGTTTGAGCGTGCGGATCACCGCCGGATGCGTGGGCTCGTAGAGGTGCGCGATGCGGTCGTTCACGCGATCGATCGCGAGGAGGTATTGGATCAGATCGTTCGTCCCGATGCTGAAAAACGCGCAGTCCCGCGCGAGCAGGTCCGCCGTGGTCGCCGCACTCGGAATCTCGATCATCGCCCCCACAGCGAGTTTCTCGTCAAACGGCACGCCTTTGGCCCTCAGCTCGGCCATGCACTCGGCGAGCACCGCATTGGCCCGCGCCAGTTCCTCGTGCCCGCTGATCATGGGATACATCAGCCGCACCTTGCCGTGCGCACTCGCTCGCAGGATCGCCCGGAGCTGTTCTTTGAAAATGTCCACGTGCTCCAGGCAAAACCGGATCGCCCGGAAGCCCATGAAGGGATTGCTCTCCTTGGGGAACAGCCCTGCCGCGCCCGTCATCGGCTTGTCCCCGCCGAGGTCGAGGGTGCGGATGGTCACCGGCTGCGGGGCCAGCGTCTCGACCACCGATTTGTAGGCGAGATACTGCTCCTGCTCGTTCGGCATCCGCGCCGAGTTGAGAAACAGAAACTCCGTGCGATACAGCCCGACGCCCTCGCCGCGAAACTGCTTCACCTGCCCCACCTCCTCGTGGTGCTCGATGTTGGCCATGAGCGTGACCTCCACGCCGTCCTTGGTCACCGCCGGCAGCCGGTTCGCCTCCAGCATGCGCTGCTCGAAGGATTTCTTCCGCTCCTGGATCTTCCCGTAGCGGAACAGCGTGCTTTCCGACGGATGCAGGATCACGATGCCGTCGTAGCCGTCAACGATCGCCCAATCGCCATCCTTCGCCCGCCGCGTGAGATCGCGCACGCCCACGACCGCCGGCACTTTCATCGAGCGCGCCACGATCACCGCATGGCTGGTCTTGCTGCCCGAGTCGGTCACGAGCCCCAGCGCCGCACTGCGATCGATGCTCGCCGAATCCGACGGCGAGATGTCGTTCGCGACGACGATGCGTTTTTCCACGAGCCGCGAAAGCGAGTGCTCGGTCTGGCCGAGCAGATTCTGCAACACGCGCTGCGCCACATCGCGCAGGTCCCCCGCGCGCTCCCGCAGGTAGGCATCATCGATCTCGGCAAACGCCTGGATGTAGCGGGCCGAGACTTTGTTGAAGCAGGTTTCGATGTTGCGCCCGGTCGCCTCGAATTCGCGGATGGTCTCACCGATCAGCGCCTGATCCTCGAGCACCATCAGGTGCGCATCGAAGATCGCGGCTTCTTCCGGCCCGATGTTCTTCTCGACCTCGTTTTTTATCTTCGAAATCTGCTGCCGCGTCACCACCAGCGCGCGATCGAACCGCGCCACTTCGTCGATCCGCTTCTCCGGCTCGACGAGGTAGCTTGGCACCTCGACGTCACTCTGGATGTAGATGAAAATCTGCCCATACGCGATGCCCTGCGAGGCAGCGATGCCTTGCACAGTGATTTCTTTGTTCGTGCGGGACTCCATTCAGGTCGACCACGGTCGGACTGCTCCGCGGCGACGGAGGATAACGCCCCCGGCCCGCCGCGGGTCAATGCGGATTTACGCAAAACCCACCACCAGAGTCACAAGAGCCGGGCTTCGCGGACAAACGCCGATTCGCCCCACGCGCCGCGGATCACCGCCGCGATCGCCGGCCCATCCGCCTCCTCCGGCAGCAACGCAAAGCACGCGCTCCCGCTCCCGCTCATCCGCGGCGCCAGCCCGAATCGGGTCCGCAACTCCTCCAACAGCACGGGCAGCGCGACGAACTTCTCGAACGCGACGCGCTCCATGTTGTTAAAAAGCAGCGCTTCCGCCTCTGCCGGGCCACCAAGCCACCGCGCGAGTCGCGCCTCGGCTTCCGCCGCCGGCAGGTAAGTCGCCGGCTCCGCCGCCATCCGCCCGTAGGCCCACGGCGTCGCGATGCCGAAGGCCGGTTTGAAAATCAGCACGCGCCGTCCGCGCAGCCGCGCCGCCGCCTCCGCCGGCAACGGCGTCACGCGTTCCCCGCGCCCGCGCATGACGATCGGCGCGCTGTGCAGGAACAACGCGCAGTCCGAGCCGATCCCCGTCGCCAGCTTCGTCAGTTGCGCCGCGTCGAGCGGCTCGCCCGCGATTTGGTTGAGCGCCCGCAGCGCCGCCACCGCATCGCTGCTCCCGCCCCCGAGGCCCGCGCCCATCGGGATGCATTTCTCCAGGAAAAATGTCGCCCCACGGATGGCCCCTTTGTCCGCCGTCGCGGCGGCAAAGGTCGACGCCGCCTTCAACACGAGATTCGTCGCGTCGCACGGCACTGCCGGATCGTCACACGCGAGCGAGAATCCCTCCGCCGGCTCGGCCCGCAGCGTGTCGCCAAAATCCAACGGCGCCACCACCGACACCAAATCGTGAAACCCGTCCGCCCGCCGACCCGTGACGGCAAGGAAGAGGTTTATTTTGGCCGGAGCGAAGATCGAGATGCCAGGCATGGGAACTGAACCACTAATGCACAGGGCGGCGGAGCCGCAACCAAAGCTTCGACCAAGGCATTCTTGACCGCAGATAACGCGGATATCGCGGACAGCGGAAGGAATACCCCGGTCCATCCGCGCCATCTGCGTAATCTGCGGTGAATGGATTGGAAATCTTCGTCGCAAGACGCGTGCATGTTCAGGGATAGTGAAACACTGATACCCGCGAATCCAGACCTTCGGATTTTTGCTTCATTCGTGCCCATTAGTGTCCATTAGTGGTTTCCCACCCGATGCCCTGCGACCTGATCCTCGTTCTCGACGCCCAATCACCGCGTGAAGTCACGCCCGCGCTTCGCCAACTCCAAGGCACCGTGCGCACCGTCAAGGTGGGCCTCGAAATGTTCACCGCCTGCGGCCCCGACTGCGTGCGCGAGATCGCGGGCCTCGGCTTCGATGTCTTCCTCGACCTCAAGCTCCACGACATCCCCAACACCGTCGCCAAAGCCGTCGAATCCGCCGCCAAGCTGCCCATCAAAATGCTCACTCTCCACACCGGCGGCGGCCGCGAGATGATGTCGTGGGCCGCGAAAGCCCAGCAACAGCACAAACCCAACCTCCTCCTCCTCGGGGTCACCGTGCTCACCTCGATGAGCGCCGCCGGCCTCGCCGAAACCGGCGTTGCCGATTCCCCGGAAAAACAAGTCGTCCGCCTCGGCCGCCTCGCCGTCGACTCCGGCCTGCGTGGCCTCGTCTGCTCGCCGCTCGAAATCGCCCCGCTCCGCGCCGTGCTCCCGCGCGAGGTCGCGCTGGTCACCCCGGGCATCCGCCCGCGCGGCGCTGACGCCGGCGACCAGACGCGCATCATGACTCCCGCCGAAGCCGCCGCCGCCGGCTCCACCTACATCGTCGTCGGCCGCCCCATCTTCAAGGCCCCCGACCCCGTCGCCGCCGCCCGCGCGATCCTCGCGGAACTTTCAAGTGTTTGAGACTCTCAACTCTCAGCCCTCAACTCTCAACCAACCATGTCCCGCACCGCCGCCATTCTTCTCGCCGCCGGCAGCGGCACGCGCATGGCCGGCACCGTCGCCGACAAAGTCCTCGCGCCCCTCGCCGGCCGCCCCGTCTTTGCACACTCCGTCGCCGCGTTCATGCAGAGCTCCATCGCGGATCTCTACGTGATCGTGCACCGCGACCAGCGCCAGATGATGGAACTCTCCGCCTACGCGCCCACGCCATCCGTGCTCGTGAGCGGCGGACGCGAGCGCCAGGACTCCGTCGCCGCCGCCCTCGCCGCGCTTCCGCCCGACATCGCGCATGTGTTCATCCACGATTGCGCCCGCCCGCTGGTCCGTCCCGAGCAACTCGTCGCGCTCCACAAAATCGTCCGCCGCGAAAACGCCGTCGTGCTCGCCCACCGCGTGACCGACACTATCAAAGAGCACAGCCCGTCCGCCCGGCTTCGCACGCTCGAACGCCCCCGCCTCTGGGCGATGGAGACGCCGCAGGTTTTTTCGCGCGATCTCATCTGCCGCGCCTACGCCCGCGTCGCGAAGAAGAAGCTCCGCATCACCGACGACGCCCAGGCCGTCGAGCAACTCGGCCACCCCATCGCGCTCCTCGAAAACACCTTTCCGAACCCGAAGCTCACCACCCCCGCCGACCTCGGCTATCTCGAGTTTCTGCTCGCGTCTCACTCCCCGGAAGACTCCAAACGCCAATACCCAAACTCCAAAGAAATCCCAAACGATAAACCTCAAGACTGATTCATTCGACCTTGATCATGTTTTGGGATTTGGCGTTTGGCCTTTGAGATTTTCATGAAGTATCGCATCGGCCACGGCTACGACATCCACCGCCTCGTCCCCGGTCGTCCGCTCGTGCTCGGCGGCGTGCGCTTCGCCACTGATTATGGCCTCGACGGCCACTCCGACGCCGACTGTCTCACCCACGCGATCTGCGACGCGCTCCTCGGCGCCGCCGCGCTCCCCGACATCGGCCACTTTTTTCCGAACACCGATCCCGCTTACAAGAACGCCGACTCGCAGGTCCTCCTCCAACGCGTCGTCGCTGAGATCACCAAGCTCGGTTTCAACATCGCCAACATCGACGCCAGCCTCATCGCCGAGAAACCGAAGATCGCTCCGCGCCTCGCCGAGATGAAGGCCGCGCTCGCCCGCTCCACCGGCCTGCTCCCCGACGAGATCGGCCTCAAGGCGACGACCAACGAGGGCGTCGGCGATCTCGGCCGCGGCCTCGCCATCGCCGCCCACGCCGTCGCCCTCATCTACCGATCCTGACTTCTCATGCTCCGCCTGCTCCTCTCCGTTCTCGGTCTTCTGTCTTCGGCCCTCTGTCTCAGCTCCTGCGCCAAGCGCGAAACCGTCGTCGACCGTGCCACGCGCGAAGGCATCCTCCACCTCAGCGTCGGCTACGAGCCCAGCGACCTCGATCCCCACACCGTCACCGGCCTCGGCGATGCGCGCATCATCCAATCGCTGTTCGAGCCACTTGTTTCCTTCGAGCCCGTCACGCTCAAACCCGTCCCCGCCCTCGCCGAACGCTGGGCGGTCTCGCCGGATGGCCTCACCTACACGTTTCATCTCCGGCCCGATGCCAAGTGGAGCAACGGCGAACCCATCACCGCGCAGGACTGCGTCGATTCCTGGCGTCGCATTCTCACGCCCTCGCTCGCCGCCGACTACGCCTACTTCCTCTACCTGATCAAAGGCGCCGAGAATTTCCACAAGGGCCGCGCCAAGGATTTTTCCTCCGTCGCCGCCAAGGCCGCCGACGCCACCACCCTCACCGTCACCCTCACCAACCCCGCGCCCTACTTTCTCCAGATCCTGCTCAACTCCCCGTGGCGCCCCGTCAACCTCCGCGCCATCGCCGCCGCCGGCGATCCCTACAAACGCGGCCAGCCGTGGACCAAACCCGGCCGCCTCGTGTCGAGCGGCCCCTTTGTCCTGAAGGAATGGACCCCGCACCAGCACGTGATCGTCGAAAAATCGCCGACCTACTGGGATCGCGCCAGGGTGAAGCTCAACGCCATCCACTTCTACCCGATCGACAACAACGACGCCGAGGAGCGCGCGTTCCGCGCCGGCCAGCTCCACGCCACTTGGGCGCTCCCGCTCTCGAAAGTCCGCCCGCTCCAAAACGAAAAATCCCCGTCGCTCCGCATCGACGCCAACCTCGAAACCTACTTCTTCCGCGTCAACGTCCGCAAAGCCCCGCTCACCGACGCCCGCATCCGCCGCGCCCTCTCGCTCTCGATCAACCGCGCGCTCATCGCCGACAAGATCCTCCCCGGTGGCCGCACGCCCGCGCCGACTTTCGTTCCGCCACTGCTCAAGGACTACACGCCGCCCGCGCGGAAGGACTACGACCTCGCCGCCGCCCGCCAGCTCCTCGCCGACGCCGGACACGCCGATGGCAAGGGCCTGCCCCCGATCGAAATTCTCTACAACAACTCCGAAATCCTCCGCCTCGTCGCTGAAGCCATCCAGCAGATGTGGCGCCGCGACCTCGGGCTCGACGTGCGCCTCGTGAATCAGGAATACAAGGTCGTCTTCGCCAACCGCCGCGCCGGCGATTACCAAGTGCTGCTCAGCACGTGGACCGCCGACTACCTCGACGCCACCACCTTCCTCGACATGTGGCGCAGCGACTCCGGCAACAACCACACCGGCTGGTCCGATCCCGCCTACGACGCCCTCGCCACCAAGGCCGACGCCACCGTCGACCCCGTCGCCCGCGCCGCCCTGCTCCAGCAGGAAGAAACGCTGGTCCTCGACGCCGCCCCGATCATCCCCGTCTATTTCAACACGCACGTCTACCTGCTCCACCCCTCGGTCAAAGGCTGGCAGCCCACGCCGATGGATCACGCCGACTACCGTTATGTGTGGCTGGAAAAATAATCGGACGCACGCGGCGCTGCTGGCGCTCGCCTCAGTTCTCGTGCTTCCACTCCGCGCGGAGCCGCTGATGGCCTATGTCGGCACGTTCAGCTCCCCGCTCCGCGACATGCTGCCGACGCAGGTCGATCTACCGCCGGGCAACGGCCGCGGCATCCACCTCTTCCAAGTCGATCGCGTCACGGGCGCGCTGACGCCGAGCGGCGCCTACGAACTCGGCACCAGCCCAAACTGCCTCGCGATCAACGCCGCCGGCACGCGAATGTATTCCACCAACGAGACCGATCGCGTCGGCGAGGGGAAGGAAGGCACCGTTAGCGCCTTTGCGATCAATCGCGACGACGGACAACTGACCTTGCTCAACACGGTCCGCTCCGGCGGGCACGGGCCCACCTACGTCAGCATTCACCCGTCAGGCAGATTTCTGCTCATCGCCAACTATTTCGCCGGCTCCGTCGCGGTGCTGCCGATCCTGCCCGACGGCCGCCTCGGCGCCGCCACCGACGTGAAGTCGGACAGCGGCCCCATCGGCCCACGCCAGGCGACGAATGCTCCGTCCGGCAGCTTCGCGTTCAGCGGCCACGACCGCACCCACGCGCACATGATTCAGTCGGACGCCTCCGGCCGTTTCGTGCTGCACGTCGATCTCGGCCTCGATCGCATCTACGTCTGGAAATTCGACGATCGCGCCGGCACGCTCACCGCGAACGATCCGCCGTTCGTCTCGCTCCCGCCAGGCGATGGGCCGCGCCATTTCGCCTTCCACCCCAACGGCCGCTGGTGCTACTCGCTCCAGGAGGAAGGCTCGACCGTCGTCCTGTTCGACTACGACGGTTCGCGCGGCCGGCTCGCCCCGCGCCAGACCATTTCCAGCCTGCCGCCCGGTTTCGCCGGCAGCAATTTCTGCTCGGAGATCCTCGTTTCGCCCGACGGCCGATTCGTCTATGCCGGCAATCGCCTGCACGACAGCATCGGCATCTTCGCCATCGGCGCGACGGGTGAGCTGACCTTTGTCGGCGAGGAATGGACGCACGGCAATTATCCCCGCAGCTTCAATTTCGATCCCACCGGTGGATTTCTTTATTGCTGCAACCAGCGCGGCGACAACGTCGCGGTCTTTCGCGTGGATCGCGCCACCGGCAAGCTGAGCTTCACGGGCCATTACGCCCCCGTCGGCAACCCCTCCGCAATCGTGTTCCTCGATCTTTCGCGCACGAAATGATCCCGCTGGCGTCGCGAGCCAGCCTCACGGGCCGAACGCGCGCGCATTGTTGGCCAAAAAGTGACGAGGCCCCGCGATTGCACTCGCGCCCTCCGCCCATCACGTTGCCGCAAGCTTATCGACGCCCCGCACGCCACGCCGACTTCGTCGCCCCGACTCCGCCAGCCGTCGCGACCGCTTTCCCCGACAAGCCCCCCTTCCTCTCGCACCGCCATGAACACCACCCCGTCTCTCACCCGCCGTGATTTCCTCGTTCTCGGCACGGCCGCCGTCGCCGCCCCGGCCATCCTCCGCGGAGCCGAACCCACGAAAGACCCCGTCCGCCTCGGCCACATCGGCCTCGGCACCCGCGGCTGGGATCTCATCAAATACACCGGCGCGATCCCCGAGGCCAAAGTTGTTGCGCTCTGCGACGTCTACACGCCGCACCTCGAGCGCGGCGCCGCCGCCTGTGGCAATCCCGACGTCAAGCGCTACGCCGACTACCACGACCTGCTCTCCGACAAGAACGTCGAGGCCGTCATCATCGCCACGCCCGACCACTGGCACGAGCAGATGGTCCTCGACGCCGTCGCCGCCGGCAAAGCGATCTATTGCGAGAAAGGTCTCACCACCTCCATCGCCGCCGCCAAACGCATGCGCGCCGCCATCAAGAAAGCCGGCACCGTCTTCCAACTCGGCCACCAAGGCCGCCAGTTGCCCGCCACCGCCGAAGCCGGCCGCCTTATCCGCGACGGCAAGATCGGCGCCGTGACGATGATTCACGTCGGCCGTTTCTTCAACGGCACCAAGGAGCGCGCCCCATGGCGCTGGTATGGCTACTACAGCCAGTGGGATCGCCCCGACCCGAAGCAGGTGCTCAAGCAACTCGATTGGAGCAAATGGCTCGGGCAGTTGCCCAAGATCGAATTCAACGAGCGCCACTTCTGGCACTGGCGTTGTTACTGGCCCTACGGCACCGGCCAGGCCGGCGACCTGCTCACGCACGAAATGGATCACGTGCAGACCGTGCTCGGCTGGGGCATCCCCGACACCTGCGCGTGCACGGGCCTCAACACCTTCTATCACGACGATCGCGAAGTGCCCGACACCTGGACGGCCGCCTATCGTTTCGTGAAACAAAACTGCCTGCTCACCTTCGAGGGCTGCATGAACTCCGGCCGCCAGCAACCGCCCGAATACATCGGCCGCGAAGGCCGCCTCATCTTCAACGCCATCGGCCAGGACGCGAATCGCTTCTGGGTTTATCCCGACGGCCCCGCCTTCCCGCACATGGGCCGCATGCCCGAGCCCACCTACAGTTTCGACCGCGCCAAGGCTCCGAAATGGCCGAGCCACATGGACGACTTCCTCGGCTGCGTGCGCACCGGCGGACGCCCCAAGTGCAACATCGACGAAGCGTTCATCGAAATCGCCACCGCGCTGATGAGCACCGAGTCGTATCGCCTCAAACGCGAAGTCCGCTGGGACACCGCCAAGGAAGAGATCGTCTGATTTTTCCTAACACGCTCACTCCGTAGCGGCCGACGTGAGGAGGCCGGCGCAATCGAACACACTTATCACTCCCATGCCCCGTAAACTCGCCTGCCTCCTGACGCTTCTCGCGCTCGCCGCCTCCACGCGCGCCGCGCCGCCGCCTGCCCCCTACGGCGCCCTGCCCACCGAGCGCCAACTCCTCGCGCACGCCCGCGCCGCTTTCGCGTTCGTGCACTTCACGACCAACACGTTCACCGACCGCGAGTGGGGCTACGGCGACGAATCGCCCGCGGTCTTCAACCCGACCGCCTTCGACCCCGACCAGATCGTCGGCGCGGCCAAGGACGCCGACCTCCGCGGCGTCATCCTTACCGCCAAACACCACGACGGCTTCTGCCTCTGGCCGTCGAAGTTCACGGAGCATTCCGTGAAACACTCGCCGTGGAAAAACGGTCGCGGCGATGTCGTGCGCGAGATGGCCGACGCCTGCCGCCGCGCCGGTCTCGAGTTCGGCGTCTACCTCTCGCCCTGGGACCGCAACCGCGCCGACTACGGCCAGCCGAGTTACATTGAGTATTACCGTCATCAACTCCGCGAACTGCTCACGAACTATGGCCCGATCTTCGAAGTCTGGTTCGACGGCGCCAACGGCGGCGATGGCTACTACGGCGGCGCCCGCGAAAAACGAAAAATCGACAACACCACCTACTACGACTGGCCCAACACCTGGAAGATCGTCCGCGAACTCCAACCCCTCGCCGTGATGTTCAGCGACGCCGGCCCCGACGTGCGCTGGGTCGGCAACGAACGCGGCATCGCCGGCGATCCGTGCTGGGCCACGATCGACGCCGCCGGTTACTTCCCCGGCAAAGCCGATTCAAAAATCCTCAACTCCGGCACGCGCGGCGGCGCCATGTGGCTGCCGGCCGAGGTCGACGTCTCCATCCGCCCCGGCTGGTTTTACCACGAAAAGGAAGACGCCCGCGTAAAGACCGTCTCGCATCTTCTCCAAATCTACTTCGAGTCCGTCGGCCGCGGCGCCACGCTCAACCTCAACCTCCCGCCCGACCGCCGCGGCCAGATCCCCGCCGGCAACGTCGCGACCCTGCGCGAGTTCGGCCGCGTCCTCCGCGAAACCTTCGCGCGCAACCTCGCCGCTGGCGCCACCGCGACTGCCACCAACACCCGCGGCCGCGACGCCACCTTCGCGCCGGCCAACGTTCTCCCAAAATCCCCGTCGTCTCCTCCACTCTACTGGTCGACTGACGACACCGCCCTCACTCCCACGCTCACGCTCGATCTCGCCCGCCCCACCACCTTCGACGTCGTCCGCCTTCGCGAGCACATCGCCGTCGGCCAGCGCGTCGACACGTTCACCATCGAAATCTGGGAACGCGAATCGTGGCGCCAGATTGCCGCCGGCACGGCCATCGGCGGCCAGCGCCTCGTCCGCCTGTTTTCGCCGGTCACCACCACCAAAGTCCGCGTGCGGTTCAGCGCCGTCGCCTGTCCGGCGATTTCCGAGGTGTCACTCTTTGCGCTCGCCGCCGTGCGCGATCCTTGAATCTCTGCGCGTTGCCCACGCGCATGTCTCGCCCGTCTCCGACCTCGATCGTTCTACGCCTCCTGAGCCTCCTGTGGCTCGTGCCGTTTTTTGCGTCGTGTTCGAAGCCCGCGCCTTCCTCGCCCGCCCAAGTCCTCCGCGTCAGCCAGCGCAACGAACCCGCCGACCTCGATCCCGCCACCGCCACGCTCCCCGACGAGTTCTTCATCATCCGCGCCCTCGGCGAGGGCCTGCTCATCCCCGATCCCGCCGGCGGCGCACCGCTGCCCGCCGCCGCGCAGCGCTTCGATATTTCGCCCGACGGCCTCACCTACACGTTTCACCTGCGCTCCGACGCGAAATGGAGCAACGGCGAGCCGGTCACCGCTGCCGATTTCCTCGACTCGTATCGCCGTCTGCTCACGCCCGCCACCGCTGCACCCAAAGCCCACGTTTTTTATCCCGTCAAAAACGCCCGCGCCTACGTCACCGGCGCCATCACCGATTTTTCCGCCGTCGGTTTCGCCGCGCCCGAGGCGCGCACGCTCGTCATCTCCCTCGAAAAATCTACTCCGCGCTTTCCTTACTACGTCGCGAGCGGCCCATGGATTCCGGTCAATCCTCGCGTCGTCGCCCAGCACGGCCGCAAATGGACGCAGCCCGGCCAACACGTCGGCAACGGCCCCTTCGCGCTCGCCGAATGGCGCCAGCAGCAGCGCATCGTCGTTCGGAAAAACGCCACCTACCGCGGCGCCGCCGGCGTGCGCCTCGCCGAGATCCAATTCCTTCGCATGGACAGCGGCGACACCGAGGAGCGCGCTTACCGCGCCGGCCAGCTCGACGTCACGATGGATGTCCCGAAGACCAAACTCGAAGTCTACGCCAAGGAACGCTCCGCCGAACTCCACCGCCTCCCTCTCGCCGAAACGCGCTACCTCGCCTTCAACACCACGCGCCCCCCGCTCAACGACGCCCGCGTCCGCCGCGCCCTCTCCCTCGCCATCGATCGCCCGCGCCTCGTTGAACGCGTCCTCCTCGGCGGCCAGCAGCCGGCCAAGGAATTCCTGCCTCCCGCACTGCGTGCTGGTAGGGACGGCTCTCCGAGCCGTCCTGAGTTCCAGGCCACCTCGGAGCACACTCCGCCGCAAACCCAGGGCGGCTCGGAGAGCCGCCCCTACCTTGGCGAAGCCCCCTCCCTCCTCGCCACCGCCGGCTTCCCCACCGGCAAAAACTTCCCCCGCTTCGAACTCACCGCCTGGTCCCAATCCCAGGTCGCCACCCTCGAAGCCATCCAGGCCATGTGGCGCCAGCACCTCGGCATCGAGTGCACCATCGCCGTCCGCGAAGCCAAGGTCCACCTCGCCGCCCTCGCCGCCGGCACCTACGATATCGCCTTCGTGACCACGCTCATCGACGTCGCCGATCCCGCCGCCGTCCTCTCGGATCTCTCCACCGGCTCGCCCGGCAACTACCCGCGCTGGTCCGACGCCACCTTCGATCGCGCTGTCGGAGCCGGTGATTTCGCCGCCGCCGAGGCGATTCTCGCCAACGCCCAACCTGTCGCCCCGCTCTACTACAACGTCCACACCTGGCTCATGTCGCCCCGCGTCCGCGGCTGGCAGGAGGACGCGTTTTGGGCCCGCTCGTATCTCCAAGTTTACCTACATGAGAAGTAGTTTCGCCCCCGCCTTCCCACCGCCCAGGTGGCTGAGGCGTCTCGCCTCAGTTTGCAGTCTGTTCGCCTTTACCTTCGCCCTCGCCGCCGACGCACCCGACGCCCGCCTCTCCCGCGTCGAGTCCGGCCTCCTCCCTCCCGCCCGCCTCGCCGGCACCAAATCCGAAGCGTGGACGGTCGCCGCGCGTCTCAAAAACTATCACGTGCCCGGCGTCAGCCTCGCGGTCCTCGACGCGGGCGCGATCGCGTGGGCGCGCGGCTATGGCATCGCCCAGGCCGGTCAGGAAACGGCGGTCACCGCCGCCACGCTTTTTCAAGCCGCCTCCATCAGCAAACCCGTCGCCGCCGCCGGCGCGTTGGCGCTCGTGGCCAGCGGTCAACTCGCCCTCGACGAGGACGTGAATGCCAAGCTGAAAAACTGGAAAGTTCCCGCCTCGCCCGCCGCCGAGGGCGGGCCGGTGACGCTCCGCCGGCTGCTGAGCCACACCGCCGGCCTCACCGTGCACGGCTTTCACGGCTACGCGGTCGACGAGCCACGCCCCACGCTCATGCAGGTGCTCGATGGCGCGAAGCCCGCGAACTCCGCGCCCATTCGCATCGATCTGAAGCCCGGCACAAAATGGCGCTACTCCGGCGGCGGTTACTGCGTCGCGCAGCAGTTGATGCTCGACACGGTCGATGCCGATTTCCCGGCGTTTCTCCGTGAGCGTGTGCTCGCGCCCGCCGGCATGACCGCCAGCACTTTCGAGCAACCGCTGCCCGCGGCACTCGCCGCGACTGCCGCCGCCGGACACCGCCCCAGCGGCGCCGTCCTCGCCGGCACGTCGCATGTCTATCCTGAGATGGCCGCGGCGGGCTTGTGGACCACCCCGTCGGACCTCGCGCGTTTCGTCCTCTCGCTGCAACGCTCCCTCGCTGGTCGCGGCGGCCTCCTCCCGCGTCCTCTCGTCGAGGCCATGATCACGCCGCCGCTCGCCGGCAGCGGTTACGGGCTCGGCCTCGGCGTCACCGGCGAAGGCGACCAGCTCCAACTCGCCCACAATGGCGCCAACGAAGGCTTCCGCTGTGCCCTCGTCTTCTACCCCCGCACCGGCCGCGGCGCCATCGTGATGACCAACTCCGACAACGGCGGCCCGCTCATCAACGAGATCCTCCGCGCCATCGCCGCCGCATACGACTGGCCGCACTACCGCGTCGAAGAAAAGAAAACCGTGCCGCTCGCCACGGCGGCATTCGACACGCTGGTCGGCCGCTACCAGCACGAGGATGCGCTCTCGGCGGTCTTCCGCGAGGACGAGCATTTCTATTTCCAGATTCGCGGCCAGAAACGCCGCGAGATTTTCCCGCGCACGGAGCTGGAGTTTTTCTTCCTCGATTCCCCGGAGACGCTTGCCTTCGAACGCGACCGCGCCGGCCGCGGCCTCTACTTCGTCCGCGGCACGACGCCCCCGCAGATTTTCCAACGTGTCCGGTAGATCGCGGGTCTGTCGCGACCGATCAGGCGCCCACCCGCCCAACGGGCGCCGATCAGCATTTGAGCAACCGGCTGCCTCGCGCAGCGAGGACCGAGCATAGCCCAGCGCTTCAGCGCTGGGCTCTCGGCCCGAAAGCACAGAGTCCCGTCAGGGACGACAGACTCTGCCCATCCAGTAAAGATCTTGGGGCAAGCCCCGAGGCAATCGACCAATCTCACCATGCAACCTTCGACCACTCATCGTAGCGGCGGGCGCCAGCGAGCCGACGCGCTTCGACTCGCTGGCGCTCGTCGCTACCCAACCTAGTGCAGCGCCCCGGAAGAAACGAGACATCGCAAGGCCGGGTAGCTGCGAGCGTGAGCGAGTGGCTCGCCCGGAAACCACTCGCTCACGCTCGCAGCTACACTCCACGAAATCTCGGTGTCGCTGCACTAGGCGCAGCAAGCTTTGCGGTTTCGAACCCAAAAAACACCGCGATCACGCCGGCGCGCCCCGGTGCTGCGCGACGACCCGGGAGACCCGGCGCTCCGCGAGCGCCGGTCCACGAGCTCACACCACCGTGCCCGGCGGCAGCACCGCGCCCTTCGCCACCACGAGCACGCCGTCGCGCACGATCACGGCGCCGCCGGCATAGGTGCCATCGGCCTTGCCGTCCGCGATGAGCTCACAGCCGTCGCCGATCCGCGCATTCTTGTCGATGATGGCCCCCTTGATCTTGCAGTGGGCGCCGACGCCGACTCGCGGCCGGCCGGCCGCGGCGTCGGCCCGGAGTTGTTCCTCCGCTTCGTAGTAATCCGCCCCCATCATGACGGTGTCCTCCAGCCACGAGCCCTCGCCCACATAGGAGCGCACGCCGAGCACGCAGTGGTGCAGGGACGAATCGGTGAGAATCGAGCCGTCGCCAATCACCACGGAATCGATGGCGCACTTGTTGAGCTTGGAGGCCGGCAGATAGCGGTCGTGTGTGTAGACTGGCGCGGACGCATCGAAGAAATTGAACGGCGGCAGCGGCTGCGCGAGCGCGAGGTTGGTCTCGAAAAACGCCCGCACCGTGCCGATGTCCTCCCAATAGCCCTCGAAGATGTGGGCGAAGAGCTTCTTCCTCCCGAGCAGCCCGGGGATGATCTCCTTGCCGAAGTCGGTCATCGTGTTGTCGAGCGCCTCGGCGAGCACCTGGCGGTTGAACACGTAGATGCCCATCGACGCGAGGCAGCGTTTCTCCGTGGCCGGCGAGAGTTCCCGCTCGAGCTTCTCGCTGAGCGTGAGGCTCGCGATCACGGCGGGATCCTTCGGCTTCTCCACGAAGCGCGCGATCGAGTGGTCATCGCGCACCTGCATCAAGCCCAGACCGGAGACCTTTGAGACCGGGAAGGGAATCGCCGCGATGCTCACGTCGGCCCCCGCGGCGATGTGTTGATCGATGATCTTCCGGAAATCCATCCGGTAGAGCTGATCGCCCGAGAGGATGAGCACGAGGTCGTGCGGGAAGGAACGGAAATGGATCAGATTGCGCCGCACGGCATCCGCCGTGCCCTGATACCAGTCGGAGCCTTTCTCGGTCTGCTCGGCGGACAGGATGTCCACGAAGCCGCCGCCAAACGGGTCGAAGTTGTAGGTGCTCGTGACGTGGCGGTGGAGCGACGCGGTCTGGAACTGCGTGAGCAGGAAGATGCGGTTGATTTCGCTGTTGAGGCAGTTGCTGATCGGGATGTCGACGAGCCGGTATTTGCCGGCGAGCGGCACGGCGGGTTTGCACCGCTCGGCCGTGAGCGGATGGAGGCGGGTGCCGCGGCCACCACCCATGATCACTGCAAGGACGCGTTTTTGAAAAGGCATGGTAGGATTTTTTTGCTGGTTAGCTAAAGCCTTGCCGAAAGTTTGCACGCACGGCACTTTTCGCGAGCGAATTTTCGCCTCCTTTTTTGTCATGGCCCACATCATCGTCACCGGCGCCGCCGGGTTCATCGGAAGCCACACCGTCGACCGCCTGCTGGCCGCAGGCCATCGCGTGACGGGCATCGACAACTTCCGCACCGGCCGGCGCGCCAACCTCGCCGGCGCCCTCGCCCGGCCCGGCTTTGCGTTCGTGGAGGGCGATGTCACCGAGGCCGGCGTGCTCCACCGCGTGGCCGGCACCGGCCCCACCGATGCCATCATCCACCTCGCTGCGCTCGTGAGCGTGCAGGAGAGCATGAACCACCCCGGTCTCAATTACTCGCTCAACCTGCACGCCACGCACCTCGCCGCCGAGGCCGCGCGGCTGCACCGCGTGCCCCGATTCGTTTTCGCCTCCTCCGCCGCCATCTATGGCGACACGGCCGACCTCCCCATCCGCGAGGCCGCGGAGAAAAAGCCCATCAGCCCCTATGGCGCCGCGAAGCTCGCCTCCGAGGCCCTGTTGCTCGGCCACGCGGCCGCCTACGGTTTCGTGGTCCGCTGCCAGCGCTACTTCAACGTCTTCGGCCCCCGCCAGGACCCGGCGTCGCCCTACTCCGGCGTCATCTCGATTTTTGACCGGCGCTACCGCGCCGGCCAGTCCGTCACCATCTACGGCGACGGGCGGCAGACGCGCGATTTCATCTCCGTGCACGACGTGGCGCGCGCCAACGTCATCGCCGCCACGCAGCCCGGCATCGCCTCCGGCGCGGCCAACATCTGCACCGGCCGCGCCACCTCGCTGCTCGATGTGGTGAAGGTCTTCGCGCAGCACTACCCGCACGTCGCCGCCCCCGCGCACGCCGAGTCGCGCCCGGGCGACATCCTCCACTCGCGCGGCACGCCGGAGGCCGCCGCGGCCGCCCTCGGGTTCGGTGCCGAGGTTTCCGTTGAGACCGGGCTGGGTGAACTGATCCGCGGCGGTTGAGCGGACTCAAGCGGCCAGCGAAAAACCTGCCGTGGCGATGGCCTGGCGTAGCGGCGGGCGTCCCTGCCGCCGAGGCCTGTGCCGGCCACCGCCGCGCGTTTGGCTGGAACGGGGCTTGCCCGGAGATGACACGATCGGCACTTTTCGCCCGTCTCGCAAATGACAGCGTTCCCAACCCATGTGCGGCATCGTCGGCTATATCGGAAAACAAAAAGCGGCCCCGTTGATCATCGAGGGCCTCAAGCGGCTCGAGTATCGCGGTTATGACTCGGCGGGCGTCGTCGTGCTCGAAGACGGCGCGTTCAACGTCGCAAAGAAAATCGGCCGGGTGGCCAACCTCGAGGGCGAGGCGGCCCGGCATCATTTTCATGGCACGTTCGGGATGGGCCACACCCGGTGGGCCACCCACGGCGGCGTGACCGACGCCAACGCGCATCCGCACGTCAGCAGCGACGGCCAGATCGCCCTGATCCACAACGGCGTGATCGAGAACTACGCCACGATCAAAAAATTCCTGCTCGGCCGGGGCTTCACCTTCAAGTCCGAGACCGACACCGAGGTGCTCTGCAACCTGATCGCCTACCACTACGCCAAGGAGCCGCCGGCGGCCGAGGGCGACAGCCGCTTCGTCGAGAGCGTGCGCAAGGCCCTCCACCACGCCGAGGGCACCTACGGCATCGTCGTCATGGCGCTCGCCGTGCCCGGCGAACTCGTCACGGCCCGCAAAGGTTCGCCACTCATCCTCGGCATCGGCGACGGCGAGAGCCTCGTCGCCTCCGATGTCGCCGCCATCGTCAGCCGCACGCAAAACGTCGTCTACCTGAAGGACGGCGAGATCGCGCACCTGCGCGCGAAGGACTTCTCCATCACCACCGTCGCCTCCGGCGAGGCCGCCGCGCACGTGATCGACAAGGTGAACTGGTCCATCGCCGATGCGGAGCTCGGGGCCTACGCCCACTTCATGGAGAAGGAGATTTTCGAGCAGCCGGTGGCCCTCGAAAACGCCATGCGCGGCCGCTTCGCCGAGGACGGCAGCACCGCCCAGTTCGGCGGGCTCAACATCACCGCCAACGAGTTCCGCGGCATCGAGCGCTTCATGTTCTGCGCCTGCGGCACGGCGTTGCACGCCTGCATGGTCACCGAGCACCTGATCGAGCGCTTCGCGCGCATGCCGGTCGAGTGCGACTACGCGTCGGAGTTCCGCTACCGCAACACCCCGCTTTACCGCAACACGCTCTTCTTCGTGAAGAGCCAGTCCGGCGAGACCATCGACACGCTCGCCGCGCTGCGCGAGGCCAAGCGCAAGGGCTACAAGGTGCTCGCCGTCGTCAACGTCGTCGGCTCCACCATCGCGCGCGAAGCGGACGGCGGCATCTACCAGCACGTCGGGCCCGAGGTCGGCGTGGCGTCGACCAAGGCGTTCACCTCGCAGCTGCTCATCGGCGCGATGCTGGCCCTCTACATCGGGCGCATGCGCGACCTGAGCTTCGGCGATGGTGTGCAGATCGTAAACGCGCTCAAGGGCGCGCCGGACCTCGTGCGCCGGGTGCTCCAGCAGGCCCCGCACATCCGCGCCATCGCCCGGCGCTACGCCCACTACACCGACATGCTGTTCCTCGGCCGCCTGTCGCTCTTTCCCATCGCGCTGGAGGGCGCGCTGAAGCTGAAGGAGATCTCCTACATCCATGCCGAGGGCTACCCGGCTGCGGAGATGAAACACGGCCCGATCGCGCTGGTGAGCGAGAAGTGCCCGAGCGTCTTCCTCGTCCCGAACGGCGACATCGTGAACAAGATCATCTCCTCGATGCAGGAGATCAAGGCGCGCAAAGGCCCGGTGATCGCGATCGCCTCGGAGAGCGTGGAGCTGCCGGCCGGGCTGGCCGACGAGGTCATCCGCATTCCCGAGTGCCACGACGCTGTGCTGCCGATCGTGGCGGCGGTGCCGGTGCAACTCCTGAGCTACTACATCGCGGTGGAGCGCGGCTGCGACGTGGACAAGCCGCGCAACCTCGCGAAATCGGTGACGGTGGAGTGAGCCGCCGCCTGCGCGGCTGCGAAGCCTCCCCGGACCACCGGGAGCCGCCTGCGGGTCAAGCTACACCTCGCGAGCGCATTCCGGACCAATCCGGCCACGGCAGCGTCCGAACGCTTCCCGTCACCACCTGCTGTCCGGCGGCCGACAAGTCATGGGCATGTCACCGGTCAAGGCTCCCCCTTTTTCCGCTTCGCACCAAACCCACGACCAACCGCGTCGCCCGCGCGCTGCGCTTGGCCGCGCAAGCCCTCCACCACGCCGAGAACGAACTCGGCGGACCCTACCGCCGGCTGCGGGCCAGACTCGGCGGCGCTGCCGCCGTGACCGCCCTGGCCAGCAAACTCGCGCGCGTCCTTTACGTCCTCATCACCACCCGCCAACCTTACCGCCCCGACCTCCACGTTGCCACCGGTGAACTGCATCG
>JACRKC010000113.1 GCA_016235555.1 Verrucomicrobiota bacterium
AGGTGTAACTCAAACTGATGTCAGCGCGCTGTAGCGGCGGTCTACGACCGCCGAACGAATCCCCTTGGCGCAACGTCGGCGGTCATAGACCGCCGCTACAACCAAAGTCTTCGTTGAGTGACATCAGTTTGAGTTGCACCCCCGGCGGTGCGGCGGTCCGGAAAAACCTCGTGCGCGATTCCGGCGGCGCATTACCGTGACCGGTTCATGTCCACTGCCGCGCCGCCCACGCTCGCGCCCGCGCTCTCCAACGGCGCGGTGATCCGGCGGCTGTTTGCGCTGGCCTGGCGCTACCGCCTGCACTGCCTCAAGGTGCTCGGCATCCAGCTCCTGCTGCTGACGATGGGCATCACGGGCCTGAGTTTCACGGGCCTCGGGATCGACTACATCCGCCACCGGATCGACGGCGTCCCGCTCGGGCCGAACCCGCTGCATCTCGCGTTGCCCGAAACGTGGCCGTGGCTCCACGTGCTCGCCTTGCTCGCCGGCCTCATCCTGCTGCTCGCCGCGGCCCGCGCCTGGTTCAACTACACCTACGCCGTGCAGGTCAACCTGCTCGTGCAGCAACGCCTCGTCGTCGATCTGCGTGGCGAGGTCTACGACAAGCTCCAGCGCCTGAGCTTCCGGTTCTTCGACGCCAACACCACCGGTTCGATCATCACCCGCGTGACCAGCGATGTGCAGGCGGTGCGGATGTTCGTCGATCAGGTGCTCATCCAGAGCGTGATCATGGGCATCTCGCTCACGATCTACGTCGTCTATATGGCGAGCCTGAGTCCCGGCCTGACCCTCGCGTGCCTCGCGACCACACCGTTGCTGGGGATGCTCGCGGCGGGGTTCTCGCGGAAAGTGCAGCCCGAGATCGCGCACAACCGCACGCTCGTGGAACGCATGGTGCAGCTCTTCGCCGAGAACATCCAGGGCATCGCGGTCACCAAGGGTTTCGGCCGCGAGGCCGAGGCACGCGCAAAATTCGACGCCGCCAACGACGCCGTGCTCCGTCAGCAGCACGGCATTTTCTGGCGCATGAGCCTCTTCTCGCCCGCGGTCGGGTTTCTCACGCGCATCAACATGATGGTGCTCCTCGGCTACGGCGGCTGGCTCGTCATCCACGGGCAGCTCCCGCTCGGCACCGGCCTCGTCGTCTTCGCCGGTCTGCTCGAGCAATTCTCCGGGCAGGTCAACAACGTCGCCACCATCGTCAACTCGGTGCAGCAATCGCTCATCGGGGCGCGCCGCGTGTTCGAGATTCTCGACGCCCCCGTCGAGGTGAAAAACACCCCCGCGCCCGTGCGCCGTCCGCGGCTCACCGGCGCGGTGCGTTTCGAAAACGTTTCGTTCACCTACGACGGCGCCGAGGCCGTCGTGCGGGACATCGCCCTCGACGTGACGCCCGGCCAGTGCGTCGCGATCCTCGGCGCGACCGGCGCGGGCAAGAGCGTCCTGATGAGTCTGATCCCGCGCTTCTTCGATCCGACCGCCGGCCGCGTGCTGATCGATGACCTCGACGCCCGCTCGCTCCATCTGGACGATCTGCGCCGCAACATCGGCCTCGTTTTCCAGGAAAGTTTTCTCTTTTCCAACACGATCGCCGCCAACATCGCCTTCGGCCACCCCGGGGCCACGCGCGACCAGATTGAGAAGGCCGCGCGCATCGCCGCGGCGCACGAGTTCATCACGGCGCTGCCGCAAGGCTACGACACGCTGCTTGGCGAAAGCGGCAACACCCTCTCCGGCGGCCAGCGCTCGCGCCTCGCCATCGCCCGCGCCGTGTTGCTCGAGCCGGCGATCCTCCTCCTCGACGATCCCACCGCCGCGATCGACAGCGAGACGGAGCACGAGATATTCGAGGCCCTCGACCGCGCGATCGCCGGACGCACGACGTTCATCGTCGCGCACCGCCTGAGCACGCTGCGCCGCGCGGACTTCATCATCGTGATGGAGGACGGCCGCATCGTGCAGCGCGGCACGCACGAGCAACTCATGCGCGAGTCCGGCCCGTATCTGCGCGTCGCGAACCTCCAGCTCGTCGACAGCCGCGAGCTCGCGCAGCTGAAACTCAAGGAGGGCGGCGCATGAGCGCAGAGCGCGATCTTTCTCTTTCGTCTTTCTCTTTCGCCTTTCTCTGGATTGAGGGCGGTCCGAACACGTCTGCGGGACGAGAAAGATTAAGAGAAAGAGGAAAGAGAAAGATAGCCAAGGGGTGGAGGGAGGGCGCCGCATGAGCACCACGCCCCCCGGCCAGATCCGCGATCTCGGCCTCGTCCGCCGCGTGCGCGACGAGGACGACGAGGAGGAAATCCAGCAGCCGCTCGAGTGGTCGCTCATCCGGCGCCTCTTCACCTACGCCGCGCCGGTAAAAAAGAAACTCACCGCGCTCAGCCTCATGACCGTCGTGCGCGCCGCGCAGCTGCCCGCGCTCGTCTGGATCGCCACGCTCATCATCAAGGGCCCGATCGCGCGCGGCGATTTTTCCGCCGTGCTCCTCGGCGTCGCCGCCTACGCGCTCCTCGCGCTCACCACCGACGGCCTGTTCCACTTCCGCCAGCGCTACGCGCTCGAGATCGGCGAGACGGTCGTCAACGGCCTGCGGGCCGACCTTTTCGCGAAGACGCAGCGCCAGCCGATGAGTTTCTTCCATCGCGTGAAGCTCGGGCGGATCATCAGCCGCGCCACGAGCGACGTGGAGGCGCTGCGCGTCGGCATCCAGGACGTGCTCTTTGTGAGCGCGATCCAGACCGGCCAGATGATTTTCTCCGCGGCGGTGATGGCGTGGTGCGACCGGGCGCTGTTCCTCGTCGTGCTCGCGCTCGCGCCGGTGCTGTGGGTGATCAACCGCCACTTCCGCGTGCGACTCAGCCACTACACGCGCGCCGCCACCGACAGCTTCAGCCGCGTGACGGCCACGCTCGCCGAGTCCGTCAACGGCATCCGTGTCACGCAGGGTTTCGTGCGCCAGCAGACCAACGCCGGCCTCTTCCGCAACCTGCTCGCCGACCACTCGCGCTACAGCGTCGCGCTCGCGCGCACCTCGGCGATCCTCACGCCGCTGCTCGAGCTCAACAGCCAGTTCTTCGTCGCGATCCTGCTGATGTTCGGCGGCTGGCGCGTGTTTCACCACCAGATGCAGGTCGGCGATCTGATCACGTTCTTCCTGCTCGCGAACCAGTTCTTCGCGCCCATCGCGATCATCGGCAACCAATACAACCAGGCCCTCGTCGCGATGGCCGGCGCGGAACGGGTTTTCCGCTTGATCGACACGAAACCGGACTGGGTGGATGATCCCGGCGCGACCGAGCTGTCGGATCCGCGGCAACGTAGGTCGGGCTTTACGCCCGACATGTCGGGGATAAACCCCGACCTATACGGCCTCCGCGTCGAATTCCGCGCCATCACCTTCGGCTACGATCCCGCGCGCCCGGTGCTGCACGAGGTGAGCTTCACCGCCGGGCCCGGCCAGACCATCGCGCTCGTCGGCCACACCGGCAGCGGCAAGAGCTCGATCATCAATCTCGTCGCGAAATTCTACCTGCCCACGAGTGGTGAGCTCCTGCTCGACGGTCGCGACATCCGCACGATCACGAGCCACTCCCTCCACCGGCAGATGGGCATGGTGCAGCAGCAGAATTTTCTCTTCAGCGGCACCGTGCTCGAAAACATCCGCTTCGCGCGGCCGGAGGCGACCGACGCCGACGTGCGGGCCGCGGCCGCGCAGCTCGACTGCCTCGATCTCTTCGAGGCGCTGCCCCGCGGCCTGCTCACCGAGGTGGGCGAGCGCGGCGCCGGGCTCAGCGTCGGCCAGCGCCAGCTCGTGTGCTTCACCCGCGCGCTGCTCGCCGATCCGCGCCTCATGATCCTCGATGAGGCGACGAGCTCGATCGACGCGCTGACCGAGGCGCGCTTGCAGCTGGCGCTCGCCACGCTGCTGCGCGGGCGCACGAGCTTCGTGGTCGCGCACCGTCTCTCCACGATCCGGCACGCCGACCTCGTGCTCGTGCTCGACCAGGGCCGCGTGATCGAGCGCGGCACGCACGCGGAATTGCTCGCGCGGGGCGGACCCTACGCGGTGCTTTACCGGCAATTTGTGCAGGTCGACGAGCGCGGCTGAGCGGGTCCGCGTGCGATTTTACGAGGGAAAACCGGCGGTTCTCCCTCTAAAAAACTGAAGATTTACCTATGCAACGGCCCGTTTTTCCCTCTAAAAGGGCGGTGCTTTCGCGGGAAAGCACCTCTCAACCCACAAAAAACAATCCTATGGCTAAACGTAAACCCAATGCCGCGTTCATGAAACCCGTCACGCCCGACGCAGTCCTCGCTGCCGTCGTCGGCTCGACCCCGATGCCTCGCACGGAGCTCACCAAGAAGCTCTGGGCCTACATCAAGAAGAACAAGCTCCAGGACTCGAAGGTGAAGACCAACATCAACGCCGACGACAAGCTGAAGGCCGTCTTCGGTGGCAAGAAGTCCGTGTCGATGTTCGAGATGACCAAGCTCGTCTCGGGTCACGTTTCCTGAACCGGATTTCGATCCCTTCAAAAAACGCCGCGGGGTTCGCCCGCGGCGTTTTTTTGCGCCGCCGCGACGAAAGTCACCGTGCGCCACGCGGGGAATGACGCGCTTCGGCTTGCGCAGGCTTTCGCGGGTGCGTTGAGTCCCGCCACCTCCCCCCGCGATGCATCTCCGCCGATTGACCAAACCGCTGTTCGTCTGGGCGTGTGGCGTGGTGGTGGTCATCAGCGCGATCGCCGGCTGGTTCGGTTATCGCGGCGTGCAGGCCCGCATGGTCACGGCGGTGATGGAGGAGGCGGCCCGCTGCGCGGCGACGTTCGATCCGGCGCAGACGAGGCTGCTGGGCGCCGGCGGCGACGCGGAGGTGCCGCCGGCCTACGGCGTGGTGAAACAACAGCTCGCCCGGTTGCTTACCGCCGCGCCGCGCATGCGGGGCATCGCGTTGTTGCGCTCCACGCCGGAGACCGGGGCGGTGAATTATCTGGCGAGCTCCGTGCAGCCCGGCGCCGCCAACGCGATCCAGCCGGGCGATCCGTATCCCGAGGCCGCGCAACTGACCGGCGTCCGCGAAATCCTCGGCCACGGCCTGCCGGCGATCGACGGCCCCGCGGCGGATGGCGACCACCTCTGGATGCTCGGCTATGCGCAGGTGGCGGAGCGCCCGTCGGCCAAGCCGGGCGCGGCCGTCCGCGAATTTGTCGCCGTGGAGACCGACGTCGCCCCCTGGCGCCGCGAGGCGTGGAGCGCGGCCATCGTGCGCGCCTATCTGTTCAGCATGATCCTCGGACTGCCGCTCGTCGCCCTCCTCGTCGTGCGCCGCCAGCTCGAGCAGCGCGAGGCCATCCGCAACCTCTCCGCCGCGATGGAGCAGAGCCACTCGGCCCTCATGATCATCGATCTCGAGAGCCGGATCGAATACGCCAACAACGGCCTCTCCCAGCAGATCGGTTACTCGCGGCGCGAGCTGATCGGGCGCGACTGGCGCGATTTCCGCGTGGCCGGGACCGACGACGCCGTGCTGTCCGACCTCGGCGCCACGGTGCGCTCCGGCCGTCCGTGGGAGGGCGAGTGGTGCAACCGTCGCAAGTCCGGCGAAACCTATCCCGTGCGCGGGATCGTCACGCCGGTGAAAAAGCGCGACGGCTCGCTGGCGTGTTTCATCGCGGTGTTCGACGACGTGACGGACGCCAAGCGCCGCGAAGCCGAGCTGCGCGAGGCACGCGATCTCGCGCAGGCGGGCGACCGGGCCAAGGGGCAGTTCCTCGCGACGATGAGCCATGAGATCCGCACGCCGCTCAACGGCATCGTGGGCTTCACCAACCTCCTGCTCGACACCCCGCTCTCCACCGAGCAGCGCGATTTCGTCGAGACGATCCACGCGAGCACCGGGGCGCTGATCCAGCTCACGGGCGACATCCTCGACTACGCGCGCATCGAGTCCGGCAAACTGAAGCTCGAGGCGTTGCCGTGCGATCCGCGCGAAGCGGTCGAGGATGTGCTCGACCTGTTCGCCGCGAGCGCCGGCGAAAAGAAACTCGAGCTGCTGCACGACATCGCCGAGGACGTGCCGGCGACGATCATCGTGGATGGCGGCCGGCTCCGGCAGATCCTCTCCAATCTGGTGAACAACGCCGTGAAATTCACGGCGGCCGGCGAGGTCGAGGTGGCGGTGCGCGTGGTGCCGTCGCGCGAGGGCGCGTCCGCGACCGAGGCCACGCTGGCGTTCACGGTGCGCGACACGGGCATCGGCATCCCCGCCGATCAGCACGCGCAACTGTTCCGGCCGTTCAACCAGCTCGACTCGACGAGCACGCGCAAATACGGCGGCGCGGGCCTCGGGCTCGCGATCTGCCGGAACCTCGTCACGCTGCTGCACGGCGACATCGGCTTTGCGAGCGAACCCGGCCGGGGATCGGTTTTCACCTTCACGATCCGGGTGCCCGTGGCCGCGCCGGCGATTCCGCCGCCGGAGTTGAGCGGGCTCCGCGTGGCGATCGCGAGCCGGCCCGGGGCGCTGCGCCGGGAACTCACGCGCGTCATCGGCCGGTGGCAGGCCCAGATCATCGAGGCCGACGAACCCGCGGCCCTCACGGAGGGCGCCTGGGAAGTCGCGCTCGTCGATCTGGATGCCACCGCCGCCCGCGAACTGGCCGGCCAGCCGGCCGGGACCACCGGGCTCCCGCCGCGCAAGGCCACGGCGGTGGTGCCGCTCACGCTGTCGACCGAGGTGCGCACGGGGTTGCGGGTGCATTTTCACCTGCTGCTCAACAAGCCGGTGCACCATTCGGCCCTCCTGTCGTGGCTCACGGGAGTGCGCCCCGCCGCACCGCTCGCGGCGCCGCCTCCGGTGCACTTCGGGTTCAACGTGCTCGTGGCCGAGGACAACACCGTCAATCAGCGGCTGATGCAGCGCATCCTCACGAACCTCGGCTGCCGGTGGACCATCGCCGAGAATGGCCAGCGCACGCTGGACGAGTTGCGCCAGCCGGAGGCCGCCTTCGACGTGGTGCTGCTCGACCTGCACATGCCCGAACTCGACGGTTCGACCGCGTTGCAACGCATCCGGGCGGGGGAGTGCGGCCTGCGTGCCCAGGGCCTCTGGATCATCGCGCTCACCGCCGATGTGCGGCAGGAGCAACGCGCCCGGGTGCTCGCGGCGGGCGCCAACGATTTTCTCACGAAGCCCCTGCACCTGCCCGAACTCGAAGCCGCCTTCCGCCGCTATCGCACCGCGCGGGGTGGCGGCGGGGCGTCAGGGGAATGATCGAGCGCTCCATCGCCGGAGCCGGCCGCGGCCGGGCGATCGCCGGGATGCGCGCTTCGCGCAGTTTTCCCGGACCGGGGTCCGGCAGGGCGTAATACCAATTGCGAGACGCGTTTGGATTTGGTCGGGCCGCCGGTGGCCGGCCCTGCGGCCCACGGGTGCTGCTGAGTTGAAGTGTAGCCGTGATCGGCGCGTAGGTCGGGCTTTACGCCCGACGTGTCGGGGATAAACCCCGACCTACACAAACGCCTGCGGAAATCTCGAAACTGCCTGGTGCCAATCACCCCGGGAATCTGGGCCGCAGCCGTGGCGGGAAATCTGCCAGCGGCCGGGCCACCGTTTTGCCGCTCCGCCGGTGGGAGGACCGGGGCAAAGTCCGGACCTACCTGGCCGGCCAGCGCGGCGGATATTTCGGATAGGGCGGGATCGCGTAGTCCTTCGGCGGGTTCTTCTTCAACTCCGCCAGCACGATCTCCACGGCTTTTTCGAGCTGCGGGTCGCGGCCCTGGCGGACGAGTTTCGGGTCGTGCTGGATTTCGACGTCGGGCGCGATGCCGACGTTTTCGACCTCCCACTTGCCGTTGAGATCGTAGAGCGCCATGCGCGGCGCGGTCACGGTGCCACCATCGATGAGCGTCGGGTAACCGCCGATGCCGACGAGGCCGCCCCACGTGCGCGTGCCGACGAGCGTGCCGGTCTTCGCCTTGCGGAAATACCACGGCAGCGCGTCGCCGCCGGAGCCGGCAAATTCGTTAATCAGCATCGCCTTCGGCCCGAAGATCGCGGCGCCGGGCGAGTCGTTGATCGCGCCCTCGCGCGTGACGATGCGCGTGCGCAGCGGACGGTTGAGGTAATCGACGATGTAGTCGGCGAGCTGGCCGCCGCCGTTGAAGCGCTCGTCGATCACGGCGCCCTGCTTGCCGACTTGCGCGAAGAAGTAGCGGTTGAAGCTCGTGTAGCCGGGCATCGCGGTGTCGGGCACATAGACGTAGGCGACTTTGCCGCCGGTGAGCTCGTCGACCTTGCGGCGGTTGCCCTCGATCCAGGCGAGGTTGCGCAGGGAGGACTCGGAGGCGACCGGGACGACCGTCACGTCGCGCGCGCCGGTGCCGTCCGCATTAGGGCCGACACGCAATACAGTTTGTTTCGCCACCGTGCCGGCGAAGAACGCGAAGATTTCCTCGCTCGCGCGGAGGTCGCGGCCGTTGACGGCGAGGAGGAATTCGCCGGACTTCACGTTGACGCCCGGCTGGGTGAGCGGGGCCTTGGCGGACGGATTCCAGTTCTCGCCGTCGAACACGCGCGCGAACTGGTAGCGGCCTTCGGCGAGCTTGTAGTCGGCACCGAGGAGACCGACCTTGATTTCCTTCAGCTCGGGCTTCGCGCCGCCGGCGACATACATGTGCTGCACGCTCAACTGGCCGAGCATCTCGGCGAAGAGGTAGTTCAGGTCGGAGCGGCTGCCGATGCCGGCGAGGAACGGCGCGTAGATTTTCTCCGCCTGCGCGAGATCGATGCCGTGGTAGCCGGTGTCGTAGAAGAAATCGCGCTCGATGCGCCAGACCTCGCGATACATCTGCTTCCACTCGGCGCGTGGCTCGACCCAGACCTCGAGCGAATCGAGCTTGAGCGCGCCGGAGCCGGCGGCGGGCGCCTTGTCGGCGCCGCCGATGAACCAGCCCGTGCCGGCTTTCCAGAGCATCTTTTCGCCCTTTGCGGCGAGGTGGAATTCCTCGACGCCATCGAGGAGCTTCTCGGTCTTGCGCGTCTTGAGGTCGAAGCGCTGGAGCGTGAACTTGTTGCCGTCGGTGCCGCGGCCATCGGCGACCTGCGGGCCCTCGAGCAGGTAGAGGATGCCTTCCTTGCCGGCTTTGAGCTGCGTGTAGTTCCGCTCGGGCGGCGGGAGGGCGAGGATGCGCTGGCTCAGGCCGTCGAAATCGATGACGACCTTCACGGCTTTCTTCTCCTTGTCCTTCGCGGTGTCGGCGGGTTTCGCGTCGGGCTTGGCGTCGGTCTTTTCGGCGGCATCGGCCGGCTTCTCGGCGTCAGCGATCTTCGGGTCCGAGTCCGGCTTCTTGTCCTTCGCATCCTTGTCCTTGGCCTCGTCCTTTTCCTCGTCGCTCTCGGGCGCGAGGGGCGAGGGCAGATCTTTCTTGAGCACCGCGAGGTAGATGGCGCGCGTGACCGGGTGCTGGTTGGAGCTCATGTTGAAGCCCACGGAGCTGAGGCCGAGGTCGGTGCTGGCCGTGAAGAAGAGGTATTTGCCGCTCTTGTCCCAATCGGGCGAGCGGGCGTCGCTCATGCCGTCGGTGAGCTGCGTGACCTTCGCGTCGGCGAGCGAGTAGACGAAGACGGCGCGGTGGTTGTTCGGGAGCGGCTTCGTGTAGGTGAGCCACTTGCTGTCCGGCGACCACGCGACCGTGGGGCCGCGGCCCTGGATATCGGAGTCGAACTTCACCGGCGTGCCCGTGGCGAGATCGAGGAGCCAGAACGCGCCGCGTTTGTCGCTGTAGGCGATCTGCTTGCTGTCGGGCGACCACGCGAGGTTGTAGAAATACGACGCGTCGGGCCCGAGGTCGATTTTGCGCACGGAGCCCTGCCCATTCTGCTCGCGGAGGTGGAGCGCGTAGTTGCCGGATTCATCGGAGAAATACGCGATGGTCTTGCCGTCGGGCGACCACGCCGGATCGCGATCCGCGATGGCGGGGGTGCGGGTGAGGTTGCGGATGTCGCCCTTCTCGGCGGGCACGGTGATGATTTCGCCGTGCGTCTCGAACACGGCGCGCACGCCGGTGGGCGAGATCGCGGCCTGCGTGAGCTGGCGCGCGGGGACTTTTTCGAAATGCGGGCGCGTCTGCGGGAGGTCGGTGTTGAGGGTAACCGGCACCGCGCGGGTCCGGCCGGACGCAAGGTCAAAGAGGTGGAGGGAGCCGAACTGCTCGTAAACGATCGCGCCGGGGCCGGCGCTGGCGGCCTTGAGATCGAAGCCGTCGTTCTTGATGTGCTGCGTGACGGCGCGGGACTTCACGTCGTAGCTGAAGAGCGTGGTGGTGCCGGCGCGATCGGAGAGGAAGTAGACCTTGTCGCCGAGCCAGAGCGGATTGAAGTCGTTGGAGTTGTCACGCGGGATCGGGGTGACGCTCGAGTCGGAGAGCTGCGCGATCCAGATGGGCGAGGTTTTACCGCCGCGGTAGTTTTTGATCGCGATGTAGGCGTCGCCGGCGCCGCCGCGGCGGTTCCACGTCGGGACGTAGGCGAGTTGCTTCATGTCGGTCGAGTAGGCGCCCTGCACGCCCATCGGGAGTGGGAGCTCCTCGGGAAAGCCACCGTCGACGGACACGGTGTAGAGTTTTTCGAACCGCGAGTAGGCTTCGCGCGAGGTGCGGAAGAGGAGCCGCTTGCCGTCGGGCGTCCACGCGAGCGCCACATCCGTGCCCGGATGCGTGGTGAGGCGGCGCGGTTCGCCGCCGGCGGCGGGAACGACGTAGACATCTTCGTTGGCGTCGAAATTGCCGGTGAACGCCACGAGCGATCCATCGGGCGAGAAGATCGGGCCGGACGCGGTGCCGGGATCGCCGACGACGAGACGGCGGGCCTCGCCGCCGTCGCGCGGGACGGTCCACAGGCTGCCCGCGTAGGCGAAGACGATGGCGGTCTTGCTGAGCGTGGGCGACTGGAGGAGCAGCGGCGGCTGCGCGGTTTGGGCGGGAGCGGCGCTGGCGATCGCCAGTGCGCACAGGAGGAGGAGCACCTTGTTCTTCATGTTCGCGTGTTTGGGGGAGCGGAGCTGGACATCCGCAGGTTGAGGTTGGCGCGGAGCGAAGCGGGGTTTCCGGGCGGTGAAAACCAAAAAGGCGACCCGCCTTCCGCTGCGCCCCGGCGGCGACAAGTCGGTTTGTAACGTATTACGTTACAAACTGGATCGAGCCTGAGAGTCGATTTGGTCCGGGGTGAGCGTTGCGTGACGCACGCGCGGGGGCCACAACTGCACCCATGTCCAACGTCAGTCATTTCTGGGAACTCATCCTCGGCACGGTCATCGCGCTGCTGCCGCTCATCAACCCGCTCGCGTCGGCGCCGACGTTTCTCGCGATCACCGAGGGCGACACCCACGAGCGGCGCATGGAGCAGCTCCGCCTGGCGTGCATCTACATGGTCGCGATTCTCGTGAGTTTCCTGATCGGCGGGACGTTCATCATGAAATTTTTCGGCATCTCCATCCCCGGCTTGCGCATCGCGGGCGGATTGCTGGTGGCGGGCATCGGTTCGGCGATGTTGCTCGGGCCGGGCCGGGAAGTCGGCGATGACGATCAGGCGCGGAAGGAGGCGCGGGCGAAGCGCGATGTGTCGTTCTCGCCGCTCGCGATGCCGATCCTGAGCGGGCCGGGCTCGATCGCGGTGACGATCGGCTTCACGTCGCTGGCGACCCACTGGCTCGACTACGTGGCGATCACGATGGGCATCCTCGTGGTCGCGGGCATCACGTTTACGACGTTGAGCCTGTCGGATCGCGTGGTGCGCGTGATCGGAGCCAACGGGATGAACGCGATGTCGAAGGTCATGGGTTTTCTCATCCTGTGCATCGGCATCCAATTTGTCGTGAATGGTGTGCTGGGCGTGGCGACGGACCCCGCGGTGGTGAAGGCGATCCGCGACGCGGCGCTGGCGAAGTAGGAGGGCCGGTCTTCGACCGGCTCTTGGAGCCCCGAGCATCCACCACGGATCAAACCCACGCGGCGTGGATCGATCCGTGCCTTCACCCGCCTCTGGCCGGCGAGTCCGGGTGATCCGTGGTGAAAAAACTTCCTGATTCGCCGGGGCCGGTCGGAGACCGGCCCGACTGCCCCATGGGCTTGGCACGCACGGGTCGGGAGACCCGTGCCACATCCGATCCACGCATCAATTTCTTCGCGCGTTCGCCGAACGCATCCAGCGAATCGGGGGAGCGGATTCGCGTCCACTGCACGGCGAGAAACGACTTCGGCACCAGCGCGCCCCGTTCCGGCGTCGCATCGATCACCGCCGGCAGCAGGAAGGGCGTGCCTTCAGCCATGAGGTGCGTGCGCTCGTCGGCGAGTTGCCGTTCGAGGCGGAAATACGCCTCGCGCCGGGCCTGCGTCGTCGCGGAAATCATCGGGCGGAAGCGGGACGGGCGAACGCTCAACCCCCAACGCCAAACGCTCGACGCTCACATGCACGAGACCGAACCCGACAACGTGAGGCGCATGATCGGACGCGTGGGGCTGCGGCGGGCGACTTCGCTGAAGCCGGCGGAGGCGAAGAGCGCGGCGGTGCCGGTGTAAAGCCACACGCCGGGCCGGCGGGCGCCGCCGGTATCGACCGGATAGGCTTCGAGCAGCCGGGCGCCGTGTTTCCGGGCGAACGAACCGGCGGCCGCCACCAGCGCCCGCGCGACACCCCGGCCGCGCCAGTCGGCCCGCACGAAAAAGCACGTGAGCGACCAGACGGGAGTCTCATCCACCGGCGCGAGGACGCGGGAATGGGCCAGGCGGAGGTAGTCGCCGCGTGGCGCGAGCGCGAGCCAGCCGACGGGCTCGCGGCCGGCGTAGGCGAGCAGACCCGGGGCGGGGCCGCGTGCCCGGATCTGGCGGCGGAACGCGGCTTGGTTTTTGGCGCCCTTGCCCCCGCGCCAGGCCGCGCCACGGAGGCGCCACCACTGGCACCAGCAGCCGGCGCACGCGCCGTTGCGGCCGAAGAGTGCCTCCACGTCCGGCCACCGGTCGGCGTTGGCGGGACGGATCGCGAGGCGGACGGATGGCGCGGTGGCACCGGGCATGGAGATGATTCCGGGGCAAAGTCAGCCTGCGCTCATGCCGCCCATCCGCTCTCGCCCGCGGCGCGACGCGCCCCGGGGCGGGGCACGCGTTTCCGCGGACTCAGGGATAGCGACGGGTGACGACGGCGCCGGTTTTGTCTTTGAAGAGCAGCTGCTTCTTTTCGGCGTCGTAGCCCTCGAACTGCACGCCGAGGGCCGAGTCGACGATGTCGCCGACCCGCGTGAGGCGGCTGTTGAGCATCACGCGCGGCGACGCGCCTTGGAAGAGTCCGGTGATTCTCGCGTTGGCGACGAAGGCGCGAAACGCGGGGCTCGCCTCCGCCGCCGCCTGGATTTCCTGCGTGGGCGCCGTGACGCCGGGTGCCAGCGAGGTGGCCACATTGGTGGCGGCCGGGGCGGATTTCTCGGTGGCGGGCTTGTTGGCCGCGGGATCGCCGCCGGCGGCGATGACCTCGGCCCCCGGTTGATCGGCGGCGCGCTTGGTCTTGACGGTGTCCTGCGCTTTTTTGACGGCGTTGGCGGGGACGTGGGCGATGTCGTCGGCGGTGGGGGCTTTGGGCGAAGGAGTGGTTGGAGCCGTCTTGTTTCCGCCGGCGGGCGGGGCGGCCGGAGCCTTCGTCGGGGGCGCCTTTTGTTTCGGCGCGGGGGGCGGCGGGGGCGGTGAGCCGCCCGCGAGGAAATAATAGGCGGCACCTCCGGCGAGCAACAGCACCGCGGCCGCACCACCCGCGATGAGATAGAGTTTGTTCTTGCTGGCCTTGACTGGCGGTGGCGGCGGCAGGACCTCCTCGACATCGCCCGCGACCGCGATGTGGGGGATCGGCGGCATCGTCTTGCCGGTCTTGGGCGGAGCGACCACCGGGAAAGGCGGCGGGCCGCCAGCGGCTCCTTCGGCTGGCGCTGCGGCGGCGGCCGGCGGTGGCGGCGGAGCGGGCGGCTTCGCACCCGGAGGCGGCGGAGGCGGCGGCGAACCAGCCGGAGGCGGACCGCCGGGGGGCTTGGGCTTGAGCTTGAATTTGCCCGCTTCACCCGAGGGCGCCGCCGGCGCCGGCTCAGCCGGTGATGGCGGTGACGGTGGGGAGGGGGGAGCGGCGGTGGTCCCGGGCGCCGTCGCGGCGGCGATCTTCGGTTTCAGTTGAATTTTCGGGGCGGCGGTCGCAGCGGGTGCCTGGGCCGGTGGCGAGGGCGGCGGAATAGGTGCGGCCGGCGGCGCGGGTGGCGTGTTCGCCTCGGCCGCAGCGGGAGGCGGTTCGGGGGCGGCGGGCGCCGGAGTGGCGGCGGTCGCAGTCGCTGCGGCAGCCCCCCCGGCCGGGACGAGCTTGGGCTTGAGACGGACTTTTCCCGCTTCGGCGGTTTCACTGGTCGCAGCCCCGGCCGGAGCCGGCACGGGGGCGGCTGGCGCAGGGGCGGCCTCCACCGCGGGGGCGGCCGCCGGCGTCTCCGCCGTCGGAGCGGCTGGCGGCGCCAGTTTCGGTTTCAAGCGGATCTTGCCCGGTTCGGCTGCTGCGTCACCGGCAGCGATCGGCGCAGGTGGTGCGGGCGGCACGGTCGGGGCGGGCGCGGGCGGCGGATCGGCGGGAGTGGCGGCGGCGGGCGCGGCTTCGCCCTCGGGTGGCTTCAAGCGGGGCTTGAGCCGCAACGACGGCGGGGGCGGCGATTGCTCGTCACTCATACGCGCGAGCAAAGTGTTTTTTTCGCGCGGCGCGAAACCAAAAAGCGACGAAGTCGCCGCGCCACCCGGCCGCGCCGCCGGCGCACAATTCATGAAACCCAAAAGATTCGCTGGCGGTCTCCCGGCGCGGACGACACGTTTCACCCTTTTGTGACCGCATGATGACACCAACCACCACCCGCACGTTCACCCTGCTCTTTGCCGTGGCCGCCCTCGGCGCCAGCGGCTGCTCGATGTTTTCGAAAAAACCGGCCCAGCCGAAGGAAAACCCGAGCATCTCCGGCCAGACCGAGGACAGCCTGCGCCAGCGCTGGATCGACCGCCGCGCCGCGGAGCTGGCCGCCCAGGGCACCGCCGCCGAAGCCGCCCGCACGCAGGCCGAGCGGGAGTTTCGCGAAAAATTCCCCTACACCGGTGCGGCGAAGAAGTGAGCGCCTGTCAGCGACACGACGCGCGCAAAGTTGACGGCTGCGCCAGCGCGACAAGCGTCGGCGCGTGACCAATCCGGCTGCACCCGCCCACCACGAGCATCACGCCCATGCCCGCACCGGCGCGTTGGCCGCGGCGCTGTGCTACTTCCTGTGGGGGCTGGTGCCGCTCTATTGGAAACAGCTCGCCGGCATCAATCCCGTCGAACTCATCGCGCACCGGCACCTGTGGTCACTGGTGTTCGTGCTCGTGATCATCGCGGCCCAGGGCCGTTTCGGTGAAACCCGCGCCGCGCTCGGCACGGTCCGCGGCGTGGGCGTGAATGTCCTCAGCGCCAGCCTGCTCACGACCAACTGGCTGGTCTACGTCTGGGGCGTCAACACCGGCCACGTCATCGAGACGAGCCTCGGGTATTTCCTCGTGCCGCTCGTCAACGTCGCCGTCGGGCGCTTCGTCCTGCACGAACACCTGCGCCGCCTCCAATGGCTCGCCATCGGCCTCGCCGCCGCGGGCGTGACGCTGATGATGATCCAGCTTGGCCGCCCGCCTTGGATCGCGCTCGTGCTGGCCGGCTCGTGGGGCGCCTACAGCCTCATGCGCAAGCAGTCGCCGCTCGGCTCGCTCACCGGGCTGACCGTCGAGACGCTGCTGCTCGCACCCCTCGCGATCGGCTTTCTCCTCTGGCAGCACCACACCGGCGCCGGCGCGCTCGGCCGTGTGAACTTCGCGCAACACCTGCTCGTGCTCAGCTCCGGCGTGATCACCGCCGTGCCATTGCTGCTCTTCGCCTTCGGCGCGCGCCGCATCCGGCTCTCCACGATGGGCCTGCTCCAATACATCGCGCCCTCCGTGCAGTTCGTGATCGCCCTCGCGGTCTATCACGAGCCGCTCGCCGGCCGCGGCCCGAGCTTCGCGCTCATCTGGGCCGGCCTCGCGCTCTACACCGCCGACAACCTCTGGGCGCAGCGCCGCGCCCCCGCCGCGACCACCTGAGCCCCCCGGCGTTTGTCATCCATTAGATGACAAACCGCGCGACTTACCTCTGGGTGGCGATCCATCGTTTGTCATCTAATGGATGACAAACTGTCGGGGCCGGCCGGCCGCGACTGGTCGCGCGGGACGTTGCGCTCGACTCCGCTCCGCCCGCGCGTTCCACTCCCGCTCCCCATGAAAAAACTCCTCTCCGTCCTCGCCCTGCTCGCCGCGCTTTCATTCGCCAGCGCCCAGACGACCGCACCTGCGCCCGCCAAAGTCGACGCCTCCGCCGCGATCGAGAAGAACGACGCCTCCGGCAAATTCCAGTGGATGCACAAATCCTTCCTCGCCCGCGCCAGGCAGCCGATGGACCTCCTCTTCCTCGGCGACTCCATCACCGAGGGCTGGGTGCGCGCCCCGCACGTCTGGAATTACTTCTACGGGATGCATCGCCCCGCCAACTTCGGCATCGGCGGCGACAAGACCGAGAACGTGATCTGGCGCATCGAAAACGGCGAACTCGACGGCGTGAAACCGAAAGTCGTCGTCCTCATGCTCGGCACCAACAACTCCGCGCAAAACACCGCCGACGAAATCGCCGCCGCCGACAAAAAGATCGTCGAACTCATCCGCGCCAAGGCTCCCGCCGCGAAAGTGCTCGTGCTCGCCATCTTCCCCCGCGACGCCCGCAAGGACAACCAAGGCAACATCACCGAGACCGCCAAAGCCGACGCCGCCAAGCGCCAGGCCGTCATCAAGGACATCAACGCCCAGCTCGCCAGACTCGACGACGGCAAGAGCGTGTTCTTCCTCGACATCAACCACGTGTTCGTCGGCCAGGATGGAAAAATCCCGTTCGCGATCATGCCCGACCAGCTGCACCCCAACGCCGCCGGCTACCAGCTCTGGGCCGACGCGATGCAGCCGACGCTGGTGAAGTTGATGAAGTGAGGGTGACGCGCGCACCGCTTCTCCACCAAACCGCCATTGAGTTTGATTTCACCGCCGCGGCGGGCTTTCTTTGCGTCCATGTCAACCGCCACGCTGCAACCGCCCAAGGCGAAGCGCCGTTGGACTTATGAAGCAATGGCGGCCGAGCTGCCGGAAACCAATCAGCCCACGGAGTTGTGGGATGGAGAGATCATCATGTCCGCCGCGCCCCGACCGGTTCATCAAACTGTCACCGCCAACACGTGGGAGGTCATCAAAAACCATGCCAAAACGCGGCGCCTTGGGCAGACGTTCGTCAGCCCGATCGACGTGGTGCTCAGTGCGAACAAAGTGGTGCAACCTGATGTGGTCTTCATTTCCAGAGCTCAGGAATCGATTGTCGAAACCACCTGCATCCGCGGCGTGCCGGACCTCCTTGTTGAAGTGATCTCCGAAGGCACGTGGCGCCGTGACCGCGTGGACAAAAAGGCGCTCTACGAACAGTTCGGTGTCGCGGAATACTGGATCATCGACCCCGACTCGCGGCTCATCGAGGTGTTCGCCCTCGTGAAGGGCACTTACCAACTCAACGCACGCGGCGTCGGCAGCGAGAAGGTGAGTTCGAAATTGCTGTCGGGACTCAAGGTGTCCTTCGCGCAGTTGGAAGGTTAGTTGTCTCGCCGAGTCGGCGCGGACGTGGTCGGGGCCGATGGGGCGCGGCGCTCGGTCGGCGAGGAGCCAGCGGCCCCCTTTGATCCAAGGTGCCATCGTCGAAGCGATTGAAAACGCCCTTGCCGCCGGTGTCATGCGGTGCATCGTCCCTTTATGCTCACGCTCACCGTTCCCAAGGCAGGGCGGCGCTCGCGCACCGGCCGCCGGCGATCGTTGGCACCGAAGTCTGCCCGATCGGCCACTTCGGACGACGCTTCGCTCGTGAACGCAATCGGTGCCGCGGCCTCCCGTGATCTCGCCGTCCGCATGGCCCGGGTCGAGGCGGACGAGGCGGCGCTGGTCAACGCCGTCGCCCGGGCGGCGGCGCGCAGCCTCGCCTCGTGAAACAGTGGGAACTCTGGGAGTTTCCCTTTCCGTCAGCGGACGAGCCACACATGTTCGTCGTGCTTTCGCCCACGCGGCTCTGTGCCGACACCAATTTCGAATCGGTCAACGGCTTGCTCTGCACGACGGTGCGACCGGTCGGCCGCGCGGCGAAGCCGCATGAAGTCTTTCTCGACGACTCCGATGGACTGGATTGGACGACTGCCGTCCGTTGCAACGTCGTCTTCCACTTCGCCAAGGCCGCCGCCGGCAAACGCCGCGGGCTGGTGAGCGTGATCCGCCGCCGCGAGATTGCCCGGAGGATTTTCTCGTCGATGGAATGGCCGGCGTAGTCGGCGCCGAATTACGCTCGTGAGCCGCCCAGGGTTACGGAGGCGCTGCGGGTGCGGCAGACGGCGAAGTCATCGCAGCGGCGAGTTTCTCGGCCTCGGCGGGGTAATGGTGAAACCGGGCGCGATCGGGCGCGTCGCGCGGTCGGCGAGCAACCAGCGGCCCCATTCGGCGTAGGGCGCGTCGTCGGGCAGCGCCGCCACCGCACTCCGAAGTTCGCCGAGTTGCGGAACGCTTGGTCCGAAAGCTGCAAAATGCCCCGTGTCAGTCAGCACCCGGCCTGCGCAGTGCGTGGCGAGGTCGAGCAACCAGTCCGGCACCGGAGCATCGCCCGCCTCGGGCGGCGTCGGCCAGACCCAGCCACTCGCCTGATTTCCGCCAAAGCGGCTGGAGTTGGATTCCGTGAAGAAGTAGCGACCGTCGGGACTGAAGAAACCATTGAAGACACGATTCTCGTGCTGGTAGGGCTCGCTCAGCGGCAAGCCGGTTCGGGCGTCCCACACTCGCGCCGTAAAATCGTTGGACGCGGTCAGTATCCGCCGGCCGTCGGCGGAGAACCGAGCGCTACGGAGTTGAGTGCGATGCCGGATGCGTTCACCGATTGGCGCGCCTGACGCCACATCCCAAACCTGCGCGGTGCCATCACCACTCCCGGTCAGCACCCATCTGCCGTCCGGAGAAAATTCCAGGCTGTTCACGCTGCCGCCAAGCGCTCGAACCACCCCGACCTTGGTTCCGCTGATCAAATTCCAGACTTCGGTTTCACCCCAGTTGTTGGCGACGGCGAGCCGCGCACCGGTCGGATCGAACGCGAGCGTTTGGATGATGCTTTCACGCAGGGCTGGAAGCGTGCGCAGGAGTTTGCCGTCGGTGATGTTCCATATGCGCACCACGCCCAGCGCATCGCCCGCTGCGAGGCGACCCCCGTCCGGATTGAAGACCAAGAACCGTGCATACGAACTGGCCGACACCGATCCTTCGAACTCGATGGGGGCCATCGCCATTTCCCCTGTTTGGAGATTCCAAACTCGGACGGTCGTTCTTTCGCCGAGGTAGGCCACCGCCGCTAAGTCTCTCTTCGGACTGAAGAAAACCGGGCGGGCAACGGGCGGGGCACCCTGCAGGTCGACCCGCTTGGTGACACCGGCAGCGGGATCCAACCACCAAGCTTGCCAGCGCCTTTGAGGAGCATCGTCGCCGGCGGCAGCCGCAATCATCACTCTCATGTCTTCCCGATAGCTCCGCGCGCGCTGCATCAGGACGTAGGGCTCAGGTGGCGAGAAATTGCCGACTTCACGTCCAGACACCACATCCCGGACCGTAGCCCGCCCGCTCGCCAGGTGCAGAAGCCGCGCCGGGCGGCCCGGAACAAAGTTCAGCGCCTGATCATCCGGCGTGCTGATGAAACGCACCACCTGCGGGGTGATCGCGGTGCGCGCAATGCTCCAGAGTGCCACGCGGCCGTCGACCGAACACGTGGCGATTCGATTGCCATCGCCGGCGAGGGCGGCATGGGTGCGTCCGCGATCGTCGCGAGGCAGTTCGGCGAGCAACTGCCCGTTGGTCAGATCCCAGATTCGCGCCGCGCCTTCGGAATTGTTCGTCAGCATCAACCGGCTCGATTGATCGAACTGGATCGGCTGGGCAAACGGGCGTAACGTGCCGCCGGGATCGATGGGGGAAAACACGGGGGTCGCGGTCGCCGTATCGAAAAACTGCATTTGGCCGGACAAAAGGTGAACAAGGAAGCGCTGGCCGTCAGGCGTGAAGCTGACCGTGGCTCCGGGCGTGACACCGGGGATCAACGCGCCGACGGGAGCATGCGCGGCCGCATCGAAGAGTCTCAGCCCGCCACTTGTGAGCACGGTGAAGTAGCGCTGGTCGCGACTGGCATCCAACCTGATCGAGGTCGAAGCCACCCCGGGAATCTCGGTGGCTGGTGAGAGCAAGCGACCCTCCTTGAATGACCAGAGGCGGATTGCGATGCGGCCCGCGCCGAGATCCGCAACCGTGACCACGATCGGAGCATCCTCTCTTCCGACCAGGCCGAGAACGGCGGCATTTCCCTCGAAACCGAACTTCGCGACGCGCTCGTTCGTCGATAGATCCCAACATTCGAATTCTCTCGCCAAACTTTGCCGCCTGACTCCCCAGCGCCCGGTGCTTGAAATGGCAGCGCTGTAGAATCCTCCCTCCGACGTCGGCAACTCGGCGGTTTTACCAGACACGACGGCGATTCTCTTAAGAGATCTGTCCTGCAGGCGCACGAGAAGTCGGTCCCCGAAAAATCCCATGCCGCTCACACGTTTCTCGAACGGAATTTCGCGGACCAGTTGTGCGCGAGCCGAATCCACGATCCGCACTGCGCCATCCTGGCAAAGAATGGCCATCAGCGCGCCCGACATCGTCGGCAGCACGCGATTCGAAGGAGGCGATGCCAGCTTTACCGTAGCTGTTGTCGTGGTCGCGAGGTCGCACACTGCCAACGTGCCATCTTCGGTCAATGCAACCAGCCGACGTCCGTCGTCTGAGAAGTTAAGGTTGATGGCGATCGAGGGCAGCCGCATCCGCTCCCCCTCCGACAGCGCGTAATTGTGCATGGCGAGCAACGACATCAAGCGGGGGCCAAGCAGGTGATTGTGCGGATCTTTGCGAGCGGCGCGAACGAGATACGCGATTCCATCGGAGAGGTTGCCCTGAACGAGCAGCTGGTTGGCGAACGTCGCATCAGTGCGGCTCGATTCCTGCATTGCGATCCGCCGGGCGCGCAAACCGACGAGGCCGCCGACGCAAAGAGCGAAAATCACCGCAGCCATGCCTGCGATAACCGTGCGGTGCCGGCGGCGGCTGCGACGTTCGCGCTCGCGCGTTTGCTCCAACACCTGTCGCTGTTGCCGCGAATCGCGGCTGCCGCGGATGACCTCGGCCAGCACGTCGTGCGTGAGCTCCACGCGTTGCACGCCGAGGCGGTCTTCGAGGCGCAGGAGGCGGCGGGCGACGAGGGTGTCGATCAGCGGGCGCGTGACGCCGGGGAATTCGAGCGCGGTCTCGAGCGCGAGGTTGTCGCGGAAGCCGGATTTCGTGAGCAGGTGATCCTCGACGAAGGTTCGCATCGCCTCCGGCAGATCGGCCACGCTGCGTTCGTAGAAATCGGTGAGGATTTCGCGGCGGTTGCCGGAGACGAGATCGGCGGTGATTTTTCCCTGACTGAGCGCGCGGCGACGGTCGTTGAGCTCGCGACAGATGACGGAGAGGAGCGGCGGCTCGACGTCGAGCTCGGCGAGTCGCTCCGCGGAGCCGCCGCGCGCGCCGGCCACGAACTCGACGATCTTTTCCGCGACACCGTCGGCGAGCAGGTGCGGCGCGGGCTTCGTCACGATCTCGAGCGCCTGCGTGCCGCTGAGTTTTTTCAGGCGCAGGCGGTTGTGCACCAGCGCGGGCATCGCCTGCTTCAGGCCTTCGAGGTCAGGGAGAAAATCCTCGCGCAGGCTGAGGATGACCGAGCAGGAGGGCTTCGCGAAATTGAAGTGCGCGGGGTCGAGTTCGCCGGCGTCGAGCTTCGCGTGCACGGCGGCGGGCGCGCGGTTTTCGACGAGACAGGCGAGCTCGGCGAGGAAGACGCGGGAGCGTTCGCGCGCGGCCTCGTCGGCGCGGCCGAGCGTGAAAATCTCCTCGAACTGGTCGAACGCGAGGACGGGCGTGAGCAGGCGGTTTTTCGCGGACCAGATGTCGACGTCCTTGCGGTGAAAATATTCCCACAGAGTTTCGCCAGGGCGAAACTCTGGAGCATCGGCTTTCGCCGATGCGAACGCGGCGGTGAGAGCGGATTTGACCTGGTCGGCGAGGGCGGGCGTGGCCCGGGTCTCCTGACCCGTGTCGGCCGAGGCCACGGGTCGGGAGACCCGTGCCACGTCGGAATGATCGAGGCGGAGGTAGAGCGGCAGGTGATCGGTCTCGCGGAGAAGCGGGAAGAGGCCGGCGTTGAGCAGCGAGGATTTGCCGAGGCCCGACTGGCCGAAGAGCACGGTGAGCGTCTGCCGGCGGACGAGGCGCGAGAGTTCGTCGGTTTCCTTCTCGCGACCGAAGAAAAACTCGCGCGAGTCCTCCGTAAACGACGCGAGGCCGGGCCACGGATTGTCGCGGTCGATGCCGGCGGGGAAACTGGGGGCGGAGTCGAGCATCGGAGTTTTTACCGCGGATTACGCGGAGATGGCGGATATCAATCCTGCCGTATCGGTGCCTTTATCCGCGTTCATCCGCGCAATCCGCGGCAAGAAATTCAGGTCGGTTTTCACAACAATCCTCTCTCGCGTTTCCGGTAGTCGCGGATGAGACGCACCATCCGCTCGACGAATTCCGGCGTGGCTTCCCCGCCGGGGAGGCGGGTCCATTGCACCTGCAGAAAACGCTCGGGCACGAGCGCGCCCTGATCCGGCACGGGGTCGATCGCGATCGGCAGGATGAAGGGGATCGTCTCGGCGATGAGTTTCGCGCGTTCGACGGCGAGCGCCCATTCGAGGCGGAAGTAACCTTCGTGGCGGGCCTCGGTGTTGCCGGAAATGACGGGCAAAAACAGCGAGCAGCTGCGGATGTTCTTTTTGATCTGCTGGTCGAAATCATCACCGCTTTCGAGCCGGCGCTGGTCGAACCACACCTCGATGCCGGCGGTTTCGAGGGCGTCGCGGATCTTTTTCACCGGCCCGGCGTCCTGGCTCGCGTAGCTGAGGAAGACGGCGCCGGGTTTCATTTCCTCCGTGGTGGGTGCGGAGGCGCTGGACGTGACGGGTTTCGACTCGCTGGCGCTCGCCGCTACGGGGGAGGGGTGTTTTTCGGCGTAGCGCGCGGCGAGTTCGCGCACGAAATCGGCCGCGTTGCCTTCCTCGAAGATTTGCGTGCGGTAGGAAAAGTTCTTCAGGAACAGCACGAGGCCCGGGTCCTGGTGCGTGCGGCGGTCGGCGACGATTTCGAGTTCCTCGCGCTGGAGCGAGAGGCGGCCGTTTTTCGCGATGCGGATGAAGAAGCGCGTGAGCCAGTCGGGGAACGTATTTCCAATGAGGAGCAGGTGCGAGGAGCGCAGCTCATCGAAGAGCACCGCGGGGCGCTTCGACTCCGTCTGCATCGAGGTGAAAAACTCCAGCGTGTCCTCCTCGGTGATGACGTAGTCGGGCGAAGCCGAGAGGCGGCCGAGCAGGTGAAACACCGTGGGCGCGGCGCTGCGGCGCGCGTCGGGCGGGAGGTCCTGGTTGTGATTGGGCGCGTAGGCGAGCGACGCCGTGCGCGGCGCGCCGCCGTGACGCTCCTCGTCGAGCGCCTGCGCGAGCAGCGAGTCGAAGGTCGTCGTGACAAAAAGATCAAAGTGCCGGATGCGCGCGAGCTGGCGAATCGGCTCCGGCACGGGCGGAGCCAGCTCCTTCATGAGGTTGCGCAGGCGTGGATAGACTTCCTCGCGCCGTCCGCCGCGCTGGAGGTAGCGGCAGACGACCTGGTGCAAGGCATCGTCGCCGGTGCAATCGTCGGCAGGAATGCGGAACCGCTCGGCGAGTTTGAGGGCGAGCAGGCGCTGGAGCGGGATCTCGCCGCCGGCGCCATCGGGCACGGTCAGCAGCTCGGCGCCGACGATGGGAATGACCTTCCGCTCGTCGATGTATTCGAGCAGATCGTCCCAAAAGAAATCCTGACCGGCGGGAGCGGCTTGGAGCATGGGCGGGGGAACGCGCCCGTTGTTGTGTCACGCCCTCCGCCGAGCGCAAGCCGCGTTACGCCGCCGGAGCCGGCACGGTCGCAGCTCAGTTTCTTGCCGTCCGGAGAGAGCGAAGGAGCGGCGGTTTTCAACCGCCGGGCTCGGACGCTTGGAAAAGCGCCCCTCCGCACTGCAAGAAAGTGAGCTGCGCCCAACCGGCATGCTGATGGACGGCCAGCCCGTCATGGCGCCCGGCCGCCCGCCCCGTTTTTCACCGCCTGCCCGCGCGACTTCGCCGCGCACCGCCCGCAGCATTGCCACCGCCCGGCCCGCGCCCCACGTTTCCGCGCATGGAGTCCCTCGCGCAGCCGGCGATCGAGTTTCCCCGCACGCAGAAGAAGCCCAGCTTCCCCATCGGCGAGGGCCTGCGCGGCTACCTGCGCCGCTACCGCCGCGAGCATGCCCTGCCCGTCAGCTACGAGCGTCTCCGCCGCTTTCACGAATCCATCCCGCTCACCGACGACCGCGGCCAGCCCACGCTCTGGGACACCGTGATCTACGACGGCGACGAGATGCGCTCGCTCAACGACGACCTCAAGCGCATCTACGCCCTCCTCCGCACCGGCGGCGACATGTCGGTGTTTTCCCACCTTTACGTCGACCGCATCGATTTCTGCACCTTCGGCAACTCGACGCCGTTCCGTATCCGGATCGTCAACGCCTACAACGACAATCAGGACTACTTTTACGTGAAGAAGGCCGACGCCTCGCGCGTCTACGGCCTCGAGCTCGAGCACCTGCTCTCGCCCAACCGCCTCAACTACCTCACCTCCGGCACCACGCTCATCGAGGAACACATCGCCGGCATCCCCGGAGACATCTTTGTGAGCCGCTGGCTGACCAACTCCGAGCTGCGCCCGATCCGCCTCGCCAAGGAGCTCGTGAAGTTCAACGAGCGCTGCTTCGTCCGGCTGCTCGGCGACATGCGCAGCTACAATTTCGTCGTCCTGCTCACGCCCGATTTCGACGACTGGCAGGTGCGCATCCGCGCGATGGATTTCGACCAGCAGAGCTACAACGGCCGGAAGAACTTCTACCTCCCGCAGTTCTTCAAGGAGAACACCCCGCTCGTGCAGTATTGCCTCAAGCACCTGCGCCCCGAGACCGCGCAGCAATACGTGCGCGAGGAGCACGCGCTCATCCAGCAACGCGCCGAACTCGCCTCCGAGCGCCTCGGCCTGCTCCTGCACGACATGGCGCGCGACGCCGTCTCGCCGCCCGAGAAAGTGCATGAACTCCGCGCCGCGCTCGCCGGGCATTTCCAGCGCTCCGACTACCTCCGGTGCGAATCGATGGGCGCGCTCATCTGGCAGAATCTCGAATCCATCCGCCGCGAAACCGGCCGCCCCGTCGTGCCCGAGCTCGTGCCGGAGTGAGCGAGTCGTGGACGAGGCGTCCCGCCTCGTTTTGTGGATCGGTCCCCAAACGCCGAGCAACGAGGCGAGA